>CAJQPP010000001.1 GCA_905480235.1 uncultured Pirellulaceae bacterium
CCGTCCCGGTGGACGACCTTGACCCGGTTTCCGGTGTACTGACGCTGATTCAAAGGCGCATGGGGGAAAAGGTAAGTGGCCCGCGCGACCTGCTCAATCAGACCAGCGAGGGTGGCGACATTCCGGAAGCGCCTCTGAAGACCACCGCCGAGTGGGTGGCTGCGGCCAACACGCTGACCATGAAGACCCACGAGGATTTCACCCGTTACCTGCCCAGTGTGACGTTTCTGCGTGTGAATTTTGCCGACCACTCCAAGGTCTACACGCTGATCGCCAACCGTTCCTATGCCTTCAATGATGTGGTATTCGACGAAAACGGGGCCCGCCAGCCGCAGCTAGACACGCTTAGCGTTTATCAGGGACTGGTCGGGGATTTCCCCAATCTGCTGGTCGAAGTGCCGGCCGAAAAAGCCGGCCAGATGCTAACCGATTTGCGGGCAGTCAACAGCGAGGACGCTTGGCTAGCCTGGAGAACCCAGTACGGCACCCTGCGGAATCAAGCCAAATTCTGGCCCCTGTTTGACTGGTTCACCGACTGGAATTTTGCCAACCGGCAACCGGAAGCCGGCCATTTTGATCTGCGTTACTACAGC
Source organism: uncultured Pirellulaceae bacterium (assembly GCA_905480235.1). GTDB lineage: Bacteria > Planctomycetota > Planctomycetia > Pirellulales > Pirellulaceae > CAJQPP01. The sequence continues at coordinate 594 of CAJQPP010000001.1, forward strand.
CTGCTCAATTCACAATACTAGTATTGCGGGGTTTGGCTTTCACCGGGCGGCGACTTTCCTGGCCGGTCGATGATGGGGGTTATGGAATCGGGAAGCTCCTTGTCTCAGTCGATGCGCCGCAAGCTGATTGCTCAGGCGATTGCTAACCGTTGATGCCATCAGGTCAGATTACTTCGTCCACTTGATAACGTATCAGCTCGAGGGGCATTCGTCGGCACGAAGGGTTGCCTGTGCCACCCGGCCGACCGGCAGGGGGAGGCCAATATTCCCGAATACTGGAATCGTCCTTCACGCGGAAGCTCGGTATGTCGGGTTTATTAAACGCCACTCGGTTGAGATTCGTGAAGGACCTTGTTGCCGCGTGCAGCAAATTTAGCGCGTACAGTAAATTTGCCACCAAGTTAGATGTGCTCCTCCTTGGTATCTTTTACCACGATATCCTCTGACAAAACACTTTCTCGTAACCCGAGCGTCGTAACCCGAGCGCGAGTATCGCATCGATGACTGAGGTGCTCGGGGCCACCACCTAGGCCCACAAGCCGGTGATATTCAGGCGTCTGGGCAAAGCTGTTTTGTAAATGGTCTTTGGGGCTTTGTTCTCCGCTAGTGATTTCTGGGTGCTGCCGCGACGCTCCTTTTTTCGCAGTTTCTCATCAACTTAATGTTTTTGTTATTTAATTTGGACCATTAAATACGCCTTTAATTAGTCGTGAAGGTAAGTGTGATGACCTTGCAGCGTGTTTTAGGCGGGATGCCGTGTAGTTTGTTAAAGGGAGATTTGACTTCCTTGGCTTAATGCCGAGAATTGCCTCAGAGAAGGAATTTCTACTTAGCGGGCGGTTATCCATGGCGGTTGAAAATCAGGTACTTGGACGGATCGATATAGATCCCTCGGATTCCTGCGGGGTGGGAATGATCGCATCCCTCGAAAACCGACCTTCGCGAAAAGTGCTCGAACTCGGCTTGGGTTCATTGGCCAACGTGGCTCATCGAGGGGCTATTAATGCGGACGGCGTCACTGGCGATGGTTCGGGTATTTCCACATCGCCCCCCCGGGCGCTAATCGAAGAGTGGCTTGCTGAGCAGAGTGTTATTGATGTGCCGCCCGTCATTGGAATTGGTTCGGTGTTTTTGCCCCGCAATCCGGTGCTTCGCGAGCGAGCACTGGATCTCATCAAAGAAAAAATCCTATCGCTGGGAATGCGGGTTCTGGCGATCAGAGACGTGCCAGTCAACGAAGGCGTTCTGGGGGTTTTGGCGGCTAGCCAATTACCAGATGTGGCTCAGGTCTTTATCTCTGCGGCCACGGATGATCCCGATGAGCTGGAAAGAAATCTTTTTATCGCGCGAAGGAGCATTGAGTTGTCTCCTCGGTTTTGCGAACTGCCTGGTTTGCATATCGCCGCCCTTTCCTGCCGTACGATCGTTTACAAGGCTTTAGTATTGGCGGGGCGGTTATCTGAGTTTTACCCCGACCTAAAGGATGCGAACTACGCATGCTCTGTTTGCATCTATCACCAGCGATTTAGTACCAACACCGCCCCGAATTGGGCGCTTTGCCAGCCTTTCCGCATGCTCGCTCACAATGGCGAAATAAATACGATCCGCGGAAATCGCAATTGGATGACCGCTCGCGAGTCCTCTTTCGATCACGCTTATTGGGAGCAGCACCGAAATGTGATTCGTCGCCTTTTCAATTTTCACGATTCGGACTCCGCAAGTCTCGATAATTCCATCGAGTTGCTGACGCTTTCCGGACGTAGTCTGCCTCATGCGTTGACCATGTTAGTGCCCCCGGCCTGGGAGGCGGATCCGCGTATTTCAGATTCTCAAAAGGCGTTTCACGAATTTAATAGTTGTTTTTGTGAACCTTGGGATGGGCCTGCCGCGATTGTTGCTTGCGATGGAAAAATGGCCACGGCCAGCCTCGATCGCAACGGCTTGCGACCTTTGCGATTCAAAATTACTTGCGACCAGCTTTTGATCGTTGGCTCCGAAGCGGGTGCAGACCGTGAGGCGGACGAAAATATTCAATTACGGGGGCGTTTGGGGCCTGGTCAATCCATCTCAGTCGATTTGGTCAATCAACGGCTTCTCCTTGATCATGAAATTAAACAGGAGCTGGCGAACCAGAAGCCCTATGGCAAATGGTTGAGTGAGAATCGCAGCCATTTTGTGCCAACCGAACAAGGCGCAATGTCATCGGTGCGGAGTAAAAATGAAACGTGGTACTTGCGTCGACAAATCGCTGCGGGGCTGACTGCAGAAGAGGTTCAGCCTTCGATCATGCAAATGGCATGTGATGCCAAAGAACCGACCTTTAGCATGGGCGTTGATACTCCACTTGCGGTTCTTAGTCGGCAACCGAGGCATTTGGCGGATTACTTTAAACAGCGTTTCGCGCAAGTCACTAATCCTCCCATCGATCCCATTAGGGAGCGTTCCGGAATCAGCTTGGTTACGGCGTTAGGGCCTGAGCGTAATTTGTTAGCGGAGACTCCCCATCATTGCCGTGTCTTTTGCTTGGGCAATCCCGTCATGACGCCGGCGGAATTTCGTCAATTCAAGGCTGATGTGCCCTTTTCCTATCAGACGTTAGATGTCACCTGGGATCGCAGTGCGGGTGCGGAAGGCCTGCAAAAAGCACTGGATTTATTGGTCGAGCAGGCTCAGTTGGCTGTCGACAATCAGGCCGCGGTATTAATCCTGTCAGATTCAGCTGTCAGTGAATCTCGCGTGGCGATTCCCATGTTGTTGGCGGTGGGCGCCATCCATCATGGGCTGTGTAAATCCAGTCAACGAATGATGTGCAGTCTGGTAGCCGAAACCTCCGACGTGCGTGATTCTCATCAATTGGCATTATTGTTTGGTTTTGGTTGCACGGCCGTTTACCCGTATCTCGCCTATGGCACGATCGAACGACTGGCTAGCGCGAATTTACTTGGCGGACTCAGCTTGCCGCAGGCTTGGGAGAATTATCGCACGGCACTTAATGACGGTTTGCTGAAAATTATGTCCAAGATGGGGGTCTCGGTTTTAAATAGCTATCAGGGAGCGCAGATTTTTGAGGCGTTGGGGATTGGGCCTGCTGTGATCGACGCCTGTTTCAAATACTGTTACGCAAATTTAGGGGGGATTGGATTTGCTGAAATCGCAGATGATTGTCTGCAGCGACATGACTCAGCATTTAAGCCTCTGCCATCGGATTTACGGTTGCAGACACCTGGCTTATCCAAGCCCAAACGGCAGGGTGAACATCATGTCATCAATGGCAAGGTCACCAAGAAAATTCATCGTTTCGTTGAGGGCAACGAGACGGACGACTATATCGGCTTTCGAAATGAGCTTGAGGATCGGTTTCCGGTTGCCGTTCGTGATCTTCTCAAGCTCAATCCCGGGAAAGCGATGCTGCCGATTGAGCAGGTCGAGCCCATTGAGGAAATACGAAAACGATTCACCACGGCTGCCATGAGTTTGGGGGCAATCAGCCCGGAAGCGCATGAAGCCTTGGCGATCGCGATGAATGAAATCGGTGGTAAGTCCAACTCAGGTGAAGGGGGTGAGGATCCAAGGCGGTTCACACCTGATGAAAACGGTCGCTCGTCTAACAGTCGCATCAAGCAAATTGCCTCGGGCCGGTTTGGGGTAAATCCGGAATACCTCTGCTCCGCAGATGAAATCGAAATAAAAATGGCCCAGGGCGCCAAGCCTGGTGAGGGGGGGCAGTTACCGGGTTTCAAGGTGAATGAACTGATCGCCCGCCTTCGTAGTACGGCACCCGGGGTCACATTAATTAGCCCTCCTCCCCATCATGATATTTATTCCATTGAAGATCTCGCGCAACTGATTTTTGATTTGAAGGTCATTAACCCCCGGGCTCGAATCTGCGTCAAGCTTGTCGCTAAATCGGGGGTTGGCAGTATTGCCTTAGGCGTTGTAAAGGCTCAGGCGGATGTGGTTTTAATCAGTGGGCACGAAGGTGGGACGGGTGCCAGTCCCATGACTTCTATCAAGCATGCTGGGCTACCTTGGGAAATAGGTCTCGCCGAAACGCATCAGTCTCTGGTGGCTGGTGATTTACGCGAACGCGTGATTTTGCGAGCGGATGGAGGGCTGCGGACTGGGTTGGATGTTATCAAGGCCGCCATTTTGGGAGCAGAAGAATATAATTTCGGCACCATGGCGCTGATCGCGCTGGGTTGTGTATACGTCAAAAAATGTCACTTGAATAATTGTCCTGTCGGCATCGCGACGCAAGATCCCAAGTACCGCCGGAAATTTAAAGGGAAGCCAGAAAACCTGGTCAACTATCTGAATGCGGTGGCCCAGGAATGTCGCACGATTTTGTCTGTGCTGGGGGTGGCAACCATGGACGAGATTATTGGGCAGACACAGATGCTGGAGCAAACGAATGTCTTTCAGCATAAGAAGACACGCAATCTAGATTTGCAAGATATCCTTGCGGAAGTGCCCGCAAAACAGAGTGGGCATATTGGTACAGCGGCAAAATACGCCCTGCAAAAAACACCACCGGTGGCGTTTGATAATGAGGTCATCAAAAGAATCGACTGGGAATTTCCAGGGTTGGTGCTGAAAAAAGCGATTGTGAATACGGATCGCAATATTGGCACCGGTTTGTCAGGCGAGATTGTACGTCGCTTTGGCATGCATGAATTGGAAGAGGGCACGATCCAACTGTATTTACGGGGCTCTGCCGGTCAGAGCTTGGGAGCTTTTCTCTGCCAAGGCATCACATTAGCGGTGAATGGTGAAGCCAACGATTATGTAGGCAAAGGTATGGCTGGGGGCATGATCACGTTGTCACCAAGTATTTCTCCAGCGAGTAGTTTTACCCAAGTGATCGCGGGAAATTCAGTACTGTACGGGGCGACCGGTGGATCGTTATTCGCCGCGGGGCAGGTGGCGGAGAGATTTTGCGTGAGGAATTCCGGAGCGAATGCTGTTGTGGAAGGGTGTGGCGATCATGGTTGCGAATACATGACGCGGGGCACCGCCATTGTGCTAGGAGGCACGGGCAATAATTTTGCTGCTGGGATGACCGGTGGTGAAGCGTTCGTGTTAGATCTCGAAGGAGACTTTCGCCAACTTTGTAATCAACAAACCGTCCGCATCAGGAAGCCCGTTGGTAGTGCTCTTAATCGCATGAAAGATTTGGTCAGCGAATTCCAGCGGCACACCCAGAGTCTTTGGGGAGAAGAAATCCTTGACCGATGGGACTACTTTGCCAGCAAGGTACTTCAAGTCGTACCCTTGGAATTGGAACCTCAAGCCGAACCGCATAAGGCCCCAAGCCGTTCCATCGTAATGCCAAAAATGTTGTCGTCCTGCGCGAAGACCCGCCAAGCCTCTCCGAGTGTCAAGGGAAATTGACTCGTTTCGCCGCAGACCTTGGATAGATCCAAAAGTTTGGAAACAAGATGTTTTCGGCATTTCGGTTTGGGCTTACTTGGCTCTTTTGACCCAGGTTTGAGCGAGTTCCGTCAAGTTCTCAGTGTCAGCGGGATCTTCTGCACCAAAGTAAGATTCTTCCACGCGTTCGATAGAGGATTTCAGTTCGTTGGAGAGTTCCGCACTGATGCCATTGCGTTGCTGGATGTCATTAAGAAGCGTCAGAACCGAAAATGGATTGACATCCTTTGGCACTTGAAATCGGCTGCTTTCGTCGACAATTGGCTTACTTAGGAACATGGTGGCAAAGATCCCACCGACGATCCCGATGGCGATTAACGGAATTAGCCAGGATAAGAAGCTCCAACTGAATGAGCCGTAGTTCTGAGCTAGTGTTACCGTTTGCTCAACACCAACGAGGTCGGCATCCTCGTACCGTTGAAATTTGGCGATTGCCTCTGGGGGTTTGGGTTCTCCAAATTTGAAGCTGGCCATCTCTCCTTGGCTCTGTTTTGCCTGGTATTCCACCGTCCAGCTGCGGTCGGACAAGATTTGAATTTCGCTGCTGTCTTTTTCAAATGCGGTGGGCAAGACTCCCTGATCATCGATGCTAACCAATTCGAAATCTTCGCGTTCCAAGTCAATTAAATCTTCTAGTTTCGGTATCAAGCCCTTTCCTGTTGCCGAGACCTCGACGATTAATTTACCTTCCTCTGCCTGCCTTTCGTCCAGGGTTTGAGTGATTTGCAGGTCCTCGACCGGGCGTGGGGTGGCTTTCGATTGCGCAGCGTCAATGATAACGGCGGGTGATTCCACCGGAATCACGACGTAACCGGAGGTATCTAAAAAGTCGAGGTTTAATTGAAGAGGAGGAACGCGGTCGACTTCAGGACCCCTTGGTTTAACTAGCACGTAAGCATACGGAGTGACGCGCCAATCGGGTTCACTAGTTGAGCGACTTTGCATCGTGCTGGGACTTTGAAACGTGATGTTGAGAATTTCAAAGTGTTCTTCCAGAGCCTGGCTGACGCTATCAGAAAATTTATCACGGTAATCCTCTGTGGGGCGACCGTAGTTATAGGCTCGCATCATACTATTTTGGTTTTGTGCATATTTGCCGAATCCGCCTGATTCGCGTTCAATTTCAGGTGTGTGCAGGATGTTAACGTACAAACCAAAAGGTTGCTCATGGCCCACGTTATCGTCGCCGTCGAGCGCGACATCCAAGCGAATTTCGCCGACTAAATCACGATAGTAGTCGTACAATTTCTTGGCCTCCCAAGCACGGGGATGAGCTTCGGCAATCTCAAATCCTGCTTCTAGATACCGAAATTTGATTTCCGGTTTGAGGGGGCTCATTCGCGTGAAAAGATTGTTAGCAAACTTTGCCATGTGCACTTCTGCCATTTCTCCGGGCAGGTTGTTGATGGCATCGCGGATTTTTTTGAATTGACGTTTATCGGGTGTCGTCTTATCCGTTATTCTCCCCAGGTCACTGGCACCCAAGCTGGCGTAAAACCAGCGGTCGTAAACCTCCGTCGATTGTTGGGATTGATTCAGGTTTGGCAGTGCGGCTTGGTATTTTGTCGCTGCCTCTGCAAATGCTTCGAATGCCGAGTTTCGTACTTCGCTGAAATCCGATGACTTCTGTACTGATTGGGCGTAAGAGTTTTCGTCATAGATTAGCGTGGCCAAGGCCAGTTGCAGTTTCCAATTCTCGGGTGCTGACTTTAAAGCTTCAGTCAACAATTGTTTGGCAACTGTGTAGCCTCGTAAAACCTCTTCTTGCACTTCCGGTTCTCGGCGATTGGTTTGCATTGCCTCCTGTTGGCGAATGTCCTTCCACTTGGAGGAGAGGTTCGTACGCATTTTCTGACAAATTTCAGCGATGGTATCGGGATCCATTTTGCTGAGGTCGCCGAAGACGCTGCGTACTCTATCGAGTTTGAAAACCTCGGCGTTGCTATGGCAGGTGGTAAACGCTCTGGCTAGTTTGCTTTCGTCAATGTCCCCGAGTTCCATTGCGCGAATACGATCTACCCATTTCGTAAGCGCGGCCAGGTTGCGTTCTTGTTTGGAACGCGTAAGCGGGATCGCTTCCGCTTTGCGATCAAAACCGTATTGGTAAATATAGGGGTTGGTTTGACGGCGGGCGGCGTTGGGGTCGTGGTTCTTTGTCCAAGTTGTGAGGAACTCGTCGACCAGCTCTCGGGCAATATCCGGTCTCGTTTTGGCAATGGATTCGATGTACGGAAAAGCTTTGTCTTCCTCGTTGAGTCGCAAATGAAGTCTGGCGAGTGTTTTTGTGACCTGCGTTTGCAGGCTTTTGTTGACTTGTTGCTGCCAGAAATCCCCGGGGGCAATTTCCAGAAGTTCATTAGGTTGGATGGGATTGGCACGTAATTGTCCACTGCGGCGTTGCGCCATTTGTTGTGGATTTAGCCAGTAAAAATTTCCATAAACGTCAATTTGCATGACGTTACCGCCCATGTTTTGCTTCGAGAGCTCCAGGGATATCTCGGCTTCTTTCAGCCAGTTTTGGATTAATAGCGTGAGGGCCTGTTGCCATGACTGGGCGTTTTCGGGGGCCACAATAATTAATTGTTCGACGGTTTGGTTTTGTAATTTCAAAAGTTCGAGACGTTTGTTCGCCTTCAGTTGTGCTGCTTGTCCGGCCATCGTCGCAGATTTGGAACCTAGGCTACTGAGGATTTTCATACCGAGTTCGGGACTCGAGGTGAAACTGTTTTGTAACCATTCGATTCCCGTTTCTTTATCGACCTGAGGTGATAACTCGATAAGAGTGGCCAAGGCCATATTCTTGTCTGCTTCGACGACGGCAGATTCGGCAATTTTTTGATTAGCGTTCCAAGCGATATTCAACCATTTTGCTGTCTTGCTGGTTTTGTACCTGCGAAGCGCCAGCTGTGACCAGAGTTTTTGAGCAGCGATCGAATTGGCGTCGTCTTCTGCGGCGGGCAGAAAGCGTTCCACGTCATCAATCATATTCGCCTGCAATAGAAGATTCGCTGCGTCCAGTCTTTTGAGTGGATCTGGCGAACCAAAATGGGTCGTGCCTTTATCTAAAGCGCTAACAAATTCCGTGAAGTCGTGGCCAGCGTTTAATGCGGACCTGATTAGCAAAGCCAATGCGGGGATATGTTGCTTTGTGTTTTTTGGAGAAGTGGCAATCGCCCCGGATGTGTTTGCTTTTGGAAGATCATCCGTTTGCGGGGTGTTTGAATCTTCATTCTCGGCAAGTGTGGAATCGTCGGCAGCCAACGCCTCGCGTGCAACCTTGCGTGCAGAAAACGGGGTTGTCGCTGGCGGTGGGGAGGTGTTGCCCGTCATTGTTTGGTCTGTGATCGTCGCATTTAAGTCAACGGTCATCTCTCGGGCGGCACCCACAACGGAAAGCTTTAAGTAGAGTGTGTTGTTCGCGGGGGTCCACGATCCCTCCTCAACCTTCAATAGGGCATCCACTCCCTCACCGAGGGTCATCGATCCGGTAACCGAACCATCCATTAAATTCAAACTCATTGAAAAAGGCGCATCGAAATGTATACCCTGCCATTCGCCGGTGACGGGGTCGTCAGCCTTGGTGTTCACTGCCGCGTTGATGAGCGAAGGCTCGGTAGCGACCATCGGCATCGCCTCGGAAATTTCCAATATGTCATTGGGTGACAGGTAACTCGTGGGAACCTTCTGGCCGCTGCGGCGGATCATGCTTGCGACTTGTCTTTCGAAAGCGGGGGAAAGTCCTTCTGGTAGGACGGATTGATTAGGAGTCGCAAGTGATTTCAGCAGATGGGCGTAAACTCTATTGGCCTCGGCAGGCGGCAGTTCACTTAAGAACGCTTTAACGTTGGCCCAATCACCAGTGGTAACCCATTTTGCAAACTGTGTAACTTTCTGCTGTGGAGTAAGTGTCGCTTCGTGGCCGGTGGCGTTGTCCAAGTCTTCGTGGATTACCCATTGGCTGCCCACTTCTAAATCGGGTAAGGCGAGCTTGCCTTGGGGGGGGGCGTTGGGGCTGTTTTCGATTTCTATGGCGGCTGCGGTTTTTGCGGGGGAGTTGTTCGGGAGTAGGTTAACGCTAAGGGTTCCTTTTTCAAATCTAACAACGGTCGCGCTGGCAAACCGTTTCCCGTTCGTGAACAGGGAAACCCCCTGCCCTGTTTCGGGAGAGGAATTGCTGGGATTGCCGGTGACTTGAAAAGTTATGGATGGGCGGGCGACGCTCAGTATCGTTCCCTGCCAGTGCCTTGACGTTTTGGCACTTGTATCGGGCTCCTTGGTTGGTTTAGGAAGCTGTGCCCACTCTTTCAGTAGTGCTGGGGTGGATCGATTAAGCTTGGTGGCCAGCAGTAACTTGATGAGTTGGGAGTCTGATGTGGCAGGTTTTTTAGGGGCAGCCGATGGCTTGATAGCAGGCTTTGCGGTTTGGCTCTCTTGCCTGTCTCCCCGAGGGCTGGTGTCGTCCGGTGTGATTGTTTTTTCGCTGGGAACAATCCGGATGCCGGGAGTTACCGGAGTAAGTTTGCGAAGAGGAATTGCCTGCTGAGCTTGGAGTGACGCTGTCGTTAAGCAAGCCAGAAAAACGAAGGCGAGTACCCACGAAAAAAATGCGATGGAGAAGCGAAAATTCATCAACTGTTCCTGTAAATCGGGACCCAACGTTTGCTATTCCTATTGTACACAACCGGACTTGGTTTGCGTGGATTAGGTTTTGCAAACACTGGCGAGCGGGCACAAAAAAAGCCGGACTTATGCCCGACTTTCTTGATTTGATAATGAGTTTGGATTCCGGTTAGGAACCGCTGCCTTCGGGTAATTCACCCAAGCTTGCTCCGTCTTGGGGCGGACCCTTTTTGTCGCGACCGCGACTGCGACCTTTGCCGCTTCACGTACCCTGTCATTGATTGGGCAATGGCAAGGCCTGTAATTGCCGGAGTTCCATGCGAGCCAATCGTATAGAAGATTCTAGGTCTTCCGCACTTCGCGTCGCCAAATGGTTATCACCAATCTCATCGGCTGTTTTGGCCAGCTGCGTGTAATGTTGGCGAGCCGCTTCGATTTCGGGACGCCACTCTTCTTCCGGACGGCCTTCCAGTCGCATCAGCCAGGTCATGTAGTATTGGGAGTTTGCCAATGTGGATTGCACATCGGCTATAAAACGCGGGTCGGCCTCATCGTCTTGGCGGACTTCGTCTAACAGCGTCTGTAACGACTCACGAGCTTTGGGTAACTCAGCAGCCATCATTTGGGCCTTGGCCTTTTCTAATGCCAGGCCGCGGGCTTCCGTTTTTTTCTCAGCCGGCAACTCCGCCAAAACGGCGTCAAATTGCTCGACAGCTTCAGCCCAGTTTTCGGATTGAACACTGTCGCGAGCGTTCTGCATCATGTTGTCGATGCGTTCTAATTCCATTTTCTCTTGGCCGGGCCCGTAGTGGTATATCACTCCACCAAGGCCGACAAAAAGCCAAGATACGATCAACAAGATTCTCATGTCACCTCTTTCCGCATCAATCGAGACGTGCCTTCGACACTCCTCCATTCTACCTGAATGTCAATCATCGATACAAACGGTAAATCGACACAAATACAAAACCAACGATTCAAAAACTTGTGTTTTTATGAAAAAACAGGGCACTCTGGTCTGCAGGCAGGGTCCGTTGTGGGTACCGCGTCCAGCGGTTTCCTAGGTTGGGGGGGTGTGCGCAGGGGTTCCCGCTCTGTAACGGGAGCCGAAGTAGTGCAGCAGCAAAGGGATCATGGCGAAAATAGATGAACCGGTGATTGCGGCGAACAATGCCCACTCGCGGCGACCCCACGGAGTTGATTTATCCTCCTCGTTGACTTTGGTGAGGTTGTTGACGATGGCAGTTGTCAAATGTTTTTGATCACCATTGTGGTATATGCCACGCAAACGATTGGCCAGCTGACGGAGTGTATTGATATCTTGGCGAGACATATGCCCATCGATAAAGGTCCCGGTGTTTGAGTTGCCGACCCCTACCACAATTAACTCGGCGACAGAGGCTGGCAGTTTGGGCATACCTTTTGCCGGGACGGTGTCGCCATCTGTTAACACAACGACAAAGGTGCTGTCCGGGTTCCAGCTTTTGGAGATCTTAAAAGCTTGCTCAATCCCGCTTAACAAATTTGTTTTGCCGGGCTTGAAAGCGTGATAAAGCGGCATGCGTTCCATGATGAATCGCACCACCTCGTGATCATTAGAATCCTCCAGCAGCATCTTAGCTTCCGTGTAGACGGCTACCACGGAGATCTTGAATTGTCGCATCGGAATGCGACTGAACATCGATTCCAAAACATCGGAAGCTCTTTCACGACGTGTGCGTTCGCCGTCGGGTCCGGCATCTTTGAGACGCATGCTGGGTGATACATCGACCACCAAAACTAGGTGTTTATAGTCGTTTTCCTCGAGAGTACTTTGGTTGTGAACTTCTGCCTCAACCACAAATAATAAGGAAGCAAATCCCCAAGTGGCGGCGGCCAAACTGAGGACGCGCAGCAAGGGGGCCAGAATTACCCAAGACGCCGGTGTCCCTTTGGGTCCGAATGCCAAATAGCGCACTTTTCGGATGCGGCGCAGATGGATGGCTTCCGCGAGGATCGCTATCAGTGCGACAGTAACCGCCAGTATTTCCGGTAGGATTTCTACCATGGCGTATACCTCATCACGACCAGCGAGATCAGGCTCATGCCGATCAAAGAGAGGCCCGCGATCGCGAACGGACGAAACCAGTCAATGACTTCGGCGTAGGTGCGTTTCATTTCCGCTACCTCCATCGAGTCAATCTTTTGAAAGACACTTTCTAACGCGACGGTATCACTAGGTGCGAAGGATTTACCCCCGGTGATATTGGTAATGGCTGCTACCTCAGGAGGCGTATCTCCATTGCCAATATGGATCGAATAGACCACGATTCTATCGTCACGTAATTGCCTGGCGATCTCCTCTTCTTGCCCGTCTCCCAAATCACCGCTGACCCCGTCGGAGACGAGTACGATCATGCGATCCCCGGTCTCGCGGGTCACCAAAACTTCCTGCGATTTCTTCAATCCCAGTCCGATCATCGTGCCGCCTCCGTACCCCTGAGGAAGTCGTCGGGGGTTCAGGAATGGCACCGAGCAACGAAACGCGGATGGGTCGGTGGTCAGAGGAATCCAATGTTGGGCGTTCGTTCCGAAAACGGTGAGTCCAAAGGCATCACCCTTTCTTTGATCGACAAATCCATTAATTGACGCCATCGCGGCATCGTATCGGGTGCCTTCGCCAAAGCGGCCCGTCATGCTGCCACTTAAGTCGAGGCAGAATTCTATATTGGTTAGTTCTCTTTCCGCTTCGGGTACCGCTAAATGTCGCGGTTCGGCCAAGAGAATGACTCCCATTGCCATGGCTAACGGAGCGCCACTGAGAAAGCACTTAATGAAGAAATCGTTCCACCGTGATTTGCGATAATCACCGTGGTCCTGGGGCAAGGCAATGCGTCCATCCCTGCCAAAACTCACACGGCTTTCGGTCGCTAATTCGGGGAAGCGGTCCCGCAACCAAATCCAAGTCAGGATCAGTGCCGGAATAAATAACGCGAGCAATGCATACCAGTTACCGAAGATCATGAGACAGTTTCTGCCTCGTTGGCTGGTATGGAGCGGAGAGGTTCCAGTAACACTGAAAGATTGATGTGCTTGTCTGATTCAGGATTATGGATCCATTGCTCCAGTTGCTTCATCAGCGGGCCGGCCTCGGGGTTTTCGTGGATGGTTCTTAATGCTTCGGCCGTGTCCGCACTCTCCAATCCCAGGCGCCGTCGCCAGAAGGCGAGCAACATTCTTTCGAGTTCGGCGTATTGTTCCTTGGGCATCTCGTCGTTTTGTACGGCGTCCAAGCGAGTTTTCAACAGATCCGCCAGGGATTCCTGGGGCTCGGTCTCCTCGGCGATTTCGTCTTTTTTTCGCCCACCGAATAGTAGGAATAGAAAGACCAGTCCCCATAAAACGCTTGCTCCAATAAGGACATTTCGATAGCCACCCAGTCGTGGAAGCCATCCCGTTTCTAAAGCGTTGGGTTCGACCTGGCCCGGAGGGAGTAGCGAAAGAATTTCGATCGGTATCTCGGGAAGGTTGCTACCGCTGCCGTCTTTTCTTTCCAGCCAGTCGCCTAAATCGTGCGAGCCAGGTTCCAAGCCATGAAATTGAATTTCGTAGCGGAAACTGTCGCCGTGAGGAATCGCCTGGATGATGCGAACCACCATTTCGGATTCTTGTTCCAGGGGTTTGGCGATCAGTTCCGACCCGGGCAAAATAATCTCTTTGATATAGCCTGCCTTGCCTACGGATTGCGAATAGAGTTCACCACTTTCCTGTGCTGGCAACGCTATCGCCGAGGAAAGTGCGACAGCAACTAGGATCACCATGGTTAGACGCGGTTTCATCATCTAGCACCTCGACCCAATAAACCACGCGATTTGAAAAAATGCCGAAGCTGATAGGCAAAAGGCTGATCAGTACGAATGAGTAAATGATCCACACGTCCTCGTTTCAAGTCTTGGGTAAGCGTTTCCTGATCGATGCCGACATTTTTACCACGCGTCGTCAGCGGTTGGCCAGATTCGGCTTCCCGGGCTCGCACATAGCCTGCCCCTCGTAACGTTACCTCGGCAGGATCTTGCAGTTGCAAAGCGACGACATCGTGTTGCTGAGCCAATCGTTTTAATGGGCCGACCGCGTCTGGTTGGTGTAAATCTGAAAGAACAATAATCAAGGACCGATGGGTCAGTAACGGTCCCAGTTCCCGAATACGATCGGTGAGCATGGTATGTTCCTGAACATTGTAATGCCGCAATTTGTGCATCCATTGCATGATTTTATCGCGGGATAAGCTGGGCGTGTAGCGCAAGTCGGTCTCTCCGACTCCGAGGACTGCGACGGGGCTGATGCGGTCGAGACAGGCAAAGGCCAAGCCCCCGGCCATGTAGACCGCCGTCGCATATTTACTGCGTTTGGTAGAGCTGACCGTCATGGATGCCGAGGTATCTACCAATAGGTAACAAGGCATGCGTTTAGGTGTCTCAAATTCCTTGACATGAAATTTGCGAGTCCGTGCGGTAATCCGCCAATCGATCGAACGTACAGGATCGCCTGGTTGGTAGAGTCGCGACTGTACATACTCCGTTCCGCTTCCAAGGAACGGCGACGCATCGGTGCCGTAGCTGAGACTGTCGGCCAGACGTTTCACCGCCAAGGCGAATTGTCGCGAGTCCAATGTGTCGATTGAATTGAGTTGATAATGGGGCATGGCCGCGGCCACCTACCTGTTAAATGGTGGACGTCGTGAGACCCATTTCACTCATGATGCTGTGCAACACTGACTGACCGGTCAAACCGTCAGCCAGAGCTTCGTAATTCAAACGGATGCGGTGCAAAATCACATCTGCCGCCAGCGAGTACATGTCTTCTGGGACAACATAATGTCGGCCGTTAATCAATGCTCGTGCTCGAGAAGACTTGAGTAATGAAATGCCCGCTCGAGGTGAACAGCCGACTTCCAAGGCAGGGTGGATGCGGGTTCGGTTCACCAGCTCAACAACGTGGTCCATGAAAACATCACTAACGTGAACATCCTGAACCGCGTGCATGCAGGTGATCAAGTCATCCGCAGTTCCCACCGGTTGGTCATCAAGAATATCAAATTCCGTTCTTGCGACCGCTCCTTTGTCTTGCCGGCGAATGCCCAGCGCTGAATTGCGACGTAGGATCTCTTTTTCTTCGTCAGGGGTCGGGTAGGTCAATCGATGACAAAGCATGAAACGATCCAGTTGGGCTTCCGGAAGCTCGAATGTTCCGCTTTGTTCAATCGGGTTCTGCGTGGCGATGACAAGAAAGGGAGCCGGCAGGGGAAAGTTTTCATTGCCGATCGTAATCTTCCGCTCCTGCATTGCTTCCAACAATGCCCCCTGTACTTTGGGGGCTGCCCGGTTGATCTCATCAGCCAGTAACAAGTTGGTAAAAATGGGACCCTTCAAGATTTTGAATTCGCTGGTCTTTTGGTCGAGAATTTCGGAGCCAAGAATATCCGAAGGTAACAGGTCAATTGTGAATTGGATGCGGGCGAAATCGAGATCGATGGTTTTCGAAAGCACGGAAACCAATAACGTTTTGGCCAATCCCGGGACACCTTGCAACAACAAGTGCCCGCCGGTGAATAGGGAGATCAAGGTTCGCTCAACCACTTCATCCTGTCCCACCACAACGGTAGCGATACGTTCTCGGATCTTTGCAATGAATTCGACTGCTTGTTGAGTGCTGCTGCAGTCGCTGGCTCCTGTTGCCATCTCGATATTCCTGGGGTGATTCGCGAAGTTGTTGTCGTGGAAGTGAATAGGCATTATATCTTGGCGAGTGACTTTCCGCATGGCAAACAGCCTTTTTCCGCGGAGGTGGGCGTCAATAAATGCTTAAAAATTCGCGTGCTGCCGGTTGCAGGTTCCTCGCTCGCTTTTTTATGCCCCACGGTCGCACATCCTTTTCGTTGTTCCGTTGGCAAGTTCGGTTTGTCAATCCGGTCTTACCCGAAGGCCGGCGCAGCGATAAGCTGTGATCATGAAAACAGGAATACTCGTACATGGTTGCAATTTAAATATTGAGAATTGGCGTCACGTGGCATGGGGAGACGCGCCCCAGCACTTGGGGCGAATTCCTCAGGGGATACTGGTCGCGCGGCAATTTGATGCGGAGGTGCTGGTGTTCGGTACGGGCGCATCCGAAAAAGAGTTTCGACTCGGTGAATCGGTATCTAGCGGCCGAAAGTTAGTTGAAAGCGAATACTCCATGGAATACTTGCGACAGTATTTTGACAACTTGCTGCAATTCGAGGCGTTTCAGAGGCAAGTTCCAGAATCTTCGGATCCCAATTTCTGGGCGGAATGGCGAACGGAAATATTGTCACGGATTGTTTTGGATATAAAGTCTCAGAATACGTTAGGAGAACTGGCGGCCGCGTTCGATATTTTTCAGGAACGCGGTATTCAACGCGTCGTACTGGTTTCTAGCCCCTCGCACATTGTTCGCTGCCTACGCGATGCGATGGACTTAATCGCCAGAAATGATCGCTACAGAGAAAACCCATTTACGTTGTTCGCGTCACCCAGTGTGACCTGCTACGAAGGAACGACTCCTGCCGATGTCGTGGTGGTAGAACCGCCCCATCGCCCCGATCGACATGTGGTTCCCACTCATCGTCGCATTCAACGAATGATGACATTGCAGAAATTGGATAACGAGGATTTGGTGCAATTGATTGAGGAATTTGACGATCTGTTGCAGCGTTACGAACACAAGTTTTTCAGTAACCAAAAACCGTAATTGGGGATCCCGCAAAGCGAAGTGGTGTCGAGCAAGGTTCCTGAAAGCGAATGAACGCCCACGTGAGCATTTTGTGTTTTCGCTGAGCAGGTAAGAGTGATTTCTACACCAGCATGGCTTTTTCGTGATAAGATACATGCGTTCCAGGAGAACGATCTCGGGTTTGATTTACCTTATAGCGAGTGCGAACTACGATGGGCCGATACGGGACCTTTCTTTTTTTTGTTGTGTTGATATGCGTCACAACTTCTTTGTCCGCCCATGACGGCCGACGATTCGAGATTGAAGTCCGGAACGACAACGCACTCTGGGCTCAAGGGTCCATTGGAGGCGGCATTGATGACGGTGGAGGCGTGCATCGTCCTTATTTCAACGCGATCCACGATCATTGGATAGATGCTCCGGGCGGCAAGAATGAAGCCATCTCCTCGTTGCCGGCTTGGGATATCTTTAACCCGGATTCTCGGTTGCTCGGACATTCGATTCGTTTGGAGTTGTCAGATGTTTACAAATGGGAAGCGCCGCCGTTGATGCCGGCCCCGGGTACCGTTCCCAATTTCCAACCGATCGATCTTTCCGATGAAATTGAGATCACGACGCTAACCGAAACATTGCTGGTCAGTGATGGAAACTACGGCTCATTGGATTTAGTGGAGGTGGTCGATGTTCACGGGCATGTCGATTTGCCTTTCGAATACAAAATCAATACACGCCCCGAAAACGAGATCTACGTTTTTGAGTGGATCATGTCGACTTCCGCACCGGACATCCTCGATAGCATGCCGGTTTATGCGATTCTTTCGCCTGATGGTGCCACACCTGAAGAGCGGTTACACCACGCTTCGCTTTACACCGAGCAATATTTGGGTTTTCGCAGTGTACCTGAGCCCAGTGGTTTTGGGGTCGTATTGGTGATGGCTGGTTGGCTCGCCGTGCGCCGCCAAAAAAAGCGATAGCTGGCACTTTCACAGAAGGCGAAATCGCTGGTATTAAATAAGGCTGGTAATTTGGGGGTGTCGCTATCCCGTTTTTTGCCGGTACTATCCCGTTTTTTGCCGGTAACAAGTCTTTATCGACGGATTTGTGCTTCTATGGTACGTTGGCTGCGTCGGACCCAAAGAAGGTCCAAATCATATTGTGATTCCTCGAGGAAAGCCCGTCATGAAGGTTTTGTCCTTTGCCTTTTTGTTCCTGTTTGTGTTAGTGAACTTGCCCAGCGTGATTGCGTTAGGTCAAGCCAATAGCGCGTCGGAAGCTGTCGCCGACCATGATGAGCGGGTACGGGAACGGCTCGATCAAACAGAGCTGAAATACGAAATTGATGAGGACGGTGATTTTAAACTGCTCTTTGAGTATGACGATGGCCGCTCTCAAATTGTTTTCGTAAATTCCAAGACTGAGAATTACCAGGATTTAGAGATTCGTGAGGTCTGGGCGGTCGGGTTCGTGCCGGCCAAAAAAGGTAGTAAGGTTCCAGCTGATGTTTGTGAGAATTTGGTGCGATCCAATTCCGAAATCAAAATGGGTGCCTGGCAAGTACAGAAGCTAGGTGACAACGAGGTCGGTGTCTTTCGAGCCATGGTCAGCGCTAATGCCGACAAAGATGTCATCCTTGACACTTTGCGATTGGTGGGAATTTCCGCAGATGAGAAAGAGGCTGAGTTGCTAGGCTCGGATGAGCTTTAGGCAATCGCCGGTAAAAGTTGTTAGGTTCCGCAATTGAGGAATTGGGGCCATGCCTCTTTGGGGGAAGGCTCACCTGATGACCGGTCTTACTTCTCCCCAAGTTTTTTCGGCATATCTGCCAGCACAAATGCGGCTGCCGCCATCGTAACGGCGCAATCGGTCAATTGTTTGGGATCGACTTTATCAACCGTGTCGGCGTGCGTATGGTGCGTGTTGAAGTACAGTCGGCCATCGACGCTGAGCCCTAGACAGGCGGTGCCCATCGGCTTTAATTGACCGATATCGACACCTGAAAAACCGGTGCGCAGCCGTGAAGCATTGATAGGTTTCAAGAGATCCAAAAGCCCTTGCAGTTGTACTTCGGCGACGCTCTCCTTTTGCTTATCTTCCATATCCAAATTCAAGCCCTCTGGCGAGAACCCACCGCTGTCAGATTCGATACCGGCCACGTGAATTTCATCTTGGTGACGATTAAAGTAGTTCAGGGCGCCTGCAATTCCATTTTCCTCATTGGTCCACAGGACGACTCGTATCGTACGTCGTGGTTTCAGGTTCAGGCGTCGCAATATCGCAAGGGCTTCCATTGCTGCCACACAACCCGCTCCGTCATCATGGGCACCCGTACCGACATCCCAAGAGTCTATGTGACCACCGATGACCACGATCTCTTCCGGTTTTTCGTAACCTACGATCTCTGCAAGGACGTTATGGGATGGAGCCTCGCCTTGATCCTCCGCTTCCATGTAGAGTTTGACTCGCGGAGTGATTCCACGATTTTGAAAGCGTCTCAGCAGGGTAGCTCCTTCGACGGAGATCGCTGCAGTGGGGATTTTTTTTACGTCCGGTCCACCGCTGTACCGCATGGCACCGGTATGGGGTGAGTCCAGTGAATAGGCGGTAATGGAGCGCACAAGTGCGGCGACGCCACCACGCTCTGCCGCCCATCGCGCGCCATTGCTTCGGTAGATGACCGTGCTGCCATATCCGGAACCTTCTGTTTCGGAAAAACGCGGCATGGCACAGTTAAATACAACAATCTTGCCTTGGATTGCCTCGTCCGCTAATTCGTCGAGCTCTTCTTTACTGTCCACCACGATGACGTCCGCTTCAATCCCACCTGCTCCGGTACCAATTGACCCGCCTAGGCCCAACATCTGTATGGCCATTGAACGCGGGGAAACCAATTCGCAGGATTCTTTACCTCGCACCCATTTGGGGACGTTGACGGGTTCTTTGCGAACGTTTTCGTGCCCGTCTTTCTGCAAGCTTTCGACGGCCCAATCAATCGCTTGTTCCAATTCGGGACTGCCGCTTAAGCGGCAACCAATGTCGTCGCATAGCTCCTGCAGTTTCATATAGGAATTGTTATTTTGTCGAGCTGATTTGATGATTTTTTCGACGGCCGGTTGGTACTCGCTCATTGGCTTAGCGACCTCATCTTGACCGTATGCTGGGAGGCAAATAAGTGAGAGGGAAAGTAACAGGCAAGCGAATGGTTGCAACTTCATGGGGATAGGTCTTTTTAAAATACTTAAAGTGCTCGATGGATTGCGGCATTTTCATGATAGTTTTATTTGATCAAAAAATCACCAGTCCGGTGAGATGAGTTTTCGCCCTAAATTAAAGCTATTTGCAGCAGGTTGGGAAAACGCCAATGGTGGATTTGCCGTTGAATCCTCTTACAATGAAGGGATCGACCCATGCACCCCAGCTAAAGCGATAAAATATTTTGCACCTGCTACACGCAATATCTGAAGCTCGGCGAATCCTAAACCACGGCTGTGTCGTCATGGCGTGTGTCTGGGGAGGTCTTTGTTTTGAATTCGTTGCGAATTGTAGCGGGCAACTCAGTGGGGATTCCCAGGTTTTCGCAGCGGACCAACGACCGCAGGAAATGGGCGACGGGAATAGAGATCATGCTACGGAAGCAGCACTAACAATATTGAGATATCGAGGCATTGGGCAATCGACCGAAGCATTGCGAGCCTGCTTGCAGGGTATGCAACCCGACCATCCCGATCAGCTCGACCGGGTTGTTCAAGCAAGACAGTGGGTCAAAGAGCTAGGCAGCACCGATTACTCTACGCGTCGACGGGCAGTCGTCGCATTGGAAAAAGCAACTTGGTTGCCGCTGGACGAGTTGGCTAAAGCTCAGGAGTCTGATGATTTTGAACTTCGTTCAGCTGCCCAAATGATTATTCGGCAGAGTCAAGAACGAGCTCCTCGAGATTCACAGGCTGGCATTACCGAGGCGATCTGCCATTTGATTGTGGCCCGCCAAATCAAAGGCCTGTGCCCAGAAGTTGCTCAGGCGATGCTATTGTTTGATGAACCTGAAACGATCCAGGCAATCCAAGCGGCTATCGTAGTGACCGCCTCGCCTAAAGACATTGGCTTGCTTGAGCAGTTGGTAAACAGCCCAGCGGCAAGCCTGCGGATTTCGGCGTTGCAGGCAATTTTGGCGTTAGAGTTTTCCGATTCTACAGATTTACTTAATCGGTCGTTAAGCGATCCGGATCCGAGTATCAAATTATTTGCGGCGAAACATCTTGCAGATTTAGGAGATCGTCGAAGCATACCTTGCCTGTTGGAATTAATGACATCTCAGGACTTTGAGGTGCGCAGAGACAGTCATCGGATTTTACATGCGACCACGAAAAAAGATTTTGAATACCTCGCTTTTGGGAAACCGGAAGAGAGGCGTGCCGCGTTAACAAGCTGGCAGCATTGGTGGTCTGAATTTGGAGCGACTGCGAAACTAGAATTCCCATTGGCAGAAATTCAAAGGGGGAATGGAAAGATTCTGTTAAGCAATTTTCGCGAAAAATTGGTAATCGAATTGAATATGAACGGGGAGGTGACCTGGCAGAAAAAGTTTGATGCCCCTTGGGCGCTTAGAGGGCTGCCCAACGGTCACCGGTTGGTTAGTCAACTTTACGATCACTCGATTGTTGAGTTTGACAAGCGTGGCCGAGAAATTTGGCGACTCAACGATCTGCCTGGGAGAATTGCGAGTATCGATCGGGATAGCGATGGAAATTTATTGGTGGCCTGTCCAGACCTTTTTAAGGTTTATGAATATGACCGAGTTGGCAAATTGATTTGGGAGATGAATACCGATGGAATGACGGTGCAGGTCAATTACCTGAAAAACGGTAACCGTTTGGTGGCGTTCGTTCGTCCGGGTAAAGTCATGGAAATTGATCGTAATGGCAAGATGGTATCGGAAATAACCGGCCATGGTGAGCCGCTAAGCGCTCGCCGTACCTCGCGAGGTACCACACTCGTTACTTATTCAGGAAACGCCGATTTCAACGAATTCGACCAATCCGGAGAACTGCTCAGGAAGATTAAAGGGGGCGCGGGGAACCTGATTGCTGCAGAGCAAGTTTCGAACGGAGATTTCATTATTGCCTCGAACCAACGAGTTTCTCGGATTAACCAGGATGGCCAGGTCATTTGGCAATACGAACCCGGTTTTCATTTTCAGAAAATCAGCATCTATTAGTTACCAGGTCTGTCTTATCAGCGGGTATCACATGGGATGGATCATTCTTTCCAGCCGAGCGGTCAGGCATTTCGGTGCTTTGGGGCAGGCAGTATGCTTGTTCGAGATGCAGGCGATTTATTTTTATTGGAACTAAAATGCGGATAGGTGTTATCGGTAGCGGGATTGCTGGGCTGGTGTCCGCGCGCAAACTGTGCGACGCCGGTCATCAGGTCACGCTGTTTGAGCGACAACCGACCGTTGGCATGGATGCCCATTCTCTGGATATCCCGGCTGTCGATGGTACCCCCATGGTGCGGGCAGATGTTCCATCGCGAATGTTCAATGAAACGCAATGGCCACATCTCTTTCAGGTCTATAAAGACCTGGGTATTGAATCGACCGCAGTCTGCTCTTCCCAGGCGTTTTGTCACTTCCCGGGGAGCGTTTTTTTAACCCTGGAACAAGCGATCAAACCCATGACGCTGGCCGGAAAGCTACTGGACCGGAAAGCCCAAAGAATCCTTGGTGCGGCGGCCAGGTTGCAAAAGGTTGGCATTCAGGATTTGCAGCAAGATGACGTGCTGCAGTCGTTAACTCTTGAACAGTATCTAAGGCAACGGGAGTTCAGTGACGAGTTCATTCAAGAATTTCTTTACCCAACGCTATCTTCCACCGTGTTTACCTGCAGTTACTCGGCGGTTGCCAATTACCCCGCGAAAACCGCCTTGTCGATTTTGCAAAATTTAACGCGAAATACCACACTGCTAAAGACACGTTACGGAACCCAGGATGCAACCAAGCGATTGTTGCACGGTGATATTCAATTGCGTCTTTCCTGTGGAGTGCAGGTGGTGGAACGCCTTGATGACCAAGTGGAGGTCCGATTGATCGACGGCACCGCCGCAATTTTCGACCACGTGATTGTGGCCACGCAAGCAAATACAGCAGGCAAATTGGTAAGTGCTCTGTCGGACTCTGAATTGGGAATTCTCGGGTCGTTTCGTTACGAGTCGATTTCGATTTACGTACATACTGATACGCAATGGATGCCGGAACGGCGTCGCCAATGGGCCACTTTTAATATGTTGGTTTCTGAGGATCGCAGAGCTGCCATGTGTTCGGTCTGGTTAAACCGCTTTCATGCTGACTGGGATATTGAGTCACCGATTTTTCAGACGATCAACGCGTTTGCGGAACCCGACGCCGACAAGGTTCTTGCCAAGTGCGTAATGCAACGTCCCGTCGTAAGCCCCGACTCGAATCGGGGCTGGGATGCCCTCGAAGCGATGCATCAAGAACCCAATCGCCGTATTTGGTATTGCGGTTCTTATGCGGGCCGCGGTACTCCCCTGTTGGAAAGTGGAGTCGTATCGGCTTTGGCAGTTGTGGAAGCCGTCGAGACTGCCTGCATGGGATCGGTTAGCTAGTGGTGACCTCATGGGCAACAGGCTACTGAACCGCGATTATCGTCGAGCATTCCAAAAATCGTGCGGCAGCGCCCTTCCGGTTGCAGAGTCTTCGATTCAGGGGCTAACTGCCACACGCACCATGTGAACCGGATTGGTCACGTGGCAGAAGGGAATGTCGAACACGCCTGATTTCTGACAACCTTTTTGAAATAATTCTGTCGCGGCGAGTGAAATTGCTGGCAACTCAGCAAGCGGCCCCGCAAAATGCTGCATTCCCCATGGCTACCGGCGACGAATGAGGTCGTAGATTTCAGTAAGCAGAAAGACAAACAGGGTCGCAATGCCCACCAGCGTAATGACGGCGATCATGGCCGTGATAATAGGGACCAGGGCAGGTTTCAGGAAAGAAAGTGTCGAGGCTGCACTGGGACCAAACATGGCTAATAATAAGCTGGCAACCGTTAGACCCAGCAGAACAAGAATGCCGCCTTTTTTAGCCCCCTCGTAATCGGACATGCTGGGCGCCATATGACTGCCCACACAGATCACCAAATATAAAAACAGCCAGAGTCGAAAGGTTGCCAGATGTTCCGGACGAAAAAGTCCTGAAAAAAGCGATTTCAATGCGGCTCCTACTTGCTCCCAGAGAGGCAAATCTGGGAGCGGGGAAAAGAGGGCGGCTCGGCCGGTCTCCGGGAAAAAGATCATCAGCAGCAACAACAGGATCGCCGTACCGCCTAATAAGGGCGCGATGCCGATGAAAAAAGTGCCGATTTCTTGATAAAGGTTCCCTCGCGTATAAGTGTGCGTGACATAGCCCAATCGCCCGGCTTTTTTATCCGGTTTGAAGAGGGCCATATCGATGATTTTATGTTGGAATATCGCGCACATCAGTGCGTGGCTCAGTTCATGAATCGGGGTCCCCAGCCAACCGGTCAGCATGACCGAGTTCCAGCCAAACCGGCGGGCCAGACGTTGTTGCATCAACCACTCAAGGAAGTGAATCACCCAGGTGAAGAAAACTAATGGGGCGATACCGCCAATCAGTAAAAGGAGCGCCGGCCAAACACTGTCGGTGAAAATATTGGCAAAAATCGGCATGGTGGTAGGCATCGGCAGACGTGGGAAAAGCAGCCCTGTTAGCCTAACGGGTCTGCCCCGATTGGTAAAAGGCCTTCCGGGGCTTAAACTTTTCAATTCATGATTTCCCGGATCCCGAGAAACAAAGATTTTCCCTGCCTGTTGGATGTTCGCGGAGATATCGCTTCCGCCGCCAAGGTAGATTCCTGACACGACAGTTTCCCTCACATGATTCAACAAGCTAAACCCACGCGTGAAGACTTAAAACCGGGGCAAGTGCTGTGCGAATTCTGCACTGCGAAGTGTTGCCACTATTTTGCTTTGCCCATCGAAAAGCCAATTTGTTTTGAGGATTTTGAGTACCTGAGATGGTATTTATTACACGATCGAGCATCTCTCTTTACCGAAGATGGCATTTGGTACTTACTGGTCCACACCGTTTGCAAACACTTACAGAGTGACTTTCGTTGTGGGATATACGAGTCCCGTCCATTGATTTGTCGGACGTACACCACCGATGAGTGTGAATACGATGACGGCTGGACCTATGAACAATATTTCGAAACGCCCGAGCAAATCGCTGAGTTTACCGACGCTCTGTTCGCAGAGCCTGGCGATGATAACTTTCGCTCGCCACAACCATCCCTTTTACCCATTCTAGGCTAGGCCCGAATTTCCGATGAAAAATCAGATCATTAAGCCCAAGACACTAAAAGGCTTTCGCGATTTTTTACCTCAGGTCATGATGCCGCGTGAGGCCATCATGGAAACCGCGCGGCGGATTTACCGGTCCTATGGCTACGCCCCGATCGATACGCCCACGCTGGAACACCTGGAGATCCTGACCGGAAAAGGGAGCGAAGAGACGGACCGACAGATGTATCACTTCATCGACCATGGAAAACGAGCGGTGGGCATGCGTTTTGACCTGACCGTACCATTGGCTCGTTTCGTTGCACAACACATTGAGCAATTGGGTACGCCATTCAAACGCTACCACATCGCCAATGTTTGGCGTGGCGAAAACACCCAAGCCGGTCGCTATCGCGAGTTTGCGCAATGTGATTTTGATACTATCGGGACCACTTCCATTGCCAGTGATGTTGAATGCGTCTTGGTCATCAATGACTTACTGCGAGCCATTGGGTTCGAGGCATTCACCATTCGTATTAACAATCGAAAAGTTTTGAATGGTCTGCTGGAAAAATTTGACCTGCGCGACAAATCGACAGAAGTGTTGAGGGCCATTGATAAGTTTGAAAAAGCCGGCCGAGAGAAGGT
The DNA here is from genome assembly GCA_905480235.1 of uncultured Pirellulaceae bacterium. GTDB lineage: Bacteria > Planctomycetota > Planctomycetia > Pirellulales > Pirellulaceae > CAJQPP01. The sequence continues at coordinate 26,337 of CAJQPP010000001.1, forward strand.
GGTATCTGAAATCAAGGCTTGTGGTGGCACCGAGTCACAGATCGACCAAATTCTGGAGCTGGTTGCCATCAAAGGCCGACCCTCGCAGGTGTTAGAGCGACTTGGCGAGTTGGCTCAAGGAAACGAATTGGCGGAGCTCGGCTTCAACCAGTTATCTGAACTCTGCGGCTTAGTTGAGCAAGCGGGAGTGCCCGAGGAGAATTTTTCGATTGATCCTTCCATTGCTCGCGGACTCGATTATTACACCGGTGTGGTTTTTGAAACTTCCTTGGATGCCGATCCGGGGATCGGCAGTATTTGCTCTGGGGGTCGGTACGATAATCTAGCGGAGCTATACACCAAGCGTGAATTGCCTGGCGTCGGCGCGTCATTGGGTCTGGATCGCTTGTTGGCTGCGATGGAGCGTTTGGAGATGATCCCGGCGGTGAGTACGCCTGCAGATGTCATGATTTTGCAATTTGATAACCAGTATCTCGGACATTATTTGGCGTTGGCTGCTGAGCTCCGTAAAGCGGGTTTGGGCGTAGAGGTTTATGCGGACTCCAAGAAACCGGGGCAGCAATTCAAGTATGCTGATAAACGCGGCTTTCAGGCCTGCATCGTGGCGGGAGAGACCGAAGTGGAGTCGCAAACCGTCCAACTTAAATGGCTTCAGGATGGCGTTCAAACCGAAATTGATATTTCCCAAGGTACGATGTCACTCGTCAGTGCCCTGCGGCAACGCATCGATATTTCGTGAGCCAACCGTCGCCAGCAGGCGCTTTTCGAATGGCATTCGCCGTACAGGCAGAATTGCTGAGGTCCAGAGGCAGCATTTTCAAAATGGCATGTTATAATTAGGTATGCCAACTACCCGGGAACGGAAACTATGATTTTACTTGCCGTCAATTATCTTTTTGCAGACATCTTGGTCGTTCTATTGACCGTGCTGGGGCTATTGTCGATTTGCATTCCGCGACCCCGCAAGAAATTTTCGGCTATCGACAAACGTAAGAAACTGGTCCGTCGGAAACCTTCTGGGAATGCTACCAAGCACTGATGCTGCTGAGCCGTCGTCGGACCATCAGTTGGCAGTTGTTGTCTGCTTGGCATCTACCAGCGATTTGATTTGTGCGGCCAAGGCCAATCCGCCAAACAGGAGAGCGGAGTAAACGGTATTGCCGAGCAGGGTCCATTTCAAGAACGGCAGTCCCATGATGAACGCTGCGCCCAAGCCTTCCCAGGTCGTGGGGTACCAATTGGTAAAGTACCAAACTGCGAGTGTGGTCAACACGTAAAAATTGACGGCAGCCAGCCCCGCAAATCCTAGGACGCCTGTCGCACATTTCAGTGACTCGTCTTTCCAACGACGTAACATCAGCCCACCAAAAATAGGTAGAAGCAACGCGGCGTAAACGACCAAGGCAACCTGCCATTCGTAGAAACCAATCAGCGAGTCTGCCATCAGCATTCCCAAAACCATGGCACCGATGCCGAGCATTTGGCGGTGCAACAAAAATCCCGCGAACATGGCAATCGCCATAACGGGTTTGAAGTTCGGAAGATCGATAGTCAGGCGACTGGCGACGATCAACATCACAATACCTGCTGCGATGGCACATTCGATTGCCAGTGAGCGTTTGGGTTGAACAGGTTTGGTGTTGAATTTATTCATTGTGATATATCCGCAGATTGCGTTTCACTGGCAGGTTCGTATTTTCCGAGGCTCCATTGTACGCTATCGCCCGGATTTAGTTGATAGACCCCGGAACCACGCTTGGCAAGTTTGTCATTTACCAAGTAAATCCACCAATCCTTGCCGTTTTCGCCACCTATGACCCCATTTATCGACTCCACGAATGCGGTTTCGCCCTTGCCTTTGTATTGAATTTTGAAATTCTCTTGCTTGCCTGCTTCTACCAAAAGGTCGAGAACGGTCAGGGTCTCGGCGCTGGTGACCACGGCTTTAATCTCTGATTTCTCAGCCTCCCCAAAATTAATTGAGAGTGAGAACCGGGAATCGGTAGCAATATTGGTATCGCGTTTTGCTGCGGACGGAGACGTAGGACCGCACCCCAGCGTACTGGCGACAAAAACAGCCACGATGAACAGGCGAAAGAAGCTCATGATTGGAAAGATGTTCCGCGGGGGTATGTGGCAAAGAACTGCCAATTTTATATGCTGTGGGCTGGGGTTAGCCAAGTAATGATCGTCAAATAAGGATCAGTGAATTGTCCTCTGTAAAAGTCTCGGAAATCGGCGATAACGTCAAGCTGTTTTTGCTGGATATGCCCGGCAAAACCGCAAATGTTTTGACCGATGAGGTCTACAGCGATTTAGATCAGGCTTTAAGGGAAGTGGAAGCCGAACCGCCACGTGGGATTGTTTTGGCGACAGCGAAACCTTCGATCTTCGTAGCCGGTGCGGATCTGGGAAAAATTTCCAGCAATATTGACTGGCCTGACGAGAAAATCTTTCAATTTTGCGATCACGGTCGCAAGATCATGAGTCGTTTCAGCGAAATGGAAGAGTGCGTCAGTGTGGCCGCCATTCATGGGGTCTGCGTCGGTGGAGGCCTGGAACTGCCGCTCTGGTGTGATTGCCGAATCGCGTCGGAAAGTCGCCGCACCTTGTTGGGTTTGCCGGAAGTCAAATTAGGTTTGATACCCGGGTGGGCGGGTACAGTCAGATTGCCTCGCTTGATTGGCTTTGAGCCGGCGGTTGATTTAGCGATGAGCGGCGATCTCGTGACGGCAGCCGAGAGCATGGAACTGGGTTTGGTTTCTTTGGTTGCTCCCGAGGAGATGTTGATCCAAGCGGCTTTGCAAGTGATTGAACGGGAACATTACACCGAGGGCTTTCTAAAGCGACGTGAAGAAATGAAAGGGCACGTGCGACGTAAAAAGCCCAAGTCTCTCAAGCAGTTTCGGTTAGCGGCCAAAGAATCTATTCAAGCGAATCAAGATGCCGGAAAATCTGCGGCCACGATCCTCACCGAGCATATGTTGAACACCATGAAAGTTTCAGCTGAGGAAGCCATGTTGAGCGAATCGAGGGCGTTTGCCGACGTTTGGGGAAGCGAAGAAAATCGTGGCATGCTGCATTATTTTTTCGTTGATGAAAGAGCTAAAAAAATTCGGCCCAGCTTCGAGGGGGATCCACCGCGTATCGAAACGGTCGGGATTGTCGGAGCGGGTTGGATGGGCTCCGAAATTGCCCGCTTGGCGGCTGTCGCAGGTTTTCAATTGCGAATTTTTGATGCCGATGAACGCTGCACGCAAAAATTGACCGAAGAAATTACGCGGCAATACGGCGGGCAGGCAACAGGTATCGCTGCCCTCGAAGAGTTGGCGGGATGTGATCTCGTTATCGAATGCATTGTGGAAAAACTCAAAATTAAACAGAGTTTGTTCGAGCGGATTTGCGATGTTGTTGCGGAGGATACTCTTCTAGCCACCAATACGTCCACCATTCCCGTCAGTGAAATTGCCAGCGCTGTGACACATCCCGAACGTTTGGTCGGGTTGCATTTCTGTTGGCCTGTCGATCCGGTCAAGTTAGTCGAGATCATTCGCAGTGAAGCCACGGACAACAATACTTTGAATGTGGCTATTGATTTGGTGCGAAAATTTCGCAAGACGCCTGTCGTGGTTGCCGATCGACCTGGGTTCGTTGTCAATCGAATGTTGTGTCCCGTCATCGATGCGGCATTGGGTATGTTGCAAATGGGAATTGCACCCGAGCACATTGATCAGTTGGTTCGGGAATTCGGTTTTACGGTCGGTATCCTCGAAATGATCGACTTTATTGGCGTCGATACCATCATGTATTCAGGAGAGACCTTTTTGCGAGCGTTCCCCGATTTGATTTCCCTGACCCCCATCCTCCCAGTGCTCGTGAAACGGGGATGGCTGGGGCGAAAAGTCGGCAAAGGTTTTTACCGATACGATTCCGTCGACGGTCCTCCTATTCCCGATGCCGAGGTTGCCGAGGTGCTCAAGCAATACGAAAAAGAGCCTCAGTCGCTAACCGATGAAGAGATTTTGGCGAGGATTTTAGATCCAATGGCCTTAGAATCCCAACGCATCGTAGAGGATGGGGTAGTGCAGGATATTCGAGATGTGGATCTTTGCTCCGTGTTGGGAACCACCTTTCCACGCAATCGCGGCGGCGTTCTTTTTTGGTCCGAAATGAGAAATCACACGACCTGAGATATAAAAAACTCGAAATGTGCCGCTCTACCCGAATGTGGAGAAGCTCTTTGGCGGTGAGGCCCGCCTGAGTGAACCGAGGTGTCTTTGGCGGGGCGGACGGGCCTCGTTTGTTGGGCTGGTTTGCGGTACGCGAGTTACACGTGATTGAAAATTGCGGGTACCCAACGGCTCCAGCTTACTCTTTTTTGTTATGTATTCTTCCACGGAATGTTACGTCCTTGAAACCTGCCGACCTCAAAACGAAACACCCAGCGGCGAGCGAAAGTGGCTATGCGCAAAGTGATTCGTTGAAGATCGTTGCGGCTTTCGCAGCCATTTATTTGATCTGGGGAACAACGTATTTGGCCATGGCAATCGCGGTACAGACCATTCCACCCTTCATGATATCGGGAGCACGGTTTGTTTTTGCAGGGTTGCTGCTACTAGGTTTTCTCATCCCCCGTGGTGTGCCGCTACCGCGGTGGCGGCAATGGAAATGGGCTGCGGTAATCGGGACCTGCCTGATGGTCGGTGGCAACGGATTAGTGATGTGGGGTATCCAGGAAATTCCCTCGGGCATTTGTGCCGTGATTATCGCGACCATGCCGTTATGGATGACGGTATTTGACTGGCTGTTCTATGAAGGTCCGCGACCTACCTGGCGGGTTGCAACCGGCTTGGTTTTGGGATTGGCCGGCATCGTACTCTTGATCGGGCCAAGAGATTTGATGTTGGGCGAAGCGGTTATGCACTTACCGAGCTTGTTGGCGGTCATTTGTGCTCCCATTTTCTGGAGCTTGGGTTCGCTGCAAAGTCGGAGAGTGGATTTACCAAAGAACGTCTTCATGGCAACGGGCGCCGAAATGATATGTGGAGGTGCGGTACTTTTGGTCATAAGTGTGTTTATGCAAGAGCCAAGTCAAATTGACTGGGATGGCGTCTCTTGGAACTCCGCGGCTGCTGTCGTCTACCTAACGATTTTTGGTTCACTCATCGCACTGACGTCCTATATGTGGCTGTTGAAAAACGCGGTGGCTTCTCGCGTCGCCACATACACCTACATCAACCCCATCATCGCAGTTTTTCTGGGGTGGTTAATTCTTGACGAAGCGATCACAAGCCAGACATTCTTGGCGATTGTAGTGATCGTTTCTGCCGTCGTTATGATTGTCAGTTGGCGGCAGACGGCGCGGCCCAAATCTTCCGATGCTTAGGAAAGCTGGTCGGCCAGATGGACGGCGGGTTTCAGGATTCAGGTGGAAAAGCCACAACCACCGAGCGATTCAAAGCGTGGTAAAAGAGTCGGCAGGTGGATCCCAATTTTAGCGATGGCAGCCGCAATATTGGCCGGGAATGATCGTTTCCTGACAATGCAGGCAACAAGGCCCTCGTTTGATGGGTTGAGGTCGCGGGCGTGCCAGTGCTTCCGCGAATTGGTTTTCGCTGAGAAAGTGATTAAGCCAGCCGGTCGATTCCGTTTGAATCAAAGCGAGATCGATGACCGTCATGGAAGGATTGCGGGACGCCCGGGTAGAAGTAAACCTCGTTGAACTTCCAGCACGTTTTTTTGAGACGGAGCCGAGACCGCCGGTGCATCGCACACCTAACGCCGCCACGCCGTCTTTTCCAAAAGCCAAAAGCCCAAACTCCCCTGAAGGTAGTCCGGTAAATTCAAACACACCAAATCGGTTGCAACTGGTTTCCACGACAATTTCACCCTGCTCTACCAACATGACCGTCGTTTGGGTGACCGCTAACGGGCGACCGGATAGGTGGTCGATTTGATGAATACGGCCCCGTAGCGTTCCGTCACTTCCCAAGCGGACGGCTTGAGCCTTTATCGTATTGGCAGGAATCGCGTCCACCGGAAATTGAGCGAACCCTTGCCAGCCGAAGTGGGCTGCCTGCTCAATTTGGTTTTCATCAAAGGGGTAAGCGCCGACGCTATTAAATTGCACGAGAGGTGACTTTGTTTGAATTAAATCGCAGATCGGATGCTTATCACGATAATCCACCGCTCGGGTTACGATCCTGCGGGGTACATCGCCAGCATCCTCGCGATAATTTATCAGGTTAACGCCAAACGCGACGACTCGGTTCGGGCTGTAACCGACCAGGGTATAGGCTCCCTGCCGAAGACCGGCAATTTGAAAAGAACCGTTGCGATTTGATTGGGTCTGACCCACCACTAGGCCTCTCGATAATGCGAACAGGTCGAGCGGTATCGAATCGTTGACGCTGCCAATAATGGTGCCAGATAAATCGCCGCCCTCACCTAGCATGACCCAGTTACTTCGCAGCTCATCTCCGAGCCCTTGACCGGTACCTGCTTCGTACCAGCTTGCCAACGCTGGATCTATGGGCGGCTCGATGCGGTTGGGGTATTGGAACGGCGCGGGGGTTAATGGGACGGGCAGTTCTTCTTGCCCTATCGCCGTTGAGTTCAGGGCAGCGAGCCCGCAGATACTCGTTACCCAAAGGGTGATTACCAGCGCTCGTAGATGAGAAGCATTCGAGTGTTTCATGAGATTGCACCAAAGAGACTTTTTCGGAGCGAGAAATCCGAGATTGATATTTCCCGAAATTGCCAAAACAGCGTTCCTCACCTAGTTCTATTAAAGAAGAAGCCGGCCTCGGAAGCAAATATTTGTTGCTTAAAATCGCAGATCAGTAGAGCAACTGGGTTCCGAGTAAGCCGTTGAGAGTGAACGTCGCTCGCGTCCCGCGTGATGTGCGTAGATGTGTGCTACTCAGAAAATGATTGGTTTAGCAGCGGATCGTGAGATATTCGTTAAATGTGTTGGGACTCCGCTATTCGGTAAAATCGTCGTCATCGGTTCCCATGTGTCTATCGTTCTATTCATAAACCGGACGTTGGATATTTCATTTTATAACAGGCGTTTGCGGGCACAGAAAATATCGGGAGTGTTCAAAATCCGCGACCTGTTTATGATAGAGATAGATTCTGAATAGGAGAATTTTGATGTCAAAAATGCTTGCGGAACCCTACAACAAAAACCTCGTTATTAGCTTTTTGAGTCAATCGATTCAGAACGAGACGGATGTTAAACAGGCCAGTGAATTTCTTGAGCATTATCTTGTGAATTCAACGGAGCCAACCATCATTATTGATTTGGCGCGGGTGCGGATCATGACCTCCGTCATGATTGGCGCGTTGGTCGCATTCAAGAAGAAGTGCGACAAAGAAAAACGGAAACTGAAAATCTGTGGTTTAACGCCGGAGATAAAAGAGGTTTTTGAGATGACACGCCTCGACAAAATTTTTAAGGTGTATCCTAACCGCGAAAAAGCGTTGGGTCGGAATGCCCGGTTAAATAGTGGAGGCGTCAAACGCCGCACTTCATTACGCGAATGAACCTCGCGGGCGTCGGCAAGGTTTTAATGACCTGTTGACCGCAAAGAGATGCCTGCAAATGGATGGTCAAAGCGGGGCTTGAGGTGGGTTTCGCTCGCTAAGCGGCCACGACTTTTAATTGAGGTTCCGCTTCTAATGCGACAATGGAGATTCCGTGCTTGATCGCGTAATCGACCATTTCTTGCTGCTCTAGAATGATGGTTTTACCGGCTTCGATGGCTAGCACGCTACCGCCTGCTTCTTGGATGGTTCGCAAGGTTCCGACTCCTACGGTGGGCACATCAAACCGCATGTCTTGATTTGGTTTTGCGACTTTGACGACGGTGAATCCACCGGAGGGACAAAGGGTACCGGCGCGGCGGATACACTCATCGGTGCCCTCCACGGCTTCCACGGCCAATACTGCGCGATGCTTGACGACGACGCTCTGTCCAATGTCCAAGCCGCCCATTTCCTTGGCGAGTTTCCAACCAAATTCAATATCTGCTTGGTTGGCTTTGCTGATCTTCTGCGCGGTCAAATTGCCAGACTTCACGAGTAGCTCCGGTGCAAAATCGGTGGCGGGAACAAAATCGATCCCGTAGGAATGGAAGAGACGGATTGCGGTTAGTAGCATCGCATCGTCGTTGCAGTCTTCGGTACGCGAGACCAACTGGCGGTAAAAATGACGCGTGAACGCCAGGTCGGGCATGTGGCGTAGCCAAGCAAATTTTTCAAACAAAGCCGTTTTGAAAATCTTCCCCGCCATCGTGGCACGGGTGACGCCGCAACGACGAAAAAATCGTGCTTGGTGGCCAAGTTTTGCCATGCCAAATTGTTTGTATGCGAAGCAGTAGGGCCGTAACGCCTTTTCATCGGCGTGATTCAAAACGCCCACGCAACATACTTCGATGCCTCGCTCGTGTAGTTTGCGAGCGATGGCGACAGGGTAATTTCCCCAGCCTGCAATTAATCCAAGTCGTTCGGCCATGGGGGATCCGATCAAGCGGCCTCGGCGGTATCGTTACTGCTAAGCCGGTCTTCCAGTCGATCGACTTGACGAACCAGACGTTTGAATTGTTTCCGCATCTCCGGCAATTTGGCTTCGGCGGCAAAGATCTGAAAACGATCTCGGGCCAAAATTGCGGGCGCTCCAACGTAAGTTTGATCGCCAGCCAGATTGTGCATCACTCCTGATTTGGCTCCCAGGATGGCTCGGTCGCCGATCGCCAGGTGATCGCCAATCCCAACTTGCCCCGCCATCACAACGAAGTTGCCCGTTTGACTACTGCCGGCAATACCCACTTGAGAACAAAGCAGGTTGTGTTCACCAATCTGACAGTTGTGCCCGATCATGACTTGGTTATCCAGTTTGCTGCCGTGGCCAATTCTTGTCGAACCGAAGGTCCCACGGTCGATGGTGGTGCAGGCTCCGATATCGGCATCATTTCCAATTTCGACATGCCCCAGCTGCGCGCTTAATTTGTGTCCGTCTTTTCCGGAGTCGTAACCAAATCCGTGAGCGCCAATCACGGCATTCGCATGGATGTTGGTGCGATCTCCCACTTGGGTGTTTTCATAGAGTACGGCATTCGGGTAGATGGAAACCTGGCAACCAATTTGGCAATTTTCCAACAGGCAAGCGCCTGGGTAAATCGTGGTGCCGTCGCCGATAGTGCAATGATCGCCAATAAAAGCCCCAGGGTAGACGGTGACGTTTTTACCGACGGTGGCAGAATCACTTACGGTTGCTTTGTCACTTACGCCTATCGTCGTTTTGGGGCTTGCAGGCCGCAAATGTTCGGCGATCAAAGTAAACGCCTTTTGTACATTTTCGCATTGTACCGATGCCACCGGACAGTCGATGATCTCCGGCGAAACGAGCGCAGCCGATGCCTGGCTGTTCGCCAGTTTGTCCGTGTTCTTTTGGTTGACCGCAAAAGTCAGGTCGCCCTCTCGAGCACCTTCTATCGTTTCTACTCCCGTGATTACCGTGTTTGGATCACCGACGATCACACCACCTACCAAGGTGGAAATTTGTTCCAGAGTCAACATTTTGCAGGCTTCCTTTCCTGATCGAATGCGACGAATTTGCGCAGTACCTTCAGCATTTTCGATGGTAATACATCTGAGGAACTTAGCCCAAGTCCAGTTTGTCTGCTGGCATCGCAGTGGCAGACAAGGTTTCTCCACCTAGAAGTCGGGGAAATAGGAGCAGCAATGCGTTAATGCATTGCCAAAGGCATCTTGTAATCGACGCTGTTGAGAAGACTCCACCAAACGTCCTGTAGGGCGATTCGAGGGTTTTTGCTGTTTTTGAGAATGATCGAAGCCTGTTGGACTTCTTCCTGACGAGCTTGGCGACCCAGTGCTGACTGGATCAAATGTTTGATCTTTTGTTCATCCGTGAGCGTTTTGCTGGCAACGATTGTCTCAAGTTTTTCCGAGATTTTTGGGGTCGTCGCCCATTCGCTGTCCTTGCTGGGTATGAAAGGCAGTATGTAGTTGGGTTCCGCTTTGGCTGTCTGGTCAACTCTCGCCAGAAGACCTGCTGTGAGGGCTTTGTTGACATCTCCTCCGTCATAAGCCTGCGCGACGATTGTTAAGGATTGAATCGCAGATCGTCTGTTTTCTAAGCGGGAGTAAAAAACGTTAAATTGAGGGGCCTGTCCCAGGAATGGGTTGTGGGCAGCCAATTGTTCTTCGTTGCCGACCCCAACTAGAAACGCATCACACGAGGCGATGGATGTCACGAGCCAGTCTAGATCGAATTGGTTGGCCGCGAATTGCTCGGCAATTGACATTCGCAGAACCGCCATTGCCGGAGCGATGTCGTCATCGATGCCAGACAGTGGCAGATTTAACATGCTTGCCCAAACATGATCCACCATGGCTTCGCGGAATTTTTCAGAGACCGTGACTTGTTCCGCCAGCAGGGTGCGACGGTCAACCTTGGCCACGAAACCGTTGGTCGACGGTTGGAAGGTATCCAGTCGCGGAAAAACGGTCCCCTGGCTGCCATCCGGTTGGCTAAAGGTGGTAGCGGCTTCGACTTTTCCTTGTCGACCTAGTGGCAAAAAATTGCGATTCGTGACTAGAAATTGATCCTGCGCCGGCGAAACCGCCTCGATGTTGAGTTGGGCAAAAAATGCATGAAACTCATAAAACTCACGTTGAGTGGAGTCTGCTAACGCATGGTTGCCCGCGCTGTCGTGACATTGAATGCACTGAACCTCTCGACCGAGGAAGGTGTCAGCGATATGAGCACTGGTTAACTCAGGGGTGCCAAACCGTTTTCTCAATCCGACCAGGTAACTGGTGGCAGGGTTGTAATCACTGCGACTGGGAGATGTCGATCCGACCGCCGAAATCAGGTCGTAGGCAATCTCGTCTAGGGGTTCATTTTTTACAATTTTGTTCGTCAGGAAGTTTCGAGTGCGAACCATTTCAGGATCGTCGGTTTGCATGGAGGGACTGATGCCGAGCATTTGCCAGGCTAGAACTTTACCCCAATGGTCGCTGAATTCCTGCTGGAAATCTGGGGATTCCTTGAAGGCTTGGATCAAATCCTGGCGGACGTCGGCGGGTGGTTTGCCTTGGGCAAGTAATCCCGCGAATCGGGGCATTTCCTCTGCCGTTAAGGTCCGACCGATCAGTCGGCTGGAGAGTCGGTTGAGCCAGCTTCTTAGGTCGAGGTCTCGCGCGGGTGCTAGGCCAACCGCATCCCACGAGGCGTGCAATTGATCGTTGATCAAAACGGCCATCTGTTGAGGCGTCTTGGGCGACACGGTCAGCTGCAAGCTGCGTGCGAATTTTGGCGGCACGATCAGTGCGTCCGGGTTCGCGGGCACGTCATCCCGCTGGGTTAATCGAGGTGTTTGTGGTTGCAACACGTTTGGGATCGTGGCGCTGGTGGGATCAGGAGACGAAGGCTGCTTAGTTTTCTCAGCCAGTGAGTTGGCAGGTGCTGGGCGAGTGATGGGTTCCGATGATTTCGGTGCGGTGGACTGGCTTGGCTTGGGCTCATTCGCCAGGTCTCCGCCACCCTTATCGCTATTTAGCAGTATGATCAGACCAGCGGAGGCTGCCATTACCAAACCAGCCACGACGACGATGGAGATCCAATTCACAAGCGAGGATTGTTTTGCGGTAATCGTTTGCACGGGCCTGGTAACCGCAGCCGTCTGTGCCGGAGGTTCCACAGCGGCTTGAATGCCACCTGCGAGAACGCTGTTTTTTTGTGTGGGGATTTGTTCCTGAATGCGCTGCGCGATCTCTTCGCTCGACCGGCCTGGTCGAGCTTCATTGAGCATCTCATCGAGAAATGCGTCAAGAATCTTATCGCGAGGATCTTTCATTTCGGTTTTGTTCTTCTTTCAATACAATCACGCAGCCGTGCCTTCGCACGCTGCATTAGATTTTTCGCACCGTTTTCGGTGATCTCCAAATTGGCGGCAATCTTGGTTCGGGAGAGCTTATCCTTGAATCTCATCTCCAAAGCCCAACGCGATCGCTGGCCTAACTTCCCCAAGCACTTGCGCAGTGCGTCGAGGTATTCCTCGCCGCTTTGATCCGAAACCAGTTCACACCAAACACGCTCAAATTTTTGGATGTTCTCTACGGCAATAACTTTGCCCGAGCGACGCTGCATGGAAATGAAAAGATTGTGGGCAATACGTCTCAGATAGGCAGCTGTGGCGGCATCGTCGTAGTAGTTGAACGGTTTCTGCAAAATTTTGAGGAAAGTGTCTTGGACAAAATCGTCTGCCTGTGAAGCGTCACATCCCAAGGCTCGAAGATATCGCCAAAGAGCCAACTGATGGCGTTCTATCAGTTGGGCCGGATCAACTTCCGCCGATGAGATATGCGTCTTGTTTTCCGAGGTAGACGATTTCATCAATTACATCATGAGAATTAACGATTATGTTTGGCCCGGTGTACTCAATAGACCCCGAAATCGACCCAAAACCCCAAAACGTGGGGTTTATCGTTCGTTTTGCCGCTCGATTAGGCCATTGAATTCCACGCAACCGAGGATTTTTCAACTTAAGTGTCGGCACGCCAGCGGCGAATTTGACTCTACCACGATTGTTTCCATCGTGAAAGTTGCTCGGTCGACGGGTTTTCCAACGCCCAAGTCGGCGTGGCAGCTAACTCGGGCAGCAATAACCTCCAGCCGCCCCGAGCCTTCGGGGTGCTGTCACCCTTTCCTCATGGTACGGCATGCATTCCCGATATTTATCAGGATGGGATATTTAGTCGGTTTTTTTGAATGCCGGATGTGAGTCGCGGATTTGGCTTCGCGACCTTTTCAAAACAGCTCGCTGATGATTTTCCCGCTGTTGGCAATTCGCATGGGACGCCCGCTGGTACTGGTGAAATTAGTTTCCAGAGAAATGTCCAGGGCTTGGCAGATCGAGGCCATCAAGTCTTCCGAGGTGTAGGCATCTCCCACCACGCTCAAACCATCAGGATCGGTTTCGCCGACTGCGATACCGGGTTGCATGCCGGCTCCACCCACCACGACGCTCCATGATCGGGCCCAGTGATCTCGACCGGCGTTCCCATTGATTCTCGGCGTACGTCCAAATTCGCCCATCCAAATAACGGCAGTGTCGTCGTAG
>CAJQPP010000002.1 GCA_905480235.1 uncultured Pirellulaceae bacterium
CCAGGCGGCTCACTACCTCAGAAGCGGCGCGGCTTCCCATGCTGCTGTAGACCACCGGGTCGACCGTATCGGACAAAAATTGGATATGTCCATCAGCAAACCCCATATTGACCCCGGAGTTGTGGGCACTGCCAAAGCAAAGTTCCTTAAAGTCGATAGGCGCATCGGGGATGTCTAACGAATTAATCGGCACCGCCGTCGAGCCCAGACACTCCGAAATTTCATTGGAATTGGCGGGCGGAGGAACATCGTTCATTTCACGGGAGCCAATAATCCAATGATCCACTTTTTGCATATTCCCCGCGAAATCCACATCGAGAAACTGCTGGTCCGGTATCGACTCGCCCAACAACAGGGTGTTAGACAACCCGTCGGTAATGTCCGCTGTACGGGTCTTGCTGTTCACGTAAAAGATCCCGTCAGATTCGGGGTATTCTTGATATCGACCCATCCCACACCATGGCAGGTCGCCCGCTTCGCGATCTCGCAACCCACTAGCTACGGCCAAATAGCAGGAATTGACGCGATCGGCTTCCATCGATTCGTCATATTGAACGGGTATGATCGAGGCGGAGGGACAAAGAAAGATATCGAGGACCACGCCCAACGCTTCGAGGTTCGGTGGATGGGTAGTCACGCTAGCCGTCCAATATCCTTCCACGTCAATTTTACTGTAAAGATTACCCTGCTCGATGTGTGGCAGGATCATCGCGGACCACATCGTATTGTAGGGGAAAGTAAACCCAGGCGGGAACTTTCGCACCGCAGATTCGTAACTCAGGGTACCTAGTACCATTTGTTTAAGCTGGTTTGCACATTGGGTGCGGCGTGCAGCTTCGCGAACTTGCTGAACCGCCGGCAGTAACAAACTCACGAGAATTCCAATGATCGCGATGACCACCAATAATTCAATCAGCGTGAACGCAGCGAAAGTTCGCCGGCGGGCAGAAGATCGAAGCCTCATCGGATTTGCTTCCTTCATCCAATGCCCCTTGTGAAACGAACGAGTCGAGAGAAAAGATTTGCTTTGCGGGGCTAATTCGCTGGTCAATATATAGGGCCGTTGGCAACGAATGTGGGCACCCTGGAGTGGCGGGAATGTTTTTGTTCCCACCAACGCACTCCTTAAGGGTACCAATCATTTAGACAGGAACAACTAGATTTCCGAAACTATCAGATTCTCCCGTCACCATGAATCGAGACGTTTGACCGTCGGACAGGTCAGTCCAAAGGTCGAACAGACTAATTCGTTGTCGAAATTCATTGCCCTGCCAAAGTTCCAAACTCTCAACGATTCCAGTATTGTTCAGACCCGTATCAATTCGCACAGAACCCTCGCTCAACCCGCCGTCGAGCGTCAGTGAAATATCCAGATAGTTCCCGGTACGCGTGAACAGGTAATCGTCCATCAGGTCGTCAATTTCGAAGGGTCCACGCCCAAAGAAACACAACGTGTCAAATCCATCGGAATCTGTGACCAGATCATTTCCATCACCAAAGTAATGGATGAACACATCATCCCCCACGCCACCAATCATGGTGTCATCGTTTTCGTGCCCAACCAGAAAATCCTCACCAGGTCCGCCTTGCAGGACATTGGACAAACCATTGCCATGCAAGAAATCGTCGCCATTACCACCAATCCCGTTGAGGACCTGAGCGCCGTAGGCAACCACCACTTCCGAGGAGACGACGCTGGGATCACGGGCATAACTGCGTTCTCCATCTCGCAAATCAATCATAAAGCCCTCGTCAGCCGAATCGATGCCAACAACAATATTGCGTCCTTCAAAAGCCGCAGTGGAAATCGTCAATTCGGGACTCAGCACAAAATTCACAAAATCGGAAAACTCATCGTTGGGGTCCAATAAGGCCGAACCATAGGAGTCGCGTAACGCCAGCCAATCAGTCGCTCCAAAATTTTGAGGGAGAATTGCGTTGGGATGATTTTCCGAGCCCATTACCGAGTCTATCTGGGAAAGCAGATTAAACTCTAATCCGAGTGTTGGCCCAATCGCACGCATCATGCGGAATTGTTGCAAGCTACTCATTTCCGAGGAAGGCAAATCATCGAAATTGAAAATCATGTCACCCCCCCGCAGCGGCGCGGGCAGGTAGGACAGGAATGGCATTCCGACTTCGGTTGCCGAGAAGATATTCATATCCGCTTCGACGCCCTCGCTGGCCGCCACGATTTCTCGCCCGGTAATCTTGGAGAAATCAGCGAAGACATCCGTTATTTTCGCCCCAATTCCAGAGAATTCTGTAACCGGTACAAATTGGCCAAATTCATCCACCCCATAATAGGAGGGGAGAGAAGTCACAAACCGATACGTTATCGGTTCGGCTCCCTCCCATAAATTGGCGGACACCACGCCGTCGGGTACCGTCGCGGGAGTCGTTTCAAATTTCTTCCACTCGCTCCAATCACCGGAGACAACGGCCCTGACCATCAAGTCCCCAGGTTCGGTCGCCATGCTCGGATCAACCGACCACAGCCCTATTTCACTGTTAATAATGCCGTAGGTTTTATTTGCCGCCATTGTTGCGCCGTCCCGATTCAGCGGGACCGAGGAATAAACCTCGTAAGCAAAAGGCGACAGTCCCTTGAGATCAACCAAATCTGCCACGGGGATGATCGCAGGGTCTTCCAGTAACAATCGCGAGGTCTGACCACGCCCAAAAAGATTATTACTTGCTATCGGTGTACGCGTTTTTTCTACCGAGATTTCGTAGGCACCGTTGAAGTTATCTAACTTGGTTCGTGCAACTGCAAAATAATCGCCGGTTGTTTCTACGTGATAATAGGTTTCCAGTTTGGCATCGTCGGATGGGATCTTAATACCCTGCGAAAAAACCACATTCTGTTCCGAATCACGGAAGATGAGGTTGGGGGTAGCCAAATAATCAACATCAGTTCCCGTTAAGGTAACGCGAATAACATCGCCCGCAGTCAAAGATACCCGATGCCAATCGATGTCGGTGAATTCACTGATATAGGCTTCTTTGGAAGCTAAACCGTTGGCATCAAATTCCAATACACTAGTAGTAGACGCATCCTGGCTGATATCGTCGGCAACCAAGCCAATCAACTGGTACGTTCCTGCCCCCATGTTGCCGCCCACCGTCAACTGCAGCGTTTCACGCAATTCAGACGAGTAGCCGATGAACTGGGCACCCGAACCGATCGTGACCTCATCGCGTGATAGCTCAAGCGAGGGACTGGACAATGTGTAGCCACCATTTTCACCGACCACGATAAATCGGTAATCGCGTCCCGCGTAAACCTCGAAATTAAATGTATCGGTGTCGCCAACCATTTCAATCTCGTCCAGCTTCCCCCAACCATCCCGCAAACCGATGGTGGGCCCGATGCTTTTGTTGTCATCGGTGATCTCTACCACAGTAATGCTATAGGGCGTTTGGAAGAGTAGTGAACCCTGAGTGGCCTCGGCGTAGAAACGGCCCGAGTATTGCGCCGTGTAACGGACATGCAGGGCACCTTTGTCGTCCCATGCGGAAATTTCATTGCCGGAGCGATCCATCAAATTAATGGTCGGCTGCACGCCTGGAGCAGTGCCCTCGAAACTAAGATAAAAGAGATACGTCCGACCATAGTCCAAAGTAGCCTCAAACCAATCAATGTCGATCGTTGCAAGCTCCGGTTCACAAACCTCGAAAATACTCTCGTTGACTTGCCCTACAAATACTTCGCCTGTCGTGTTGACATCGGCGGATACGTCAACGCAATCCATGACCAATTACCTACGAAAAAATGAGACGGAAGTCCCGAACCTGAACGCGCGAGAGTTCGAGAATCTGGAGATTAGTACGCACGCTGTCCTGCATGCACGAGATTGCCTATTCTACAAACGTAGTGAAAGACGATAAAGTACCTAAAAAAACAGGGAGTACGTGGTCCCCCGTTAGCTGATTCAACAAGCCAACCTTACTGAATTCTACCGATATTCGGCATAGCGATTTTACATAACGTGACATTGAGAGGTTATTTTTGGAAATCATCAAAGGCTCTATTTACGATTGGCCCAAATATTACGAGTTCATCTATGGATCAGACTGGCAAGCAGAGTGCGATTTCCTGAGAGATTGCTTCGGTTTCCACGCCGATGGAGAGGTCCACCGCTTGTTTGAACCGGCCTGTGGAACGGGTCGTTTGATCTATCGGCTTGCCAAACGTGGCTTTGAAGTTGGCGGCATTGATCTAAATCCCGAGGCCGTCCGCTATTGCCAAGAGCGATTCGATAAAGCGAATTTGGAAGTTGACGTATTTGTGGGGGATATGTGCGATTTCGCATGCCCCACCCCTTGGGATGCTGCCTTTAACACGATCAATAGTTTTCGGCATCTACTATCCGACGAACTCGCGGTCCGTCACTTGCGCTGCGTCGCTGAGTGCCTGCGACCCGGTGGCATTTACGTGTTAGGATTACATTTGACACCCACAGAATGCCCGCCCCAAGAAAATGAAACATGGTCGCATCGCCGCGGCCATTTGCAAGTTAACGCCAGCATGTGGTTGGTAGGTCGCGACCCGCCCAAACGCTGTGAAACATTCGCCCTCGCTTTCGACGTGTTTACGCCCACTCGACAATTCCGGATCCAGGACGAGTTTCAGTTCCGTACTTATACTGTTTCTCAGTTTGAGAGCTTATTGAAAGAGGTGCCTGAATTCACACTCGCTGAAACATATGATTTTGCCTACGATCTCCCGATTGAGCTAAACGGTACCACGGAAGATGTGGTATTCATCCTCAAGCGTGAATCTGTTTGAGCATAAGGTTCCTCAACTTGCGGATTGCAAAAACAGTTTGCGGGTAATGGCGGAAAGGCAACATCGTAAAATCGGCGACGCAGCGTTTCAAAGCGGAGGATTTATCGTTTCTTTTTTGGTGTTACCCACAAATTTCAACAGCTAGGTTTTCCCAACAGCTAGGTTTTCCCAACAGCTAAGTTTTCCCGACAATACCCATTCGCAACTCCCCTACCCTGCTCGCTTAAGGGCCTGCAAAAGTAACCATGACTGATCCTGATGAAAAAATGGAAATCGAAAACCAACGAGGTGAAACCTCTTCCGATTTTTGCCATTTTGCGCCAGCCGACCAACCCTCTAGCCTGCATGAAATCAGCGATGCGATTTATCGTCCTTTTACGGAATCAGCATCCGACGTTATCAAATTTCATATTTCTGGCTGCCAATTTGATCCGGTACCTTTTGTGCAAATGGCATCCGGTGAATACCGCGTGCTGAACGGGCAATCCGTATCCAACCAGCACGCCAGATCACTCGGACTGGATCGCTTACAAGTTTTGACCACGCCGCCACCCGCTTGGCTCAACCTTCCATCACGGCAAGAAATATTGCAGGAACTTCACTCGCTAAGCGAGCGAGAGAAACTGGCTGAAAATCGGACGGGCCCACAAAGGATTATTTGGTGTCACCACGTACATGGCGTACTGTCGGCCGAGGCCCCTCAAGATTCCACCGAAATCATGTTCTCCGTGTGGGCGACTCGACTTTTAAGCAACTTGGATCAATGCCCACCGTGGAAATGTCCATTGACCGGAATCGAAACCTATCAACTAGCATGCGATGACGAAGGCATGATCGGCGCGTGGGAACTCATGGAGACCTGCCCAGAGACCGGCAAGCGACTCCTGCCTAACAACCTCGCCTTTTGTCAGTCCACGCAACAACGGGTCGCGAAGACCGCTCTCACCCACTGTCCAGCGAGCGGTCACGATTATTTAACGCGACTAGGCACCCCCTGCCGAGGCTGTGGACAGCAGGTCGATCCCGGCTGTTTGGAAAAACACCAATGCTCAACTTGCCGAAATTTGCGACGCGTAAAGCCTGAGCAAGTTTGGCAAAGTACCGAAATGAAAAAATTGCTCCGTTGTTATCCCGGATTGCGCAATCTCAAAAGATTACGGCTGGCCGAACAAACCGACCAATTCATGCTGCAATTTCCCTGGAACGGTGCTCGCTGGCGGGTGTTGGTGAACAAGCAAACCGGTTTAATTTCCAACATGGCTCGCTCGCAAGGCTGGTTTTCCCCTTGGAAAATCGTCACCGAGTCGGAGTGGCCCCAACTAACGGTTGGCCACAACTAACGGTTGGCTCATAAACAGGTGCCATATTTCACAATTTAACGTCGCCGGGGTCGCCCGCCTTTGATCGTGAAAGCCCCGATGATGCCCAGCAAGCCAGCTAACGCAACTCCCCCAGCGAACATCGAGTAAACTCGGTAACTAGCGGCCATACGGCGATTTCTGACTGAAGAATCCTCTACCCACGTCGCCACCATTTCAGGATTTACTTTTTCCCATCGGCTCAACGTGACCGAGGCCGGTTCCGAATCTAGAACCGCTTTGAGGTTTTTGATCTTCTCGGGTGAAATTTCCTTATCGACCACTTTGGATTGCAGATCGAGCGCCGTAAGCGTGGTTGAAACACCAAAATACCCCCCCACAGCTAAAGCGATCACCGAAATCACGAAAACCAAACGATTCGTGGCGGCCATGGGACGAGATTTACGTTCGTAGGATTGAGAACTCGATTGGGACTCCAAGCTTGAGAGAGCCTTAATGTCCCGCAGCGTGCCCATGCGGATCGAGTTTTTACAGCCTGAGCATGTGACCGTTTGGCCTGCTTGAGTTGTTTCCACGACGATGTTTTGGTCGCATTGGCCACAGGGTAAAAGGTATCGACGTGCCATGCCTGACTTCGCGGTAAAGTTTGTTGGAGAGTGAAAATTATCTCATTGAAAGCATTTTGTGGACAACCAGATGTCCAGTTTTGCTAACTTACTCTCGAATTTTAACCCTCTCGAGGGTAATTTTGCCAGCGGGCAGGCTAACGACATTTTGCGGTGCGTTTCCAGTAAATTTTTTCGTCTAGGTTTTTCATCACCCGCCTAAGCTGAGAATTGGGTGAATTTCGAGAGATACTGGGTTTTATGGGCAAAACAGCACTCGCTCATGGATGTAATGGCGAGCCAATGACCGTTGCTCGGTGATATCATCGTTATCCCCTGTTTCGTTTACCCAATCCCTGAGGACCAAAAACGGCGGCCCCGATTTGGGCGGGACACACTCGGCCCGCAATTTGGATGATCACTGTTTTCAAAAAAACAGGCTGAGCGGGGAAATGAAACAGATTTTAGCTAGACCATAAATTTGGTGTAGCTACAATTTAAGCACGTGGCACATGGCTCCCCAAAAGCTGTTACCTCAGTCCGCTCGGTGAACCTTTCAGGAGAACCGGGTCCCCGAGTCTAGCATGTCCACAGTCGCAGGCTTCCATAGAAGCCAAACGCCAAAAAGGGCGATTTGTTACTCACAATTCGGATCAATTTCATTGTCGGATGGGATTGAATTTGCACAAGGGAATGTGCCTCCAGGGCTGCCGGTATCACGCAGAGTATTTGTGATCATGCTGCGCATCTCTGTTGCGAGTTAAGCTTGTTTTATCTAGGCGACCTAATTCGCATTGGTAAAGCTGGTAAACTTGGACGACGTTTGTGTGTGACGAAATTGAACCGGTTTTTTTCACTAACTGGCATTTCTTTCCAAATGTAAAAACGAAGGATTGCCTCGCAAATAGGGTGGTAAGTTTCAGTTGTCTGTCCCAAAGAGCTGACCCGGAAAACAGTCCCTTCCGGTAACGCAAGAGCTTATTTTCAAGAGCTTCTTTCGTCGCTCAAGACAACGCAAAATTGCCCCCAAACCACTTCCCCCCCAAATCAAAACGTGCAGGAGCTCGAAATTGTATAACGCGATTTTGGACGAATTCGAAGACGACGCCACAAGAACGCGCGTCTCGGATCGCCCCTTCGACGAATCGGTCGTAGCCTCTGAAGAACCCGCTCGCGAAGACGACGAATCGGATGATCCCACCAGCGTCAAAGGTCCCAAAGAACGGACTGCTGACGATGAGATGATGCCGGGTATTGATGATAACGAATCTTGGTCTGATGACCCGGTTCGTATGTATCTAACCCAGATGGGGGAAATCCCCCTGCTGACGCGGCAAGAAGAGATCACGCTGGCCAAGCGAATTGAAGATACACGCCGCATGTTCCGGACTCGCTTGCTGGAATGCGACTACGTCATCCAATCAGCCTTCAAGGTGTTGAAGCGAGTTCGTGATGGCGAACTGCCGTTCGATCGTACCGTTCAGGTATCCGTGACCGATCGATTGGAAAAGGAACAAATCCTTGGACGAATCGAGCACAACCTTGGCACGATCGATCGCTTGCTGAAAATGAATCGGCATGATTATTTGACGGCTGTCAGTCGCTCAAAAACCAAAACGCAGCGACGCATAGCTTGGAAAAATCTGGCTCGTCGACGCCGACGCTGCGTGCGTTTGATCGAGGAACTGGGACTTCGTACCCAACGCATCGAATCCTTGATTGGAACCGTTGAGAAATTCAGCTTGCGTGTCGACGAACTGGTCGAGAAAATTGCTGAGATGCGTAAGGCTCGAAAACCGATGCCCGAACGCCAACCCCTACTGGATGAGCTACGAAACATCCTGGTGACTTGCCAAGAATCGCCTTCCAGCTTGAGAAATCGTGTCAAGAATTTGCAAAACGTATTTTCTGAATACCAACAAGCGAAACGGGAATTGTCGGAAGGCAACCTGCGACTGGTGGTATCCATTGCCAAGAAATACAGAAACCGCGGCCTAAGCTTCCTGGATTTAATCCAGGAAGGCAATGCGGGCCTGATGAGAGCCGTCGACAAATTTGAGTACCGTCGTGGTTTCAAATTCTGCACCTACGCGACTTGGTGGATTCGCCAAGCGATTACCCGTGCCGTAGCGGATCAAAGTCGAACCATTCGAATTCCCGTGCACATGGTGGAAACCATGTCTCGCGTACGAACAGTCTCACGTCAACTGCTGCAAGAATTGGGCCGAGAACCAACGCTCGAAGAAGTCGCTAAGCGAAGCGAAACGACGATCGAAGAAGCTCGCCGCGTCTTGGCCATGAGCCGGTACCCGATCAGCCTGGATCGTCCGGTTGGCAACAGTGAAGACAGTCATTTTGGTGACCTGTTACCGGATGGTGAAGCGGAAAGCCCAGCGATCGGCGCAGCTCAGGAGATGTTGCGAGGCCGAATCGATAAGGTCTTGAAGACGCTCAGCTATCGAGAACGTGAGATCATCAAACTTCGTTACGGCTTGGGAGATGGTTACAGCTACACGTTGGAAGAAGTGGGCCATATCTTCAAGGTGACTCGCGAGCGGATTCGCCAAATCGAAGCCAAAGCGGTTCGCAAGCTGCAACAGCCTAGCCGCAGCCAAGAGTTGGTCGGCTTCCTCGATTAACTCAGAGGTTCGATTTAAGCATTCATCAACCGGCGGTTACAAACCGCCGGTTTTTTTTTGCCAAATGGGTTATCCCAAACCCACACAAATCCACCCGCAAGCCCATCAATTAGTGATGAAAGTGTTTAATCTGTTCACCGCGTAATCCGATTTCGGTCATGGCGTTGACCCCAATATCAAGATGAATCTCGGACCACTTGCGAGTGACTTCCCGATCTGAGACTTCTGTTTTCACTCCATCGGGCGTGATTGGGACATCCGACACGAGTAGCAATGCGCCGCGAGCAATTTCGTTATAGTGTCCAACAATAAAAATTGTAGCGGTTTCCATTTCAATTCCGATACACGTCATCCGCTTCAATTTTCTGCGGAATTCCTGATCGTGCTCCCACAATCGACGGTTCGTGGTGTAGATCACGCCGGTTCGATAATCCAGTTCCCGTTCAACAATTCGGTCGGAGACGAATTTGTGTAACTTAAAGGAAGGCAGCGCTGGCACATCCGGCGGGAAATAATCCGAACTGGTGCCTTCGCCGCGTATTGCAGCAATCGGCAAAATAAAGTGACCAATCTCCGTCGTCGCTTTTAGACCGCCACACTTCCCAAGAAACAAAACTCCCTTGGGGCGTCGTGCGATCAACAAATCCATAATGGTGGCCGCGTTCGCCGAGCCGATACCAAAATTAATAATGCTCAAGCCCGCTGAATTTGTGGCGGCTTGCATGGGACGGCCGATCCCCCGAATTTCACAGTCAAACCGATTGGCGAACGCTTCCAGATAGTCGTGGAAATTTGTTAACAGAATGTAATCACCGAATTGATCAATCGGCATTCCCGTGTAACGAGGCAGCCAGTTTTTGGCAATTTCCAATCGGTCAAATAAATTATCAGCTTGCGGGAGATCACTCATGGTTTCCTCAGGTAATACTCGCTTCTCACAACCCTGTTTCCACATCAATCCGGATGGACGGCCCAAATTGATGCAGCTTAAAATGCCCGGCTCCGTATAATAGCAAGCCTAGCGAGAATCGCCGACACGACTTTAGATTCAATAATCGGTATCCCCAACCCATATCCCAGATAGTTGCAACGTGGAATTCAACGCGAGTGATCCTGAGAACGAACCTACGGACTTAACGCCGGCGTCGGCACATGAGGGTTCGATTGATAATACCGTGTCAGAGACGCCCCCTTCTACTGTGGACTCCCGTTACTATTCACTGGACCGCAACTACGTTTCAGTGGAACGCATCTCCGGTATTATTTTCTTCTTGATCGTCCTAGTTAGCTCGGTAATTGGTTTAATAGGCCAATTCATTGTCACCTGGGACACGGGAGTAATTTTTGTTGCCATCGCTTCTGCCATTGGTTTACTCAACATTTACTTGTTGGGTAATGCAATTTTTTGGCCGCCAGTCAAATATCGCCATTACCGATGGTGTTGCGACGAAAGGGGATTAGAGATTCACCGCGGGGTTTGGTGGAAAACTCAAATTTCCGTGCCGCTTTCCCGGGTACAACACGCAGACGTTTCGCAAGGCCCTTTGCAGCGTAGCTACGGCATTGGCACGTTAACCATTCACACCGCCGGCACACGAGACGCCTCGGTTGATTTACCCGGTTTAAATCACGATATCGCTTTGCAACTGCGCGACCGTTTAGTCCGGCAGGGGATCCGTGGGCATGAATCATCCTGAGAATATTCCATCGGATACTGGATCGGAGGGCGCCTCCCTGCAAAGTGATGCCGCAGCATCTCTGACCACCGATCCTGTCGCGAATACTCATAACGTGGACGCTGCGCCAGAGGTGCTGATCCCGATAAAAACAACCTGGCTGCATCCCACGTCGCTATTTTTTGACTTAATATCCCATTCGCGGGAATTGATCGTCCCAATTGCGATCGCGGTCTTTGGTGCGACAACTGGCAATAGTACTAGTCTGTTTTTTGGATTGGCTATTTTCATTCCTGCTTTCCTTTCATCCGCATTTCGTTATTTCACCCTGCGGTACAAAATTGACAACGGAGAATTGGTCGTAAAAAAAGGCTTGATCTTCCGTCGAATTCGCACCGTACCCATCCATCGAATCCAAAATGTCGACCTGCTACAAAACCCGCTGCATCGTCTTTTCCGAGTCGCCGAAGTAAAAATTGAAACGGCGAGCGGGACTGAACCGGAAGCCGTCTTGAGAGTACTTTCTCTGAAGAAATTCAATGAGCTACGTGAGCAAATTTTCTTACGCGAACCGACGACGAATTCAGCGATACCGTTACCTGCATCCGCTGCGCCGTTCCAGCCACAAAGGACGGTTCCGGAAATCACTCCCGGTCAATCGTTAGTAGCCATTCCCACCAGCTGGTTGATCAAAGCAGGAATCGCCAGCAACCGTGGACTATTGTTCCTGGGGATGGCCACGGGTGCTTGGTGGCAGTTCAAACTTGAGCGATTCATTAATCTGGAAGATGTGAAGGAAACACTTCCTTCTTTGGATGGAACGCTTCGCAACACCCTACTGATAATTGCCCTGGCCATTGCCATCCTGGCCTTACTGCGCGTTGCGAGTGTGGTTTGGTTTATTTTACGTTTCCACGGATATCAATTACAGCTCTGCGGTGAGGATTTGAGAATCAGTTGCGGACTGTTTACTAAAATCACCGCGACCGTTCCGAGGAATCGAATTCAGTTCATCAGCATCCACCGTCCACTCTTCCTGCAATGGATGGGTCTAGCCTCCATTCGTATTGAGACAGCCGGAGGTGGTGGCATGTCAGGACAGGACAAATCGAATTCACGACGTTGGTTCGTTCCCGTCCTGGCAGAGCAGGGCGTTGCAGATTTAATCCAGCAACTCCGTACCGGGATTGAGTGGCAGGAAGCATCAATGGATTGGAAACCGCTTTCCCAAGACATCGGTCGACGCCTGAGGCGAGGAGCGATCGTGCGGTCGGTCGTACTGGCAGGTATCGGTCAATTTTTCTCACCGCCTTGGGGGTGGGTTGCCGGAATTGTGGCTTTGCCGTTGCTGCTGCTGTGGGCAGCTAAAAAAAGTCGGGCTCTTCGCTACGCGCGTACCGAGCAATTTGTGGTCTTCCGCAGCGGTGTCCTAACTCCCAAGATCAGCCTTACCTTTTGGGATAAAGTACAAACGGTCTCCATTGCTCAAACACCCTTTGACAAGCGTTGGAAAATGAAGACATTGCAAATCGACACTGCCGCAGCAGGACCGGCAGAACACGCCATCCGAGTGCGTTATTTAGATCCCGCATTTGCGAAACACGAATTTAAATTCATCAGCGGCGAGGCTGCCAAGTATGAGCCAGACTTTGGTTAGATTCTTATCCTCGACTGGATAAGCCATCCTGTATTTCCCATCAGCTCCCCAGATTTCGCTTCCTCGAAAACCGGTCTTCCACAAACGTTTTATTCGAGGATTACCAGCGATCGCCTCTCTGCTTGGGCGCCCTAACCCGCACGACCGAGTTTGATTGCTACAACCCGTTCAGCGGTGATGCATTTTCTGTTCGTTCCATGTTGAAATATTTCATCATGATGCTTTTTTGCATGCTAGGTTTTCACAGCTAGTTGAAATATGCGCTGTGCGCAATTTACGACGCTGGCGTTTCCCAACAGAAATCTGGCACGATGCGAATACCTCAATCAAAACCTGTTATTCTTTCCATCATCCTTTTGGTATTGGTGGTTGTATTCACTGGATGTTCCCAGTTACGCATCCCGAGAATTGATCCTCTTGGACGCACACTTTTTCTGCCCGCCCCCAGTTCGACTCAAATCATGACCCCGAGCATGATCCCGCAACCGGACACACGTCCATTAGTCGTGGGTCCAAATGCCCAAACACAACCGGGTATGACCGTACCGCCCACCATGCAAACACCGCCGGTAATGGGCATGCCCCAACAAATGGCCGCTCCGGGGCCCGCCTTTACACAACCGCCGGCCATACCTAACGGTGCAAATGGCAAATGCGGTGCCTCACTCGGACTTCCCCGGATCCAACCGCGAGGTTCGCTGATTTCACATCGCAAGGAACCCCACCGTATTCCACATCGCAACCGAGACATCGGTATGCTGACCACCACTCCGCATCGAATCGTTGCACCCGTTGGCAGCGAGGTCGTGGTATTGGCTGGTATCTGTGGAAAGGACGGTCAATTTGTGGTTAACCAACCCATTGAATGGATGCTTTCGCAAGACAGTGCCGGGCAAATCATTGAAGTCGGAGGTATGGAACATTCCGTCATCAATAAACTGATTTCGCCCAGCGCTAGAAAATTCACGGGTGATTACGCTTGGGGTAGAACTGGTTTCAAAGAAAAAATCTTGACGCGTGGCACAGACACCCCGGCAGACGATCAGCATGTATCGCAGGGACAAACTTACATCACGTTGACCTCGGGTTCCGAAGGAACGTCTTACCTGACTACCGTGGCACCCAAAACTGACGCTTGGCCAGAACGAAAATCCATCACACGTATCCACTGGGTCGATGGCATTTGGTCCATTCCCCTACCCTCCACAGCATCCGCTGGAAAAATTCACCCATTGACCACATTAATTTCCAGAACCTCTGATGGGACGGGTGTTGAGGGTTGGAAAGTTAAGTACCAAATCGTCGGCGGAGTGCCTGCAGAATTCTCACCCGGAGGCACGCAGACGGCAGAAATCAAAACCAATGCGCAAGGTCAAGCAATCGCCGAAATTCGGCAACCTGCTGGTAAAGCAGTCGTCGGTCCCACTCAGGTACGCATCGAAGTGGTTCGACCGGGTGTCGCTGGTGGTCGCGAAGTCACACTGGAAAGTGGCATTACAAGCGTCAATTGGAGTGCCCCAGCACTGACCGTTAGGGCCATCGGACCACGCACTGCTGGCGTGAATCAACCATTTAATTATCGAGTAGAAGTTACCAACCCGGGTGATCAAGTCGCCCGAGGCGTCAAAGTCTCGTCGTCCGATATTGGAGACGCGGTCGAGTACATTTCCAGCAATCCAAGCCCCAGCCAATATGGCAATCGTTACGAATGGAATTTGGGAGATATCCAACCCGGTGCCCAACCACAAATATTGAATATCCAATTACGATCGGCCGTCAAAGGCGGGAAAACGATCTGCTTTGAAGTGGCGAGTGAATCGGATCAAATCAAAACAGAAGCCTGTGCTGAAACCAATATCGCAGTGCCCTGCATCGCTTTAGAAATCAAGGGTCCTAGAAAGGGAAGTGTGGGCGAGAACCTGCCGTTCCAGTTCAACATTACCAATCAATGCGATCGGCCCCTGGAAAACATCCGCATTCGCATCAATTATGATACGGCGTTAGCCGCCGACGGCGTTCCTAATCCTGCCGAGATCGGCCCGGTTGATCGCATCATGCCCGGTGAAACTCGGAATTTGCCCGCCTTGACCTTTCGCGCATTACAAAGTGGAACCCATTGCTTCAACTTAGAAATCAATAGCTCCGCAGGTGACACCTCGCGTGCCAGACGCTGTGTGGAAATTGAAAACACCAGCCAAACCAAAGTCAAAATTGACATGCAGAGCCAGGACGCTGTCCGTCTGGGAAATCAGATCCTGGTAAAAATGCGAGTTACGAATATCGGCAATGTAGCCTTGGACAATGTGACCCTGCTGAACTCCTTTTCAAGGTCGTTGACCCCGGCCCAAGTTACTCCCACATTCCAACACACTTGGATGGGAGACGATTTAGCATTCCAGCTAGGTAGAATCGATCCTAACCAAAGTAAGATCGTAGATGTCCAATTCAATACGAAGCAAGTCGATGGCGATGCATTCAGTCGGGCTACCGTGACAACACCGCTGGGAGCCAGCGATCAAACCGCCGTATCCATTCGCATCGAAACAAATGCTGCGGGAGGGGCCGGAAGTGCCCCAACAGGGATAACGCCTACGGTGGGAATCCCGTCCGCCCCCACCGATACATTAACGGCAAGTGTGACGGCTTTGGATCGAACCATTCAGGTTGGAAATTACGCTCGCTTCCAAGTCGCTGTAACGAACTCGCGAGCCGTTACCGATCAACAAGTTGGCATTACTTTACTGGTTCCTCCCGGTACGCGGTTGCAGGCACCGGATCCGACACTGACGGGTCTGCGCATCGCGGAACAATCACCCGACGGCAGCATCGTCCGCTTCGAACCGCGTTTAGAAATGCGAGCCGGGGAAACGCTGAGTTTCCCAATTGTGCTGCAAGCCTTGCAGGCGGGGCAAGCAAATTTTGCGGTGCAAGTGGTTAGTACGCGATCGCCTAACAAAATTGAAGCTATGGATGCGATCACTGTAATTCCTTGATCCAACGGAATACCCCGTCCATGTGCTGACGGATTCCATCCATCTTTATCTGAATGGCCCGCCGTTAATCTCCAAAGCAGCTCCGTGGTTCCAGTCGGTATTCCCCAATACTAGAACCTTCATCAATGATCCCGCCATCTCCAGCGATCGCGAGCGCATCGCTTGCCTACTCAACTCCGTCGAGAGATCGGATCGCAACCGCAACGGTCCCATTTTTTTGACCGTAGGAAAAACTGCCGTCGCCACATCAATGCTGGGCTATCTCGACCACAGGCCAGTAAATGGCCAATGGGAACTGCTAAGCAAAGGCGCTCAAAGTAGACAGGTACTGCGGCCCGATGCAGTAATGAAATACGTTGCGTTTGGGATATGGGAAACGCAACGTATTTTTGCCGCCTTCGAAAATCATCACGCGAAAATTCGGCAAACAACGTGAGAGTCGCCTGCTCTTACCAAGCGGCTGCTTCTTAATGTAGTCCATCGCATCCTTGTTCCCAGAAAATTGAATCCCGGTAAAAGGTGCGTTCGAAGACAAAAAAACAGGGGCATCCAAGTACCCTTGGTGCCCCTTGTTATCTCAATGAGATACGACTTTTAATACTGCGGTGTGATATGCGGTATCGTGAAAGAACCCAAGGCCGGACCGGGTGTTGGCGTGGGAAAGTGAGGTTTTCTCAATTTGTTTTTGATTTGGCTATTAATCAACGGTAACTCAAAGAGTGCCTTGTCGATGGTGTCCATCAGCCGTGCGGGTTCCAGCGGCTTTTTGATGTGGTAAGCCACGCCTGCTTGCGTATTGCGAGAGATAATATCGGGTAACTGACGGTGTGACATATACAAGATGGGCACGTCATCTCGATTCGGAATAGCTCGCAGGTCGGAAATCACCTCCTCGCCATCGGCATCATCAATGGATTCATCACAGATGATGAGATCCAGTGCCAGGTGAGTCGCACCCTTGATAGCCGCAACTTTGTCACGGGCACAATAAACTTTGAATTGAGCACTATCCAACATCGCTGCGATGGCAGTCAACGTCAGGGGGTCTGGATCGATCACCAGCACAACGGGCTTATTTAGAGCGTTCATGGATTGGCATTCCTGCTAGGGGTTCACACTGGCCAATCCATCAGCCAAGAAATAAAACTAGATCATCTCTCTCATGATCGTCCCGTTCATGAAGAAAACTTTGAGCCTTTTCCCTCGTCTACGTAATCCCTACAAACCTGCGCACCTGTATACAGAGCCCGATTGGCAAACTTGTTGGTTGGAGCGCCCAGCAATTACCATCGGCAATAAAAAAAGCGACTTGCTGATTTAGCAAGTCGCTTCATATTTTACTCAGCGACGATGACGCTGCAAACTGATCAAAATCGGCTCGATTAGTAAGCTCTTCGGGAGCCAGCTCCACCGGCTCGCACCATCAATCCAAACGAGATCCCGTGAACGAAAGTCGTATTACTTGTGTTCAACTGGGACGGTGGATCAAAAGCTTCAAACAACTGGGTCGGTGCGATAGCCACTGCATCCATCCAGAAAGCTTCGTAACCGGCGTAGCATGAAACGTTGCCGGGTGAAATATCGTAATGCAAACGGGCCGTTATTTCATAGATTCCAGCTGCCGCGTTCTTGCTATCCTCAAAAATTGTGGACTGAATCGGAATCCCACCGACCACAGTTCCCGTCGAAGTCGTCTCGGTCGAGGAGAAGTTTGACAGTAGCGATCCTTTGACACCACCAGAGAAAAAGATATCTCTTGTCAGGGGTCGGCGAATTTCCAGACCCAGCAAGATTCCAGCCATCGCATTGCGAGTGCGGTTGGCGGTGTCCAACTGAAAGGCAAAGTTGGGAATGAATGGATTCACAAATGTGGAATCGACCGACACCGTCTCATCGAAATCGACAAAGCGTGGGCCGATGAGAAAATTGCAGCCAGGGCGAATTGCTTTTTTGCAGGTCAATTCAATACTAAACAATTGCGAATCGTAACCATAGTCAAACTGTTCGGGGTTTGAGAACTCCGGCAAGAATTCAGGAGTGAATGCTTCAGATCTTAAATTTCCGGAACGACTTTCAAAGTTATCCCAGCCATTGAAGAAGCCCCTCACCTCCCAGCTAAAGTCGTAATTCGTTTTTCGCATGAAACGGAAATCCGCTCCAATCGACGCATTTAAGTCCACGGCATCCGCACCGGTAAAGACCGTTACGTTTGTCGGATCAACTGTGACCAAAGCCAAATCTGCAGTGTCATCATTGCTTGGCCGATCCAAGATCCGCGCCCCAACTTCGACTTCCCATTCACTTTGGACGCCATAAGTTTGGAGTGGCCATTGAGCCGTGGCCGTGCTGCAGCACAACAAGCATAAAAAAGCCGCAGTTGCCATCAATTTCGATTTCACGATGTTTCCTCCAACGGGATCGCGCACAATACCTTTGCCTTAGTTGATCGACCCGCATTCATGGAACAATTAGTAGTAACCATAGGGGCCGAAAACTCACCACCGAACACCCCGAAACCCCAAACGCCCCAGATTAAACCTGGGCAAGCATTTGCTCCCCTTGTGGAAATCAAAGAAACCGTAGAACAGATGGGCAACCCTAATCCGCAAAATTCGATTTTGCGCAATGATTTCAGGGGCGAATCACCTTTTCGCGCTCCACAATCCAAGGCAATTCTAGAATGATCGAGCAGCGGCCATTAAATATCTGCCGGTAGAACTGCTGGCCATTTGCAGCAATCCAGCGACTGCCAAGCCTAAATAATTATTTGCGATCTGGAAAAACCGCAGCGCGCTTCACGACAGCAGTCTAATAGCTATCTTTCTCGACAGGGAAGAACCAAAGGCCACGGTTGTGACTTGGGATAAGAGACGTGGCCTCGGGATGACAGGATAGCATTCCGGAAGAGATTCCAATTTTGGCAACGAAATGACGATCGGCCTCCTAGCATTTAGACAGGTAACCATGATTCCGTGCTGTGATCTGCTCATTAAGCGTCAATAGGTCGTAAACGAAGCCAATTCCGAAAAACCCTCCCGTAAAGAGATAAACCAACCCGCTAACCCAAAGCCCTTGAACAAACCGGTGAAGCCCCAACAGTCCGCCAAAAATCAGCAAAAGCCAAGCGATTGAAAAATCCACTGACCCGGGTTTGTAAAGCCGTTTGGCATCATTGTTCATGGTGGGAATGAGAAAGGCATCAATAATCCAGCCAATACCAAGGAGCCCGAAGGTGAAAAACCAAAGAATTCCAGTCAGCGGTTTACCGTAGTAAAACCGGTGTGCCCCCGTGAATCCGACGATCCATAGCAAATATCCAACGATTACCGAGTGAGTTTTCGGCTCTGCGACCGGTTGGTATCGGGGGTAGGCGGTTTTGCCAGAAGTGAATCCACCTTGGGCGGCATAGGGAATTTTTGATTCCAACGCATTTCCATGATTCCATGTACTCGACACTAATCCGGCCTCCATTTGGTACTATTAAGTTCACGATATTATTCGCTCCTGGCAGGAGATTATTGGAAAGAAACCAGATCCTGCGAGACAAAATTCACCACTGATTGCTCGCCTGCTGGAAATCACGGCGTACGGGGACTAAAACAGAACCGCGAGATGGGCATTTCAGGCACCCACAGGGACTAAAAAGCGATGATTCGGGTTGAGAACCTGACAAAAATATTTGAGACGGACACGATTGATTTCAATGCCGTGGACAACTTGACATTCCAAGTTCGCCCTGGGGAAGTCTATGGGTTGTTGGGTCCCAATGGCGCCGGCAAGACGACGACCATGAGAATGGTGTTAGGTCTCATGCAACCCACGCGCGGTTTCGCCGAGGTCGAAGGGTTTCGCTCTTCCGAGTCACCCGATGAGGTCAAGCGTCGCATTGGCTTTGTTTCAGCCACCGCCGGTATTTACCAATGGCTGACAGTCCGCGAGATGTTGGGATTTTTCTGCGAGATGTATGGTTTACGTGGGAGTGAGGTCGATCCCCGAGTTGACCATGTGGCAGATCTTTTGGATTGCCGTCCCTTTCTCGATCAACGATGTGCCAATTTGAGTACCGGTCAACGCCAACGGGTTAATTTGGCTCGCGCCATCGTCCATGATCCGCCGACGATGCTGCTGGATGAACCGACTTTAGGTTTGGATGTCGTATCCAGCCAAGTTGTTTTTGATTACATCCGCATGGCTCAGGACCTCAAAAAGTCAATTATTCTTTGCACCCACCGGTTGGAACAAGCGCAACGCGTTTGCAATCGATTTGGTCTGTTGCACCAAGGCGTTCTCGTCCACGAAGGCACATTGCAAGAGTTGCAAAGCCAAACAGGCCAACAAAATTTGGTCGATATGTTTTTGCATATGATCAAGCAGACTCCCGCGACCTAACACCCGAAGGAATGGAAAATTGAGCGACTCACCTTTCCCGTCCGACGAGGGTGGAACTCCTTCAAGTTTCCGACCCATTTCATTTTGGCGGCTCGCTTACAAGGAACTGCGCGAAACGCTTCGCGACCGTCGTACGTTGCTGACGCTATTTCTGATGCCGCTGATCGTTTACCCGATCCTCAGCCTTCTGCTGCAAAGTTTTTTCTTGTCCGGCCTGCCAACGGTGGCCGACGAAGACTCCGTAGAAGAGCGATTGAGTGACGATGAGTTCGCTTATGTGTTTGAGGGAGAGCAACCGCTTAATAACGTAGCTAAGTCCCTTAATGACGCTTTTATCAATTTCAATGCAGCTCGCAATCGCCAGGAAACTGCACCTAGTAACACAGCGAACCTTTCACCAGATGAGTTAGCATTACGAGAAAATCTGTTTGCCAAGCACAGTCTCATATGGGTCGACCCCCAAAAAGAGCAAGACATGCAGGAGATGATGACCAACGGTGAGGCAGACGTTGGCATTTTAATTGACAACCTGGAGGATTCCGATGGAGAGAACAAGGGCCTCCAATTCACCTTGCTTTATTTGGATAATGACGTCAGGAGCTTGAAGGCTCTAGCTCTGATGGAAAACATTCTCAATTACAACAACATCTCCATTTACCAAACGCTCCTGCAACGTCTTACGGGCCGTCGAGTAATTCGAGTGCCCGTAAGCATCGAAACGGAAACGATTGAACTCAAAACGAAAACCGACGCTACCACAGGCATTTCATTTGCCGCAATCATTCCTCTTATTCTGACCTTGATGACCATCACCGGGGCAGTTTATCCCGCGATCGACCTAACGGCCGGAGAGCGTGAGCGAGGCACTTTGGAAAGCATGATTGCCGCGCCGATCCCTCGCATGCGCATCTTGCAAGGAAAACTGGTCGCGATTGTCTCTGTGGCTATGCTGACGGCGATTGTCAATTTACTCGGCATGGGTATCACCCTTTGGGTTTACCGCGACGTGGCGACGGAATTTCTGGGAGAGCAACTGCTGACGATTGGGACTGCGGCCCGAGTGCTGGGCCTGTTAATCCTCTTTGCTGCGTTCTTCTCCTCAGTCCTACTTGTGATAACGAGCTTTGCCCGAAGCTTCAAAGAAGGTCAGGCTTACCTAATTCCTGTCGTCATGGTCGCTCTGGCGCCGAGCTTAATGAGCCTTAAACCAGACCTCCAGTTGACGGGGATATGGACCGTCACCCCGCTCGTTAACATCGTTTTACTTGCGCGAGATGTACTCAACGGTACCGCTGTTTGGCAGAACGCCATCATCACGGTGCTCTCAACCGCCGTGTACTCCTCGCTCGCCCTCACCCTGGCCGCCAAATTTTTTGGCACTGCCAGTGTCCTTTATGGACAAGACCAAGGTATTGGCACCCTATTTAAAAAACCCCTGCACAAACAAGACCAAGCCAGTGTATCGCTGGGGATGCTTTGCCTGGCCTGCCTGTACCCTGCTACTTTTTTGTGGAACGGTGTTCTAGCCAGAACAGCGGTCGCAGACGCCTCCGGCGCCGAGATAATCGACGCGGCGGCACAACAATACCTCCTACAAAAACAGCTTTGGTTAGCCTCCGCCGGTTTGGTAATTGTTTTCCTCCTGGTACCTTGGGCCCTTGCCTCATTTCATCGGGTACGTTTTCGTTCCGGTTTTGGTATCAGCAAGACCAGCGTGGTGGCCCTGTTAGCCGGTGTATTGATGGGCATCGGATTTGGCCCGCTATTGCTGCAAGCCATATCCTGGTCAACCCAAGCACTTGATTTTGCCGGGTTATCGGATCAAGCCACATCGGATTTACTCGTCCAGAGAGGCGAACAATACGTAGAACGGATTAAACAAGCACCTATCTGGATGCTTCTTTTATCAATGGCGATTGTACCCGCCATTTGCGAAGAGCTTTTTTTTAGAGGCCTGCTCTTCCGATCGCTCCGAACCGAACTTTCACCTTGGCGGACTATTTTGGCCACCGCAATTTTGTTCGGTACATTTCACCTGATTTCCGCCGGTGGTCTTACGATCAGCCGCTTTCTGCCAACAACGATTATGGGCGTGATTCTGGGGTGGGTCTGTTACCGCAGCGGTAGCGTCATACCTGGCATTTTACTGCATGCCATTCACAACGCGATAACCGTCTGCTTCGCTTACTACCGCGACGACTTGATTGAACTTGGTCAAATTACCGCAGAGCAAGAAAATGTACCAATCCCAGTGTTAGCTTTGGGTGCCATCTGTGCATTCGCGGGAATCCTGCTTTTGATATTTTTCACGAAACCGCCAACCGATCAAGATCTGGATGAAGATGTAATTTTGGTTCGTCCTCCTGAAATAGACGGCGTTGGATCGTAGGCATTTGAGTCGTGCAAATCAAATTAACCAATGATGGCAGCCGCACTCTTTATTCTGAGGAATTTGATGCTTGCTACCATTCGGAATCCGGCGCTTGGAGCGAATCTCGTTTAGTCTACCTACAGCATAGTGGCGTAGATGCCAGTCTCGCGGCGGGTCAAAACACGAGCGTGTTGGAAATTGGGCTAGGCACGGGCATGAATTTTTTGGTGACTGCGGATCGAGCGATTCAATCCAACGCCCCTTTAACCTATACGGCGATCGACAATTTCCGCCCACCAGCAACAATAATCCGGGAATTGAGTTTACAAAGCCAACTGACAACACCCGGCATGGAATCCGCTTGGCTAGATTATTACGATCGTCCTATTCGGCATGCTCAACCGTTATCATGGATGCCTCCCGTTGTCTTCACGCCACTCGCCGGCCAAGCAGAGATTCTCGTTCAGGATTGCCAATTGCTACCCAGCCTTTCCTTTGACGCGATCTATCTCGACGCCTTTAGTCCGGCAATTAGTCCTGAGCTTTGGACAGAAAAGTTCTTTGCTGATTTGTATCGGATCCTCAAGCAGGGTGGAAAACTGACAACGTATTGCGTGAAGTCTACGATACAGAAAAAACTAAAACCACTTGGTTTTTGCGTCCAAACCCCTCCCGGCCCGGAAGGCGGAAAGCGGCAAGTTCTCCTAGCCACGAAGGACTAGCGGGTATTCCTTCAATACACAAAAATTGCCCCTACCTCCGACTGTCCATGATCTAACGTGGCAGCTTAATGATCATCGACATCGAATGCTATTTTTATGCGTGGTGCGTTGTCATGGTCTTCATGGCCGAGTCGAATCCCACCATCAGGGACTACCCGCCGATCCCAATAGATGAAACAATTCGTTCTCCCAATCACTTTTTGACGGGTCGATGTTTATGTGGCGCGTGCTAACCATACTGGCAGTCTTTCTTCTATTCGCAGTAATCACTCAGGTACCCTCATGGGGTCAGTCACCAGGATTGGCGCCCGGACAACAGGTCGTGGTAGAAGGGATTACTCGACAAATATCTACGATCGAATGGCTGGCCCCTTTAGCTCCGATTGCCTTATCGCCATTTTTTGGCATTACGCTTCTTTCCGGATTCGCGTGCTATGGTCCGGATTGGTTACCCGATAATGTCCTGCTAAGCCCCCAATCGCCCTTGGCAAACCCGGTTCTTTTCTGGACATTTCTTTCTTTGACGGTCCTGACTTCCGCGCCTCGATTCTCCAAAGTCAGTAAACCCATTGCGCAATTCGCCGATTTTCTGGAAACCTATTCGGCCATTATCGTTTTGGTTGGGTTAAAACTTATCACCAACCTAGCCCCTGCGACGGATACGGAATCCTTGGTTATGGTCAACGCAGGTCTTTTATCCATCAGCTATGACGTTTTGATTGCTATTGCCATGGCGATAAATATTATCGTCATTAACACCGTCAAGTTCTTTTTCGAATTACTGGTCTGGGTGACACCCGTCCCCGCTCTGGATGCCTGCTTTGAGGTCGCGAATAAAACGATATGTACCGGCTTGATGGCCATTTACGTTTTCAGTCCATTTACAGCCATGGTGATTAATGTTTTCATCTTTCTCGCCTGCCTGTCAGTTTTCGGTTGGGTCAGACGTCGAGAGTTATTTTTCAGAACGGTTGTCTTTGATTACGTTCTGGGGCAAATCAATCCTGGCAGAGGGCAGCATATTCCAGCGAGACTTGTCGTTTTCCCTGCCTTTAACGTAGGCTCGATAAAGCGTCGAAGTCGTTGCCACCTGATGAAAACCGAAAACGGTTTAGAACTTACTTGCCAGCGTTGGTTAAGATCTTCCTTAAAAGAAAATCTCACGGGGAAAGTCGTTGTTGAAAAAGACTTCTGGACGAACTCAATCAATCTACCCAGCGGTGAAAAGTTAACATTCACCAATCGCTACAACAAATCGTTGTCCCAATTGGCAGCCCAGTTTGACGGCACCCTCACAGACCTAACACCTCCCCCTGGTGACTTGAATTCAGCGCGGCAAATCGAATTCCGCTAAAGCACGCCTGACCGTGCCAAGGAATGTCATGAAGGGGTTTCTACTCTGCTAACAATTCCTTGATTTTTGCTTCGATGGCTAGCATGTTCTTTGCATTCCCACCGATCTTTGCCATGCGAAAGTTACCTTTTTTATCGATCAAAACGAGATAGGGAATACCCGCAACAGCAAATTCCTCCGGCATCTTGGAACCCTTTTCCAGCACCATCGTGGGAAAGAGCAGCTTGGCTTTCTCCATAAATTTCTCGATCGTTACCAACTCTTGTTCAGCAGAGACAGCACCCTCGCCCTGTTTGGGTCTGTCTTTGTCGTCATCCCAATCGAGGTTATAGCGTCCGGTCACACCGATGATTTGCAAACCTTCCGCCGAAAACGTCTCGTTCCATTCATTTATTTTAGGAAACGTCGCGACACAGGGACGAGACCACATCGCCCAAAAATCAAGCAGTACGACCTTACCTTCAAGTTTTTCGGGCGTGAGTGAATCACCGTTGACCCAGAATTCGGCTGCCAATTTGGGAGCAGGGTTCCCCAGCATACCGTTAATGGACTGTTCAGATTTCGCACGATTACGTAACGCCTCAAATTGAGCTTTGGCTTGTTGCAGGGAACGCGTTGCTTCCGGATTAGTGATTTCTAAATCAGCTAAAACTTTCTCACCTTCGTCAATCAACTGAATTGTTAACTCGGGTCTCGAACCTAGTTCCACATTGGCTTTATAAAGTAAAGTCGCCAAGTATTGAGT
The DNA here is from genome assembly GCA_905480235.1 of uncultured Pirellulaceae bacterium. Lineage (GTDB taxonomy): Bacteria > Planctomycetota > Planctomycetia > Pirellulales > Pirellulaceae > CAJQPP01. Next base: position 25,263 of record CAJQPP010000002.1, read on the forward strand.
TGAAAACCTGGCATTCTCTGGCTCTTCGTTCATCTGCTTTTTAAGCATCGCCTGGTGACGAGCATAATAGGAATCACGCTGATCGATATCATCCGTGAAACGCATTAAGTTCGACAAAGTTCGTATGAACGCCGCTACTGCTCGCGGGTCATCTTGGTGATCCTGATAAAGTTTCTCAAGCCGCTCATTTTCCGATTTCAAAATGGAAACAGCCGCGGATAGATCATCAGTCTGAATTAACGTGGAGGCTTTCACTCCCCGAATATCCGCCAGTTCTATGGCCACGGGAACCGACGGATTATCACCCGCCATGACCTCTACGCCTTGCAGAGATCGATCAAGCAATTCGCTAATTTCATCCTGTTTTTTGACCTGCGGAGCCAATGCCAACATGGCGCGCACCGTACGTGAAATACGCACGTCCTTGTCCTGTGCCTGCAACCGCTTGATCTGATAATCCCAAAGTCTATTTAACGTTTTATAAGCTTCTCTGCCGTTGCGAATGCGACTAAAGCCTGTGGCTACCAAGGCAAAACTTCGTTCGATATCGCGTACCGAATATTGATCGGGATCATCCGCCATCTTCGACTGGATGAGCTCCCACGCATCTCTTGTTTCACCATTGGTCACGAGTGCGCGTATTTGCGGAGCTAGTACCAAATCGTCATCATCTTGCGTCGGTACCGCGCCTTCGTCAGCTGCCGGCGCAAGCAGGCCCGGGTCCTTTACTTTGGCTTCTTCCTGAGCCTGCAGTGGAAACGCCAGTGTCCAAGAAAAGAACAGTAAGGGAAGAAAGGCACAAGAAGAAATACGTTTCATATTGCCCTCAATGAAATTCAGTGGGTGGAGATTAGACAGAAAACGGCAGCCAGCGACCGTAATTTAGCAAACATCGCCAATTGACGCATGTTCGATTCCGTATTCAAGATTTAATATGATTTCTCTCCCCAAGCGAAAGCGAAGACCTCGTCTATCGGCGGGCGCATCCACCCATGAACGATCTTCCTTTAAAAAACGACAACCTCATAAAAAATTGCGATCATTGCCATGTCCGAGTTCTCCTATCCCTATCCACGGCCTGCCGTCAGCGTTGACAGCATTTTATTGAGTTGGTGCGACGGTCACTTGCGATTGTTATTGATTCAACGAGGGAGATCTCCATTTAAGGAGCAATGGGCTTTACCGGGCGGTTTCGTCGATGCGGACGAAGATATCGACGCCGCTGCGGCACGGGAACTTTCCGAAGAAACTGGACTGCGAGATGTAGCCCTCGAGCAATGGAAGGCCTACGGAACCCCCCAACGCGACCCCAGAACCCACGTAATTACAATTGTCTATTCAGGCATGCTTGCTTGGAATTCGCAAGATATCATTGCCGGCGACGATGCCAAAGCGGTGCGTTGGTGTCCGATCGATCAGTTACCGAAACTGGCCTTTGATCACGCAGATATCCTTCAATCGTTTCTTATGCATCTGCAAATAAAAATTCGCTGCTTGCCGATCGGCCGGGAAATGTTACCCCCAGAATTTCCACTGGGTGACCTGAGGCACATCTACGAAACCATCCTCAAGGAAAAATTAAATGCGAATGTTTTTGCAAAACATATCATCGCGATGGGCCATTTACATCGAGCTGCTCATCATCCCGATCACTGGGCATTTGATCGCGATCATTACTTGCAATTGGCAAAACGAGGATTCAGCCTGGACCTCGATGCGTGCCGGGCCTAAAGGCTGAGGATTGACCGAGGAAACCTTCCATGGTGGGCCGAGCAATAAAAAAAAAGGGTGGTTTGCCAAATGGCAACCACCCTGATTGTATTTTTTTGATGAAGAACTAGTCACGTGCAATCGGCTGAGCGTGTTGTCGCGGTCCATCGTTGCGACAGAATTGGCTCTAAGCGGATTTTTTTCTAGACTGTAATTCAGGTCTCTTTTCTAGTTCGCCTCTCAAGATCACCATGTCGTTTGGTGCCTGGATGCCAACACGAACTCGATCTCCCGAGACGCGAACGAGAGTGATCTCGATGTCGTCGCCAATTTTGATCGTTTCGGTTTCTTTTCTGGACAATACCAGCATTTATCAAAGCCTCCTGGACTTTTCAAAAGTCTTATGATGTTATGAATAATTGCTATGTAATTAAATGTTGGCGATTTCAGGTTGGTCTTTAAGATCTGGCGGATCGTTTAATTTGGTCTGTTTGAACCTCTCACCAGTGGAGCCGTAAAACAAAATGGTATTTTTCTCGGTTTCCCAGATCGCTGTGAGTTTTACGCTTCGTGGACCGTGCAAGCAGAAATAAATTCCACATGGCTGTCCGCGTCGCTTGAGTAAACGCTCTGTGATTTGGAAAACACCGACTTCTATATTGTTTTCATGGCACAAGGTGCGAGATACATACTTCCTTAACTGGCCCATTTCATTGAGCTCGATACAGGTATTTAGCTGCATAACTCGCGTGATTCCCCCATAAGCTTGTTGCCACCCCAGCGAAGGGCAGCGGCCTAAATCACTACTGCTTCCGCAGGTGAACATAGGGGATATCGGCAACTTTTACGGGTATCAAACAGATAAATTAGGGACTTCTGCGAGCTTATTACTTTTAAGAAAGATGGATAGTCATACATTCCTTACTACTGTTTTAATATTGGGATTGCGACTTGGATGTAATAATTGTCATTGTCCCACGTGCCCTGAATCAGCAGGCTGCCGCGACTGCCAATCTAAACAGGCCGTTTAACTTATATCGAAGTACCCATGAGCAACGGAACCGCCGACCCATTCAAAGTAGATCTCCTGCAATACCGCGGTCCCATGGACCTGCTTTTGTATTTGGTTCGTCGACATGAAGTGGAAGTTGGTGAGTTAAAGTTACATAAAATTGCAGAGCAATTTCTTGAGCACATTGATGTGATTCAAGAAGTAGATATCAATCGAGCGGGAGATTTTCTCGAAGTCGCTTCCCTGCTGGTGGAAATGAAATTGAAATCCATCCTGCCCAAGCCCGAGGATGAAAGTTCACTGGACGAGTCCGACCCGCGCGAAGATTTGGTGCAGCGATTGTTGTTATATAAAGAGTTTAAGGACGTATCAGTTCTGCTAAGTGAACAATCCGAGGAATGGCAGAATCGCTACCCACGACTGGTCAATGACCTTCCCCCGCGAAAGGTCAATCTTGGCGAGCAACCGATTCAAGAAATTGAGTTGTGGGATCTGGTCAGCTCATTTGGTCGCATCATCAAAAACAACACACCCAAGATGCCGCAAAGCATCGTCATGGATGAGACACCCATTCATGTCTATATGACCCGCATTCACGATCGGCTTAATGCTGAGGGGCAATTACGATTTTCCGAAATGTTTGAACCCGGAATGCACAAGTCGGCTTTAGTAAGTATCTTTCTTGCCATTTTGGAACTCGTGCGTCACCACAGTGTGAAAACCGAACAAATTGGAGAACACGGCGATATCCAACTACTGCCCGGCGATACCTTTGAGGCCGAAAAAAAGATTGACGAAGCCACCGACTTCTAAGTTTCGGCGGACTGTGTCCAGAGCCCCCGCACTGCCCACCAAATTACCATTCTGGTTAATAGAAACCGGTTGCTGCTGGGTCAAACTAACCCGGTTCATTCTGTTGCCAATTTAAGCGGCGGTCAGTGATTCCCACGCCGATACCAGTGCCGATCCCGCATAATCAACGTCTTCCTCTGAGGTGTACCAACCCACACTTAGACGCAGCGTCGCATTGGCTTGTTCGACGGAGAGCCCAATGGCGGATAACGTCTTCGACATTGCCTGTAAATCGGAATGGCAAGCAGAGCCGGTGGAAGCGCAAATTTCGTTACAGCGATCTAACAGCTCACTGCCAATACAACCCGGCATTTGCACGCTCAGGGTATTTGGCAAACGAGGCACATCCCCTCCGTTGATGCAAAGGTTCTCTCCGGTACCTTCGCACAGTCGCAGGTATAATCGGTCGCGCAACGTCTCCATTCTTTCACGCGATTCATCCAGGCAACGCGAAGCCAGTTTGCAGGCTTGGCCCAGTCCCACGATAAATGCTGTATTTTCGGTGCCACCTCGCATGCCATTTTCTTGATCACCACCATGCAGTAAAGGTTCCAAACCGACCCCCTCACGTACAAATAATGCACCGGACCCTTTGGGGGCATAAATTTTGTGGCCCGCAATGGTCAGTAGGTCGACCCCCAACTCATCAACGTAGGTGGAGATCTTGCCAACCGATTGCGAAGCGTCCGTATGCAAGAGCACAGAATGTTGCTTACAAATATTCGAAATTTCGCGGATGGGCTGTATCGTTCCAATTTCATTATTGGCATGCATGATGCTCACCAACCGGGTATCCGACCGCAGTGAATCGCGAACATCTGCCGGGTTTACGATGCCATCCGGATTACATTTCACGACGGTGACATCGCATCCCAGTTTTTCCAAAAACCGCGCTGGCGCAGTCACGGCAGGATGTTCAATATTTGAGATAATCATGTGTCCTCGAGGCCGGCCCTCAAACATCATGACGCCCTTGATCGCCAAATTGTTGCTGCCAGTACCACAGGAAGTAAAGACAATCTCCTCGGCGTCCGCTGCCAGAATCCCAGCCACACGGGATCGTGCATCTTCCATTACCTCAGCCGAAGCCCTGCCCATCGCATGGCTGCTGGAGGGATTTCCGTAATGTCTGGTAAAAAAGGGCTCCATCGCTTCAAACACGCTGGGGGCTACCGGAGTGGTCGCGTTGTAATCTAGGTACACCTGCTTCATGGTAGGAACTTTCCCGTTTTTGATGACTTAACTTGCTTGATTACTTTGGGCGACCCGCTGCCAACAATCTTACCACCATGTTGGCCCCCACCTGGCCCCAAATCAATTATCCAGTCGGCGGCGGCCACCAGATCCATATGATGCTCAATGACGATTACCGAATTATCATTCTCTACCAACCGATGAATGGCACTCAGCAATTTAGCCACATCCTGAAAATGCAGCCCGGTTGTCGGTTCATCCAACAGATACAAACAGTGGCCTTGTAAGTTACGACTGATTTCCGTCGCCAATTTAACCCGCTGCGCTTCACCGCCGGAAAGTGTGGTCGACGGTTGCCCCAAGGACAGGTACCCCAAGCCAACCTCGTTAAGTGCCTGCAAGGGGTGAAATATCTTGTCTACGTTCTGGAAAAACACGCAGGCATCGGCAATTGACATTTGCAATATGTCAGCGATCGAGTGGTCTCGATAACGGACTTCCAACGTCTGATGATTGTAGCGGCGACCTCGACATTGTTCACAGGGTGCAAACATATTGGGCAGGAAGTTCATCTCAATCTTCCGTTGCCCATACCCTTCACAAACGGGGCACATCCCCGCCTTGGAGTTAAAACTAAATCGCGAAACCGTATAGCCGCGAGACTTGGCATCCTTGGTGGCAGCAAATAATTTACGAATCATGTCCATCATGCCGGTATAGGTCGCAGCATTACTACGGGCTGAGCGGCCAATCGGCTTTTGATCCACACGCAACAAATTATCCAGAGGACCGATGACCTCCAGGGACTTGTGGGCGCCCGGCCGATGCGATGCTAAACCGAGCTTTCGGCGAATCGCCGGCGTCAAAGTATCTTCAATCAGCGTGCTCTTCCCGCTCCCGGAAACTCCGGTCACGCAGACAAACATCCCGAGAGGGATATCCACGTCAACATTTTGCAGGTTGTTCGCATTTGCTCCGCGAATTTTCACGCAGTGTTTTTTATCAAACACGCGTGCTGCTGCTGGCCTTTCAATTTTACTTTTTTGAGCAAGAAAGCTGGCCGTTGAACTCTCTTCGTTCGCCAACAGCTCATGATAGGCGCCGGTGAACACCACCTCGCCGCCGTTTGCGCCGGCTCCCGGTCCAATATCGATTACCCAATCGGCTTGCCGAATCATATCGGCATCGTGCTCAACGACCATGACCGTATTGCCAGCCAATTTCAAATCACGAATCGATTGAATCAATCGCAAATTATCCGCAGGATGAAGCCCAATCGTCGGCTCATCTAAAACATAACAAACATTTGCCAGTCCACTTCCAATCGAAGACGCCAGCCGAACTCGCTGATACTCGCCGCCGCTTAAAGAATCGGCAGGACGATCCAAGGTCAGATAATTCAGACCAACCTGACAGAGGAATTCCAGACGGGAAGCAATCTCCTGAGCCAACGGAACACCAATGTCCGCTCGTTCTTCGTCAAATTCCAGTTCATCAAAAAACTTTTTAACGTCATCCAACGGTGCGCGATTAATATCGATAATGGTCTGTCCGTTAATCGACGCCGATCGCGCCTGCGCCCCCAATCGACTGCCATCGCAATCTGGACAAACCACTAATGCGCGAAAGGACTCCAGCTCATCCAAGCGATTTTCGGATGTGCAAGTGGCGAGCTCCTTCTCCAACAATTGCAATAGACCAGGCCACTTTTTCTGATTACCGCGTAACAGGCGATTAAGCTGCTTGGGTTTATAATCGTTCAGTAACGTGGTCTTCTCTAACCCTTCGACCGCGAGAAAAGGGGCGATTTGATCATTTCTTTTTCGACGAGTCGAAGAAGCCAACGTTTGCCAGGGGACCACAGCTCCGCCGTTGATGGGACGTGATAAATCGAGAATCATGTCACCGTCAAACTGCTCTGTCCAACCTAACCCTTCACAGGTGGGGCACGCTCCATAGGGGCTGTTGAAACTGAAGCTCTTCGGCTCCAGTTCGGCATAAGCCACATCACAATCCGGGCAAGCGAATCTTGTACTAAAAAGAGTTTCTCGCCAATCATCAGGAACGGCGTCATCACTAGGATCTTGATATCTAAACTGGCAGGAACCATCAGATAATCGCAATGCCAGCTCAATCGATTCGGCAATGCGTTCTTCGTTGCCCTCACGTACGACGATTCGATCCGCGACAGCCTCAATCGTGTGATTTTGTCTCGCATTCAAATTGATCGGGGAATCGACCTCCAGCATTTTGCCGTCAATTCTGGCCCGCAGTAAACCCGCTTTGCGAATCTCCTCGATGACCTCGTCATGACGCCCTTTTCGCCCCCGCACCAAAGGGGCCATGATGATGGCTTTTGTGCCCTCGGGTAATTCCGTAATCCAATCCACAATCCGGTCGCTTGGCATCTGTCGAATTGGGCTGCCGCATTGATGGCAATGAACGTCCGCCGCTCGAGCCATCAAGACCCGTAAAAAATCATGTATCTCCGTGACCGTACCAACGGTACTGCGGGGACTGTTGTTGGAGGGGTGCTGATCGATACAAAGGGTCGGTTGCAGTCCCTCGATAGAATCGAAGTCAGGGCGGGGCAGTTCATTGACAAATTGCCGAGCGTAGGTGGAAAGCGTTTCAATATATTGCCGTTGGCCTTCGGCAAAAATGGTGCGGATTGCCAAACTACTCTTACCGGATCCACTCGGTCCGCAAACCACAGTCAACTTGCCGTGGGGTACATCCGCATCGATATTCCTCAGATTATTTTCGCGCGCACCACGAATCCTGATCATTTTCTGCGCGATTTCATTTGCTGTCGTTTCTATTTTGCTCACCTACACGTTGTAAGAAATGATTCGCAAATATTGAAGGCTAATCAGCCTGCGAGAACCATTTCGCTGCAAAAACCGATGCCGTGGAGGCAGCCTCTTAAAAATCTCGGTCGAAATAGAATGAAATAACCGTGGCAAATTAATGTCCAAAATTACGCCTGACCATTTAGGGTTAGAACCAAACGGCGTGCCCCGCCCCGATTGCGATGCTCACAAAGGTAAATACCCTGCCAGGTTCCTAATGCGAGGCGACCATCGCTGACCGGAATCATGATTGAACTGCCCATCATCGAAGCTTTGACATGAGCCGGCATATCGTCGGCACCTTCGCAAACGTGAACAAAAGGCAGGTTCTCGGGAACGAGGTAATTGGCTGCCGTTTCCATATCCACCCGCACATCAGGATCCGCGTTTTCGTTGATGGTCAGCGAGGCCGAGGTATGCTGAATAAAGACCTGCAACCAACCCATGTTGATGTTGGCAATTTCCGGTATCTGCTGCAGCACTTCAGCGGTCACCAAATGGAAACCGCGAGGCCGCTCCATCAGTTGAATTTTCTTCTGAAACCACATCGCTCAAGACCGCTTTCTCGGGTTGTCATTTGCATCCATCACTTCAATTTTTTAGGACGAGGTACTTTCCCACGTCCCTGACGCCCGCCACCACGCCCGCCTTTGCGTCCCTTTCGACTGTACTTAGATTTCGTTTCGTTCACTTGGGAGAGCGGTTCCCCGATTTGATCCTGCAATTGCGTGATTCGGTCACGCAGTGAGGCCGCTTTTTCAAAATCGAGATTTTCTGCGGCTTTGAGCATCTCGGTTTGCATACTGTTGATGTACTCTTCGGTCACGAGCACTGTTTTTTCGTTGCCAGCAGCCGCAGCTCGAGCTTCTTCATGCGCTTTGCGATCCGATTCGATTCCAGCATGGATATTTTTCGAAACGGTTTGCGGCGTAATTCCGTGATCGTCATTGTACTGCTGCTGAATTTTTCGCCGCCGTTGGGTTTCATCGATGGCCGCCTTCATCGCCGCGGTTACTCGATCAGCATACAGGATCACCCTGGCGTTAACGTTACGGGCGCTTCTACCGATCGTCTGAATCAGCGACGTCTCACTGCGTAAGAACCCTTCTTTATCGGCATCCATAATGGCCACCAAGGAAACCTCGGGAAGATCCAAACCTTCCCGCAACAAATTCACACCCACCAACACATCGTATCGACCAGCACGCAATTCCTGCAAAATTTCGACACGCTCAAATGCGTTGAGCTCGCTGTGCAGCCAATTACTTTTGACACCGTTTTCGCAGAAATAAGCGCTGAGATCTTCGGCCAATCTTTTCGTAAGTGCCGTCACGAGCACGCGATCACCGCGATCGCGGCGTTCCTTGATTTGTTCCAATAAATGTGCGACTTGGCCACGTGCTGGGACCACATCAATCTCCGGATCTAAAAGACCCGTTGGTCGAATAATTTGTTCGACAATTTCGCCGCCCGATTTCTCCAGCTCATAATCGCCTGGCGTGGCGGAAACCATGACCGATTTGTGGATACGGTTTTCCCATTCTTCAAATTTCATGGGCCGGTTATCCAACGCACTGGGCAGACGAAAACCATGCTCCACCAGCGTTTCTTTTCGACTGCGGTCGCCGGCATACATGGCTCGAACCTGAGGCACCGTGACGTGAGATTCGTCTACAAAAAGGAGGAAATCGTCCGGAAAAAAATTGTAAAGCGTTTCCGGAGTGGCTCCGGGTGGCCGCCCCGAAAGCGGACGACTGTAATTTTCAATTCCCGGACAGTGTCCGACCGCTTGCAACATCTCGACATCGAAACGGGTCCGTGCACTCAAGCGTTGGGCCTCCAATAATTTCCCGGTCTCCCGAAACTTTTCCAACTGGCCCGCCAATTCTTTTTTTATCTCCTCAACCGCTGTTGCAATTCGACTTTCCGTTGTGACAAAGTGCTTCGCTGGATAAATAAACAATCTCTCTTGGACCTCGATCACTTCCCCCGTTAGTGGATTGATATAGGAGAGCTGTTCAATTTCATCCCCCCACAATTCAATGCGGAAAGCGAATTCTTCGTAAGAGGGCCAGATTTCGACACAGTCACCACGGACTCGAAACTTGGATCGTTCAAACGCAATATCATTTCTCTGATATTGGATGTCGATTAGACGTGACAACATTTCATCGCGATCGATGGTCTCACCACGTTTCAACGCGACCATCATGTTCTTGTAATCTTCTGGTGAACCCAATCCATAAATACTGGAAACACTGGCGATAATGATGACATCTTCACGGCTGACCAGAGAACTCGTGGTCGCCAACCTCAATCGATCAATTTCTTCATTGATTGATGCATCTTTTTCAATGTAAATGTCGCGCTGGGGAATGTAGGCTTCTGGCTGGTAGTAATCGTAATAAGAGACAAAATAGTGAACGGCATTCCGAGGAAAAAACTCTTTGAATTCCGCATATAATTGGGCAGCCAATGTTTTATTGTGAGAGATCACGAGGGCAGGACGTTGCATCTGTTGAATGACATTGGCCATCGTGTAGGTTTTGCCGGAACCGGTGACGCCCATCAATACTTGCAGGTCTTTTCCAGCCTGCAATCCCTTCACCAATGACTCGATGGCCGCAGGCTGATCTCCTGCCGGCTCGAAAGGGGCCTTTAATTCAAATTTCATGAGCGGTGATCATATCTATCAGGGATTTGGGAACTGAAATCTTCAAATCAACAAAGGGCTGTCAGGAACACGGATGCGGTTCCTCATTTTGTAATGATAACGGATTGCTTTAGCCCATCGAGGTTAGCCAAAAAAGGCTGGATTTTCTCCACGGTTTTTGGGCCGATGCCTTCCACTTCCAATAACGATTGCAAAGATGAATACCGCCCCGAATTTTCACGGTGTGCCACAATTCTATGGGCCATCTCCGTACCGATCGTCGGCAGCGCTGCTAACTCGATCCAATCCGCCTCATTCACATCAACGAGAAAAGCATAGGAATTTGCCGGTCTTTGATCGATATGAACCCAGCCACCGCTCCGCCACATGCTCCAAGCCGTGCTAACGGCGACGCATGCCGCGAAGAAGCCAACCATGATTGCCAACGTTATCTGATCTCCGCCGCGCAAAAAGGTAACGTTATCTTCCGCTCGGCGTTGTGATTCTTGGGGTATGGGCGTCTTCATCTAAACGGTCTCCAGCCACTTTCCGAGACCCTTAGCATACCAAATTGCGATCCTCATCAGTACGTTTCAACTATCAAGTACCCGTGTTTCCGGCAAATTCGGAGGAGCCGGGGAAGCCATTTTGTTCTCAGCCTGCTTCCAGCGAAAACGGTCAAAACAAATGTTAGCGACTTACGTAGAGCAGGGCAGGAGCGAGCCAGTTTGACGGTCTAAGCGGCTAAAACTTTCGCAGCGAGCGGACGACTTGCCCCTGATCCTGATTAATAGACTGGAAATCTGTAAATTTCCACAAGCCATCAATATTGCGGACGTTGAATAAAGCCTCGTAGCGATTAGTGCGTTGATGGATGTGCCCCCAGTGCTCAACCGTACCTTCCAATTCCCAAACACTTCGATAGGCAAAATCGGGTGCCTGCAAATCGGAATCACCGTTAACCACAGGTACCAACCCTCCTTCCAAGATCTCAATCCGGTCAATATTTGAGACGGCTCCTCCCTGCTCCTGGACCTCTAAACTCTTTCGCATGTCGAGATAAATTTTCTTCAGCAGCGGTCCATCCGTCGTTCGCGCTAACGCGTCGTAAACATCATCTTCAGTTTTATAATCGAACGAACGAAAGAGATTGGTGTGCAACGTATCAAACACCTGGCTGGCTTCCGCAGGATCCATCTCCGCTGTTCCCGAAAATCCGGGTACCGCAGTTTTATTGGGTAACGCAATCACGACCACCGCGCTCAGCACGGCGATCATCCAGACCTTACTGCGATTGAATTGTCGGCGATAAAGCATCGACATTAGAAAAACTAAAACCCCGATCGCACAGGCGATACTCAACAAGGGTAATTCAACGGGTCGCTCGACACTGCTTTCGTCAAAAGCAACCTCGACCACATCCGGCAGGGGTGGAATGCCCGGATTAACCCATTCGATCGTGTTGTTACTGAGGTATTTGGAAAACTGTTTTTTTTCCACGCTGTCGTCAGGTCCGATAAGTACTACGTCCACATCTTTCAACATCTTGCTGAACTTGGTCCACGTCACGGTGACCTTGTCGGGGATGTTTCGAGTCGGGTAGGACATGATCACGCCGACACGGCCATTGGCCAGAGAGATACGTTTGCGTTCCCGCATTTTCCCAAAATCACGTACGTCGAGACCACCGAAATCAAATCGATCAAAGCGCGGCTTTACGACCTCCCCATTAATCGTGACGGGATTGCCCTCTGCGAAAAAGGCTTCGATCGCGGGTCGAGCCAATTCTTGTTCAG
>CAJQPP010000003.1 GCA_905480235.1 uncultured Pirellulaceae bacterium
ATAACAATTATTAAACAGACGTCCAAAATAAACGGTGAATAAGACGCCAAACATAAATCGACCGATTGTGCGATATCGTCTCATTTTTCGTGAATAAAGTCAAGAAAACCAGAATACCCTTTCAAGTTATTGCGTCGTCGCTATATTCAAATCAGTGTTCATCTGTACAGTAACTGTCTCTGAAGGTGCCGCGATGTCCAAACCAACACCCAAGCTTCTTGATCAGGTGCGTGACGCAATTCAAGTTCGCCATATGGCGAAAAGCACGGAAACAGCCTACATCTACTGGATTAAAGACTTCCTGAACTTCTTTAAAACGCAACGCGGAGATTGGATCCACCCTCGCGAACTTTCCGATCAAGATGTCACCGAATACCTTACTTACCTAGCCACCCAAAGAAGGGTCGCCGCCAGCACCCAAAATCAAGCGTTATCGGCGCTCCTGTTCCTGTATCGAAATATCCTGCAACGAAAAATCTCTTTCAATGCCGTCCGCGCAAAAAGACCACTGCATATTCCCGTCGTGCTGAGTGTCCAAGAAGTTAAATCCTTGCTGGCTCACATTCCCCAGGGACCCCAGCACGTGATGGTCAGCATGTTGTATGGAGCCGGTCTCCGATTGATGGAATCCTGTCGAATGCGAGTCAAAGATGTCGATATCGATCGCAAACAACTTACGGTGCGCGACGGCAAGGGTCAAAAAGACCGCATGGTTCCCCTGCCCACCAAAATCGCCGAGCCTATCGCCCAACAAATCCAGCGGGTAGCTCGGCTCCATCAATCGGATATCGAGAGCGGCGCCGGAAACGTGCACCTGCCCCATGCGATGGTAAGAAAAAACGGAAATCTACGCCGCCACCTGAGTTGGCAATACCTGTTCCCGGCGCAACACTTGAGCCGCGACCCAAGATCGAGCCCCCACCTGCCCTACGAGATCAAGGGGGAACTGCGACGCCATCATGTGCATCCTAGCGGGATCACAAAAGCGGTCAAAAGGGCTGCCCATGCAACCGGCATTCAAAAACGGATCAGTTGCCACTGCCTACGCCATTCGTTCGCGACACACTTGCTGGAAGCGGGTGCGGACATCCGCACGATTCAGGAACTGTTGGGGCACGCCGACGTTACTACCACGATGATTTACACCCACGTGGCAACCACCGGTGCTACCGGAGTGCGCAGCCCCTTGGATCTTTTCTAATGCACCCTGGCGATTGGTTACACAAAGAGAGAGTCACGGGCAGGCGTCAATTCAGCGCGAGCCGCACTGCTTACTGATCGTCTTCTGCCAATTCTGGGAACAACATTCTTAAAGAATCGTTTAACCCCGGCAATACTTCGTGCTCCGTGACTGGATCCTGTAACGTACCAGCCACTTTAATCCACCAAACTTGTTTGCTACCCGCTTTGTAAAGCTCAGTGATAATTGGGATCTTGATGCCGTTGCGTCCGATCAAGGAATAAAAGTTCAGGTCCACATTACTATCGAGATCAATGGTCCCCTCCCCTATCAAACTGATTGCATCACCATTCAATTCGATCGGTTTGATATCAAAATTCTCGCCCCTCACAGCAAACGTCATCTTCGCCTTATCAAACGCGGTACGGTCGGGCTCCTTGATTCGCAGCACATTAAAAAGTGCCACAATCACGGGTACTTCATAAATCTTGGCATCTTGCAGCGTAATCGACCCATTCCCTTGTAGTGAATGCGTTCCGGATGCATTGCCCTTGAGACTAATAACCGCCGAAGCATCACCTGAGAAATCGTGTTGGGCTAACGAGATTTCCGATGCAAACGTCTCAACATCGCCGCCCACGAGTTGGGCATCGATAATGAATGAGTTCAGGTCCTGCAAACTGACCTCAGCATCACATTGGACTCGGCCACCAAACAATAAACCGGTGGCAGGGCGGTCGTTTACCGGCTCGCCATTTCGTCGCAACTTCGTTCCAATACCAATCTTTTGGTTATCAATCGAGAATGGAATATTTGCCGAAGTCACCTGAATATCATGGTACATCATCGAATCGACTTGCAGCTGCCCCAAACATTCCGTTTTACCCGCCGCGTATCGTCCGTTCAATTTCATCAAACCTGAAATATCTGTTAAGGGTAACCCGACATTCACCGCCGCACGCGTGATCCCAAATTCCAGCTGCCATTGCAGATTTGCCGACGGCATCTGGGGATCTCGCGCAGAAACGTAAGCGGATGCCTGGGGTGTCGGCTGAAACGAACCGTTAAGCACCAAGGCCCCCCGCATGCCGATATTACCCGAAAATCCAACCTGGTCCGCTGCCTGCGCAATGGATGCCGGCAACGCTCGCCGTAATTCGTCATCCAACTCAATATCCCGAACAAACATCTCAGAAAATCTCAGGTTCCAACTCGTCGCATCGTAGCGACCATTACCATTGGTGCGGATATGGGTATCACCATGTTTTGCTGCGAAATTATTGATGTTGACATTCTGGTCTTTGAAACCAAATGAACCCGTTACCTGTCGCATTTCGTACGGGAACCAAATCGGATTGACGCTGACAGAAGAAACACCGTCTCTTTGACCTGTAACATCAATTTTCGCGCTAAAGATTGGCGCCTGGTGTCCGCCGGGATAACGCATATCCAAGTCGATCAAATCAATGGTTCCCGTGGGCCGCAAGCCGTTCCAGGTTTTTTGTAAATTTTCTGGCAATGCTAAACGCAATTCATCATTCAACAACACGTTGCTGGCCAAGAAACTCAATTGCAAACCATCTCTCGACGTCCATGCTCCCTCGCATTGAATCTGTCCGATATTGTTCTGCCCCGCAAAGGAACGAAACTCCGTCAAATCATTGACAACACGAATCGTTCCACCGACGTTGTAGATGGGATAATCGAAATTTTCATGCCGCAGGGTAGCCTGCATCAATTGAATATTAAAATCTCGCTGCAAATCGGCATTGCCATCCCATCTTTCAATCCTGCCGCGTCCGTTAATGTGACCGGTCGCATGAAACTTTCGCAGGGTGCGAGCCAACTCCGGCTTGTTATCAAAGGCCTGGAACATCTTTTCATTGATGGGTAACAGTCCGTCACAACTGCCTTCTAACCAACCCGTCCAAAAAGGACCTGGGTTTTTTACTTCACCGCGAATTGCAATCGCTTGCTGGGCTTCTATGGCGGTCAAAGAAACCGCAAGATCGTCGCCGATCCACTCCACGAACCCATTACACTGGGACATGGGAAATGGGAATCGATACCAAGAAAATGAACCCTCTTTGATCGTGGCTTTTATGCTCTTGGTAAGTTTGCCATCTACCATTTGAATATCAAAGTCGGCGTCAACGACGCCTCCAGGCTGATACTGGTGCCACAGCCTTTGCAGCTCGGGTTTCAGCCACGGCAATAATCGCCCCGTTAACTCAAGGCCCGTCAACTGGCCCTGCAATCGCCACTGAGGCTGCCGAAACAGGTCGTGAATGACTGCTTGCCCGGTGGCGTTTCCGTAACCCAATCCCAGTTGAGCGTTTTGAATCCGCAAACGAGGTTTTTCTTTTTCCTTGTTATCAATGCGAAACTCAAAAGACCCATCATGCAACGGATGGGGCAAAGAACGATCCAAACATTGTAGATTCCACGCCCGTCCGGCAACATTAAACCGAGTTGAACTGGCTTCGCCCAACCGTCCGGTGGCCTTGGCATTTATTGCGAACTGCCCGCGCAAAGCATCCAGGACGGAAGCATCCTGAATTTTGCGTTCCAACAGGCCTGTCCAATGCTGGTTGATCTCAATCAGACCCGCCTCGCAGGTTGCGGTCCAAACACCCAACGAGCGATCTAGCTTTAATTCGAAATTCATCCGATCATTGAAATCGGAACTCAAACAGCCTTTCAGGCAGTGAATATCATCCCCGCCTAGCGGTCGCGTATGCTCAAACTGAACATCACGCAAAGAAATATACTCATTCACTCCGAACGGTTGGCAATCAACGGTCACAATGGAATCGCGAACCTGTATCGGGCAATTGATCGGAATCGAAGATTCTTGTCGTTGCAGAGCTTCTAATAACTGCTGAATATTCCATGCGCCGCCGTCATCGGTCAGGCACTGCATCTCCAATTGCTCGACCGTCAGCAAATCGATGGTGGGCAACCCCTCCAACACATCCGTCAACTGAAACGTCGAATGGGCAAAGACTTCTTGGCAAGCGACCACGACCTGCCCCGTCCTTCGGTCGGCGAAACGCACGTCCAAGAGACTCAAGCCGCCGCCTTCTGTCCACCGTGCGTCTCCCAAATCAAAGACAAAATACGAACCGGAAAGACGAGAATTGACCTCGGTGATAATTCGAGATTGCAACTCATTTTTGATGGTCTGTTTGACCCAATTCAGACCCAACACACCGCCCATCAACAACAGACACATGGTGATCACAAAAGCACGAAAATGCGCATGCCCCTGCTGCCATCCACTTTCCGCAGGGACGGAGCGTTGTTCGGTCTCGGCATGATAATACGGCACCGACATCCTTGTCGTAACGCTGCATGTTGGGAACAGACTGGCCGGGATTCTAGATAAGAATCGATAATCGGTTAAGGCAAATCAGGCGATTTGGAAATCGCCGCCACAAAACCGCTAGCACACACCCCGCGTTGCAAACCACCAAGCATAATTCGGGGCCGGTGCAACAGCCTGCATTGCAGTAGCCACCCGAGAGTCACGCCACCTATACGCGGTTCCTCCGAATTTTTTGCCCTTGAATGGGGCGAGGACCGGGTCCTCGAACTAGCAAACTTACCCGGTCCGGCACCAATTCACTGCGCTCAGTTACAGGACTCGGTGACACGCCTCCCGACCAACTGTCCGTAAGGCGCGTTGGCAGTTAAGGTTGCAAGCGATTTGATCGGCCTAGCCTTAACCCGCGTCAGAATTCGTCGCTTCATCGCCTTCCGACGTCAGGATGACGGGTTTGTAACCGCCTTTGAGTTGGAAGTAGATAATAATTAACAGGAATGCGACCGCCATGATTGCTGGCAAAACCGCCGCGACTTTAAGGCTGTCTTGTGAAGTCGAAGCTAAGGTCCCATCCAATATTTTGACCTGCTCTTTATCAAGCCCGACACCTTTATTGAATTCCGGTACATTCACGGTGGCGTAACGGACTCCGAAGAAATTATTTTCGGTATAGATAGGCTCCTGTTTAGTCTCTGCCGGGTTTGAGTTATCGGTGAATTTCAGGTCCTTTGATTTGACCTCTTCGTACTTAGCCGGAAACGCCTCTTGGACGGCTACGGTTTTATAATGATCTTGTACGGCACCGAGAAATGGAAAACCAAAGATCCCGACCGTTAACAACCCCATGGCGGAAACGGTGTTCAGAGTCATGGCTCCGCCTTTGGGGAATTGCTCTGACACCAACCCGAGCATGGTCGGCCAGTAAAATGTTTGCCCAATGGCGTATAATACGAACGCACCCCACAGCACCATTCCAGCGACCGAGGAGAGTGCAAAAAGCCCAACGATGGAGAAAATTGAACTCACCAAAAGTAACATCGGCGGCGACATCACTTTCAACGGTACCCCTGCAAAGAATCGCAAAGTCATCATAATTCCGGCGGACAGTACGATCGCCCAAGCCGCTTGAGTATTCCCCAGCAATGGCTGCAGCAGTGTCTGGATCCAAGCATCCGTCGCCAATTCCGCCGTTGCCAATGGAATCATGATCAAGCAGAGCACGAAAAACAACATCTTCCCCGGCGCCCCGACTGCGAACCCACCAATGAATCCGCACAAAGCCCCTAATGCCAAACAGGCAAAAAGTTTTGAGTTATCACCCAAGCCAATAGAACTCACCAGATCATTGAGTCCTAATTGCGACGTCAATTCGTAAATCAAGAAGGTGCTGGCCAGAAAAATCCCCAGGCCACCAAATTCTTTCAACATTTCTCGCATGGAAACATTGGCTTCCACGCGTTCATCGACGGGAAACTTATGACACATTAAGAACATGGCGCCGTAGGCAATTACCGGGACCAACATGAACCAAAAAACCCATCGGGTATCGACCCAAGTATTGGCTTGCGAGGGATCTACCAACAGCAGGTAAAAAAGCCCTCCCAAAACGATTCCTGCCGGCCAAGAGGCATGCAAAATATTCAGCATCTTGCTTTTTTCGTGGCGATACATGGAAGCGCAGAGCGGATTGATAACCGCTTCGACAACGCCGTGCCCCAAGCCAGCACTGAAGCAGGCCCACCAGAGGATATTTTTATCTGGCGCGAAAATGGTCAAGACAACCGATAAGGCCTGCAATGCAAACGCAAAAAACATCGATGTCTTATAGCCAATTTTGTCGACCAACAGGCTAAACAGAATCATGGTGACGGCGATCGGCCACAACGCAGCGCCGGTCAACACTCCCACATCTGCCAGTGTGATTTGAAAATGATCCGACCACATGGTGGGTATCATGACGCGAAAAACAAACCCCACTCCCGCCGCCGTCAGCGCCAAGAAACTTGCCCAGAATAGTTTTTGTTTATCGGCCTCAGAAAGCTGGTTTGAGGAATTCATTTTTATAACTCACGTAGTGGCAGAGACCGCTCATTGAGCAGCAGGGACGGACATTAACTCTGCGATTAGGGATCAATCAAAGGTCCCAAACACAGAACGCTGCGGAGGTTAGGCCGTGAGTATAACTCAATGAAATCGGCGGTAAAGCATTTGGCAACATGAAAAGCCGGCATTTCCATCTAGACCGCCTGATAAGTCAACCTAACCGACGCGGCTTGACCGACGTCCCCGCGGAAGTAGCTCATATTCCAACGGCACCGAAAATAGAGGGCAGTATTTTTGAGTTGCCAACGGTAAATAAATCCACGTTACACCGTCGATTGTCCCAGCCCAGAAACGAGCGTCATTGTATTTTTCTTAACCGAAACACGCACGGGCCCCGGATAGGTTTCAACCAGTGTTTCGGCCAATGTTGCGGACGCCATTAAACGCCTCGA
The DNA here is from genome assembly GCA_905480235.1 of uncultured Pirellulaceae bacterium. Classification (GTDB taxonomy): domain Bacteria; phylum Planctomycetota; class Planctomycetia; order Pirellulales; family Pirellulaceae; genus CAJQPP01. The sequence goes on from CAJQPP010000003.1 coordinate 7,001, forward strand.
CAATTGGTTCCATTTGGAGGTGGTCATGTCCCCTTCTGCAAAGTTTGCTTCGCGCCAAGCGCTGCGAAGCGCTGCCTTCACCAACTCCATCGACTGGTTGTGCAATCCCTCGCATCGGATTTTGACTTCGCCTTTTTGCACACAAAAATACTGTTCTAACAATGGCTTAACGAGCAGTCGCAGCATCGTTTTGTGATTCTCGGCGTGCTGAGCTAACCGCAACAATGCGTCATCCACTGAGTTTTCAAAAGAGTCTCTCATTTGCGGCAAGATGACATTGCGAATTCGATTTCGGGTAAATTCCAAGGACCCGTTACTGGCATCCTCACGGTAATTTTGCTGCCTGGACGCTAAATACTCCAAAACTTCCTGTCGATCGATTTTCAGTAACGGTCTGACGACGGTTAAGTTGTCAGAGACAGCTCGCCGCACGGGAATACCGGATAATCCTTCAAGGCCGGTTCCGCGCAGGGCGCGAAACAAAACCGTTTCAACCTGATCGTTACGTGTGTGTCCGGTAACGAGGTATCTCGCGCCGTACTGGGCGGCAATTTGCGAAAATAGCTCATATCGTTTTTTCCGTAGAGCGGACTCCAACCCCACGCCTTGGTTCCCCTGCCCTGACGGCAATCCGCCATCGACCACGACCGCTGGAACCTGCAGTTGCTCCGCCAACTGGACCACAAAATCGGCATCAGATTCGCTGGCCTGCGCACGTAAAGCATGGTTAACATGGGCAACGACCAAGCGCCCTCGACCCAAGGACTGGGATTTCAATTGCTTCATTACGCTTAAGAGACAAACGCTATCGGCGCCCCCGGAAACCGCAACGATCACCGTAAAATCCCGCCAGCGTTCAGGATGCCAGGCATCCCGTACCTTTTCATGTAACAAGGAATTTGACATGGCGTGATGGGGGGCGGGTCGGTGGTCAGCAACTATATAGTCTGGTACATTACCAAAGTCACGGGACGTTTGCGAATCAGCTTCCAAACACCTGCGACGACTAATTTTGCGGTCATATTGGACCTCAGATCGTCAACAATAACGGAAGCCAGTGGTTTACCAGTTTTGGCGGTGGTGAGTTCCGGCGACAACGCGAAGTTGCGGTTCCTCGAATCACCATGGTTCGCAGGGATGCCATGACACTACCGATAGGTCTCTGCAACACATGCGATATATCCACATAATCTTAGCGCTTTTTCAAAGCATGTTTTTCGGTCCTGGGAAAAGACACCTAGGCAACCGACGCAGCACCTCTCCAAACGATGGGTTAACAAATTTCATTCGTGTACTGACCTCCCTGATACTAGGTACAGGAGAGCCTCGGTTGCGGCCCGTTCGCCAACGGCGTACGGAACACACCAACACGAGACACCAACATCGTCGCTCGAATTCTGGATTTTGGCCCCCCGACCGGTCATAAATTCTCGTTTTCGTGAATGTGCCATTGGCTTAACTGCCTTCGCTTAAAACCGGTTCTACACCCGCGAACCTGAGTCAGGACGATTCGATTCGACCTGAACCAACCGGTGGTTTCGTAACCGATACGGCAAATCCATGGACACAACAGCTCTTATCACAGGCGGCGTCGGTTTTTTAATCGCGCTCGGCCTCGCTTTTTTGTATCAACGCGTCTCCACAAACAACGCGAAAAACAAATCCGACATGATCTTAAAAGACGCCGCTCGGGATGCTGAAAATCGCATTAAGGAAGCGGAACTCACGATCAAGGAAAAAAACCTGACGGCCAAAGAAAAGATGGAAAACGAGTTCAACAAGACTCGTAATGATCTGCGGGATCAGGAACGCGAACTTGACAAACGACAAAATGGCCTAAGCCAAGCTTCGCAGGATTTGAAGAAGCAGGAGAGCTTCGTAGAGCAAACCCAAAATCGCCTGACCGCGAAACTGGAAAGCTCGACCGTGCGGGAAAAAGAACTTTCCGACATCCTTGAACGACAACGCCAGCAACTGCATCAAATCACCGGCTTGTCGGGAGAAGACGCCGAGAAACGCCTGCTGGAAATCACCGAGGATCATCTGTCCCGAGAAGTGGGTGGACGTATCCTGAAGCACGAAAAAATGCTCGAAGAGACCTGCGAGCAAAAATCCCGAGAGATGTTGCTAATGACCATGCAACGTTTCGCGGCGACCTATACCTCCGAAACAACGACCAGCACGGTCGACATTCCCAACGATGAAATGAAAGGCCGCATCATTGGTCGCGAAGGAAGAAACATTCGGGCTTTCGAAAAAGAAACGGGAATCGATGTCATCATCGACGATACGCCTGGCGTGGTTATCGTGAGTGGTTTCGACCCGGTCCGCCGAGAAATAGCTCGTCAATCCCTGGACAAATTAATCAACGACGGCAGAATCCATCCCTCGCGAATCGAAGAGGTCGTCGCCGAAGCACGCAAAGAAATGGAAAGATTCATTCGCGTGAAGGGCAAGGAAGCAGTCCAAGAATTGAACCTGCATCGTGTCCACGATCGTGTTGTTGAGTATCTGGGACGACTGCATTTCCGCACCAGTTACAGCCAAAACGTCCTGGCTCACAGTAAAGAAGTCGCGTTTCTTTCCGGAATGATTGCGGAGATGATTGGTTTGGATGCGGACCTTGCGCGTCGCTGCGGCCTGCTGCATGACATCGGCAAAGCCGTGGACCACGAACGCGATGGCGGACACCCCCAAATTGGTGCCGAAATATTAAAACAATTCAACGAAAACAAAGATGTTGTGCATGCGGCTCTCGGGCATCACGATCAAATCGTAATTGAACATCCTTACACCGTCATCGTCGCCACCGCCGACGCCTGCAGTGCCTCGCGACCAGGCGCTCGTCGCGAATCCCTCGAACGCTACATTAAACGTATGGAAGAACTGGAAACAATCGCCCGAGAATTCAAAGGCGTCAAACAGGCCTTCGCCATCCAGGCAGGTCGCGAACTAAGGGTCATGGTAGGGGCGAAAGATTCTGACGATGCAACGGCGGCCAACATCTGCCGCAAGATTGCTCAAGAATTTGAGAAGCGATTGCAGTACCCCGGTGAAATCAAGGTGACCGTGATCCGTGAATCACGATTTATGGAAATTGCCAAATAGGCGACGTCGGTCGGGACTCTCCGACTAAACAGAAAGTGACATAGTCCGTTGCGTATATTTTTTATCGGCGATATCGTCGGCAAACCTGGTGTCGAAATTGTGCAACAAGTCGTGCCCGCCTTGCGCCGCAATGAATCGATTGATGTCGTCATTGCTAACGGCGAAAACGCCGAATCAGGATCGGGTATCACACCTTCGATTTACCGAAAATTGAAGGATGCCGAAGTGGATTGCATCACGTTGGGCGACCACGCGTTTCGCAAACGGGACATCATCGACACGCTCGATTCTAAAAAAGACATCCTGAGACCCGCTAATTTCCCGACCGAAGCGCCCGGACAGGGCTTTACGATTATAAAAACAGGAACGGGAGCCAAAGTCGCCGTGATTAATTTGATCGGTCGGGTATTTATGAAACCAGCCGACTGCCCTTTTCACGAAGCCGACCGCATCCTCAGTGAAATTCCCGATGACGTGCCTGTTCGCTTCGTGGATTTTCACGCGGAAGCGACCAGCGACAAGCAATTGATGGGACACCATCTCGATGGCCGCGTCTCCGCCGTTGTCGGCACCCACACGCATGTGCCAACCGCAGATGAACATATCAAGCCGGGTGGTACGGCATTTCTTTGCGATGTAGGCATGACCGGTCCGCATGACAGCATTCTCGGACGATCCAAAGAATGCGTATTCGAAACGACCTACTCATTTCGGCCTCGTACGTTTCATGTCGCAAAAAAAGACAGCCGAATTTCTGGCGTGCTCATCGACGTGGATCGGAAAACAGGAAAGGCACAATCCATCCGTCGAATCACCATTGATGAGAAACAGGCCGATCTGCTGGAAGACATGGATTAGGCAACCGCCATTCGCAATTAAGTCCAAGCACTTGCCCCAATAAGTCCGCGAATAATTTGCTGTCCCGGCCGCGGCCGCCGCGATACCGCAGCCTGCCAGGGCCATTCCACCGATAAGTTAAGGACGTCTACAATGAGTGCTGGCAACTTCCTGCATTTTGTAGCAACTGCACTTGAACCAAGCATGCCATGCATCTACCGTCCGACCAACAAATGGCTCCTGAACCAGCTTGCAAACTGCCACGACCACCCTCGTGGCAACCATGCATTCCCTGGTTTTTACGGTGCCTGAGTTTTGGTTTGGGAACAGGCATTGTGGTTATGTTCGTCCTAGCCAGCACCCTTTCGCCAGATCCTTCGGGAATGGGGACACATGAACAACTGGGGTTACCCCCATGCGGCCTGAAAGCCTTGTTCGAAATCCCCTGCCCGGCTTGTGGAATGACGACTTCGTGGGTGTGGTTTTGCCACGGACATTGGCTCCGCAGCGCTCAAAGTAATTTGGGCGGATTTATGATGGCCCTGTTAGCCCTACCTGCAGCGGCTTGGTTTTTAACGAGTGCTTTTCAGGGACACTGGAAAGCCTGGTTCCCAAGGCCATTTGTAATTGCCGGATTTATGGCCGTGACGCTTGTCGCCGCTATCATCCAGTGGTTGTTTCGATTACAGATTTAGTTTTGCCAGTATGCCAGGGACCGGCCCATGAAGACGTTTTTTACATGCACGATCTTGTCCGCAGCTTTGTTGACATTCACCGGTTGCATAGGTTTTGCCTCCAACCTGATGTACATGCTCGAGGGTCTAAAAATTGAAGCGGTCTATGACGGCTTAAAGGACTCAAAAGTCGCCGTTATCGTCGTCTCGGACGCCTCTTCCTACGGCCCTGATACGCTTGCCCGAGTGGTCAGTCGCTCGATGGGCACCTACTTAACCCAAAATGTCGATGGCATCCAAGTCATCCCGCAAAATATTATTGAAAACTGGCAAGACACACATGGTTGGGATCGCGTGGATTTCCGGGAAATCGGACGGGGCGTAAATGCAGAAAAAGTGGTCGCGGTAGAACTCGAATCGTACTCCATTCACGAGGGCATGACACTTTACAAAGGTCGCGCCATGGTTACCACGACCGTTTACGACTTGAGCGAAGGTGAGGGCCAGGTCGTCTTTTCCCAAGGCCCTGGTGAATACCTCTTCCCCAAGGGTCACGCGACTCCCGTGATGTCGAATACCGAGCAACAATTTGAATCGCTTTACCTGGCGAAACTGGTTGAAAACATCTCGCGGAACTTCTACGACTACGACAAAGCGGACTCCATTGCAGAGGATGCCACCGCCGTCGGTTTCCACTAAATCGCAACGGCAACGGAGCCGTTCCCTTCTCCAGCGAACCATTGATTAAGCGTGTCGCGGCAGGCACCCGATTACCCAACAGAACAAAGTCGGGTCCAGGGTTGGTTGGCTGATAAAGGCCACTTGGGTGTACCGCACAGCGGTTCACACAACAAAACCACGTTGCAAGAAGCGTCAGTTACCAGACGTCCTCAAATCGCGGTCGGCCCCCCGGCAAGATTACAATTTAGGCGGGGCCCGCTTGGGCGGTGGTGGCGGGGCCTGACGAGGAGGCCTCGGCGGATTGTTGTTGTTATTGTTGACCACCTGCGTCGGTCGCGGCCGCGGCGGTTCGGGCGGCTTGGTATAAGTCTCCGCCCATTTCCAACCGATAGGCTGCTTCAACTCTCGCTCTGCCAGTAATGCCCAGGGAGTTTCGGGATGCTCCTTTACCACACGTTCCAAATACATGCGTGCCTTTGCCGCCAGTTTCTGAGCCTGACTGCCGGTGGTGATGGTGTCGGCTGGCCTTAGAACCCAGGTGTTATTATCCGCGTTTTCGAATTTCAGTCCCATTTTGATTTGAGCCAACATGGCATTGTAGGAACCAGCGCGGATCATAACCGCCAGTGTCCTTCCCATGGCCAAATCGTATCCCGCTTTCCAACGCAGCGTAATTTCCCGATCCCGATCACGTTCTCCCGATTTTAGAATCTCGTACAATCGCATGATCTTAGGTTCCAATGCCGCCGCAGAGCGCTGGGCTTGGCTTACCGTGTTGGCAAAGACCGCTTCGTTTAACTTTTCAAATCGCAAGACCGGCGGCGCCATCGGTCGAACGCGAGATTCATAACCTGCCTGCACCAACGCGAATCGGGATTTATTACTCTGCAAATTGCGGTCGTACTCGCCCACGGAAACATAATCAGGTCGATAACGACGCATCACATCGGGATCAAAAAATCGCTCGAGGTGCGCCGAGTAGGTTGCGGTCGCCCAACGCGGAATTTTTTTCGAGTTGGTTTTGCGGTTGGGGTGCACGGTAAAGTACATGCCACCCGATTGATAGCAAAGCCGCGTCAATCCGAATGGGCCAAACCCGGAGTCGAACAGTTCTTCCTCTTCTTCGATCTCCGTAAAATGCAATTTCACCCGTTCGTGACGAATCGTTTCAGGCCCTTGCCTGACCGGCGCCCATTGAACCGATTGATCATAATTGGGATCGGGATCGACCCATTTGACGTAGGTATTCTCACGACCAAAGGGTGCCGGTACACCAACGGTGTAAACGCGGATCAGATTTTTTCGACAGATAGAAACGGCCGCATCGAGTTGCTCAATGTCGTCACCGCATTCATCGGAAACAATCACAAACAAAACGTTTCTCTCGCGATCACCCGTCCGACGATCAACTCGGCACCAGCTTTTGTATTTGTCAGCTGTCGCCACAACCGCACTGAACACAAATTCCTTCCCCGATTCATCGACAGGTATTTGCCCGATCGCACCCACGATGTCTGTCAGTTTATCAGTCGGTTTGCGAAGCATCTCTCCGTTGCGAGAACCAAAAGCCACTACCTGGCTGAGTAAAGGCGTATCGCTGTGTCGTTGAAAGGCCTCGTCACCGTCCGCCTGCAATTGATCCAATTCATTGTAAACATTTTCGAATCGTCTGATGATTTCGCCGCGTTGTTTTAACAAACTGGCCGACTGGTCAAACATCCAGACCACCAATGTCTTGCGCTCCTCCAGAGACAACAAAATCTCTTGGGTGATTCGGTCAATCGCGCCATTAGTATTATTGCTGGCCGCGCCGGCAACCCCGTTGACGGCGATTGATGTGACATCCAGTTCAGAATCGAACTCCGGCATGTATTCATTAATTTCTATTTCACCGACGTCTCTGACCTCTTGTTCGACGTCCATCTCCAAATCATCGATCTCTTCCGCCGCGGGGGCCATATCCATGATCGCCTGAAAATTCTCACTTTCATTGGCTCCAAGATCCTCTTCGTCCTCGTACGCCACCTCGACCATCGTCGGTAAATCGATCACCTCGGGTACTGCCGAAGACAGCTCGACGGTCACCTGCTGCCGTTTTTCAAAGTCGAAAAAGAAAATCGATAACGCGATGAGGAGCGCGACATGAAAGAACAGGCTGAAGATCCAGAAAGGCGTTTCGCCATCCAAAGGAGAATCATCACGCCCCGTTTTCACCTTCCACCAGTTCTTCAATCTGCGAATCGCATTCAAGGCCAGACTCCGGGTGGAACGTTATTTAAGTTGAATCGATAATGGCACTACCGATTATTTCATTTTCTTCGAAGGTCGACTAGATCGCAACATTTCCTTGGACAGGATCTGCGGGAGATTATCCCGAGAATGCTATTTATAAGACTCATATTTAGACCAGCGCTGCCGATAAGGAACGTTAAAGCCCCTAATTTAGGTGAATTTCGAGTTAAAATTGACTAGGAGGGGCGATATTCCTACTATGCCAACAACGGCAAATCTTTTTTTTCGTTTCGGGAATTTTCATGAAAGCTGACCATAAAAACCGGATTCAATGGACAATTACCGGATTTGCCATGCTGCTGAGCCTGGGGATGGTTCCCAACCTCGAGGCACAAGACGATGACGCAACCCCAGAACCACGCACGGTCCAATTGCAAACCAGCGATGGAGTCGCCTTATCTGCCATCTATTACGCGGGAACTAACGAAAAAGAAACCGTACCTGTGATCCTGCTCCATGCCTGGGACGCCGACAACAGCGAAATGGTCGGCATCGCGAACACCTTGCAAACCCAATATGGTTGTGCAGCCATTGTGCCTGACCTGCGTGGCCACGGTAACAGCCAACGCTCGACCAAGGGGGATGAATTGGATCGAGACCGCTGGCGTGGCAATGACCTAAGTGCTGTGGTCGAGGATATCGAAGCCTGCAAAAAATTCCTCATTGCCGAAAACAATAAAGGTGAGCTGAACATCGATTTACTGAGCATTGTGGCCGATAGTGAATCGACTATTTTCGCAGCGATATGGACGCTACGTGATTGGAGCTACGCCCCGCTGGGCTCAATGAAGCAAGGCCAGGACGTTAAATCATTAATCCTGTTGGATCCCAAACGCAGCTTCAAAGGCTTGAACGCGGCCAAGACGTTCCAGAATGACATGCTTGCCGGACGCGGGCCGGCCTTCCCAATTATCATCGCCTACCGAGGCAATAACCGAGATGCCAAAAACATTTACGATCGGATCGCCCGCGGCCGGAAAAATTTATCCGGCAAGGACAAGGCTCTTGGAAAACATCGCTTCGAAATAGAGAAGGGTCGCCGGGTCGTAAAGAAGCGAGGCCAAACGACTGCTTTGGGTGACATCATTGGCGACTTCATCGAAACCCAGGTTGCTGACCGTCAACAGGATTTTCGCTGGGCCAAACGCGGTTCAAAGTAAATACCCGCCAAACTCAACCGCATCAACAAGCGATTCGTATCGGGCAATGCAATGCGCGATCTCCAACTCGTAATGGCTACGCGGCTGGAATTTTGATTTCTACGCCGACGGGCAGTTGGGTTGGATTGGCCAACACGTCTTTATTGAGCAAGTAGATGTCCAAATATTTTTGGGCATTCCCGAAATACTCCCGGGCGATGCTAGGTAACGAATCGCCTTCGCGAATCGTATGCATCCGCTGCACGTAGGAAATTTTTCCCGTAAACGATGGCTTCGGTTGCACGGGGACTAGAGACCTGCCACCCACCACGGGTTCGGGAGCGATGTAAGCCTGTGTCGAGCGGACGGGGCTTGCAACTAAATCCTCGGAACCGAGGTTTCTTACCGGTTGAGCCACGGTTTGCAGCGGCCTTGCCTGCAGAGGGGCGACCTCGTCAAATTGGGGGCGAACGGCCGTCGCCAATTCAAGTTTTCGTGCGTCAGAGGGTTCCTGATTCACGGCTGCCTGCCAGTTGGGTTCGAGCAATCCGGAATCTTCAGACGGTTCTGCACCTGCCGATTGCGTAGGAGCGACTTCGAAATCAACAGTAAGAAAAATGGCCAGACCGAGTAGGATTATCCCGACCGCCAATCGTGAAATATCTTTCATTTCATGATCCAGATCAAGCGAATTATAAGGGGGAGGTTGCGACCCGACTTGACGCTGCACCGCCATGCATCGGGTCGCCCTAAACTATTGCCCACCGTGCTGTCGACTTCGCTAAATTCCGGCTTAACTGAGACCGTTAGTGCAAACAGCCCGTGTTTTGTAATCGTCAGGTAAAGCCTACCGGTTAAACGGCCCCTTTCCCAACGACCCGGAATTGAGAAAGCACTCTCTGGTTACCGCAAAGCTAAGGTCACAACAAAAAAACGTGAGTGATCATCTCACTCACGTTTAAGTTTTATCGGTTGTCGCTGGCTTTTTAGGCTTTTGACTTCGCTGTTTTTTCGGGAGTCACAACCGGGGGTGCGACTCCACGATTCATTAACCACAGCAAGGTGGGCGAGGCCACAAAGATTGAGCTGTAAGTACCCACAACTACTCCGATCACCAAGGCGAACGCAAATGCGTGAATCGAATCCCCACCCATGAAGTACAGAATCAGGACCACAAGCAAAGTGGTGATGGATGTCAAAATCGTACGAGAGAGGGTTTGCGAAATACTGCGGTTGATCATCTCAGCAGTGATGTCGGTTCGCTTACCACGGACTTCTCGAATACGGTCAAACACGACGATAGTATCGTTCAATGAATAACCGATAATGGTCAACAAAGCCGCCACCACAGAGAGGCTGATGCGGAAATCCTGTACACCCAAGAACCCGAGTGCTCCGGCTAACCAATAACTAATGGCAATCGCACCCAACACAACCAACACGTCGTGTACCAACGCAACAATCGCCGCCAGGCCGAAGGCGACGTTCTGGAATCGAATCCAAACGTATCCAATGATGCCAATCAAACTGGCAATGATCGCGAACAAGGCTTGCTGCTGAGCTCGCCCGGCAACCTGCCCGCCGACGCCGCTGCTACTGGCAAAGTAGGGCTGGGAGGACATCGTCGTTTGCACTTCATCCAACAACCGTGTCGCGTCATTGGGTTCATAAACATTAATCGCTACTTTCCAGTCCTTGGCCCGATCCTGCAAGGTTTCGGTACCGAGTGGGCCGGTCAACGAAATATCGACGTCGGGATCCAGAGGAATATCTCCAAGCTTTTCGGAAGCATCACTGATGTATCCTTTCACCGATTCGCCCGTTAGGGGATGCACAAAGTTCAATTCCACCGTTGCCGTGTAAGGTTCACGACTGGCGGTCGTCCCAGCAGCAGTCTCCGATTCCTGGTTCGCTGCAGGTGCTCCTAACGCTCCGACATCCCCAACAGGCGCTGTCGTTGCCGGAGTTGCCGGTTCAACAACTGGCGTTTCCGTTTCAGGACTAGCTTCAGCTTTTTCTTCCTGTTTGGTTTCAGCTGGCTTGGTTTCTTCCTGCTTGGCTTCAGCTGGCTTGGTTTCTTCCTGCTTGGCGTCTTCCTGAGGAACCCAGTCCATGGCGGCAAATGCGTGCCCCAGTCTTGGCCCACCACCGCCTCCGTCAGCATCACTCATCTCAACCTCGACTCCATCTCTGGCGAGGCGAATTTTCGCGGGATCAAAATTCACGCCTAGCATGACCAAATCATCTTTGAATACCTCGGCGATGATTTTATCTAGACGCAGATCATTCGCTTCCGCGTTGTCAGTCCCGTCATCCAGAACCGGCAAGCTACTATCAATCTTAAAGGCATATCTTGCATTTTCACCTTCACCCGAATCTTTGATCTCGGTAACCGAGTAACGAATCGGGTCGTTGTTATGCTTGTAAGGCGCAGCCTCCAGCATATTTTTGATATCTTCGACGGTCGTGTCCTGAACGAACTCGATACGTGCTGTGGAACCACCCGCCAAATCCGTATCCAGAATGCGTTTGCCGCGGGCGAAAAAGGCTGCCATTCCAACGGTGATCACGAGAATCGAGCAGATTGCTGCGACTCGTCGCTTGCTGAGGAAATCAATCAAGTTGTTTCCCACGATCCGAGACATTTTCAATCCGGAAATCCAGCGTTTGCGTTCCGCAATAGTAAACAACACGCGTGAGCAGTAAATCGCAGTGAACATACACATCAAAATACCGACGATCAAAGTGACCGAGAAACTACGAATTTGATCGGTACCAATCACATATAGAATGACGGCCGTAATCAAGGTCGTCAGGTTGGCATCCACGATGGTTGTGGTCGCCCGATCAAAACCGTTACGAATCGCCATTCGCAGAGCAGCACCACGGTTAATTTCTTCTCGAATTCTTTCAAAAATCAACACATTAGCATCCACGGACATACCAATGGTCAACACCAACCCGGCCAAGCCGGTCAGCGTCAGATTGACATTGATCAACATCAGGATTGCCATGGTGAAAATTAGATTCAAGGCCAACGCGATGCAGGCCACCATGCCGCAGAAGCGATAGTAAATCACCATAAACACGAGCACCAAACCCAGCGAAATGGCAATCGCGGTCAAGCCTTTGGTCTTCAACTCCTCGCCCAAAGTGGAAAGGATTTGATCCATACTGATCCAGTTCTTCCGCAGGGCTACGTCCAGTTTCCCGGAACTGAGTACAGCGATGTAACCATCGATTTCCTCTTCCGTAAAACTCCCTTCAATCACCCCACTGCCGCGAATGGGTTCATTAATTCGAGGGGCCGATTGAAGTTTATTATCGAGCACAATACCCATCAGGCTATATCGGCCATTTGACGGTTTATTGCGACTGGTAAACGAGAACATGCGTTTCCCACCTCGCGAATTCAAATTGAATTCAATGCGGGGATTGGCTTTATCATCGAAACCTTTTTTCACACTGGTTAGGAACTCACCCTTTACGTTTTGGCGTTCTTTGGGTGGAAACGCCATTAGAATATCCACGTCGACGTGCCCGTTGTCGGCACACCATTTGGTAAATTCACGGCGGCCTTTTTCGTCGCCACTGTAAAGTCCCATATCAACATCAATCAGTTCTCCCGTGCGACCATTACGCAACATTTGCGTATTGGATGGCAAGAACTTGAAAGGTGTTCGCACATCGCTGTTGCCATCTGTGGGTTGCTCTCGGGCCAATTGCACCCACTCGCCAATTTGTTTACGCGATCCATCTTCGTTGACATCGCCTTCTTTGTCGCTGTAGACCTCTTTTCGCCGCTCCGTGGAGGTTTTGCGGGCGGTGTCCAGCAACGTGGGATGCTGACTCTGATCGGCCACAATCCGGAAAAACAACTGGCCCGCGGAGGTAAGCCGTTTCCAGATTCTTTCGGCTTCTTCTTTTTCCACATCAGGAACGATCACTTCCATTTTGTCCGAACCGAGTCCGCGAATCACAATTTCGCGAACGCCGGAAGGGTCAATTCTTTCCTTCAACACAGGAATGATTTTCTGAATCGTGACCTGATCTTGAGCGGCAACGCCCGGCTGCTCATTCATTTGGCCGATAATCGTTACACCACCACGCAAATCAACGCCGAACTTCAGCGGCTTGTAGGTGATCACGATCGCGCTGGATAAAACGCACCAGATAATCAAACTCATGCGTCCTGAAAGCTCAGGTACCCGAAAGCTCTTGGAAAGCGTACGGCCAAGAAAAACTGCGATCGCAATCGCTGCAATCATCAGCAGCAACGCTTGGATCGTTTCGTTTTGATACCAGGGGGCATTGGAAATGGCTGCTTCAGCCGCTTGTGCCAAAATGTTCATCGCTCGTATTTTAGCCGTTGATAAATGAATGAGTGTGTTGTTTATTTACCGCCCAATTCCGCATCCTGCTGAATTGAGTTACTTTGTTTTTTCGACGTCGCCAGCCTTCTCATCGCCAAGCACTTTGACGATGGATGTTTTAACGATCTGCATTTTTGCGTTAGTGGATTCATCGATTCGTACCGTCACGTAATTGGCATCATCACGGATCTGCGACACCGTTCCAATGATCCCACCGGCCGTGACAACGCGATCGTTCTTCTTAAGATCTGCCAACTGTTTCTTTAATTGCTGGTCGCCTTTTTTCGGTCGCATCAGAAGCATAATTACCAACAAGGCTGCCATCATGGGTAACAGCAATTGGAACATGCTTCCGCCCGAAGCTTCGGCAGCCGCTTCTTGGCCTGCCTCGCTGGCCGCGGCGGTTGTCCCGTCTTGCTCCAATTGAGCCAAAAACATCATCAACGAATTAAACATTGTGAAATTGCCACGCCCTTGTTGCGGGTATTTACCCTAATACGAAAAACGCCCGACACCGATGTTGCCGGGAGAATGTGTTCCAAACCAGAAACTAGCAAAATTTGCATGCACGTATCATAAAAGTTTGAGAAATTAGCAACAAGGCCACATTCAAGCCCTTCCTACCTGTTTCACCCCTTGTTTTGCCGGTCCGTTACGCCGCTCCGACCCGATTCAAATTCCCCAAACACAACAACCAGCAAGAATGGGATCCCCGAGCACGGACGAACATTCCCCCCCTAACTTGCAAACACACGTCGTTCCTGGGGTCTTCCAGCAAACCACCCCACTTGCCTCAGATGACCAGACCCACTGGCTTATTCGCTCAAACCATGGGTTTTCAGGGGCGCTGTGGCAGGAATTCGTCAGGGTTTTTACCCCAGCCTTGGTACCTTTCTCGACAAAAATCGATGAAACGGTCGGCAGCAATCGCCTCGCGGGCCCGTTTCATAAGATTTTGGTAGTAAGCCAAATTATGCAGGGAGAGCGCGATCGGTCCCAACATTTCGCGGGCCATAAACAGGTGCCGCAAATAGGCTCGACTGAGGTGACGAAGCGGCGAGGGCGTATTTTCATCAAGCGTTCGCGTGTCCTCGCGATGTTTTTGATTTCTCAACTTTAACGGCCCTGCATCGGTAAAGGCCAAACCATTGCGTCCATTTCGGGTTGGCATGACGCAATCAAACATATCGACGCCGCGAGCGATCGATGCCAATAAATCCTCGGGCCTACCCACCCCCATCAGGTAACGAGGCCGTTCGACTGGCAAATACGGAGTCGTTCCACCGGTAACGCGATACATCTCTGGAGGGGGTTCCCCGACACTTAAACCGCCGATCGCGTAGCCAGCAAAATCCAAATCCACCAACCCCTCTGCGCAATGTTGACGCTGCTTGAGATCCAACCCGCCTTGCACAATCCCAAACAATGCCTGTCCCGCGGCGTGTGCACCACCCGCGTGAAAATCTTTGCACCGCTTGGCCCAGCGAATGGTTCGCTCACAAGATTCCTTAATGACCTCCGGCGGTGATGGTAACGGTGGCAGGTGATCGAGCACCATCATGATGTCGCTGCCGAGATTCTGCTGAATCTCCATCGAGCGTTCGGGTGTTAAATCCAGCAACCGCCCATCGATATGGGAACGAAAGGAGACGCCTCTTTCACTGACCTTGGCCAGTTTCGCCAGACTAAAAATCTGAAACCCGCCACTGTCCGTCAGAATGGGACCTTTCCAATCCATAAAAGAGTGCAACCCACCCAGTCTTGCCACCAGATCATCACCGGGTCTCAGGGATAGATGGTAGGTATTGCCCAAGATCATTTGGGCGCCCGTTTGGCGTACCTGCTCGGTGCTCAAACCCTTGACCGAACCGACGGTGCCGACCGGCATAAACGTTGGCAAATCGATAACACCATGGCGGGCTGTCGTCAAACGCCCCAATCGAGCACCACAGTGCCGATCAACATGCAATAACTCATAATGAAAGGTGTCGATCGCAGCCGCCTCTCTACAAAATCAAAACGCCCGGGTGCAACCAACCGGGCGTCGTGAATTCAAATTCTCTCGATTGGCTTATTCGCCTCGCAGGCTCAAATTGAACTCAACCAATTTCTCGCGGATCTCGGTCAGGCTGGTAACACCGAAGTTCTTGCATTCCAGCAAGTCATCGGCGGATTTACGAATCAACTCACCAATCGTCGTCAGACCCAAACGAGTCATGCATTTGCGAGCACGCACCGACAAATTCAAATCGGCAATCGGTCGCTCCAGCAAAACTTGCTCGTCGGGTGACAAGTGGCTGAGGTCCAGCGGCTCTTCACTTTCCTGTTTTTCGTGCACGAACTGCCCGATGCTCAGGCCTTTGTTGGCCAACATCTCACGAATCTCAACCAGTGAGGTCTCGCCAAAATTCTTACTGCCGAGCAGTTCCAGTTCGGAAACCTTGGTGAGTTCGCCCAAGGTATCGATGCCCATTTTCTCAAGGCAATTGCGACTGCGAACCGACAATTCGAACTGCGAGACAGGAATGTTCATGATGGTCTTCATCTGTTCCTGACGACGCTTTTGCTCGTAGTCAAAGAACGGATCCATCGACGCTACCGCATCTTTTCGATACAGTTGCGCCTGGTGATTATTGGGCTCTTGCTCGAGAATTCGATCGTAGCACTGCTGTGCCATTTCATAACGATCATAATCTTCGTACATCAGTCCCAAATTAATCAGGATTCCCACGTTGGTCGGGAATACGGCGGCCGCACGCTGATAGAGCTCAAGAGCTTTTTCGTCGTTTCCACGACGGTCATTCTCGAGCCCCAGCCCGAACAATGCGCCGGAGTGCTTTCCGTCGGATTCCACGGCACGCTCGTAAAGAGCAATCACCTCTTCCGGGTTGTCACCCCGCGCGGCGATCGTGCAACCGCGTTGATACAAGTATTCGGCCGTTTGCTCCACGGGACCAAACATGTTGTCGAGGATCGCCATCGCGTCATCGATCTTGGCTGCGGCGCGGTGCGTTTCTGCAACCAACAACAGACAGGTATCGCCGTTGTAACCAGCGGTTTTGGCAGCTTCAAAACTGCTTACGGCTTTATCGTAATGCCCCAACGAGAGGTGAGCCTTACCCATATAGAATTGAGCCAGAGCACCGCCATCCGCATTTGACAAAGTCGCCACGGCATCGCTGTAAGTACCCAACAGGTATTGGCAGACGCCCAGGCGGACCGATTCGGCCGGCGTGCGAAATTCGTTCCGTGCAAGTTCGCCAGTCAACTCGCGCAGTTGCGTAAATTGACTGTAGTCATCGCTGATCCGACTGGTGACCAAATGGATGGTATCGGGTCCAAACGATGTATTCGAAAGGACGATGTCTCTAAGGTCGGTTTCAAGGCCATGCATCATGGGATAGTCACTCCAAAATTGTCCTCGCGTGTGCGCGAGTATCTGTCTACCTAGGTTTAGAGCCAGCGGCGGGATTCGAACCCGCAACCCCCTCATTACGAATGAGGTGCTCTGCCAATTGAAGCTACGCTGGCGAACGTCAACCGGCGGACGAAACAAAAAAACGGCTTCCTGCAAAAAAAGCCGTTTCCAAGCCGCCCTTCTTGGCGATGCTCAACCCGAAAATATACTCACCCAGCCCGATTTGGCCAATAGCTGAGGGCAGAAGGGCCCTTTTCCCGCCCCCCAACGCAACATTCAGGCGTTTTGGGCGATCTTTTACCCCTCCGACCATTCAAACCAGGGCCTTTCAAGCTGTTCAGGACTTCACCTGGCCAGAGTTCACGACCAGGATCTGACCGTCTGCTGGATGCTCCAAGCCCGCCAATGCGTTGCTGACCACCCCATAGTGCGTGGCTATTTCCTGACCAGAAAATTTCCGATGAAGCCAAAAGCCTTGTCCACATCCATGCCTGACTGGCTGACATGGCTGGTTTCCTTCTCCAAATGTACATAGATCTGTTTGTTCTGTCCTACGGTCTCTGAAGCGGGCCACATCGCGACGAAGCAGGGTCCGAATTGATTTCTGTCCTGTTGACTGCATAGATCATTCATGAGGGCACTCGCCGGAGTTTTGCCCTCCACCTCACCGACCCAAGCGGGCAGCTCATAATGCTCCAACAGCAGGCCGATTTCTTCCTGCGTGGGGTAGCGATAGGCATGCAGCTCGTCCTTGGGGTCCAGCAGCCTTGCCCGTATATCGTTAATCGACTGGTTGAGGGTAGCGGAGACGTTTAGCCAGTTCAAACCTGTTCGCGCATCAAACGTTAGATTGTTTTCGATCTCATGCTTACTCTTGACCTGGGGATCATGATTTCGGATGAACTTTTTTTGCTTCACCAAAAAGTAGGCATCACCGGCGTTGTCCGACTCGGCCTTTTCGCCAGGAACCGGCACTCCCAAACTTGACAAGTAGGTTGAGATTTCACTTGCTGTAGCAAACCGGAAACCACTTAACACATCGTCCGGCGACTTGATTCGCGATTCGACCTCATCCTTGCTCAAACCTTGCACGACATCGGATGCCAACCAAACCAATTCAGTACGGAGATTAAAAGTCAAATTGGGTCCGTATTCGGTTGCTCCTCCCAATCGTGCGTCATGAAGCCGCACGTTTTCGAGTCTTTCGAATGGTCTTACACTAGCCGCGTTTTCCTGCGCTTGACATACGCCCGTTGCTACGATCGCGAGAAGTAGACTGTTGAGTAAGCAAATTGTCAATTTCATGTTGATTTTCATTTTGAGAGTACCCATGCATTAGTTGTTTTTTCACTGGCAACGCCAGTTGCTCCGTGACACTCGAAGCCCTGCCTATTTTCCGGTGACCCATCAATTCGATATCGAACTGTCGCCCCGGCTATCTCCTGAATGCCCGTATGGCCGTTGCCTGTCTCACGAATTTTTCAAGAAGGCGACCACGGGGAGGAAAAGACTAAAAAACCAACGTTTTTATCTGGTTCGGTCTGAAAAAAATCTTTGAGCAGGATGCCTCCCACCCGACTGGGAGCTCAAGAAGAAGCCCAGAGAAACAAAATGGGCCCGCCAGATTCCTGCCAAGAGCAGCACTGCAGCCAAGCCTGAGCCCCTAGGCCACAGTTCGCATCATTACATAAGGCCATACAAATACGTTTCGAGGCGAGTTACCATCAAATCCATTTTAGGCAACCGACTTCAATTACCGGCCAATTCACTGACCTAGGGTACGTCGGGTCTCTTAAATACCGCCCACCTAGGGTCGCTCCCCAAAGCCAGGTGGTTCAAACCCCCGACATAAGTCGCAATGCCAAATAAACCTTCAGCAAAGGAGCGTTGAGCCCCGGCTTAAACGCCCCTTTGGCATCCTTACCGAACCCACCTGGCGAAGGTGAAAGCACCGGTCTTAACAGGTCCTAAAGGTTGATGAAGTTATGATCGAAGGGCAATGGATCGCCCAATTGGTTATCCAGTGTGTCGTTGCCTAAGCCAAAATCGACATAGAGGAAATCTAAGTCCGTTGCCGGATCGATGGAAAACAAGTCGTCGCCATCTGCCGTTAAAGCGGCGAATAACATGTCAGTACCGACCGCACCGAAGGTGACAAAATCACTGTCGCTACCACCACGGTAAGTTCCATAGGTGCCAAAGTAATCACCGAAGAAGTTTGCTGTATTGGAAGCGTTACTGGAGGTGAAATTCACGATCACATCATCAAATACCGCCGTATTCACGTCCGTCGTAAAGTAATGACCCGCGGTCGTAATACCCCCTTCAACAACTAATTTTTCCGTCGAATATCCACCGGTAAACGCTGCGATCTGTTCTTGCGTTGCATGGGACGAATCCGCCAAATTCACATAGGTATAACCTGTTATCGTGGCCCCGGTCGACTTGAAATCAATCACGTCGGTACCACCGCCACCCAAATAACTCAGGTTCCCGCCCACAACAAAACTGGTGTTACTGATCAAACGAGTATCTTCGACTTCTTGAAAGGTGATCACGTTGAAATCGCCACCGACGTTAACGCCCGCATTGTTCACAAACGTATTCACGCGTCGCAACAACATGGCGTTACTGACATCCACCGCATGCGTCGCTTTTAATTCGTCCGAACCGTTGCGGCCATTGAAGATCAACGTCCCATCCACATTCAAGTCTGTGGTTACTGCCACGTTAACCGTTTGAACACCCTCGGAGGCTTCTACTCGCAAGAGTCCCGTGTACGTGTTGCTGTCGCCGGTGAAATCTAACGTGCGATCACCACTGCGTAACTGGATCACCGTGTTACCGACTCGAGGATTATCAAAGTCAGCCGTCACGTTCGTGCTGGTATTATTTAGCAAAATCAAGCGCAAGTCGGTGGCCGGGGTCAACGTATTGAATTGGCCGCTGCTAAAACGAATTGCACTGTTCGGACCGTTGTTATCGATCACAACGTCACCCAGGTCCGCGATCTGAGTAATATCAAGATTACCGCTGGTCGCATCATAAATCGTGTTGTATCCATCCAGATTGAAAAAGCGAGCGTTGAAGTCGAACGGACCAAAGTCAGTGCTAAACGCATCATCTCCTTCACCGAAATCCACTCGCAACAAGTTCGTCGCAATCGCCGCATCCGCATTGAGGTGGAAGCTATCGTTACCCGACTTCAACTTCACATTGATGTTGGCCGGGGTGCCAGTGGTTCCGAACGTCACATCATCTAACTGGTTACCACCGGTGTATTTCACACTCGTGCCACCCAAAGTCCCGAGAATGCGGGCTACGTTGTTGCCGTCACCAACGCGCAATTCAATATTGCCGCCAACCGCACTGCCGGGCCCCATCAATATTTGATCGTCGGCCGACCCTCCCAGGTACGTCAGGCTGCCGGCCACTTCTAACGTCTCAGCGTCAACCAAAGACAAAGAATCCATTTCGTTTGAAACGTCGAAAAACAAATCGCCACCAACAAAAAGCGATCCAATTAAATTCAGAGCCGTCGCTGAGGATTCAACTGTCGCCCCGCTGGCGGTGAAACTCACGTTACCGGCGGTATTAATGGCCGATGAATCTCCCAAATAAACCCCAGCTCGAAGCGGATTTAGGGAGTGACCTTCGATGATTAAATCACCGCCCGCCGAATCAATGGAGGGTGCAACGGGGCCACTTGCAAGATCAACCACCACCCCATTCCCAAAATCCTCGGCGACCCCAACAATCGTTGTCGCGCCGGTTGCGGATCCCCCAATGAGGGCTCCATTGAGCACAAGAACCCCGCCGGAGCCTTCGCCCATTGTCCCCCGACCTTCGACTCGCAAAACGCCCTCGGCAGCGGAAATACTGGATCGCAGAGTTTGATCGGGTGAGGTTCCGGTCACCATTACCCCATGATTTCCTCCGCCGTCACCGTCACCACCGAAGCCGTCGACAAAAATTCCACCCGATCCCGTCGTTCGGATCTGGCCCCCCGCACTAAGATTCACTCCAGCGTGACCCGAGGATCCGCTGGCACCACCTCCTTGCCCGACGATCGTAATGTGACCATCGACCGCCGTGATTCGGCCAGAGCCGAATTCACCGTTAAGGGCAACCCCGATATGGTCGTTACCAGTGCCGCCTCCTCCAGTACCGGACACGAAAACGTTTGCACTGCCAACTCCAGCAACACGTCCCTCATACCATACGAACACCCCACGGTTTCCCGCGGACGCACCCACACCTCCGCCGGTTCCAGTTACACTGATATCTCCGCCCGAAGATGTGATTTCACCCGTTTCCGTAACGACAACTCCATGATGACTATTATCTTCCGACGGGCCTCCGGTTCCATCAACTGTTACGGTTCCATTGCCGCCCGCGGTGATTGAGCTGTTAGAGACACGAATACCAATGTTAACAAATCCACCCACGCCACCGGTCCCTGTTACAAAAACCGGCCCACCTCGTGAAGTTACGATGGCCCGATCTGCTGGTGAGCCGACTTCAGCCCAAATAAGAACGCCTTGATTACTGCCCATAGACGATTGGCCCCCAATGCCGGTAATACGAACCGGTTCAGCATCAGCGCCCTCCACAACGCCACCCGCCCCAACCACGATTCCATAATTGCCGATCGAATCGCTTTCCGACGTTGCTGAACCCCCACCTTGGCCATTGAGAATCAATTCCCCACCAGATGTGCTAACCATCGCAGCACCGCCACCCGCTGAGGATTGAATCATCAAGCCGTAATTGTAAGAGCCGTTGGTTTGACCTCCTGAGCCGTTTATGGTCAGCATGCCCACTCCACCTTGGTGAACACGCCCGTTTTCGGCAATCCGCACTCCTACATTGTCGTCGGATGCTCCCACACCTCCGCCGGTGCCGGTTACCAATACATTGGCGGTGCCGGTCCCAACAATTTGTCCATCAAGCCAGGCGAATATGCCGTAATTACTAGCGGACGTACTCAGGCCTCCGCCAGTCCCCGTTACGCTGATATCTCCGCCTAAGATGTGATGGTGCCGGCGTTAATCAATAGAACACCGAAATTGTTATTTCCAATCGAAGCGCCGCCCGTTCCCGCGACGGTGACCGTACCGCTTCCGCCTGCCGTGATAAGGCCGCCGTCGACATAAACACCATGGTTGATTGAGACGTTAACAGCTTGCCCCCCTCCACCCTGACCGTTCACCAAAACTTCGCCGCCGGAAGAATTAATTTGGGAGTGAAAGCCTGCGTTAGATATTCCTATAACCTCAACTCCTACGCCATCTGAATTAATGGCCGCAGCCGTTCCGGTCACTGAAACGCTTCCTAAACCGGTGGATTGAATACTTCCACCCTTAAAAAGCAAGACCCCACGACTCAGGCCAACATCCCCTCCAGTTCCAACCACCTCAAGGCTGCCATGGTGGGAAAATATTTCCGCCAGTCCAGCTTCGCCATTCAGGCTAACCCCAACTTGAATGATGCCAGATCCAAATCCTCCCTGACCAACAACCGATACATTCCCCGTGCCCGCTGAACCCACGCGACTGTTGTATCCGACATGCACGCCAAAATTAAGAGTGGAGGCACCCGCGCCGCCACCAACGCCGTTAAGCGTTAAGTCGCCAAATTGAGTCTGTATGACGGTGGGTGAAAAACCATTGATGATGTTAATTCCGCAACTGCCATCCGTTTCAGCGGTGCCACCCTTTCCGAACATTGATATGTTGCCAAGTCCTGTAGAAACGATGCTTGACTCCAGAATCGTGATACCACTCCCGGAAAAATCTCGCGTGTCTAACTGTTGATTCGCAGACAATACAAGATCTCCATCCTCCGACTCCAAGAGGGTTCCCGATTGATTTAATAAAATTCGATTCGTCGTCGTCGCGTTGAGCCCTGCATCACCCTCGAAACGAGTTTCGCCCACGAATGAAATCTCACCCGCATCCATCCGATCCAGAAATACAATAAAATCTTCGGTGTAGCTATTACTTCCACTGTCACCAAACATAACGCCATTTGCGGCCGCGTTATCATCGATTCGAATGCTCTCAAATTGACTGCGGCCCACATTTGAAACCGTTAGCACGCTCGTACCGGCACCGGAAACAAACGCGTCGTTACTGCCCGACCATTGCCCAACATCTAATGACAATTGGTAAGTCGTACCCAACGAGACGGCCGTCACTTTTTGATTCGAATCGTTAAGTTCCAAAAACAGTTGATCGCCGGCGTGAAAGAAGTCCGCCGCCAACATTTGTCGGGACTCAAGGTGTTCGTATCCGAGATTCGTGAAACCGGTCTGCCGTTGGAAGGATCTATCCTATCGGTAACTGGAACAAATCTGTCTTAACGCCAACCTCGATTTAAGCCGGAATGAAGAGGAAGAAGATGACAAGAATCTACCAAAGAACGACGGGGAACGTTTCTGTTGCGACATAGCTAAACCAAACGGAGGAGGGATTTAGGTGGAAAGGATTCATTAGCTTAATGGCCCCTAAGCCGATTGTAAAATTAAAGCCGCCACACAGAAACCGACCAAATCCTTAAGTGAAAAACACCCCCGTCAACGTGTAAAAACAACAATGAAAGTCGATCAGATACGCTTTCCGACCCTTCTGAATTTGCTTCCAAGCCTTCCAAGAAAATCCAGGATTAACGAGCCTGAAGTAGAGACGTTACTCTGGGGTCTTACCGATCATTTTACTACGCTCCAAAACGTAAGCGTTGAAAGTCGCTTCGAGTTTCGCCTGCCATGCCGCAAGCTGTGATTCCGCAGCCCCAATAAGCGGCGCAACACGGATCCCCTGATCGAGTGCGCTTACAAGCCCGCGGGATGCGAGCGGATCGTAGCTCAGGGCGGCATCACCGATTGCGATCCATCCGCGACCGTAGCATTTTTCGAGAATGGTTGAATCCGCGGCACGAATTGACAGGGGACCTTCCAATCTATAATTCTGAACGAGACGACTCAGGTGCTGGGTAGCTCGTAACCGAGCCTCCCAATTTTTCGCGTCGGGTCGAGCGTGTGTCACGTATCCGGCGACACGCCGATCGCCTGGTAAACGACAACTGTACCACCAGCCCTTTTCTACTTTTTCGACCGCGAGCGTTAGGTCAACATCATCCGAACCATTGGCATCAAGCCAACCCACAATTGCGACTTGACGATCGATGCGTCTACGTTTGACGCCCAGTAGACGCGCCACCGCTCCTCGACGTCCCGTCGCATCCACTAGCCAGTCACATTTTTCGTCGCCGTCGGATAGTTTGAGATTCCAATGACTCCCGCCGCCCCTTTCACTGGAAATCCCTAAAATGCGGGACGGCACTCTTAGTTTAGCACCTGCAAATTGTGCGGCTTTACGTAACGTTTCCCCAAAACCATCCCGGTCTAACAACCAACCATTTCCAAAAGGGTGAGAGAGAAAATTTTGTTCAAATAACGCGGAGGAATCCCACGCGGTATTTGTGCCAACACAATCGAGTTGTCCGGGAAGATCGGTAAGGCCCAAACTGTGTAGAAGCGGGCGGGCCGCGGGATGAAGTTGTTCTCCAACCCCGTCGATACCATCACCCAGCAAGACGACCTCTCGCCCTAATTGACGCAGGGATATTGCTGCGGCACACCCCGCCGGACCAGTTCCAATGACTGCAACACGCATCAAGACGAGAAGTCGTTATCGGTCTCGACTTTAAAGTACAAAGGAAAATCAGAATCCCCCGGCCCCGGTAGTTCGGTGACTATGCCGAGATGTTGCCAGTTATCAACCATGGTCTGCAAGGTCTGTTGATACTCCGACTGATCGACATCACGGAAAAAATCAGCGCGGCTGAAGAAGGCAGCCGTTCGTTCTGCTATCGGCAGTGTTTCATCAATAACGGTTTCGTAATCCTGCATCGACATCACATGGTTGGGCACGCGTGCCGACCAAAAGGTTGGCAAATAGGGATCGACGGGTGTATCACCATATTGATAGCCAGAGCGACAACTCACGGTGTCGGTCTGCCAAGGCACTGCCATCCAACGCGTGACCGAGCCTGGCCAATTTTCGGTGAGCGGCCCTTCTGGTGATAATGCTTTAGTAGGTGTCAGCACTTCGCCGTAGTCGGGTTCCCCTTTTTTCCCGTTACCTTTTTGACCAGAGTTCGCCTTACCCGGCCCCTTTTTATCGCTCCCCTTGAGGGGGCGTGCATGTTTGAGGCGAAATGGAGACGCATACATGGATGCGATACGCATTGGCCAAGTCATTTCACAGCCAGGGTGAAAGGCGTCACCGAGACAGGCCTCCAGCGCGGCACGATCAAGTGCATCGCCCTGGATGTTAATCGGCAGATCTTCCACCTTCGAAGCAACGGGCCCGGCCACGCCGATCGCGAAGTTGCCACTCGCCCAGTGGGAGAGTTTTTCAAATTGGAAAGACTGAATCGCCAGAAACGAACGCGGCGATTCGGGCGGTAGAGTAATCGCATCGCCGTAAAATGGCGGCAGAATATCGAGGCCTTCCTGGAGTGAAGCGTAGTCGGGATTGCGAAACCTCGCAAAGAGGCTTTGACGAAATGCTGAATTCTCGGGTGAGGCGTCCGCAAGACGTGCCAGATAACCGGGTGACATAAATTCTTCCGGGGATTGCCATCCATATCGGTCAAGCATGCCTTGATTAACCCATTGAAGGTCGGCCAGC
>CAJQPP010000004.1 GCA_905480235.1 uncultured Pirellulaceae bacterium
TGGTCTAGTGCGAGATCGTGTGGTCGCTGTATCTACCAGCCTGCGTGGGCAACCGGATTGGTTAATGCTTGTCGAGAAATCGGAATCGGTACCACTTTGGAATGGTGGGATGCAGGAAATCTCTCAAGAGCATTTTGATGAATTGCGTTTCGAAAGTCGGTTTCCGGTCACCGGTTCCGATGTTACGACGGCACACCTACCGCAAGAATTCTGTCGTGACGAACAGGCTATTTCGTTTACCAAAGGCTGCTATTTGGGTCAGGAAACAGTGGCTCGTATTGATGCTCTGGGGCACGTCAATTACTTTTTCGTGCGTTTGGAAATGACCGCTGAATCGGCTGAAACAGGTCTGGCACTGACTCGTGATGATAAAGATGTCGGTAACGTGACCTCGGTTGCCGGGTCTCAAGGACTAGGGTTTGTACGTCGCTTGATGGCTAAGCCTGGTGAGCGATTTGGAAGTGCCATCGGGGAGGTAAGCATCTGCTAACCCGATTTGGGGCGGAATGCTTTGACGAACGCTTCGTGGGTTGTTAGGTACGGTCCGCCTATGAGGTCGATGCAGTAAGGCACGGCGGGCATCACAGCGTCCAGGCACTCGGCAATAGCTTTGGGTTTTCCGGGAAGATTAATGATCAAGCTATGACCGCGAATGCCTGCCGTTTGGCGGGAGAGAATGGCAGTGGGAACGTACTGCAAAGAGACTTGCCGCATCATTTCGCCAAAACCGGGCAATACCTTGTCCACAACCGCCTCGGTCGCTTCAGGCGTGACATCTCTTGCGGCAGGGCCGGTTCCCCCGGTGGTAACCACCAGGCAGCAGCCCTCAACATCACATAATTGTGCCAGCGTCTCCTCGATCACCGCTCGTTCATCGGGAACGATCTTGGCAACATCCGCCCAATCTTCCACGATCACGCGATTCAGGTAATCGGCGATGGCAGGTCCCCCTAGATCCTCGTATTCACCTCGACTCGCGCGGTCTGAGATGGTCAAAATTCCGATACGAATCAGCGGGATAAGGCCTTCATTTTCGTTATTCATGGCAAGCAGATTTGACACCGGTGGTGATTTTGTCGACTCGCCTTTGATGGCGTCCACCTTCGAATTCAGTCGTCATCCATGTTTCGATAAGGGCGTTGAAGGCGTCATCGGAAAGCGTTTCCAAATGGTCTGCTGACAAGCACAGCACATTGGCATCATTATGTCGCCGGCTCATTTCTGCGGCGTGAGGGTCATGGCAAAGCGCGGCTCTAACCGCCGTCGTCTTGTTGGCTGCGATGGACATACCGATTCCGCTTCCGCAGACCAAAATACCACGTTCCGCATTGCCGTTTGAAACGAGGCCAGCAACCGCGTGTGCAATATCGGGGTAATCACAGCTGTCGGAACTGTATGCGCCACAGTCCTCAACGGTATGGCCCATGGATTCCAGCAAACTGGCGATTCGCGTCTTAATGGCGACGCCGCGGTGATCGCTTCCGATACCAATATTCATGATTAATCTTTCGGAAAGGCCTGTTTTAATATTTGATCCACCCAAAAAGGCGCATACCCCAAAAGTTGGTTGCCGCACTCAGCGTAAACCGACTGAGCCTGACCAATGGGGTCGCTAATATCTCTGACCGTGTTACTGAACAAAAACGTTCGCGGAGCCAGTTCAGGCCATTGCGAGATGATTGCGTCACGGTGACCGCTGGTCATGGTCAGGATGATGTCCGCGTTACGGGCGAATTGATTGGTAAAGGGTTGACTGGCGTGATCCGTAATATCAACACCCATCTCCCGCATGACTTCGACTGACTGCAGGGACGGCAAACCGCCCGGCATCGCCGCAATCCCGGCAGATTTCACCGCTAGACCTTTGGCGGCCAGTTCCGAGGGATCGCAACCGATTTTTTCCGCAAGTAGTTTAGCCAATATGGCCTCGCCCATGGGACTGCGGCAGGTGTTTCCGGTGCAAACCACCACGGCGAGATAGAAAGTCAATTGCTGGAGCGTGGCCTCGCTGATAACACCTTCCCGGAGGATTTGGAAATCGGAGTTACCGACATCAATGACCGTGGAAGATTGTCCAAAACGACTGGGACCGTCGTCGAGCACCAAATCGATGGAGTCGCCCAATTGCTCCACAACGTCTTGAGCCGTCGTGGCGGCGGGTTGGCCACTGACATTGGCGCTGCTGAGCACCAAGGGGCCTGCCGAAAGTCGCAGCGTTTGTAATGTCAGACCATGGCCGGGAACTCGCAAGCCCACCTTACCGTCCAGCTTGATGACCGATTGGACCTCTTTGGGAAGCCGAGTAATCACGCTGTCATCGTGAGATTCTGGCAAAACCATGGTCAATGGACCGGGCCAACATCGCCGCGCTAGGCGTTGGGCCAGTGGTGACATATCAGGCACGTAGTCGAGGGCGTCGTCCGCACTTTTGATGGCCAGCGTAAGCGGCTTGCCATCTCGTTTCTTGGCGTCAAGCAAGCGGTTAACAGCGTCCGTAGACAGCGCACTGGCCGCCACACCGTAAACCGTTTCGGTCGGTAGAGCTACCAATTTTCCATCGGCCAGGGCGGCAACGACGCGATGGATCACATCACGCGGGTCGACCGCTTTCGTTAAATCAATTACCACAGGTGGCATACGTGCATCGCGTCATGACAATTTCGGTTTATAGAGTACGATATCGGCAAGAGTACTATATCGATTTGCATTGGGAATGGTCAAGTAATCGCGAAAGGGATGGGGCCTCTATGAGTCAGGTAGGTGACTATTGGGTGGGTTTTGATCTTGGAGGCACCAAGATGTTAGCGGTGGTCTACGATTCCAAGTTTAAGGCCGTCGGCCGTGCACGCAAAAAGACCAAGGGCTACGAGGGCAAAAAAGCCGGGTTGGAGCGAATTGTTAATGTTGTACGGGATGCTTTGACCGACGCGGGTATCGAACCGCACCAGTTGGCTGGCATTGGGATTGGCTGTCCAGGGCCGCTGGATATCCATCAAGGCATCATTCATGAAGCCCCCAATTTGGGTTGGAAAAATGTACCGGTCAAAGAAACTCTTGAGATTGCGTTCAAATGCCCCGCGATCGTGGGCAATGACGTGGATGTGGGAGTCTACGGTGAATACCGATTTGGGGCTGGCCGCGACGCGAACTGCGTCGTTGGAATCTTCCCGGGTACAGGCGTGGGAGGAGGTTGCGTTTATCAGGGCAAACTGATCCAAGGTAAAAACTGCACCGCGATGGAAATTGGGCATATCCAAATCAGCTCGGGTGGAGCAATGGACGGAGCGGGTAATAGCGGCACCCTGGAATCGTTGTGTAGCCGTTTAGCGATCTCCAGCGAAGCTGCGGCTGCCGCATACCGAGGCCAAGCTCCCTTCTTACTCAAGGAAACCGGCACCGATATTGCGAATATTCGCAGCGGCGCTTTGGCTAAATCCGTAAAGGAAGACCAAGCGGTAAGAGCAATCATGGAATCGGCAATGGAGCACCTGGCAACAGGGGTCGTAACCATGATCCATCTGATGGCACCCGATGTGATTGTGCTAGGCGGTGGTTTGGTCGAAGCAATGCCTGAATTTTTTGTCACGAACGTTACCAAATTCGTCAACGCCCGAGTGCTACCTGCCTATCGGGATGTGTTCAAGGTCGTGCCGGCCGAGCTGGGGGATGATGCGGCTGTCATGGGCGCGGCGGCGTGGGCGCAAGAGGCGGTTAAGGCAGCCGTTTGAGAGACATTGGCTGAGCAGGCGGGAATGGAAATTCATTGGTTTTTCGCCAAATAAGGGAACCACCGCCCAGAGCATGGAGCAAAGGGATACACTATTAAGATGACAAGAACATCGCACTTTCGAACCGAATCCCCTGAGGCACGCATCGTTGCCGTTATCGATATTGGAGCGACTTCGGTTCGCATGATGATTGCGGAGATTCACGAGGGGGGAGTAAGCAACGAGCTCGAGTCGTTATCCCAAGCGGTGC
>CAJQPP010000005.1 GCA_905480235.1 uncultured Pirellulaceae bacterium
AAAAGTCGTGTACAAATCGGATACGTGTACGATGTCACGGGCAATCGCGTCTTCCTCGATAACCCCTGGCCAGCGAACAAAGGCATCAACCCGCACGCCGCCTTCAAGGTGCTGCGTTTTACCCCCGCGGTATACCAGCTCAGTCAATCCGGTGATCGAAGAGGAGTAGGCATGCATCGGTCCATTATCGGACATGAGCACCACCACGGTATTTTCAGCGATGCCGAGCGTGTTTATTTCCGCAAAGACCTCACCCAGCATACCATCCAGTCGCTGTAATTTTTCCGCCCAGGTGCCGCCATTTCTCGAGACATTTTGTTCCTGATCATTCACGAAATTTACCGGCCATAGGGGCCAGTATTGAAGGAAGAAAGGTTTATCTCCCTTGGCCAACTCGCGGAGCTGCTCAAGCGTCTGGCGCTGATAACGCTCATTCATTTTGATGTAATGTTTTTGTGTCCACTTCTCGCCCGGTTTCAGGTCAACTTCACGAGCTTTACCGCCTTTTTTGGCCTCAAGCCCCGTGACCATGCCAAGTGGCTTGAAGGTGCTGTCCATATCGAAGGCGTTGGACTGGGTCTTGTCGGCAAAGCCGAGCATATTAAATGCATCGGCGGCTTCGTCGATCATCAGACCGAGTTGCACCTGTTGATGCACGGGGAACGCAGCGTAATCAAAACCCTGGTTATGGGGGAACGACTGATCGATATCGCCCATGTGCCATTTGCCGACATGGGACGTGCGATAGCCCGCCTTCGACAGCAATTCCGCTATGGTCACTTCGGAAGCAGGCATTCCTTCACCCACGATCATGCCCTTAACCTCATCGGCGCCGCTCCGAATTGGGAGCCGACCCGTCATCGCGGCGGTTCGCGTTGGTGTGCAGGAGGGCTCTGTGTACATTCTCATGAGGGAAAGGCTTTCATCGGCAAACTGGTTGATACTTGGTGTATCAACTCCGATAACAGAGTTCAGCGTTCGATTTCCCATCTGCCCGAATCCAATATCGTCGATAAGGATATAGAAGATGTTCGGAGGCTTACCCCCATGTTTGGCGCGAATCTTTGCGAGCATCCTGTCGATTTCCTTGTCTTCCTTGTCCCAACGTGCACCGTGCTGGGCTTCGAGGACGTAGTACTCCGCGTCGTGAACGATCTTGTCCGCGGAGAACGTGGACAAAGATGCATAGCACATCAGTATCGCTAGTACCCCCTTCTTGAAGAAATGATTCGACGGATTCCCCATGACTCGCTCCTGGCAATATCTGGTTTTTGGGACTGTTTCAGTCGGCAGCAAGCGACTTAGCCGTGCCACAACCCTATGGCAAATAAAGTTTAAAGGCCTGCTAGTTGAAGTGTTATCCGAAAACCGCAAAAATAGGCAAATGTCTGAACTGAAAAGTCAAAATTCCGCGCAGCTCCTACGGACAGAGTTTTCCTTGGTAGAGCAGCTGTGCGAGGCGGTGCGCTTCTGGGACCTGGACTTCCAGCCGCTGGGTGCAAACAGCCACCGGGACCGGGTAGGAAGTTTCAGCCAACAGCGCCTGGGGGCCTACGATGTCATGCACGCCGGAATATCTACCAGCATAGAGCAGAAAGTGGCAGCGCCAGCTAATACCATCAGTTTTGCTGTGCTGGGTGCCGGCGTGCGGCGACTGTGGTGGCGTGGCGGGGATGATGACTCAGGAGCAATACTGGTTTATCGCGGTGGTGAAGAGGTACGCGCTCTTACGGGGCCCGACTTCGAGGTCTTTACCGTTACCTTGAGCGAGGACAGGCTGGAGCGCCTATGCGAAAAGTTTGGGCTAGCGCTTCCGGCGTTTCCCTTGCGTCCGGAATCCTTTCGACCTCGACTCGCCGTTATGCAGACACTTCGACTGCATATTGCCAGGTTGACCGCCTCCGCAAACGATGAAGCCGCCCTGCTTGCAAAGCAGGTTGTGGAACTACTGGTGATCAATTGGCTGGACGAGACGTGCGAGCAGGTACGCCGTCCGTCGATGCGCAGCAGAGACCGTGCAATGAGACTTTGTCTGGAGCGCGTGGAACAAAAGGATTGGATAAACCTTTCACCCGAACTGTTGTGCGAAACCGCTGGTGTTAGTGAACGCACATTGCAGTATGCATTCCGCGAGCGATTCGGCCTGACGCCCGCCGCTTTCCTCAAGGCACGTCGTCTGGCAAGTACGCACAGACTTCTGCGACAGGCGAAGCCCGCAGAGCAATCGGTAGGGGACGTAGCAGCTTCACTCGGCTTCTCACACTTGAGTCATTTCGCAGAAGATTATCGCCGGGCTTTCGGCGAGCTGCCGTCCGAGACAATGAAGCGAGTTGCTCGAGACTGACAATCTAAATAAGTGCTCATGCTGGAACGACCGCTTCTAGGCGATAAGCGAAATCCACATACCAGATTCGTCTACCAGTAATCGGCCGCCTATAACGAGACTTCAACGAGTCCAACTCAAAAAGCAAATTTTGTCTAAATATTTTACATAAAATCCGGATTTTCCCCTGGGCTATATACTTCAGCGGATTATTTCCATCTCCGTCAGGTACTAACCGTGATACAGTTCACAGAAGTAACTGAGTTATGCTGGCTTTCCCGTCAGAAATTTTGACAGATTCTCATCTGCCGGATTTATCACCGATTTTCCCTTCAGTCTAATTGTGCCCTGATCGATAGGGAATCGTGACGTGCATCTCATTCTCATAACTTAATCACTGCGTAAATTCGCTTCCGATAAGATTTATGAAAGCTGGCATGCAATGTGCTTTCGTATCAAGGCGTCCAGACAAGAGCACCGCCGTTGTGACCCGGTGTCGCAAAGTCACGGGGCTCATGTTGGCCATGCTGGACTACTGAAGCAATTGGGCACAATCACGGTTAAGTTGTTATTTATAGTACTTTTATGGAGATAAATTTATGACATACAAAAAAATAATCTTAATGGCTGCAGGAGCATTAGCATCGGCTTCCACTTTAGCAGGAGGGGTCCCATCCGCCAAATTTGCAGCAAC
>CAJQPP010000006.1 GCA_905480235.1 uncultured Pirellulaceae bacterium
ATCCCGGATCGCTTTTACCTCGGAGAGATTCAACGATCGATTTTCTGCTGGTCCGACATTGACAATGGCGGTTCGCTGCATGTCTTCGAAAGGTGTTCTGCCATTGGTTTCGTCGTATTCCACCATCGCTCGATCAACAAAACGCAATTGTAAAACCATATCTCGGATGGTTCTTTTTTTACGATCCAACTGCAACGCTCTTTGCTGCTGGCGAGTTCGAAAGAGTCCCGGGGCAGACGTTACCTCGGCCTGGTTTTGGAGATCACGCGGCACGGCACCATGATCGGCTAAAGCCTTCAAATAGGCTCCTCGAAATTGTCGAGGCACGCATACCTGAGTCCCCCGAATTTCATATTCATTCAACCCTGATTTACCAAACGCAACTTGCATCAAGCCAACTTCATCGGGAGTCAGGATTCGCGATTCGAACAAGGAAATTTCCGTGGGTGAGGAGAATTTCTGGTTAGCGATCACGGAAACCACAACCACTGCCACTGATGCTACGACGACCCAGCGGGCTAGTGTCGGACGTTCCTGCAACCAGCCAGGGAAAGCGTTTTTCCATTCTTGCCAAGATTTCATTTACGGCTTGCCCTGTCGCTGCAGATTGGTTTCTGGGGAGGTTACGGACGGCTGACTAACGCTATGCAACACGTCGCTGGAACGAAGATAGGTTTGACAGATCCAATTGAATGGCACACCCTCCGACAGGGCACTTTAAGTCGACGGCACGATCGACCGAAATCAAATGACGAGTAAACTCCCAAGCCTCCGAGGCCAATAATTCGCCCTGCTCCACCACCCGACTGTCACACCCAATTTCCAATTCGATACCGTGCGGCAGCGACCCCAGAGTTAACTCAATGGTGGAACCACTCTCAACTCGTGTGGCAAGCTCCATCAGCAGGCACCAAATGCCTAAATAATCGCTTTCGTAAAAAGCACGGCTCTCGCTTTTTCCGAAACAGCTGACTGTTAACTCGACATCCAACGTGGCAAGCATCGCCTCTAAATCCGTCGCCAGATCACGAACCAGCTTTTCAACACTGCGAGCCCGATATCGAGATCCCAATTGCAAATCGCTATGCAGCAATTGAACGAGCATGAATTTCTGATCGATGCAAAGATTAACCGGTTCAATGGACTTGATATCTGAAAGACGATTTCGAAAAATGGCAGACAGCTGCTGCCAGGCTTGGATATCGGGGGTCGAAAATTTTGAGTAGTTCATGCGAATCCCTGCTTGAATCAACGGCGAGTTTCATCAAATCGTCTTTGCGGTGCCGGTCATCCTGACCAACTTCTTTAGGCGAAGTCGCAAATAACTACAAGAATTTCACAAATACTGTCAATCCAGCATTTCCAGAATGGGAACGAAAGCGATGCTATCGCTTCTCTTAATCACGCTACAAGCACGCAACTGGTGCGCGAAGAATCGACCGAAGCGTTGATAGCCAAACCGCTTGACGCGCATGCTACGGACACCAGTATGGGGCGTGCATTAGCAGCTAAAAATTTGTGCTAGCCAATGATATTGGCGCCCGAGCTGGATAATTGAGACATCATCCACTCATTGAGGTCACCCAGAACCTGATTGGGTAGTTGGTCGGCCACAGGATATTGTCGCAAGGTTACATCGAAACCAGCGACGTGCAGCAACTTCAACTGATGGCAGAGATTGGATTCCGGAAAATAGACCGAACGCCGACCATGAGCCCAAAAGACCGGCACATCGCGACAGTCACGCCAATTACCCAGCGGGTTTAAGTTGGCCGGTAAACTGCCATTCAGCGAAGCGACGCCGGCAAACCAATTCGGCCGCTTCAGGGCGATTCGGTAAGCCATCGTCCCACCATTTCCCTGCCCGGCAATAAAGATTCGCTGCCGATCAATATTAAATCGGGATGCGACGGTATCGATCTGCCAAGCCACCTGGTTGATCATCCATTCAATGGCTTCCGATGTCTGCAGCCAACCGTAGGTATCATCTTGATCCAGTCGCTCCGTCCCAGCCAACGCGACTCCTAAGAAGTTTCGCTCGCTGATTTTCGGCATCACCTCATCGAGGTGTTGATGACTAGAGCCATTGGGATGCAGCCAAATTAAAAGCGGATAGGCGTACCGGCTTTCATAGTGCACAGGTAAAAAGATCGAACTGGGTGTGCGGTACGAGGAGGCACTCGCGTCATTGGCGATCCCCAAATGCCTTGCCATATTGTCGCCCCGGGCATCCACTCGGTCGGGGGAAGATTCCCCAGCGGATGAATCACTCGAGAGCTCACAAAAATCGGAAGGTGACTTGGCCATACCGGCGAGAGGTCCAAGCTTGATGCGGTTCATTGTCTAATCGTTCCTTGCTCCGCCACAGTCAAAATCGAATCTCTTCGGGTTTTAAGTCAGTCCAATCTAGAAGTCAACGGCAGCAAACAAAGCGGGATCGGGCGCGCAACAAGAAACAACCATTCGGGGCAAAATATTTTTTGCTAGCAACTAACAAACGATAGCGAATCTGATGCTGCGATAATGCTTGATCGTTCTCCAATGATGGTACGAATAGCGAACCCGCTTAACGATCGCCAAAATAGTCAGCCCAGGTCTTTGGCGTTTCATAAACACGCACCCCAGCCAACTTTACTTGGCCGTGATGCAGGTCTACCAGCGAGGGTTCAAGCATCCTCCAAATGACCATGGCGATATTTTCCACACTCGGATTTAAGGATTGAAAAGCTTCAACCTCAACATTCAAATTTTTATGGTCTAATTCGTCAATGACCTGTCTTCTGACCAACGATTCAAATTCCTCTAGGGGAACTAAAGGAGCTTGGTCTTGGGGAGCCCCTTCCAAAGTCACCTTTAACAGGTAATTGTGCCCATGCCCGTGAGGGTTGTTGCATTTTCCAAAAACTCGCCGATTCTCTTCGTCGGACAACGTGGGGTTATGCAATCGGTGGGATGCTGAGAACTCGAATTGCTGGGTAATTTGGATCATGGTTTCGTTTTTACTGTGAATGGAATATTCCAGAAAAGGCGTGACGCCGAGCGTTAGTTTTTCGATACGGCAGTTGTCGGGAAAGGCACCCTGGATTGCTTGGAACGCAAATTGGATCAGTTCCTCTGCGATCTTGGGGGTTTGCGATTCACAACAGGGCCGGATGACCCGATTTCGCAACGCGTCATCAATCAGCTTAATATTGCAAAGGTAACCACTATCGGTTTCCAGTTCGCCAGCCAACTGACAACGAAACACGAGGGATGGTGAAAGGGCAGTCGCGGATGGCCAGCCGCCCCATGAATTGGTAACCGGGCGTTGACTGTGCCCTGGTATTAAATTGAATCGGACTTCCCGAGTTAGGTAGATCATTGGAGGCTGACCTTGATGGTTTGGCCGCTGCTGTAGACCATGCCTTGCCCGCAGGCAACTTCGATCACGGCAGCGACATCATCTGGCGAAACGCATTGTTCCGCGGGAAAATCGGCGAACAGCCCTCGCAACATAGCGGTCTCGACCGCTCCGGGACGAATGGCGTAGCAACGAATATTGTGCTCCCGCCCTTCATTTGCCAACGCCGTGGTGAATAGTTCGATCCAAGCCTTGGTCGCACCATAGAGACTAAAGCCGGCAAAGGGGTCCACGGCTGCGGTCGAAGAAAGGTTGACAATGATGCCCGCTCCTTGGGATTTCATATGTTCCCAAATCGACCGCGTGGCATAGTAAACGCTTCTCACATTTACGTTGATGCAGCTTTCAATGGCCTCATCAGACATTTCATCTAGCGGGGCACAGGGTGCCATCGAAGCATTATTGATGAACACATCGACCCGTGACATTTGCGAGATGGCTTCCTCCACAAACTGCCGAGCTTCTGCGGAACTATTTAAGTCGGCAACAAAAATGTGCACTTTATCGGGGCTCGAAAACGCCGCAATTTCGGCCTTGGCCTTCTCCAGACGGCCTTGGTCTCGTCCACAGATGGCGACATGCCCGCCTTGTTTCGCAAATCGTATTGCGGTTGCGAGCCCCACTCCGTTGGTGCCGCCACTAATCACACAGTTCTTGGGATTTTCCATCGACGAGTATCTGCCTTGCGGGAACGATCAGTATTTATGGGTTAACTGCACAAAACCGTACTGTCTTCACAGCACAATGAATATTCCATTTTTTAACGGATCGGAATCGAACTGTTAACCATTCAACTCACCGAGCTAATCGTCCACCTTGGCATTCAGGAAAGAACTTAAATCTTCGGGATTGGCGCGAGGTTCTCCGCCTGCCGTATTATCCAGCTTGCCTTCATGCAACCAACTTTCCAATTGATCGACGAGGTCGAAGAGATGATCAAATGAATCCACGATGAAGAGCAGTTCCTGGAAATGATCAATTTCGAAATACTGGTTAATCACCCATTCCAGCTGTATGGGGAATCGCTGGACCAAGGGAGATTCAATGGAGTGCCGAATTTCTGCCAGCGAACTTAACAGCCCACTGCCATAAACTTTGAGCTCCGTGCCCTGCTGCATTAAACCAAACTCGATGGTGTACCAGAAAAACCGAGCCATCGCTCGGATATTGCTTTCCACAATCTTATCGCGAGCCGCGAGATCACTCTGATTCAGCTGTTGAGCTCGCAACGCTGCCGTCTTGGCTACTTCACCAAACCGCACCAACACGTCTGCAAATCGTTTATCGGTGTGCATGGGAACATGCCCAGCAATGTCGTGGAAAATATCTGGCTCCGGCAAGTAATCAAGTTGATTGCCCTCACGAATCGTGATGGTTGTCGGAAACTGGCGTTGCCGTAGGCAATCAAAGAAAACATAAGCGGGCACATACCCAGCGACCGCTTTTGCCTCAAAAGCCGTCAACGGTTGCAGGTACTTGTTCACGTCTGCCAAACGGGGGACGGATTGTGGATCCAGCATCAGGTTATCCACACCATCCATAAATTTGCGATTTGCGTAGGACTCCCACAAAGGTCGAATCCGCGAGTACAAACGACGCCAGGTCTCCTGGTTTTCATCGCTGTACAATTCGTAAGGCTGGTGAATAAACACATCACCGTTTTGTTGCGCGTTCTCGATAAAGGGGGCCTTGGTTGTGGTCAGGCCGATGCCTACAGTCGCCATGCTGGAGTTTTCACTGTTAACTAGGTATGGGATTTTGAATTTCGGGCGGGGCTGCCAAATATTCTTCAGTTGGAATTATATCGACAGTTATGGCTCCTGCGCACCTTCGCGCGGAGTTTTTAGGACACTAAACTCGTTATCTTATCAATAAATCAGCGCCCGACCGGCCAGACGCCATGTATTTCCCCCACCTTTTCACCCAAGGTTATTGATATGCCCAGTAATCACTGCCTTGGGAGAGTGCCTCGAAAACGCCGCATTCGCGTGCTTCGAGATGGGAACCACCGTTTTACGGGTGCCGGCCTGTCTCTCGCTAGGAATACCATCCAGGTTTTGAGCGGACCGATTCCAGCCTGCCGCAACAAGTGGCTCCACTTCGCTTCGATGGAGATCGGTTGGCATCTCGATCCGACGAACGAAATGGTATTGCTGCTCGACACGAATCAAAAATCAGCCCAGCCACGCGCAGGATGGGCTGGCAATCGGTACGACCTCGGCCCCAGAGTTAAACCCCGATCAACGCTCGAGTGGTCTCCACGGCACGCGTTGGGGTGAAACGCGACCCAGCGACTTGCTGAACACTAACCACCCTTTCCAAAATTTTTCACTTCCAAACAACACGTTCCTCTCATGAATAAACTCGTAGCAAACGCCGAGGAAGCGATTCAGGGCGTCACCAATGACATGACCTTGATGCTCGGAGGCTTCGGTCTTTGTGGCATTCCCGAAAACTGCATCGCGGCATTGGCCAACTCCGACATCAGCGGTCTAACCTGCATCTCCAATAATGCCGGGGTCGATGATTTCGGTCTGGGTCTGTTATTGCAGAAAAAACAAATACGAAAAATGATCTCCTCATACGTGGGAGAAAATGATGAATTCGAACGCCAAATGCTAAGTGGTGAATTGGAAGTCGACCTTATCCCGCAGGGCTCCTTGGCAGCGCGCTGTTATGCGGGGGGAGCCGGAATTCCTGCTTTCTTCACGCCTGCTGGTTTTGGAACCGAAGTGGCGATTGGCAAGGAAGTACGTGAATTTGATGGTAAACCGCATATTTTGGAATCCGCATTGACGGCCGATTTTGCAATCGTCAAAGCCTGGAAAGGCGATCGCTTCGGCAACCTGATGTACAACGGACCAGCCCGAAACTTCAACCCCGCCATGGCGATGGCGGGCAAAATCACAATTGCCGAAGTCGAAGAGATTGTCGAGCCCGGAGAACTGGATCCCAATTTCATACACACACCCGGTATTTTTGTGCAACGCATCTTCGCTGGCGTGAACTATGAAAAAAGGATTGAGCAACGCACGGTTCAGCCTCGCACCCCTTAAGTCTCAACCGCTGGCCGACACAGCCATTAGCCAACCAGATTACCCCTCAAAAAAATCAAACGCTCGGACCGATACAGATGCTAGATAAAATCGGAATCGCCAAACGGATCTCCCAAGAACTTTGTGACGGCTGGTATGTCAATCTAGGAATTGGTATTCCCACCTTGGTTGCCAATTATGTACCCGACGATATTAACGTCGTGTTTCAATCTGAGAACGGCATTTTGGGGATGGGCCCGTTTCCTTTTGAAGGAGAAGAAGATGCGGACTATATCAACGCGGGTAAACAAACCGTTACGGTTTTGCCTGGTGGCTGCATTTTCGACTCCAACACCAGCTTTGCCATGATCCGTGGACAACACATCCAGTTAACCGTCTTGGGAGCAATGGAAGTGGCTGACAACGGGGATATTGCCAATTGGAAAATACCCGGCAAGATGGTCAAAGGTATGGGAGGAGCCATGGATTTGGTTGCCTCTGCTGACAACATCATCGTGGCGATGATGCACACCAACAAAAAAGGTGACTCCAAATTGCTGGAGCAATGCACTCTACCGCTCACGGGTGTTGGTTGTGTAAAACGAATCGTGACCAACTTGGCCGTTTTGGATATCTGCCCGGAAGGCTTTCGTTTGCTGGAACGAGCTCCAGGCGTCAGCGTCGATGACATTCGCAAAGCGACCGCCGGTCGCTTGGTTGTGGAAGGCGACGTGCCAGAAATTCAGATTTAGAATCTTGCGATCCTACGTGCCAGCTCGGATAAAAGGAAAACCAAGCAACCTGTTGCGAATTACCAAGCGGACTTTAGAGCAGCAAGAATATCGTGCTCAAAACGACCCCGCTGGAAATCAGGATCACGAGCAGCAGTCCAATAATATCTTTGATCCGCATGCCGGCGATCGACAACAAAGGGACGGCCCAAAAGGGTTGCAACATATTCGTCCAGGCATCTCCCCACACAACCGCCATAATGGTTTTGTCCAAATCCGCCCCGAGCTGCTCCACAGCCGGCAGCACAATAGGTGCCTGCACGGCCCACTGCCCACCGCCGGAAGGCACAAACAAGTTGACCAGTCCGGCGCTATAAAATGTCATCAAGGGTAAGGTGTCGGCGTTGGCTACGCTGACGAAATACTCTGACATCTGGCTGGCTAAGCCCGTCTTAACCAATAAAGCCATGATGCCCGCATAAAGGGGGTACTGAATCAGAATCGGCGCGATTTTGGGAACGGCTTCCTGAACCGACTCGATGAAGGCACGCGGACTTCCGTGCAATAACAAACCCGCGACAAAAAAAACAAACATGACGGAATCGAGATTCAATCGGAACGTGCCGTCAAACAGAGTGCTCGCCAAAAACAGCAGACCCAACCCGCCTACCAACCCCGCCAATAAAAACGATCGCTCCATCCAGGTGCCAGAGTCGCGGTTCTCCATCGGCGCTGGAGATTCTGGTCGCAATTCAAGCTCACCGACTGCCCGCTCCTTCCCAACGAATTTCAACATGCACCAATTAACCGTAGGCAATAAAATCACGATCGCCGAAAGGGCAACGAGATTCACGGTACCAAACGTGGTGCGGGAAAGCGGCACCGTAAACCCAACTAATTCCTGTGTAATTTTGTCGGTGTCGGTATTTAGAGCCAGAGGAATCGAACCCGACAAACCAGCATGCCACACTAAAAAACCACTGTAACTTGCGGCCACGAGCACACGAAAAGGGGCCGCTGGAACTCGTCTGGCAACCTCCAACGCCACCACACCTCCGACCACCAGCCCAAACCCCCAGTTAATCCAA
The DNA here is from genome assembly GCA_905480235.1 of uncultured Pirellulaceae bacterium. Lineage (GTDB taxonomy): Bacteria > Planctomycetota > Planctomycetia > Pirellulales > Pirellulaceae > CAJQPP01. Next base: position 8,255 of record CAJQPP010000006.1, read on the forward strand.
GACGCGATGATCGCTGCGCAGGTACAAAACAAAACGGCCTGTGTCGGGGTTTTGACATACTTGATCAGACTTAACAAAAACCACTGCACTGGCGGTGACTTGGCAACGACATATCCTGTCAAAAGAATCATTGCCATCTTTAGCGTAAACTCAGCCAGTCCCCAAAATCCGCTGCCCCACCATTGAATCGTTTCGACCGGCTGACTGTCTGTCCCGATGAGCGCCAGTGCAAAAGTGGCCAGCGTTAGCACCAGCGCAATGACAAAAGGATCGGGGGTGTGACGGCGTAGTACCGTGTCGACCGTTGTGAGAATTGACTTCATGACAGATTCTTGCAGAGTAATTTGAACTGCGTCTTTGACCCGCTCGCGGGGGAAGCCGCAGCAGGCAACGCGATAACGAACTAGTAATCGGAACCATTCAGATCGACAGTGCCTTCGGGCCAGGCAAATCCATTTGGGTAAATCATGATTTTATCGTCCCGCCAAGGATTGGCTTCCGGCTCCTGAGCGTTTCGGCGATTAACAAACGGATTCGTTACAAGTCGACAATTTAGCTTTTGGTAAAAATTGGGAACCGGTGTCTGAAACAAGCTGACCGCGGGCCAACCTCCGACGGCAACCTGTTCAAACGCCTTGTTCGTCACCATAACGCCCAAACCCATACCGCGAATTTTGGGATCGCTACATACCGCTGCCAGCGCTAGAACGGGAAGCCTTTGATCTTCTACGATAATCTCCCTCACAAACGTACGGGCATGTGCCACGATTTGCTCGCCTTGCCAAACGACGAATCGCCGACCTGTGATGTGCTCCGGGTCATCGCTACCTTTCATCTCCAACATCTCGTTGACTCGCTCGCCCACGGTACGTTTAGAATCCTCAAAACAGCGGCAACATAGTACCGCGATCGACTCCGCCAGCTCCGGTGTGATACCGATATCCAAATATTCTTTGATTTCGTGCATTGGTTTGACTCATATTGAAAACAGGCGCCTTCCCGATTCACTTCGCTGCCATGATTTGGGAGTAGGCTTGATGATTCACGGTGTATCTTAATGGGTGCTTTACCCACCACCATACCCACCCAAGCCACTGGCGATGCCGTCCAGCGATCGGCAAAACGATATTGCTGGGAATGGGATTATTTGGCGTAAGCCGTCACTGAAGGCAAGGAGAAAAACCCGTCTTTACGCGAGGTCTGGAAATAGAGCTGGAGTGCACGACCTCAATGGGCTCCCTCTGTCCGCCCTGCTCAAGTCCGTTATCTCCTGAACGCGATTCTTCTATTCCCATAAGCTCCAAGACGGCACCAGACCACTCGCCTGCATGCCAAAAAACATTCGCCAAATTTTCTTCAGCTCTGGGTAATCTTCCCCACACAGACGCTTGCAGTCCGCCGCAGGCGTCACAACAATACTGGCTGGGTTTTACCACGGTTAATTTTGCCTCGAGCTTGCCATGAAATACGTTTCTTCCATTGTTTTGGTTTTCCTGTTGTTGCTAACCGCGTCCGCGACCTACGCCCAGGAAAACGGTGAGGATCCTGCCAAAGCCAAGCCGATCAACGATGCCATTTTTCAGCCACTGGATATCTTCGAATTGGAGTACGCGTCCAACCCGCAGGTTTCCCCAGATGGTAGCCGTATTATCTACACGCGCAATCATTTCGACATCATGAGCGACCGAGGAAAATCAGACATTTGGATGTTCGATGAAGAGGGACGTCACCTGCCTCTTCTCACCAGTGGCAACATTGGCGCCGCCACTTGGTCACCGGATGGGTCTAGGATTGCCTACGTCACATCGAACGCCGATGGCAAGTCGCAAATTTTTAATTATTGGTTCGCTGACAATCGCTCTGCTCCTCTCAGTCGCTTAACGCAAAGCCCTTCTGGATTAACGTGGTCGCCAGACGGCAAACAGATCGCCTTTTTCATGCGTGTCCCGGCAACCAAAAAGCCTTTCATTTCAATGCCAGCGAAACCATCGGGCGCAACATGGGCGGACCCGCCTACGATGGTTACGAAATTGCAATACCGGTCTGATGGACGTGGTTTTTTGAAAGAGGGCTATTCCCAACTTTTTGTCATGAGCGCCGATGGAGGAACGCCTCGCCAAATCACGAGTGGCAATTTCAATCACGGCGGCAGTATTTGCTGGACCCCCGATAGCAGTGCCATCATTTTCTCTGCCAACCGTCACCCCGACCACGAATTCCAGCCGCAAAACAGCGAACTCTATCGAGTCGATTTAGCCGATCGGAAAATCACCGCGTTGACCGATCGAAACGGTCCAGATGGCAGCCCTGCCCTTTCCAGTGATGGTCGCTTGCTGGCGTACACCGGGTTTGATGATGAATACCTAGGGAGTCAATGCCGTCATCTTTATGTCATGAAGCCCGATGGTTCGGATTCTCGTATTCTGGCGAATATCGACCGCAGTATTAGCTCTCCCGTCTGGAGTGAATTCCATCAAGGTTTTCTTTTTAATTTCATCGATCATGGCAACTCGAAATTAGCGCTCGTCAAACTTGACGGCACCGTACAGATACTGGCCAGCAATCTGGGTTCCAACGCCACTGGTCGACCTTATACACGCGGCGGTCGCGCGTCGGTGGGTAAAGACGGCACCATTGCATTTTGCGTTACTACGCCCACACATCCCGGAGATTTGGCACGGTTAAAAGCGACTGAAAAGGTCGAGCGCCTGACGAATCTGAATGAAGATTTACTAGCGCATAAAAAGCTGGGCAAGGTCACGGAAATGACATGTAAGTCCAGCTTTGACAATCAAGAAATTCAAGGCTGGGTCATCACGCCACCGGACTTTGACCCCAATAAAAAATACCCCCTGATTCTGGAAATTCACGGAGGTCCTTTCTCCGCTTACGGAGATGTTTTTACTGGCGAACTGCAACTGATGGCGGCCGCGGGTTACGTCGTGCTTTACACCAACCCCCGCGGTAGCACGAGTTATGGACAAGCTTTCGCTAACGAAATCCATCACAATTATCCCGGACAGGATTACGATGATTTGATGAGTTGCGTTGATGCTCTGCTGAAACAGGGATATGTGGACGAAGACAAAATGTATGTCACCGGTGGTTCTGGTGGCGGCGTGCTGACGGCTTGGATCGTCGGAAACACGAATCGATTCAAGGCGGCGGTCGTGGCCAAGCCTGTTATCAACTGGTACAGCTTTGCACTAACCTCGGATGGTTACAGCACCTATCACAAATACTGGTTCCCCGGTTTCCCTTGGGATAACACAGAGCACTACATGCAGCGTTCGCCAATTTCTAAAGTCGGCAATGTCGAAACGCCCACCATGTTGTTGACTGGCGAAGAGGATTTACGGACTCCGATCGCGGAATCCGAACAATTCTACCAAGCACTTAAATTAAGAAAAATTGACACTGCTTTGGTACGTGTACCGGGCGCCTCTCACGGCATTGCCAGGCGACCCAGTCACCTCATCGCCAAAGTGGGGTACATCCTGAAGTGGTTCGAAACTCACCCTTAGGTGACCGACCGATCGCGGAGACCAAAACACCTTGCGCCCAGCCACTTACTCGGTGTGCTGGGACAAGTCGGTTTCGGTGACCGGATCAAATTGCAAATAACCTTTCAACCATGCGACTGCGATATAGATGGGGATCGTATCCAGCAAAGCGATGGCAAATTTGAAGAAGTAGCCCGTCACGATAAAGAGCATCAGATGCGGCCATAACGCTCGCCCTTCGGGAGGCAGGGGCAGAGAATTCGCATAGAAGTGGGTAATTAAAATCACCGCCGTGGTATCGACCAACTGGCTGACCATGGTGGAGCCATTATTGCGGAGCCACAACCACTTGCCTTTGGTTAATCGCTTCCAGAAATGAAACATGTAGACATCGCAAAACTGTGCGGCAAGATAGGCCAACATCGATGCGACAACGGCCCCGAACGTGAGCATGCGGATTCGGTAAAACGCAAATCCTTGGTCATCTTGCAAACCGTTTTCATTGATTGACATGCTCTCAATCGGCGGCAATCCGGTAGCCGGATCCATGGTAGGAACGGGCGGCAAGACGCCACCTAGCCACAAGATAAAGACGACCCAGATATTCAATATCAGCCCAACGGTGACCACCCAATTGGCGCGGCGTCGCCCATAAAATTCGCAGATCAGGTCCGTGCACAAAAACGTCAACGGGTACGGCAACACCCCGATCGCCAAAGCAAACGAGTACTCACCCCATTGCCCCCAATTCCACCCCCAACCCGTCTCACTGGGGTTCAGGCTGAACAGCACAAGAAAGCGACTGATGCCTAAAATATTCAGCATCGCCAACGTGCCCAAGAAAAGACCGGCCAATACCAAAAACACGCGTTCACGGCGCGCCTGCAGGGCCGAGGCTTCCATTGGATGCAAATCCAAATTTGTGATCTTATTCATGATCCAAATTATCGGTGATCGATCTGCGTTTTTGTAGGGTAGGCATCGGCACCGAACGGAGCGTGCTGGAACCTCGAAAACCCAGACTAATCCTCAGGCTCACCGACATCGACTTGCGACCAATCAACGGGCTCACTCGTTTCAATGGTTTTAAGAATTTCCTGAGCCTTGGCTAAATCTTTGGCCTCTACGATGACACTCACATACCCCGGTGCCTCCGCGCGAAAACCGGCGGTAAACACGCCCGTTAACGTCGCATGAATACCTGCTTCCTTGAGGCTAGAAACGATCAGGCTACCGTGCAATTCGTTTTCGACTTGGACCAATGTCTTCAGGTTGTCGGGAGTGTTTGTCATCTGTTTTTTGTCGGGTTGGAGTAGTGGGGACAAAACGAGCCACATCATCCTACCCGAAAACGGCGAAGCGACCGAAAACCGGTCAAATTAGCCGAAATTGCAGGCCTGTCGTACGGGCTTGGTTGCGATAGAATAGGGCCATCTTAGGGAGCCTTTCCCCTCCGAATCCAATTTTGAGTCGACTTTCTAAATGAGCAGTACAACCGAATTATTGAAGACGCCCCTACACCCTTGGCATCATGACAACGGCGGCCGATTGGTCGACTTTGCCGGCTGGTCAATGCCCGTGCAGTACACATCAATTATTGAAGAACACAACGCCTGTCGAAATGGGGCGGGTCTATTTGATGTTTCTCATATGGGTCGCTTTTTCTTTGCCGATCCAAACGCATGTGAATTCCTGAACGGTTTGACAACGCGTCGAGTCCACCCCATGGCGGCTGGCAAAATCCGCTATTCATTAATGACCAATGACAGCGGAGGCGTGCTGGACGATGTGTTGGTTTACCACCTACAGGATACGGCTGGCGTGCCGTTTTGCTTTATGGTGGTCAACGCGAGTAACCGCCAGAAAATCCTCGCTTGGCTAAAACAACATGGCGATTTGGAAAAACTAGGATTCGAAGACCGCACGACAAAGACAGCAATGATCGCGGTGCAAGGTCCGCGAGCCTTGGAGATCATGGATCCGCTTTGTGAAACCGCCCCCAGCTCACTTACCTACTACCATGGCATGATGACGAAAGTCTGTGGTGTGGAGTCGATTGTCAGTCGGACTGGCTATACCGGCGAAGATGGTTGCGAGCTGACGGTTCCCGCAGACGACGCCATCAAAATCTGGACCAGCGTCCTGGAAAAAGCGAAAGCCGTGGGAGGCGGGGCCGTTGGTTTAGCAGCGCGGGACACGCTTCGCCTCGAAGCTGCCATGCCTCTTTACGGACATGAATTAACCGAAACGATCAATCCAGCTCAGGTCAATGTTAAATTTGCCATCAATCTGAAAGACCGCGAATTTCCCGGCCGGGATGCCATTGCAGCCGCTCGAAAAGATACCACCCTGCCCCGCCGTGTAGGTCTGGAAATGGATGGGAAACGAGCCGCCCGCGAACATAGCTTGATTTATTTAGGCGACCAACAAGTCGGTGAAGTCACCAGCGGCACCTTTTCACCCACCCTGCAAAGGCCCATTGCCATGGGGTTCATGAATATGGAACATTTAGAAATCGGTACCGAGGTTGAAATTGACATTCGCGGCAAACGCCTGCCGGCACGAGTTTGCCAACTACCTTTTTACAGTCGCGGTTAGATGAATTTTTTCGGTGGAGGTCACCAGACCTTCAATGACGTTTGGGAAATTATCGGAAGACAGTATTTCCTTCCGCAGCAACTATTTGGAGAGAATCGTGAACCAGGAAGAACTGCTTTATGCACCCACCCATGAATGGGTCCATGTTGGCGAAGATGGTATCGCTACGATTGGCATTACCGATTTCGCGGTCGAACAACTGACGGACCTCGTATACATGGAACTCCCGGATGTCGGAGCGACCGTGACTGCGGGAGAAGAATTCGGCGAAGTGGAATCTGTCAAAGCGGTAAGCCCGCTCTATTCGCCGATCTCCGGTGAAGTCATCGAAGTCAACTCTGGCCTTCCTGATGAACTGGAAGTACTCGGAACAGACGCTTTTGGCGCCGGATGGATTGCCAAGATCAAAATGGATGGCGGGGCACCGGATACCCTGTTGAATCACACGACCTACAAAACCCAGATCGCTGCCGAAGGCTAAGTTCACGCACCGCGACTCACATCGCCGTCCCCGTAAGCGAGCAGGAAAATCACCAAAGCACGCTCCACGCTTCTTCCCAAGAATCCCGTGGAGTGTGGTTTTATTTTGCAACGTCGTAAGGCCACGCATGCCAATTCAGGCATCAACAGGGGGCATTCCAATTCAAAAACCCGTGGCGGGATGGTGTACCCCTTGGCTTGTCCCTCCCGCTGTACACAGCGGGAAACGTCTTCCGTCCTCGTAATCAAACGTTTGTTCTCGAGTCAACTGTGACATCCGATCCACTGCCGACAAACGAACTGCCGACCGAATCCGCCTCGAACGAGAGCGTGTTTCGGAAAGAATGCTATCGTTGTTTCCGCGCTGCGAGCGTTTGCATCTGTGACCAGGTTCCGTCGATTGCCAACCGCACGGGTGTTGTGGTTTTACAACATCATCGAGAGCTATTGCACCCAATTGGCACCGCTAGAATTGCTCGCCTGGGCCTACAACACTCGTCCGTTTTGGTGGCACACCGCCATCGAAAGTTGGCAGTCGATCCCTTTCAAAAACCGGGGACCGCGCTGCTGTACCCTCACCCTCAAGCCAGAAACCTGGATGAGTTGACTTGTGAGGATTACCCTGAGCACCTCATTGTTCTGGACGGGACTTGGGCTCAAGCTTCATCGATGTACCGGGCAAATGAATGGCTTAAGGGTCTTCCGCACTTGGTGATCCGACCGCAAATTGAAAGTAACTATCGCATTCGCCGACAACCTAAAGAGGGTTGTCTCTCCACTATCGAAGCGCTGGTTCAAACATTGCAGACGCTGGAGCCAGAGACGCAAGGCCTTCCGCAACTGCTGGAAGTGTTTGACCAGATGGTTGATCGGCAACTCGATTTCTTCGACGCCGAATAGCTCTCGTTACCAACCGCATGCCTGACGCACTCGAAGTACGCCAGGCCAGTTCCTTCCCACTGGTTTTGGGATCTCTGAGATCTTGCTTAGGAGGAGGCGCCTACAGGTTCTCCCTGTTCCTCGACCGCCGTTTCATAAATTTCCATCGGCGGGCAGGAGCAAACCAAATTCCGATCCCCAAACACGTTGTCGACTCGGCCAACAGGCGGCCAATACTTAACGCTGTAGTCGGAATTCTCATCTGGACAAACGGCTTCGTTTCGGGAGTAAACTCGCTCCCCGTCGGCCAGGATCGAACCCAGAGTATGAGGTGCATTGCACAACGGATTGTTATCCGCCTGCCAAGCACCAGATTTTACTTTTTCATACTCCTCAAAAATCATGTTCATGGCCCGGCAGAACCGATCCAGTTCAACCAACGACTCACTTTCGGTCGGCTCAATCATGAGCGTACCGGCAACCGGGAAGGACATGGTTGGCGCGTGGAACCCGAAGTCAATTAGTCGCTTGGCGATGTCGTCAACCGTGACATGAGCATCCTCATCCAAAGGACGGGTATCGACGATACATTCGTGAGCGATCAATCCCTTTTCCCCGGTGTACAAGATCTGGTAATTATCGGAAAGTTGGTGGGCAATATAGTTCGCATTCAGAATGGCCACCTGGGTTGCCTTGCGCAGCCCCTCAGCACCCATCATGCGAATGTACATCCATGAAATCGGCAAAATACTGGCACTGCCAAAAGGTGCCCCGCTGACCGCGGGTCCGATACGCTCGGCATTAAATCCATCTTTGGGCATGAACGGCGCCAAGTGTTGGCAAACACCGATCGGCCCCACACCTGGACCACCACCACCGTGCGGTATGCAAAAAGTCTTGTGAAGATTCAAGTGAGAAACATCACCGCCAAACTTACCAGGTTTCGCGACGCCGACTAACGCATTTAGATTAGCGCCATCGATGTAAACTTGCCCTCCCGCTTCATGAATTTTCTCACAAACGGCAGTGACTCCATCCTCAAATACTCCGTGCGTGGAAGGATAGGTGATCATGATGGCGGCGACCTTGCCATCATTCGCGGCGATTTTGGCATCTAAATCATCAAGGTCCACATTCCCATGTTCGTCACACTTAATAACCACGACTCTCATGTTCGCCATCTGAGCACTGGCGGGGTTAGTGCCATGCGCGCTGCTGGGGATCAAGCAAATATTTCGATCGTGATCTCCGCGAGATTCGTGATATTTTTTAATTGCCAACAAACCAGCGTATTCGCCTTGAGATCCTGCGTTAGGTTGCAGGGAGATCGCGTCATAACCGGTGGCCGCACAAAGCATCTGCTCCAATTGATCAATCATCTTTCGATAACCCTGCCATTGGTTGGCTGGTGCAAAGGGATGAATCGAATTGAATTCAGGCCAGGTGATCGGGGTCAACTCGGCAGCAGCATTCAATTTCATGGTGCAGGAACCCAGCGGGATCATGGCGCGATCCAACGCGATATCCATTTCACTGAGTTTTCTGAGATACCGCATCATCTCGGTTTCGCTGCGGTACTGATGGAAAACATGCTGAGTCAGAATGCTGTCCTGACGCAATAAAGCCTGACCCATTTGGCAACCGTTGGAATCAATCGTTGCGTTTTCGCCAAACAAATTTGCCAGGGTACTGACGTCTTTTTCCGTTGTCGTCTCGTCCAACGAAATTGCGATGTGGGCATCATCGTAAGCGCGAACATTAAATCCAGCTGCCACCGCAGCGCTCATCAATTCGGTTGTACGGGCATCCACTTTGACCGTGATTGTGTCAAAGAAGGTATCACTGGCGATACTGAACCCGCCAGCTTTTATGGCCGCCGCCAGGTTACAGGTGTAAGCGTGGACCCTCTGAGCAATCGCTTTTAGTCCGTCTGGGCCGTGATAACAGGCATACAAGGTTGACATAATCGCGAGTAAAGCTTGCGCCGTGCAAATATTGGAAGTCGCTTTCTCCCGGCGAATATGTTGTTCGCGAGTTTGCAAAGAGAGTCGATAGGCGGGGTTGCCATGGGAGTCAACAGATTTACCAACCAAGCGACCCGGCATCGTACGCTTGTAAGCGTCCTTGGTTGCCATAAACGCGGCGTGAGGTCCACCAAATCCCAGCGGAACACCAAACCGTTGGGCATTGCCGATTGCAATATCAGCCCCCAGATCACCGGGGCTTCGCAACAACGTTAAGGCCAGTAGATCGGTCGCCATGACCACCAACGCTCCATGCTCATGAGCATTTTGAGTTAACGTCTCATACTCGTTGATCACTCCATTGGTCGAGGGATACTGCACAATGATACCGAACACGTCGCTCCAATCAGCGACGGGTTGGCTCTCATCGAACATCACAACCTCAATCCCCAGAGGCTCTGCGCGGGTCTCAATAATGTGGATATTTTGTGGATGACAAAGCGTGGACACCAGAAAACGATGACGCTTTCCCTTGGTGGCGCGATGTGCCAACGCCATGGCTTCGGCCGCGGCGGTCGATTCATCCAGTAAAGACGCGTTCGAAATTTCCAAACCCGTTAACTCAGCAATCATCGTTTGGAAGAAAAACAGAACCTCTAAACGGCCCTGCGAGATTTCTGGTTGGTAAGGAGTGTAGGCCGTGTACCACGCCGGATTTTCCAGAACATTGCGCTGCAGGACCTTGGGGGTATGCGTTCCGTAGTAGCCTTGGCCGATACAATTTTTCAAGACCACGTTCTCGTCGGCCAATCCTTGCAACTCCGCCAGCGCTTCCTGCTCACTGATTCCCGCCATCAAATCCAATCGATGGTTATCTTGAATCACATCGGGGATGACGGTATCCGTCAATTGATCGAGCGTTTCGTAACCCAGCGTATCGAGCATTTTTTGGATCTCGTCTTCGCGAGGGCCAATGTGACGAGCGACGAAAGGGGAAAGAGCATGAGACATGGTTTACCTGGACTATCGTGTTGGAGGAATGCGATCATGAACGTACTGCGACGGTACTCATCAGCAGACCGCCTTGTTTCCGTGTAAAGGCCGATGCTGCTGAAAGTTACATCGAATCGTTGATCGCCCCTCTGTCCGGTTACCTGAGAGATTACCCCTTCGGTGGATGCCTACGTATCAAATCGCAGCATCGCTCTCCAGAGACGGTTGGTGTAATCCTGCGGTCCATGTTGCCTGAGCGGTTCCGGGCGACGGTTTGCGCCTTCGGCGTTCCAGGGTTGTCATCATCCTGGAATCTCTCCCGCGGGATTTTCCGTAAACAAATTATAGCCTTGTACGCCCAGTTTGACAGCGTTGAAAACGATTACTTCGCGAACTCCCTCTCCGAGGACCCTCGCCCCAACCTTGATCGCGACAGCGATTCACAAAACCCGATGTGTCACGGCAACCGCCAACGGCTTCCAATCCCCGTAATTCGCGAGACCGGAGCAGTGTTAGGTTGGGAAACAGGCCACTTTCATGTAAAGACCGCCACCCAATTGAGGAGAATTTCATTTTGAGTAGAAATTCATTTTTTGGGAACTTGAACGATTATCTTGCGTCTTAAGCTCAGATCGGTTCCGATAACGGGAGATCGGTCTCTCGCTCACTTTTCGTTTCGAGGCCCCCTCGCAACGTAACTCCGTGCATTTTCTGGGGAAGGCATTTGCAATGCTCCGCATACACAGTCTGTTTGTCACTTGCGCTCTTGTCGCTGGTTTCTTTTTCCTTAACCAAACGGCAATCATGAATCTATCGGCACCTTTAAATCAGGATCGCGAAGCCTTGTGGAAGCAAGTCAAAAAAGAAATCGACCAAGATCTTCCCAAATCCGCAATCGCTACTCTGAAGAAGATCTACTCAAGCGCCACCGCTGAGCAAGCTTGGGGTGACGCCGCGCGAGCCATTTCTCAACAGTATTTTCTCGAAGGGCGCATCAACCAACCGGCCTACCCCTATGCCATCAAACAAATGCAAGCCTTTCTTCCCGACTCCCCGGAACCGATCCGTCCCATCCTAAAGGTCATTTTAGCCAATTGGTTAAATTCTTACCTGCAACAAAATCGCTGGCGTTTCAGCGATCGCTCCCAAACCGCAACCCAACCTAGCGAAGATATCCAAACTTGGGATCTGCCTCGATTGCTGGGCCAGGTTGATGAATATTACACCCAAGCGCTCAGCAACGCTGCTTTCCTGCAGTCCATTCCCATCGCCGATTATTCTGATTTATTGGAAATCACAAAGAAGGACGCACGATTCCGGCCGACTCTCTATGATTTTGTTGCCTTTGAGGCACTGAATTTTTACGCTGCAGAAGAACAAATCACGCGTCCACAAAACGCATTTATTATCCGCAGCGACAGCCCCATATTCTCTTCAACGAGTGAGTTCTTAAGGTGGGTTCCCGACACCGAAGATGATGACGCGTTCCCATTGCGAGCCGTTCAGATTTTTCAGAACCTGCTAAGATTTCATCAGAACGATCCCGACCAAAGCGCCTTTCTTGATGCGGATTTACTGCGTTTGCAATTTGGACGTAAACTCGCAGAAGGCAGCGAATCTGTCGCCAGATACCAAGCGGCTCTGCAACGGTTTGCTGACAAACATGTTTCAGTACCGCTCAGTAGCATGGCACTCGCCAATCTGGCCCAGTCCTTTCGGGGCGTAAATGACCTAGTCAAAGCCATGGAAATCGCGGCCCAGGGCCAAGCAAGATTCCCTGAGAGTAGGGGCGGGAAAACTTGCCAAAACATCATCAACACCATCGAATTGAGCACACTGGTCGTCTCGGCGGAGCAAGTTTGGAATGGTGAACAGGTGACCGTAGATGTGCGGTACCGAAATATCGATCAGGTTCATTTTCGCCTGGTCGAATTCGATTTTGCAAACTGGTCTGAGTGGGGTGAGTATCGCTCGCCGCAAAACATAACCCGTAATGACAATCTTAAAATCCTCACGCAACGCCCCGCTGCAGCATGGTCCAAGGAACTCGCCCCAACCGAAGATTACCAAGAGCGATCCGTTTCCCTTCCGGTCGATGTGGATCTGAAATCCGGTTTTTACTTGTTGATTTGCAGCAACCGGGCGGACTTTTCCAAAGCCAGCGAGGGCTTTAATGAAATTTCCATCGCCGAAGTTTGGGTCAGTAACTTAGCCGTCGTGACGAGTCGATCGCCGGCAAGTCGTGAAATTTCATGCCAAGTATTTGATGCTATTTCGGGCCAACCACTCAAAGGCGTTGACGTCAGCAAAGCGATATGGAAACGCAAACAATCGAAGCCGCAGCCAGCCGAAGCACAGCAAGTCGAAGCACAGCAAGCCCGAACGAACGAAGACGGGATGGTCAGTTTTCCGCATAATAACGATCTAACGAAGCTCGATTTTTCATACCAAGACCAAAAATTCGGTTTCATTGACAATCTATATTCCGGCAATCCACGGAGGCAAAGGCCCAGTAACCGGACTGTCTTTTTTACGGATCGCTCCCTTTATCGCCCCGGTCAGACCATTCAATTTAAGGGAATCTGCATTCACTCAGATACCGAGACCAATGATTACTCAACGTTAGTTGGCAAATCCGTAACCGTGACACTCTATGACGCCAACAATGAGGCAGTGGAAAAAAAAGTCTTTCGCTCCAACGAGTTCGGATCTTTCTCAGGCAGTTTCACAGCCCCCCGCAATCGTTTAACAGGTTTCATGCGTTTGCAAGCCAGTGGCATCAACGGTAGCACGAGGATTCAGGTTGAAGAATACAAACGTCCCAAGTTTTTTGTCGAAATGGAGCAGCCGAAGGAAGCATTCCAACTGGGGCAACAGGTATCCATTACCGGAAAGGCTGCCGCTTATACGGGAGCGCCCTCGGATCGCTCCAAAGTGACCTGGCGAGTCACCCGCGGTCTGCGGTATCCCGCTTGGTACACACGGCGTTACGGGTACGTACCCCAGAATAACAGCCATCAGGAAATCGCCGACGGTACCATGGAAACCGACGCGGAAGGTAATTTCACCATACAATTCACCGCTTCCGCTGATGAAAGTGTTGCCCGAAAAAGCAACCCCACATTCCAATTCACCGTTTACGCAGACGTCACCGATTCCTCCGGTGAAACTCGCTCCGCACAGCAAACCACCCGCGTGGGATACACCTCGTTACAAGCAGACTTACAGGCCGCCGATTGGCAGACCTCGGAAGACCCCATCGATTTGACCGTCAAAGTTACGACACTGGATGGAAAAGGGCAGGAAGCCAGCGGCAATCTTGTTGTCAATGCTTTACTCGCGCCTGAAAAAATCCAACCCGCCAAGTTAAACAGCTTGATTTATGGCGGGCGACCAGCGGCTTCTCCAGAGAACATCCTAAGCAACTGGGTCCAAGGCGAAACCGTACTCACAACCGCGTTAAGCACCACCGCCAGCGGCGAAATCAAAACGCAACTGGCATTGGCGGCGGGCGCATATATGGCGGTTTTTGAGACGACCGATCCGGCCGGTCAAAAGGTACGCACAGAACTCCCTTTGATTGTGCACGACCCGACGAGTTCTCAATTTCCCGTAAAGCTACCCAATTACTTTGTTCCGAAAAGTGCATCCGTTGAGCCCGGCGACGATTTCATCGCCTTCTGGGGAACTGGGTACGAAACGGGCAGCGCGTTTGTAGAGATTGAACACCGGGGCAAAGTCGTCAAATCATATTGGACCCCTGCCACAGAAAACCAACACACCATTAAGCTGCCCATCGAGGATCAACATCGAGGTGGGTTACAATTAAGAATTACTTACGTACGTGAGAATCGTATGTATGCCACCAATCAAGCGATTAATGTGCCGTGGACGAACAAAAAACTGGCGATCACCTGGGAACATTTCGTCTCCAAACTACAACCGGGCGGGCGCGAAACCTGGACAGCCGTGGTGAAAGGTATCGACGCCGATCAAGCCATTGCAGAAATGGTAGCTGGTATGTACGACGCTTCCTTAGACGCATTTTTGGGCCACAATTGGATATCGGCCTTTAACGTCTTTTATAAAAATTACTCGCAGGACGGTAGAATCTTCCGCAACGTTGAAAATCGACTTCTCCCCATATTTCGGCACCAACTGAATAATGTCAAAGTCATTCCCATCAATTACCCGCGATTCCGACCGGGATTGGGATTAGTAACTTCTTTTCAAAACTGGTACCGATCCGCAGCAAATAATTGGGACGATGTTTCAATGGGCCGGGAACTCCAACCGGCAATGGCCAGCGCCATGGCAGAGGATGATTTCGGCGGAGGAGGCGGCATGGGTGGCCGCAGTGCTGGACTCAGTGCTCCTGCGCGGAAATCACGATCGCTCGGACAACAAGAGGGTTATCTTGGTGAAGCGATTGAGGGAGCGAACGAGAGAACGAACGGGGGAGCGAACGTCGATTTAGATCAAGTCAGCCCCCGAAAAAACCTCCAAGAAACAGCATTCTTCTTTCCCCATTTACAGGTAGCCAAAGATGGTTCTGTGCGCATCGAATTTGAAATCCCAGAGGCATTAACGAAATGGAAATTCCTCGGATTTGCCCACGATAACGCTTTGCGGGCCGCCCTTTTAACCAGCGAGGCAACCACAAGTAAAGACTTGATGGTACAACCCAACCCACCGCGTTTTCTGCGTGTCGGCGATGTCCTGGAATTTTCGGTAAAGGTCACCAACCAGTCCGAAGAAACTCAAATCGGCAAGGTAAAATTCACATTGGCAGACGCTCGCACGGGTGAGAGTGTGGATGCATCGTTTGGGAATAAACAAGCGGAGCAGACCTTTGAGATACCTGCTCAGCAGTCCACCAGTTTGCACTGGAAAATCACCGTGCCCAATTTTGTCGGTACCCTTGTTTACAAAGCAGTGGGTGGTACCGAGACGATCACCGACGGTGAAGAAGGGTTCTTACCCGTACTCTCAAACCGCATTCTCGTAACAGAATCTCTTCCCCTACCGATTCGCGGGAATGAGACAAAGGAAATTGAGTTTCAGCGATTATTGGACGCCGCAAAAAGTGACTCGTTGCAAAGTCAAAACTTGACGGTGCAAATGACGTCCAACCCTTCGTGGTATGCCGTTATGGCGCTGCCCTATTTGATGGAATTCCCTCATCAATGCAGTGAACAAGTTTTCAATCGACTTTATGCCAACTATGTCGGGCAACACATTGTGAACAGTGACCCCAAGATCAAGCAGGTTTTTGAACAATGGAGAGGCACTGACGCACTAGACAGCCCGCTAGAAAAAAACGAAGACCTGAGAAATATCATTCTTGCCGAGTCGCCATGGTTGTTAACAGCAAAGGATGAGAGTCAATCACGCCGAAATGTTAGCAATTTACTCGATGTGAATCGCATGAACTCGGAAATCCGCCGCGCCTTGGAACAGCTTGTCGAAATGCAACGAAGTGATGGGGCATGGCCCTGGTTCCCCGGAGGCTTGGCTAATGATTTCATTACGTTGTACGTGACCACCGGGTTTGGACGACTACGTCGAATGGGCGCTGATATCGATGTGACCCCTGCGTTAAACGCTCTCGTTCGTTTGGATGAATGGATGGAAGGACGCTATCAGGATCTCAAGAAACGCGACCAGTTGAAGCAAAACAACCTATCCCCCACGCTCTGCCTTTACTTTTACGGACGCAGTTTTTTCCTCCGCGATAAACCGCTGGCAGATAAGTACCAAGAGGCTTTTAAGTATTTTGAGGGTCAGGCCAAGCAACACTGGGCTAAGCTTAACAACCGCCAATCACAAGGTCATTTAGCCATCGCGTTAAAACGGATGGGAGATCAAGAGACCCCCCAATCCATCCTAAAATCACTCACTGAACGCAGTTTGCAAAGTGACGAACTCGGCATGTACTGGCAGGAAGAGAGCTTATCCTGGTGGTGGTACCGGGCACCCATCGAAACTCAAGCACTGATGATCGAGGCCTACGACGAGGTCGCGGGTGATGCAAACAAAGTGGAAGAGTTAAAAATTTGGTTGCTAAAACAAAAGCAGACTCAGAATTGGAAGACGACCAAAGCCACCGCGGATGCTTGTTACGCCCTGCTCTTGAACGGCTCCAATTTGTTGGCATCTAACGAACTCGTCGCCATCTCTTTAGGCAACATGTTGGTCACACCTGAGAATGTGGAAGCCGGAACCGGTTTCTATGAAAAGGTAATCGTTTCCAATGACATCCAGCCCGAGATGGGAAATATTAAAATGACCAAGTCCGATGAGGGCATCGCATGGGGCAGCATTCATTGGCAGTATCTCGAGGACATCAGCAAAATAACGCCCTATACAGGGACCCCATTGACGATAAAGAAGCGTCTCTATGTGAAGCAAAATACGGCAGAAGGTCCGGTTATCAGCGAAATCACAGGCCCCTTACAGGTTGGTGATGAAATCGTCACCCGTGTCGAATTGCGTGTAGATCGAGATATGGAATTTATCCACCTAAAAGACTACCGGGCTAGTGGTACAGAACCGGTCAACGTCATTTCACGCTACAAATTCCAGGACGGTCTCGGTTATTACGAATCGACCCGCGACACGGCCAGTCACTTCTTTATTGACTACCTGCCCCGCGGCACTCATGTCTTTGAATACTCGGTACGTATTCAAAATCGTGGCGTATACGAATCGGGTATCGCAGAGATTCAAAGCATGTACGCCCCGGAATTCAACAGCCATTCCGAGAGCGTCGAACTGACGGTCAAGTAAATCTTGGAGAGCCGGAGTTTGGGAGACAAGTTTGGGAGACAAGTTTGGGAGACAAGTTTGGGAGACAAGTTTGGGAGACAAAAAACCAAAAAAAGCCGACCCAAACGGGCCGGCTTTTTCTCTTCGTTGCGGAAACTCAAATCACTAGCAGATCCTCAGCTAGTTCTCAAAGCTTTCCTCAACAAACTCGATGAACTCAATGTTTTCTTCCTTGGCTGCCGCTCGAAGCTTGTTTAGGGCCCGAGCTTCAATTTGTCGGATACGCTCCTTCGTCACGCCCAACTCCGCACCGACCTCTTTCAAGGTGAGCGGTTCTTGTGCGTAATCGAGACCGAAGCGACTGACGATAATTTTCTGCTCGCGATCATCCAAAGCCTCGAGAATCCGCCCCACTTGCTGCAAACGAGCTTTTTGGGCCGATTCGATAAGGTAACGGTCGGAACGCCCGTCTTCGGTTGCCACAAACATCTCTTCAGAAGTCGGCCGAAAGCGGTCCTTCTGTTTGTATTCATGCGGAATCGTGCGGGCATAGTTTTTCATAATGGCCCAGGACGCGTAGGTGCTGAACTTATTCCCACGGGTGTAGTCGAACTTTTCAACCGCTCGAATCAACGACATGTTTCCGTCGCTAACCAAAAGGAAGAAATCCTCATTTGCGTTCACATGGCGTTTAGCAATCGAAACCACGAGCCTCAAGTTGGCCTGCACAATCCAATTCTTCACACCCACGGCTTGGTCATAGAGATTTTGAATCTCATCCATATCGGAGGCCTTGGCGTGGTTCACGTCCAATTTCTCACGCAAACTAGCTGCTCGACACTTGAGGAAATTGTACTGCCGAAACAGGTGTCGCTCTTGCTCCCGAGTCAGTAATGCCGTTTCGTACAACGAGGCTAGGTACCGGGGTAAACCGGACGGTGCCTTGACCCGTCGTGGGGTATGCTCGGGATCTGGTAACGGCGCCAAGATTTTCTTGCCCGCTGCTTTACGATGAAACTCTTCGCTGTCCATGAAGTCCAGCGGTAGTTCCATGATGGCATGGGCTCGCATCTCATTGACCACACGGTAAACCGTCGTCTTCGTACGGCAGTACCGTCGGGCAATCGAATCGACATTTTTACCGGTCAGGTAATCTGCATAAATCCGTTCCTTCATCTCCATATTCAACGGACCTGTCTGGTCCGGGAATACCGCTTGTTCAGGATGCTTTTCGTCGAACTGCTTGATCGTGTAACGGATCGTTTCGACGCTGCGAGCCATGTGGTCTGCGATTCGCCTTGCAACCTCTGCTGGGCAACCGCCACTGCGTGCCAAGCGCTTGGCCCGATCGATAATTTCTTCGCGATCAATTTCCGAAAGTTGACTAAAGCGTTCGCCACGACGCACCTTTTCGCGATTGTCTTTCACGAAATGATCGACGCTGGAGTGCAAAAAGCCTACTCGCTTACGGCCGCCGTCAAAAATAATCTTGCGGCTCACCAACCCTTGCTGTCTCCAGCGGCTGATTGTTTTTGTAGAGACGTTAAACATCTTGCTGAGCTGATCTACCGTATGGACCGGTTGGCCCACTTCGTCGGCTCGGATATTCGCGGATTCCGAAAGATCCTCAATCAAACAAGACAAGTCGTGTCGCAGATCATCGCCAGACATCGGCACGATCGGCGCACCCTCCGGTCGATAAGTGGTGACGCGGTAGCAGACGTATTCATAGCTGTAAGTCTTACCGAGATCGATTTCTCGCAAGAGTCGTTCGGCTCGCTCTAGTTGTTCGAGCTTTTTATCTCGAGGCGCAAAGCGAACCTGCTGATCTCGCAACTGCTGGATAAGTGAACTTTTGTAGTCGGTGTGCATATGTTGACCTCTTCTGAGCTGTTTGCCTGGTGTTCCATGTGACAGCCAGGGGGGATCCGTTAGGCGATCACCCAGACAAACAAATTTCATTTTCATGGAGCGTCATGCTCCAACCATATCAACTCGGGGGGAGCCTGATGGTTATGTGGTGCCGTTTCAGCCGCGGGTGGCTTCAAAACGGTTCAACGTTTACCTGATTAGACGGTCTTCAGGTCGATTTCATTACGAAAAATCCGATCAAATAGTTCGAGACCGCAACTAACCCGGAAAGGACCATCAATGCCCTTGCGCCGAGACGCACTCTCTCACAACCATACCCGATCCTGTTTTAAGAACCGCTTATCAACTGATTTGTTCGCAGTGATTTCGCTCAATTCCTACGCTTTTCGACCAATTTGGACGGTCAGCGAGGCTTTAAGGGCAGATTCGGCTACCTTGCCGTCGTAGGAGAGTTTCTCTTTTCCTTACGACCAGACGCCAGGGAACCAGTTATCCGTTAAAGAGGAAGTTCGAGGAGGATTCCTTGGAAACGCTGCCATAAAAGGCCGATCAAGCCATTACGACACATTTCGCCCCTTATTCGTCGGTGACCACCGAATATTGGACAAAAAATCATGAAAAACCAGAATTTTATCTCAAGTCTTGGAGCCGCGCTTCTGGTTGCTTTCTCTGCGGCACCGACAACCGCCCAAATTAACATCTCGCCGAGTACGTCCACCAACCAAGTCTATTTGGTAAAAGCGGCTTTAGAAGGTCGGGGGGTTGTCCAACCGGAAGAAAACCAATCTCTGCAAATGGATGTGGATGCTCGTTTCCAATACCAGGAACGGGTCATCGCCAGAAAGACTCAACTCAAGTCCATTCGTGATTATGAATTGGCAAGAGCTAACATTCGCATCGATAACAAACCTCTAAACAGTCGTTTGGCTGACGCCCGCAAAGTCGTCATTGTGCAGACCAAATCGACAGGTCAGCAAATCAAGCTGGCTTCGCTCGGCGGTCCCATGACTCAAAGTGAATTCGAACTGGTTAACACACCCGCGAACACGCTGATTTTGTCCGAAGTATTTGCCAAAGATCGCGTCAAAGTGGGCGATACCTGGAGCCCCGACAATCAGGTCCTGGCACAATTCTTCAACTTGGAGTCAGTAGATAAGACCAATGTCCGAATTGAGCTCGCGAACATCAAAGGTGAGGATGCGGTACTCGTGATCGCGGGTACGATCGAAGGAACCGTCGATGGGGCGATCACCCAGATTGCCTTGAACGGCAGCGTACGCTTCAATTCGTCACTGGGCAGCGTCACCCAAGCCAACCTGACGATCTCTCAACAGCGTGATATTGGCTTGGTGGTCCCCGGATTGGACGCCACTTTCAAAATGCTAATTTCTCTGCGACCGGTGAAGCAAAGCGAAACATTATCTGATACGGGATTGGCCGCATTAAGGAAAAATGCTGGGTCAATCACGGATGACCTGCTTCTCACACCCGAAGGCAGCACGGTTTCCTTGATCCATCCACGGCAATGGCGTGTCATTTCCAACCATCGAGCTCGGACGATCCTGCGGTATAACAAGAACGGTCGCATGATTGGCCAGTGCGAGATCCTTCCATTGCCCAGCCGACTGCCCAACCAAGAACAGACCTTGGAGCAATTTCAGGCAGTTGTAAAAAATAAATTGGCAGAAAACGCAGGAGAAATCGAATCTGCCAATGCCTCGCAAACGGAAAAAGGCTTAGAGTGGATGCGGGTCAAAGCCGCAGGATCCACCAATGGGGTCAATTTGCAATGGATTTATTACACGATCAGCAGCCCGGATGGACGCCGAGTCCAATTGGTGTTCACCACCGAACCGGCCTACGCCGGTATGTTCACGAACACAGAGCGTTTCTTGGTCGATTCCTTGGAATTCGAATCCATCGCTGCTTCAGCAACTCAAAAGCTACCCGCTAAACCCGCGTCTGCTCAAAAGACGTCCACCGAGAAGGCGAGTGTCAAGACCGTCGACTCCATCAAGAAATAGGGCAGCACCAATATTTAGATCACTTCTTTGAAGTGGTTGTGCAATAAAAGACGCGACCTTCGGGTCGCGTCTTTTTTTTGGACGTTATGGTAAATCTGTCCAGATCGCACTGCTATTTTCGCCAAACTGCAAACATCGGTGGCGATGAAAATTTGTGCCTAGCCGATTCAGCTCATCTTTTTCGCTCACCCCGTGGCCACTCTGGTTGGATATCTTATTTACCACCACTTGAGGGCTGGCAATCCGTTTAGGAAACTCTTGCCAACGGAAAGTTGGAAAATCAGCCTCTCTACCATCTGCGCATTGAGTTGTTTCGCACAGACCGAACCGCCCTACCCTGTTCCCGCTCAAGCCTAAAAGGAATCATTCATGTTGGACCTGTTTGACCAAGTTAACGACGCTGTTGAGTTTATCCGTGGCCACTGGAAAGAGACTCCCCGGGCGGGCATCATTCTGGGAACGGGACTGGGGACATTGGTCGATCAAATTGAGGTCGCTGCCTCGATTGACTATGCAGACATTCCTCATTTCGCACAATCGACTGCTACCAGCCATGAGGGACGTTTAATCTGCGGGACCATCGGAGGGCTGCCCGTACTGGCGATGCAGGGTCGCTTTCATATGTACGAAGGATATGAGCTCAAAAAGATCACGCTGCCGGTTCGTGTATTCAAGGCAATGGGAGCGGACTTGCTGGTTCTCTCCAATGCTTGTGGTGGCCTGAACCCGAATTACAAACTGGGCGACATCATGTTGATCGACGATCAAATTAATTTAATGGGAGACAACCCATTGATCGGAATCAATGATGATCGTCTGGGCCCCCGTTTTCCGGATATGAGCGAGCCTTATTCGCGAAAACTGGTTGACCGTGCCCTACGGATCGCGCGGCACGAGGACATTGTGGCCCATAAAGGGGTGTTTGTAGCGGTCGCCGGTCCCAATCTGGAGACCGCAGCGGAGTACCGTTTTTTACGCACCATTGGTGCGGATGTGGTCGGCATGTCGACGGTTCCAGAGACGATCGTTGCCGTCCACGCAGGGCTGCGCGTGGTTGGATTTTCTTGCGTCACGGATATGTGCCTACCCGATGCGCTAAAACCGGCTAACGTAGATGAAATCATTGCCATCGCCAACGCGGCCGAGCCCAAGCTGACCAAATTGGTGATGGGCGTGTTGGCCGAAGAACAGGGTTGAGGCAAACGGCAAAATGGAAGATAGCCAACCACTCGACGCGGCATTGGAATTCATTGCAAGCCGTTGGGGCAAACGCTCACAGTATGGCGTGATTCTGGGCACCGGAGCCGGGGATGTCGCCGAACAAATCCAAACCGATATCGTCATCCCCTACAGCGAAATCCCGGGTTTTCCCAACGCAACAGCCTTGGGGCATCGCGGCGAATTAGTCTGCGGGCGGTTAGCAAACGCCAACATAATCGCCATGCGAGGCCGGTTCCATTTGTACGAGGGCTACTCTGACCAGCAAGTCCGTTTCCCCTTGCAAATCATGCGTGCCCTAGGTGTGGAATTATTGTTCATCAGCAATGCCGCTGGCGGCTTGAATCCGTATTTCGAAAGCGGCCAACTGATGGTTTTGCAAAGCCACGTGGACTTAATGTTTCGTGCTTGGAAACAACCAACGACGATCACTACGGCAGGACGCCCCCGGACTCGTGCTGATATATACGACCGCAATCTGATTCAATTGTCGATGCAGCATGCCATGAGCAACGACTTCGTATTGCACCGAGGGGTCTACGCTGGCTTGCTCGGCCCCACCTACGAAACGCGAGCCGAGTATCGCTTTCTGCGACGCATTGGCGCCGATGTTGCGGGCATGTCGACCGTCCCCGAGGTGGTGTTTGCGGCAGGTTTGGGTATGCGGGTTCTGGCTTTCTCGATCGTTGCAAACGTTGCCAAACCAGATGTTCTAGAACCGACTTCCGGACAGGAAGTGATTGATGCCGCTGCCGTTGCCGCCCCCCGACTCTGCTCGCTCGTCGTCAACGCCATCCAGCACACGCAATGATGACCCTGCCAAGATTAATCTCAATCTCAAGCTGCGGATGGCAATAAAGCCGCCGCTGTGATTGCTAGCTGGTATGCACTAGCTATTACGCACTGGTGGCTAAATCCGTCTTTTGGTCCGCACGATTCCTGCTAGACTTCGCATCCGCAAACTGCCGCACCAGAAGTGCGCTTTTAACCTAAGTTCAAGGATGAACCATGAAACTGTCGCTGTTTCGATTAGCCGGCTGCATTGTCTGCGTATTGTTGTTTGGCACAACGGGATTCGCCCAACAATCCCCTGCAAACCAACAACAGATCGCGCCGGTACAAGAGGGTCAAAATACGGCCGCGGCTCAAAGCCCAAGTTACCAGCAACAGCTCCAACAACAGCAACAGCAGGTCGTGCAACCGACGCAGCCGCAAGGCTTCCCTTTGCCGGCGAACCAACAGGAATACATCGACCAATTGTTGGGTTATTGGGAGAACACCTCCGATAAAATCAGCCGCTACAAATGTGCTTTTACCCGCTGGCAGTACGATCCCGTCACTTGCAATTTCCGACTCCCTGGCAACAACCAACTCGTCGCTGCCATGATTTCAAAGGGGAATGTCCGATACTCGACACCGGACAAGGGCATGTACGAGGTTCTGGAAATGTGGCAATTTACCGCACCGCCGGCAAAACCTGGTGAGCAACCTCAGTACGTTCGTCCAGCAGCCCAAGACGGCAATAGTTTTGTCGAGAACGAAAAGTGGATTTGCGATGGCGAAAAAATCTTTGAGTATGACTTTCAAAACAAGCGTCTTTACGAACTGACGTTACCGCCCGAAGCTCAGGGAGAGGGTTTAAAAAACAGTCCCTTACCCTTTGTATTTGGGGCCAAGGCCAACGAGTTAAAAGAGCGGTTCTGGATTCGCGATGTGACTCCCCAATCGCTGCAAGGTCAACAGTATTGGCTGGAATGCTGGCCCAAGCAAATCAATGATGCTCAAGCTTACCAAAAGGTAGAGATCATTCTCTCGCGAGAACCCTTCCTGCCTATTTCCATCCACATGTACTCGCCCAATTACGATCTCAAAACCAATCCTCAAAAAATGGTCTTCCAGTTTGAGGAACGCGTGATCAATGGCACGCTGGCAGGCGTCGCGGATTTCATGCAGAATTTCATCAACCCACGGACACCCTTTGGTTGGGACCGGGTACCCCGTAGTTTGGCTCAGCAAACAACGCCTCGGTTGGGTGAAGCCACGGGCGGCGGACCCAACAGTCCCCCGACACTTAAAAAATAAAAACCGTAAGGTTATCCCGCTGATCTGGCGGAGGAGTCGGTTTCGTGAAGCAGCCTATCAGTTGAGACGGTGCCGATTTATCGCGTTGATCTATTCGTGACGCAGGGCTTCGATCGGATCCATTTGTGCCGCTCGCATGGCAGGGTAAAGTCCAAAGACGACTCCTACCACCACCGAGATGCCGAAGGCCAACGGGAACGACCAAGGGACCAACACGGGCACTACTTCTCGGAAATAGGTCGGGATTCGCTCGTAGTACTCGGGGGCCAGCCAGTCAGCCAATACCTTGCTGCCTTCCGCCGAAATGGGGAATGCCACGCCAAGGGCCATACCGATACACCCCCCGACCACCGACAAAACAATCGTCTCAATCAAAAACTGTCGAGTGATGTCTCGTCGGCAAGCGCCCAAGGCTCGTCGCACACCGATCTCACGGGTTCGCTCAGTAACCGTTGCCAACATGATATTCATGATACCAATGCCTCCGACGACCAACGAAACGGCGGCCACCAAACCAAATATCAACTGGATCATGATCCGCGTTGACCGAGCTTGTTCAAGCAATTCAAAAGGCACGATGATTCCGTAATCCTCTCGATCGGTCGACATGCGTCGTAACGTGCTCTCAATGATCTTGGCCGTCTTTGGTACGTCCTTCACATCTTTGACTTTGCAGGTTACCTGAGACAGTTCAAATTTCTTGCGCTCAAAGGAACCGGCAGATCGCTTTTCCTCGAGGTCTCCCATCAACCGTCGCATCGTTTCGATGGGAATGTAAACATCATTGGCGAAGTCCTGTCCCGACAGAGAACCTCCCACGGCACCCGTGGCTGTTTTTTCTTTAAGCACACCTACGATACTGAAGCGATTCTTTTTAGCCGGCACAAAAATCTCTTTCCCTAACGGATCTTCGTAGGGGAAAAAATACTTTGCCAGTTCCGCCGAGATGACACAAACCGTGGCCTGTTTTTCCGGGTGAGTCAGGAAATGCCCACGATCTACTTCCAGCCTGTTAATGCCTTGATATTCGGGCGTGCATCCAACGAGCCGACCTAATCGAGGTTCGGCCAGGGCGTTACCTGTATATTGAAACTGCAAACGCAATTCACGAACAGGAATGACCTGGGCAATGGTAGGAATGGCCTTCATCTGGTTCATCTCAGCGCGAGTGATTCCGAACTCCCGTGCGGAAAAACTAAACTCAATAGAATCGTTGGGAGGCTCAATGCTGCGGACGATAATATTTTCGGCTCCCAACGCCTCAATATCCTTTTGAGCTTTGATACTGACGCCCTCGCCGATCGCCAGAAGCGCGATCACGCTGAACACTCCGATCATGATTCCGAGAACGGTTAACGCCGACCGCATGGGGTGCAGTAGGAGACTTTTAATTCCAAGAATCCAGGTTCGAAAAAACATGGTATTGCTCAAGACCTTCGGAGAATCAGGTTGCGGGACTTTCACTTCGATCGACGGCGGACTCAGCGTCCTCCGGGGCGACTTTCTCTACTGATGATTTCGCAATGACCCGATCGGTGTTGCGTTCATCGGAAACAATATGACCATCTCGCAGGCGGATGACACGCTTGGCATGTTCCGCCACCTCGTCTTCATGGGTCACCATAATGATGGTTCGCCCTTCTCCATTTAGTCGCTCGAACAATTGGAGAATTTCTTCCGTCGTTACCGAATCGAGGTTTCCAGTCGCTTCATCTGCGAGGATAAACTCTGGGTCGTTGACAATTGAACGAGCAATCGCAACCCGTTGTTGCTGCCCACCCGAAAGTTGCGTAGGGCGGTGATCCAAACGGTCTCCCAAGCCCACCATCGAAGCCAGCATACAGCACCGTTCCTTGGCCCGTGAATCGAGTTTACCCATGTAGTAGAGCGGGACCTCGATATTCTCAACGACCGTCAATTGGGGTATCAGGTTGTAGGACTGAAAGACGAACCCGATCCGAGACGCACGCACGGCCGATAAATCATCATCGGTCATTTGCGCAACATTTTCGTCTCCCAACATGTAAGATCCCGAAGTCGGGCGATCGAGACATCCCAACAAATTCAGCAGTGTACTTTTTCCGGACCCGGAGGGACCCATGATGGCTACGTAATCTCCTTGGGGGACATCGAAACTGACCCCGCGGAGCGCTTTGACCGTCTCACTTTTCAGCACGTAGTGCTTGGTCAAATCTCGGATTTCGACAGCTTTTCCCATGGTATTCCCAGCTTGGCGTGAGTTGGCTTGATCCCTGATAAAGCAGGTTCGCAAAATATTACAGGCGCCGGCTCACTCGTTGCCGACATTCGCCAATCTCGTCGCTTGGCAATCTCACGGGCGCTGGCATTCCAAAACATGAATTGCCAGCTTCATTATTTATCTCATTCCTAGCGTCCAGGAGGTCTGCCACCGCCGCCGCCACCGCCAGCACCACCGCCAAATTGCTGGGCCATGTTGTCGAAGAACTTTTTGATTTCCTCACGCGTGTAGTTACCATCACCATCCGCATCAGCTCGTTTCAGGAAACCGCTAAACCTTCCATCGATTTCGGCGAACTCATCGCTATCGATCTTGCCGTCCGAATTTGAGTCGTATCGGCTCATCATGTCATCAATTCGAGCGTCCATACCACCGCCGCCTCCGCCACCGCCACCGCCAGCTTTGGATTTGCTGCTGGTGACATCTTTCTCTTTGGAATCACCACCCTTGCCTCTTTTGGAGCCACTTCTCTTGGATTTCCCTTCGATGCTCTTACGCTTCTCGGCAGATACTTTTTTGTTGGCCTCGGCCTCTTTGGCCTTCTCTAGGGCTGCTGCTTCTTCTGCGCCCTCAGGGAGTTTGATGCGGTCGTCGACTTCCCTTTCCGGAAGATCCATCAGTTCCCGATATTGACCGGGATCCATGACAAGCTCATCGCCCGCATTCACGCCACCTTCGATCCAAACGTTGATCGAGTTCTCACCCGCGACGGTAACTTCCGTCGTTTCAAAGCTGTTTTCGCCTGTTTTCCGAAGCACAAAATTAGTGTCGTTAGCAGCATAAATACACTGCAGGGGAGCTTGCAGCACATCCGCTTGAAATTCTGTTTGAATTGTGACCGACGCATTCATCCCAGGAATCAGTTCACGAGGTGGATCAAGGATCCTCACGAAAACCGCGTATTCGCGGATGGCAGACGAGCTTCCCCAACCACCCTGTTCCGCGTAGGAATTGACTCGTGTGACGTACCCTTTGAGACTCACATTAGGCAGGGCATCCACCGAGATCGTAGCAGGCATTTTTTCCTGAATCGCAGTAATGCTCTGTTCGTTGATCAGTACCTTGATTTCCATTTTATCTTGGTTGGGTAATTTGATCAGTACCTGACGCTCTCGTACCTGAGCACCGGGTTCCAAAACCCATTCACTTCCGCCTCGGCGGTCAAACTCTTTGTGATAAACCACCTCGCCCGAGACACCCTCCGGCACCACAATACTGCAGAACTCCAGTTGCTGTTCGACCTCTTCGAGTTGGTTTTCCTCAATCCGCTTTGCCTCTTCGGCGTTTTTCACCGAAACTTGTGCGGCGGCAATATCACTGTCAAGAAGAATGACGTCTTTCTTCTTCGTGATCTTTTCTAAGACCGATTTTCGCTGGCGAGCCAGTTCCAATGAGTTCTTGGCCTTTTCTAGGTTGATCTGATCGGAGCGGAGTTGTTGTTTGGTAATAAAGCCTTTTGCTTGCAACTTGACACTGTGTTCCAAAAAGGCCTCAGACTCTGTCAATTCTTGCTGGGCATTGAAAATATCATTGTCGATTGTGCGTAGCTGCTCCAAAAAAGTTCCTTCTAGATATTCTTCCTTGGACGCCTTGGCTGCTTCCAGTTGGGCAACGCTTTGAATCACTTGAGTCTGAGCGTTACTGACGGCGAGCTTTTGTTGTTCTAGCTCCTTTTCAAATGCCGTGCTGTCGAGCGTCACTAACCAGTCGCCCCCGTAGACTTTGGACCCCTCTTTGACGGCGTCAATGACGGTGACGTTGCCGTTACGGGAACCAACCTGACATTTGATCTCGACGTTTTCTGCGCTCTGCACTTCTCCCGTATCCAGTACCTTGGCCACAAACTCGCCTTCGATCACGGGCTTGAGAATGGCATCGACCACCCTCTCTTTGCCTCCGCTAAAAAAGGACCAGTACATAACGAGTGCCAACAAGCCAAAAGCCAGACCGCCCGCGATAATGATGGGCACGGCCGCACCTCGCCGTCGAGGAATGCGGTGTCGAAAGGATGTCTGGGTGATTTCAATTGATTTCGACATGGTTTGCCCGAAATTCGGTGATGTGGTTATGACGCGAGAACGCGAGTAATTATTGTTGCCGTCGGCAAAGTTTTATTGCCAGAAGCCTGCCAATTTGCAGAGCCCCGTTAAAAAACCGAAAGGTGCTAATTACACCCCTTACAGGATCATTGAATCAAAGTGCCTCTCTGTATTCCGGCCCTGCAGTGCCTCTCCGATTCATTAAACACCTGATTACGCCGCTGGCACCGCGATTTCTTTATCTTTCGAAGGGATTTCAAAATTGGATGCAACCATTTCGACTCAAATATCGATTTCAGCCTGTTTCTTTTAACGCCGCTAAAAGGCTTAGCGGATCAAACCGGCTCGCCGGAATGCGGAGCGAATCGCCCCTCCGGATCCGGCGTTGTCATTTCCTGCTTGGTCGTCTTCCACACCGGGCTCCAGCGACGGTTCCAGGGACGGTTCCAGTTCACCATCAATGGCTTCAATTTCCCTTTCGCCGGGCGTCTCCAGAGGACCATCAAGCACACTGTCGCCGCCCTCAGGTACGATTAACGAGAGATTCGGGGGCAAGCAAATGGTATCCGCTGGGATTCCAAAGGCCTCAGCCGCTCGGAATGCGTAAGCCGCGTTAATAATGCCCGGATCTAGATAGTATCCGTCAGGCGTTAACTGCATGGTGCCGAGATCAAAGTCCAAGCTGCGGCGGGCAACTTCATAGCTGACCCAGACCTGCAAAAACGAGTCCTGCGCGGATTGCAAGGCGTTCAGAGCGGTCGTCAAGTCACGAACCGCGGTAGGCCCGAGAGTATTCCCTTGCCCCCCACCCTGGCCAGGTCGAACAGGTTTAATTAGGTCAAATCGAGCTAACTCAACCTGCTCAACGGCGACTCGAATACTCCGCCGGTTGAGTTCGAACAAGACCTTACTTTGATCAATCACCCGTAACGTTTGACGCAGGTTCTGTTTGATTTGATCTTCAAAATTGTAGAACGCACGTCGTGACTGTTGGTAATTGATTAGAATTTCCCGGTACTGATTGCGTTCCGCCAACCGAGTAATCGGGGCGTCAAAGCGGAAGCCCATACCGAATTGATTCGTAGTCCAATTCAGCTTGAATGGGTTCGTCTCGTTACCCACGGTCCCCACGCGACCGTCAAAGACCACATTGAAGGTGCTCTCCAATGCATCGGCCCCCAATTCGATTTGCCGCCATTCATCTACCAAAGCCGCCCGGGCGTTCATTAAATCCCGACGGAATTGACAGGCAATGGACCAAGCCGCGACCGACCCCAGCTCAACAGGTGGCAGGGATATCGAATTAGTCCGGGCTCTGGCCTGCAACAAAGTAAGCTCGATCACGGCATCTGCCAGACGGGTTACCACTTCGGGTGCATCAAAAATGATTTGATCCGTTAGCTTCTGCTTAATCTCTTTGGAAGACAGCCCCGGGCCCTCTTCGGCCAATTTCCGAATCTCCCCGACAATCGCAGAGGTGCTGCCTCGCAGCAACTTGATTTTTGATTCCAGCTCAACCAGTTCATTACGCAGTTGCCCGACTGGGATAACCGATTCTGGCTGCAGAATGGAGGGCTCAATGTCATAGATGGCGTCCCCGGCTCCGATCGCCTCCCGCAAATCCTTCAATTCGATCTTGCGCTGTTCCGTGACAGATTCGAGTTTATCAAAATCCCGCCTTACCAATTCTCGATCAGTTCCTTCCAGCTTCTCAAAGAAGGGATCCAGCCCGGCGAATGCAGGCAACAAAGCCAGGACGGCTTCGTTGAGTTCCGGAGTCCATTCGATTTCTTGGTCGTTGCTGAAACTCCCGTCCTCACTCTCTGGATTAATCGCCGAAAGCAGTGTGCCAATGCGATCTCGCAGAATATTGACTTCCAACTGACGTTCCAGCAGTTCATCATCGATCAACTCAAATTGGTTCAGGAAGGGATCATCAATTTCCATCAGCAGATCGGGTGGCAGTCCCAAATCTCGCTTAAATGTGTCTTTTTGATTTTCATAATTGACTCGCAGTTCCAACAAGCGGCGCTGTGCGGTGTACAAAGAGGTCTCAGCCTGCCGCACTTGCAACAAGTTGACCCGTTGCTCCCGGAAATACTCGCGGAATTGCGCCAGTACGTTTTCCAAGGACTGCACGTTGAACTCTTGAATACGAATGGTCTGGCGAGTCTGCAACAACCCGAGGAAACCACTCGCGTTAAAGTTGACGGTGGGTGGGGCGTTCAAGAAATTTGTGATCGGTCCAGGACCAGGATTCTCACCCGTCACGATGGATAGATAAAAACCGCGTCGGAATCGCTCCAGTTGCCGCACGCCAGCTAACAGATTTCGTTCGGCTTGCGTCAAGCCTTCCATCACAACCTGCCTGGCAGCTCCGCGAAGCAAGGGTTGAATCAACGTGAAATCGATGAGACTACTTCCCCTTTGGGTTGTGTCACCACCGAATGACCAAAGTACGCTGTTGGCCAGCCCAACCACAAAATTGGTTCCGCTGATTCCCAATTTACTTATCTCAGTGCGACCGGCGCTGCCGGGAGTGCCAAGTCGGAACGAAGATGATCCGCCCTCACTGCTATTCCTGCCCCCGGTGCGAAAGAAACCACTCCAGGCATTGAAGGCTTGCAAATCGAAACCGAATCTTTCCAGGCTGACATCGAGCGCTAACTCATATAGGTTTTCTCGTTGTGTCTGCAGCACTGGCGAATGAATCAATGAGAGTTGAACTGCCGTGTCCAGATCCAACCGCAATACGCCATTTTCATCGAGCGGCAAATAGGCACGCCATTCGGGATTGGCAACGTAAGTTGTGTCCCCGTTCACGTGCCAATACTGATAGCCAGGTTTGCCATCCACGCAGTGCATCAACTCATGACTGGCCCGATCATCATTGGGCATCGGAGGATTATCTGCGGAAAAGGGATCATACATCCGTGATTCCGGCAGCGTTTCGATCGACGGATCAATCTGCGACCAACGAGGGTCGTTCAGTTTTTCAACGATCAGCATACGCGCGTCGCAATCTGCTTGGCGCCGATAAAAACTTCGATTGCATCCGATGGCAGCAATCCAGGCCCCGATGACCAGAATGCACATGCCTAGCGATAAAAAACGATTGCAAGATTTCATGGTTTCCCCAGACCTCTAGCACGGCGGCATCAGAGAGGTCGAAAGCTATCTGGGCGACGGTCATTGACGGTCTCAATGGCCGGGATTCCCATCAATCCGGTATTTAGGCCGTTAAATTTGCGGAATTTAACAACCATGCCGGTTTTAATGACGAAATCACTGTCTCTTTCGATTTTCGGGATTTTGAGGCTCGAACTTGAGGATTTACAACGGTCTTAACGAATAGTTGGCTACAGTACACATCCTAGACCTCGGACCAATCCAACCCGGGAACTTCCGCCTAGACTACGGAAACTTGACACCCCATATAGCCCAATTTATCATCCAAGTAGTACGGATTCTGTGCGCAAGTTGCTTGATTGCCATGCATTGAGTGCCTGCTGAATGCCGACGAAAAACTCGTGGGGTCGTTTTGCTCGTATCATAAGAGCATTCTGCGAATTTATTGTTTGCAAGACGGAACCTCCGAGGCACCTTGTTTATTGCCATTAATTAGCGTTCGACCAACGTTGAACTTCAGAGCGGAAATCATTCATGATAGTAACCATTGCAATTTACACCGTGCTGTTCTTCCTGCTGATCTTCTTTTTGGTTAAGTCAGCTGCGACTTGGAATTGGATCCCTATCACGCTCTGCGTTTTGATTTTCTTGACATCCATTTTCGCTGGTATTGCTGCCAGTAGCGTTTTGAAATCACGCCAAGCTTGGAAAAAAATGGCTCAGGACAATCAAGCCAAATTAGCTCGACTGGAAGCCGAGACGGCGGTAGCATTGCTCGGGCCGCCCGATACAGTTAGCGGTTATGGCGAAGGATCACTGCGACAGGTGAACTCCGAATTGCGTTTAACGCAAATTGCCAAAGGTCGAGTTTGGGAAGGCGGTTCCCCGACGCGAAATGGTGAACAGATCACTCTAGAGTTTACCGAAGCTGACGGTAAAACACCTGCTTCTCAAATCAACCAAGACATGCAATTATTTGCTTTTGAAGCTTCTGATCGGGTGACGGTACCCGGCGGAGGATCTCCGCCCGCGGCGGAATTTGTGGGCTCCTTCAAAGTCGTCAATACCAACGGCAGTCAGGTGACCTTGGAACCCGTGTTCACGACCAAGTTTTTTCACACCGGTTCACTGATGCGTCAGCTTTCTCAGGAACTCAGTGGGAATGGTGACAAAGATAAAACCAACCAACTATATATCGAGTTGGAAATGGAACTCTCGGGCGATCTAGAAAAAGAATTCACAACCGCTTGGGATGCCGGTCAAAAATCCGGTGACATGTCCGCGGTTATCAGTTGGTTAAATGGTAAATCACCGAGCTACGAGCCTTCTCGCCAGTGGACGTTATTTGAAAAAATGCCGAGCGACAGTCGAGACGCGTTCCGCGATCACGCCGACTTACCAGCGTTCGACATGGCCGAGGATATTGATTCTGATGCATTGGCCGCCTACCGAGCTTTGTTGGCCGATAATTACCTGCCAGCCGAACTGATGGGCCTGGCACCGGACAGCCCCGAGTACGAAGAACTGCTGGACGAATACACGTTTGACCAAGTCAAAACTAACGAGATCATTCGCTTCATCGATCAAAACGCTGCCGATCGGATCAGCGATCGGTTTGTGATGATGCAGGACGACAGAAACATCGTCGGCGAAGTCCGGTTCAACGCCAAATCAGAATCATTTCAAGTCAACGGAACGGGAATTCTTAGCCAAGACGGTCGCTTTGACTTGATGGGTGGAGCTAACGATCCTGATTTGAAACTGGAAAATGACGTCGTCTTCGACAAAGATTCCGAAGTGATTCTGCCTAAGATCGCTGCGTTGTCGGGCATTGATATGGGCAAGGGAGTCACACAACCTGCTATAACCGAGTCCAATGATGCCGAGTGGCTTGGCGTGGAGTACTTTCTACGTCCCCTCCGGGATTACCCTTACCAGTTGAACGAATTGCGAAATCTGACACGCACTATCTCCGATCAACGTCGAGCGGTGGAAGCGGACATGGCGATCACCCAACAGATGATCGAAGACACCGAAAAGCAGAAAAATTTCCGCAGCTCGCTGGAAAACGACCTTCAACAAGACATCCAGTCTATGAAGACGGCCTTAACGGAAATCAATCGGCTCCATGATTTACGAGCAAATGAACTGGAAGATTGCCGGCAACAAATCCGCACCTACTACAATCAGATCATTGAGATGTACAAGGAAGCGAACGATTCGGATCAGTTTCTCGATACCAGCAACCAAAAAAGTGGTAATTCGCTAGTATCTCAGTAATCGCTTCGCTTCCTACACCGATCCACCAAGCAGGCTTTCCCAGCCTGCTTTTTTGATGCGCCCTAGCGCTCCCAACCGGCGTTGTCTGATCTCGATGGAACGGCCACAATACCAGCTAGGGTCAGACGATCCATTTCTCCGCATTAAAGAGCATATCTGCAGAACATTATGGGCATATACGATCGAGGATATTACGACGGTGATGCATGGAAGGGTGGAGCGGAAAACGATGGCCGCTCAGGCTTCAAGCGATCAGCAGTCGCCACCATCATTCTGATCAACGTGGTCATTTTCGTGGTCGATATGTTTTCGCCGAAAGTGGCGATCAATGACGTGCCACTCGCCGATGCGACCAGCCAACAAGTCTCGGTGACCCTCGCCCTGAAACACGGCCTGGCGGAACAGGGATACCCGGGGCCGGCCGAGAACCCGCTGTATTTCTACCAGTTACTGACCTACGGATTCGCGCATGCTTCGATTGGGGATGACTTTGGGCTCATGCATGTCGCTTTCAACATGCTAATGCTTTTCTTCCTCGGAGTCCCCGTGGAGCAAAAATATGGCAAAGCGGAATTCACGAAATTTTATATCCTGGCGGTCATCTTTTCGGGCTCCCTTTGGTTGCTTGCCAAAGTCATTACTGACCAACCCCAATTGGCCGTCGGAGCTTCCGGGGCCGTAGTCGCCGTCGTTATCTTGTTTGTGCTGAATTATCCGAAACAGAAATTGCTGCTGATGGGGATCATTCCCATGCCAGCATGGGTCCTCGGCCTATTCATGGTGGGCCTTGATCTCTTTAATTCATTCGATACCGAGACCCGTATCGCATTCGAAGCACACCTGGCAGGCGCGTTATTCGCCGCCATGTATTTCTACGGAAAGTGGAACTTCGCGTGGTTGCGATTGGGAAATTTCGGCAAGCGACTCTCCCGAAAACCCCGCTTGAAAGTACACAGTCCGGACGATGCTGACCCCGTCTTGGCCAAGGAAGCAGATGTCATCCTCGATAAACTGCACCGCGAGGGAGAAGGAAGTCTGAGCCGCAAGGAAAGAAAAATCCTCGAGAAATTCAGCCGCTCAGTTCGCAAGAATCGGGATAGCTAAGCTCGATTTTTCGTTTGGCGAAATCGCCGGCCGTTATAGTGGCTGGGGCTTTCTCTGCGATTTGGAGAAATCAGCCTCCGCTTTTTTCCATCCCTTCCGAAAACGGAACGAGGGTAACGACAACCGCGACTGGTTGGACCGGATGATGCTCACGATCTGTTCGCTAGGCACCCCCTCCCGAACCAGCTTTTCTGTCAGCTGGGCGTGAATGCTGGCAACTTTGATAGCAACAATCGTCCGGGTCACCAAGAAGGTGACTCCCAGTATCAACAGGGAACCAAACACGATGATCAGGACGGCAGCCACCTCGAGGTCGACGGCTGGCTTGGAATAACTGATGACCGAGGTTTGGGCAAGCAAATGCATGGTTTTTCTCCCTAGGAAGCAAGTGTTCGAATAGACTTCGCTCGGACTCCGCGATTATTGCAAGGATTTCCCAAATATTAGCCTATGGGACACGAAAAAGCGAAATCCCCGCCTTTGGCAGGGTCTGCATTGGGGCCTTTGAAAGCTTTTCTCTTGACCAGCATAGGAAAAACTTCCTAAGCACCCTTTCCTGAGAGGTCCTTGCGAGCAGTCAATGATTTACCGTTTTACAAAAACCCACTATTCCTGCGTTTGCCTTGCGCTGGCCCTCAGCACGCTGAGTCTGGGTTGTTCTTCTTTCCCACGCTCGACCGAAACCAAGGAGCGTAATTATTCCCCGTTGGCCCCGCTTCGCATGTCATCCGATATCGTCGCTTTGGAAATAACGGTGGTCTCGTTAGACGCCCAAGCCTTGCAGGATTTTGATGCCGTTTGGGAAAAAGCAGATCTGCAATCGCAGCCCATCGAGGTACGGAAACGATTGGACCGAAACGGGTTTCGCAGCGCACTGTTGGGGAGTCAGTTGCCGGGTGAATTGACCGCAGCGCTCAATTGGAGCCAACCCTTGATGACAGCGGACGGAGATATCCTGTTCAGCTCCCACGAACCCCTGCCGCCCAATCATTCGCAGGGGCCCTACCTCATTCGTCAGATCGAGCAACTCAATACAGGAGATCAGCACTGGATCCCCTGCACCAACCCGATAGCCCAACTCGACTGGAAAATTGAATCTGGAGGCTCCCGCCGATCGGGTTTTTGTCGAAACGCACAATGTGGTTGGTCTATAAGCCAGGTACCTACGGGCGACGGTTCGGTCAAACTTTGGTTTCGACCGGAAATTCGTCACGGTGACCGAAGATGGCGGTACGGTATCGACCAAGAGACATTGCTGGTGCAAGAGAAGCAGGAATTGCTGATGTTGGACGAATTGGATTTCAGCCAACGGTTGAGATTGGGACAAACATTGCTGTTAACGTGTCATGAAACCCCCATCGGACTGGGAGAGCAATATTTCGCTTCGGGCCGCTTCTCTTCCACGCGACAAGCGCTCTTGATTCGGCTCGTACAAACAGGACACGATGATCTATTTGCACCAGTGCAGACCTCGCGTTCCCTTTCCACCAGTTTGGACTAGCACGCCGCTTGGGGGCTCAACGGTGACTGGTTTTTTCTTC
This sequence comes from uncultured Pirellulaceae bacterium, assembly GCA_905480235.1. Taxonomy (GTDB): domain Bacteria; phylum Planctomycetota; class Planctomycetia; order Pirellulales; family Pirellulaceae; genus CAJQPP01. Next base: position 44,989 of record CAJQPP010000006.1, read on the forward strand.
GTCCGTCGCGTCAAATCACCGGTTGTGTCGTCGTAGACGCTTTGCATAATGCAGGCTGACTTGCCTCAATTCAACTTCACTTGGAGATCACATATGCCACTCGTCCCGCTCAGAATCGTTTTGGATCATGCTGCTGAAAACAACTACGGCGTCGCTGCGTTTAACGTCAACAACATGGAACAGATTCAAGCCATTATGGAGGCTGCGGAAGCGACTGACTCTCCGGTAATCGTACAAGCCTCACGGGGTGCCCGCGCTTATTCCCAGGACGCTTACCTGAAGCACTTGATGTTAGCCGCGGTGGAACTCTACCCACACATTCCAGTTGTCATGCACCAAGACCATGGAAACAGTGTGGATACTTGCATGAGCGCAATCGAGAACGGTTTCACTTCGGTCATGATGGACGGGTCACTCAAGGAAGATGGAAAGACGCCTGCTGATTACGACTACAATGTCGACGTGACACGGGCTGTGGTAGAAAAAGCCCACGCCGTGGGCGTCTCCGTTGAAGGCGAACTGGGCTGCCTTGGCTCGTTAGAAACCGGCGAAGGCGAACAGGAAGACGGACACGGTGCCGAGGGTAAACTGAGTCGTGAGCAATTGCTAACCGATCCGGAAGAGGCTGAGCGATTCGTTGCCGAAACCAATGTCGATGCCTTGGCCGTGGCGATTGGTACCAGTCACGGTGCCTACAAATTCACCCGCCAACCTGACGGAGAAGTATTGGCGATGGATCGTATTGAAGCGATTCACAAACGCTTGCCCAACACTCACTTGGTGATGCACGGTAGCAGCAGCGTGCCACAAGAACTGCAAAATATCATCAATGAGTTTGGCGGAGAAATCCGTCAGACCTGGGGGGTTCCGGTTGAGGAAATTCAACGTGGTATCCAACATGGCGTTCGCAAGATCAATGTGGATACCGACAATCGTCTGGCGATCACAGGTGCGATCCGCAAAGTGTTTGCCGAAACACCGGCTAAATTCGATCCTCGTGATTACCTAAAACCGGCCCGCGCAGCGATGCGGGAAGTTTGCGAAGCACGCATGCAGGCTTTCGGCCAAGCTGGATGGGCATCGAAATTTCGCGAGCACTCAGCATCCTGAGTACCTGTGGCGATTGCCAAACGCGGGCAGCAAACGTCCGGCTTCCTGCACGGGGAGCCGGAATCCAAGCGTTGGGGAATCGGGATTAAAAGCGCAGTCAGGTCGTTGTAAACACCTTGAATGTCGAGGGCAAAATGGATTCGTCCAGCGAACGCCAAATGAAACTTGCCACCAACTCCATTCGGGAAACGCAAATCCTGGCTCCCTACGCCATGCACAGTTGCGATTCCCGGGGGCGGCAATTTCTTGAATCGGAACATCCCTATCGCGGCCCTTTCCAACGCGACCGCGATCGGATCCTGCACAGCTCGGCTTATCGCCGCCTGAGCGGCAAGATGCAAGTCTTCACCGGTCGTATGGGCGATTACCACCGCACCCGCCTGACCCATACTCAGGAAGTCGCCACGATTGCCCGGACCATTGGTAGAGCCTTGCGATTGAACGAGGACTTGGTTGAAGCGTTGGCTTTGATGCACGACATCGGTCACCCGCCCTACGGGCATGCCGGAGAGGATGCTTTAGACGAGGTGGCCCATGATGTAGGTGGGTTTTCCCACAACCAATTCGCTCTGACGATCGTGCAGGTCCTCGAAATCAGATCATCGGATACGCCGGGTCTGAATCTGACCCACGAAGTTCTGGAAGGCCAAACGGCTCGGGTGGACAAGCAGGCCAAGGGACCGCGGCCTTTACTGGAGGTGCAACTGGTCGATGCTTCGGATAGCACGACCTACGATGCTCATGACACCGATGATGCCGTTAAGTTAGGCTTGGTGACGCTTGAAGAGATGGCGGAGGTACCTCTGATCGCTTCATGCCTCGCTTTCGTCCATTCCAAGTATTCGCAACTCAACGCCAAACAGCTTCGAAAAGCGGTGGTGCATCGACTTATCGATTGCCAAGTGACTGATATGCTCGCCCACTGCGGGCAGGAATTAGCACGCCATGATTTCCAATCTGCCGGCGAGGCCACCCAAAGTGATTTTATCATTGGTCCGAGCCCTGAATTGGCCGCACAAAAAACGGAATTAGAGTTCTTTTTGCACCAACGGGTCTACCGCCATGCCGATCTGGTGACGGTTCGTCGAGATGCACAACAGCGCATAAAGTCCATGTATGAAGCCTTTCTTGATGACCCGGCCAAACTGTCTCCCAAACATCAAGACCGCGCGAACATGGTCGGCTTACGTCGCGCTGTCGTCGAATTTATTGCCGGGATGACCGACCACTATTGCGAAGAACTCTACCACCGTTTGTTCGATTAAGGCCGCAAGAGGCGGCCAGAGCCACGCAAAACGGGGTTCCAGGCCGGCACTCCAACACCCAAACCCCCAAGCTTTCCAGTTATTTTCGATATCTACCCCCCTCTGGGTCGCTGGTCACATTGATTCCAGACAAATACAATCAACAGCGTTATATCGAGTTTTCAAACGTTCATGGCACGCATCGAAGGATCGCACGGAGCTCATTTTCTCGGGCCGCTGACAGCGAAGACCGGGATGAATTTTTGAAAAGTTCTCTTTGTGAACAGACTCAAATCCATTTTTCGATTCGCATTTTCCTACACCCTTTCCTGCAGAAATGATCACGTCTAAGACACGGTCGTTTCCCACTAAATACCATGAATAATCTGGCCCTCTGGATCCTCCGCGCATCGTTTGCCATCTTGGCCATCGCGATCGGCGCCTCGCTTGCCAATTACACCACGGTGGCTACGGGTCCGATCCCACTCGTACTCGTATTCCTGATAACCGTTGTGGTCAGTATTGGCTTAGACGTCTCATTCAAACGCAAGCGCATCGATGTCATCTCGAGCCTTTACTTTGGAATCCTGATTGGGCTGTTCCTCACCTACATCGTCAGCCTGGCATTGGCACCTTTTTTCGACGCGTACGCCAGCAATTTCAAACCTGCATCGGGGGCGGTTTCTCCTGAGGACATTCGCTCGGTCAGCTTGCCACTGGCGGGGTTGGTCATTTGCTACTTTTGCATCAGCGTGTTGTGGCAAACCAAGGATGATTTCCGCTTCATCATCCCGTATATGGAATTCAGTAAAGAAGCCAAAGGCATCAAACCGTACATTCTTGACACGAGTGTCATCATTGATGGACGTATTGCTGATATTGTTGAGACGGGCGTCATCGACAACCCACTAATCATGCCCAGCTTTGTATTAGCGGAACTTCAAAACATCGCTGACAGCAGCGATAAACTGCGCCGCGCCCGCGGACGTCGCGGCCTCGATGTCATGAATCGCCTGCGCAATAACAGTGAAATCGATCTCAAGATCTTCGAGCGCGAATTATCTGAGATGGAAGGCGAGCCAGTGGATAGCAAATTGCTGATTCTCGCCAAACACCTTGATGGAAAAGTTGTGACAGGCGATTTCAATCTGAACAAGGTCGCCAAGTTGCAAAACGTAAAGGTCATCAACCTGAATGAAATAGCCAATTCGATCAAACCTGTTTTCCTCCCGGGCGAAACGATCACGGTGAAAATCGTCAAGGCAGGCGAGGAATCTGGTCAGGGCATCGGCTACCTCGACGATGGTACCATGGTGGTGGTCGAAGATGGCCGCCCTCATATTGGCGACGCAACTCAAATTACCGTCACCAGCATGCTCCAAACGAGTGCCGGTCGAATGGTCTTTGGGAAGTTAAAAGCCGACTAGCATAGCAACCGACAACGGTCGCGACGCGTTGGCACCTCCCCCTCGGTGGCTCGCAAAGGGTGGGATCGCAAAAAGGCTCCGAATACTCACGCGGCGCTCTGGCCTACTGATCGGCTGAACGCAAGTACGCCAGCAAATCCAGAATCTCTTCTTGAGTAAAGGAATCCAAAAGATCTTCTGGCATCGGAGACACCGAACTCGGCTTGCTGGACATGATGGAATCCCGATCCACATTGGTTAATTTGCCGGGAGCGATCATGTCTTCCTGAACCATGTATTTGTTGTTATTGAGATTGGCGACTCGACCGGTAATCATGCGCCCGTCTTCCAGTTCAAACAGCGTGGCTTGGTATTGGCTGGAAATCTCTTTGTTGGGATCTATCAACGTTTCTAGTAAATACTGATCCGTGTAACGGCGAGAGAGGCCCGTCAGATCTGGCCCCACGATTCCCCCACTGCCGGCGAATTGGTGACACTTGTAACACTGGGCCAACGAAAAAATACGCTTGCCATTCTCCAAATTACGTTTGGAAAAATCAGCTTCTTCAACTATTGGCAATAACTCTTTGACCTGCCAATTTTTCACTAACGGGCGCGATTTCAATTCGGCATAGGGATCTTGTTCGGACATCTCCATTTCTATCAGGTCCTTTAACGATGCCTTTTCCGAATCCGACAGCGTAGCCAGAAATTCGTCGCGGGCATTTTTCAGATAACCCGCAAACGAACGCCCCCCCTGAAAGACGGCCGATTTAACGAACCATTCTAAAAAGCGTCGCTGTAGCGCCGGCGTCCAACCCGGTTTGGCGGCTCGCAAACACATGACGTAATGGATCTGTTCTTCCTGTGTGACCGATGAATCAATCAGGTCCATAGTTTTGGCAACCACATCTTCGGCCTCGCAGGCCACCAACAGACGGCACAGTTCACGATTAATTTCCACGGAATCGGCAGGATATGATGCCGCGAACTTCTCCACCAATCGCTGCTTGGCCGACACGTTATCATCTCCGCCATTGAGACGCATCAACAACAATCCACACACGCGCAAGAGATGCAATTTCTGCATCTGATCCAGGTTATCCCAAACAATATTTTGCTCAATGGCATCCACGACCTTGGCTTGCAGCGAAGCACTGGCGTCGGCATGGCGGCAGACAGCCAAAAGCGATTCCAAAGCAACCTGCGGGTTCTTTTCCGCGAAAGCTTGGTCCTGCCAAATTGCCAAGGGGTATTTTTCCAATTGCAGTCGAGCGGCGTACCGAACATGCCGGTCCGGCGTACCCAATTTTTCCCAAATCCAATCGATGCGATCGTCATCATTCTTAAGTTTTCGAAGGCTATCGCCTGCTTCAATCTCACGCCGCAAGCCGTGCAGCGATTCACTTTTCGCCGTGGCGATTTTTTGCTCACCCGCCCCTGGCTTGGCTTTAATACGAAATAAAGCGGATTGAGTACGACGACCTCCAATGGCGAAATACAAATCGCCATCGTGCACCACCATATCGGTCACTTGCAATGCGGGTGCGGAACAAAACAGTTCCTTTTCGGCCGTGTATGAACCGCCTTCTGGAGTTAAATGAACAGCGTATATAAATCCAAAACTCCAATCCGCGATGAACAGCGCCTGTTGATATGATTCAGGGAAATTAGCCCCTGTGCCAAAAACAATGCCGGTGGGTGACCCGGGCCCAATGTCGATCACTGCTGGTAAACCATCGGGATAATAGGTTGGCCATTTGGCATCCCCACCACGCCAGCCAAATTCACTGCCCGGAATCACATGACAAACTCGGGTGGGTCGATACCAAGGGGTACCGATATCCCATTCCATATCGGCGTCGTAGGTAAAGAGATCACCCTGTTCATTGAAGGCAATGTCATATTGATTGCGAAAACCTACGCTGATCAGCTCCCAATCTTTCCCCTCGGGATCAGTTTTACAGACCCATCCCCCGGGCGCCATGATTCCCACGGCATGCCCGCCCGGATCCCACATTCTCGGCAACAAATTATCTTCACGCCAAGTCCGCGGTACCGCCGAGGATTGAATGTCTGTTAAACGGGTGTGATTTCCCGCGCAAACGTAAAGCGACTTTTTATCCGGTGACAAAACAATGGCGTGCGGGCCATGCTCACCACCCCCGTCAATCTTGCGTAATAGCTCCACCGCATCCAATTCACCATCTGCGTTGGAATCCGTGACTCGGTACAAACCAGCAGGGGTCTCTTTTCCTCGTGCATGGGCCATCACGTAGAGGCTGTCAAAAGCCCATAACAGGCCCTGGGCATGACCCATTTCGACAGGGAGCGATTTTACAATCGTCTTCTCTGGCGAGTCGCCGGGAGTAACCTGGTATAACTTTCCGTACTGGTCGCTAGTAATCAGGCCCATTGGCGAGGTTGTGATACTGACCCAGGAACCATACTCCTCTTCGACTTCATAAACCAACTCGGCCTCAAATCCTTCTGCCAGTTGAAAGGAATCAGTGTTCAGTGGCGATTGGTTTTTCCCTGAGGATTGAGCCCAAGCCGAACTGCTCGACCAAAGCGTCAGAACGGCAACAACCAACAAACGGGACTTGATAAAAACTTGATTTCTGCTTCGATATCTCATACCAACTCGCTTTCTGGGAAAATCCTTGCGTCATTAGTTTAAGTCAGACGCTTAATTCCGGAAAGTAAATCAGCCCTGAAGATGAACTTATCTGGTTAAAAAATCATGTCCGATAGCCAAAATCGCACAATCGAACGTTTCTTTGAGATGATCTCTCAGCCTGCTAAAACGGCAGCGATCAACACCGCGTTGCGGCTGGGATTTGTGGAATCGTTGGAACAGGGGCAAAAGACTCTGGAAGAAATCACAGAATCCTGCGGCACGGTTCCTTCCGGTACGGCTACGCTTCTCAATATTTTGATTGAAAGCGGCATGGTCGAACAATTTGGCGAGCATTACGCGCTCTCTCAGGCCGGGCGACTAACCCCCCGTTCGCTGTGGGCCATCATGTTCGATCAATGGACGTCCCTCGAATCCGCCATGCGCGTCGTGAAAGACGAAGAACCTAATTCGGATGCCGAGCACGAACAACAGCTTAGAAAACGCTACGAGCAATTCCGTGCCGTGCATTCTCAGATTCAATGGGCAGCAACCGGCGCGGCTATGAAATTAATAGAAGCTCTGGGCATCGGCACGGAACGTACGGAACTCAACATACTCGATCTGGGTTGTGGCTCAGCAGTTTACAGCATGGCTATGGCCCATCATGACTCCCAAAGCCAGATTCATCTGGTGGATGACTCGGTCGGTTTAACACGGGCCCGTGCCACCGTAGACAGTTTAGATCTGGAGGGACGCGTGGAGATGACGGAATCCTCCGAATTGGTCTTTCCCGGGCATAACGAGTCTTTTGATCTCGTTGTCATCGCGGATCAAATCCACTTGTGGTCACCCAAACTGCGGCAGCGAATCTTGACGACCGCCATGCGGACACTAAAGCCCGGCGGCGAGGTGGCCATTATCGACATCTTCCCGGGACAGGAACGTGGCCAAATGACATGTGATTTGTTCGAGCTGCAACTATTGATAGGCACTGGACACGGCTTGGTACCAGTCGTTGAATTGCAGCAGATGCTCGAAAATACCGGATTTGGGAATATTCAATTCACGGACCTACCAACAGCCCCCTACACACACGGTTTGTTGTTGGCAGCCCGAGAGTTCTCCAACGACGAATCGACTTAACAACCTAAAGCAAATTGATCTTCATTATCGATTAGGTTCGTCACCATTTCATGGGTATCGTTGTGAATTTGTTCCATCTGCATCAGCGTGATCGTTTTGGGAAGTCCAACCGAATCAAATCGATCACTCGGCACACATGCAAGAACACCCGCCGCAATTTCTCGATTCAAATCGGGATTGGCCGTCCAGGTCTTGATGCCCCGCTTCAGGCTGGCTGATAAAGAGGCCAACAAGAGTTTGCGTGCCTGCTGAAGTTGCTCGTCATTTTCCATAGGTCGATCAGCGGCAAAATCACGAATCCGGCTTTCCTCAAAACCAAATTGGATTGCCACTTCTAAATCCGTAACACGGCTAAGTAACAGATCGATCCAACGCTCCATCCTGCGTCGTATTTCATCCACACGGTCAAAGGCCGCTTGATTGACTGGCCGATTCTCAAGCAGCAATCGCAAGGCACGATTTCGAGCTTCGAGATGACCAATAAAAACGCTGTGACCGATCGATTGCAATTCCTGATGCGCCAGCACGCGATCGTGCTGCACTAGAACCGCTGTCCAAATTCGCGTCAGCACCTCGGAAACAAGGATTTCCTGGACGACCGTCTCGACAGCATGCCATGGGTCATGCATCTCGCAAGGGTTAGCGAAATCGTCTTCAAAAACTTTCAATGCCGCTTGCCAGCGTTGCAATCGACACTTGGAAGCTGCCCAATAACGCATGGCAGATTTGAGATTGGCTTGCTGACCTTCCCGGATAAAAAGATCGGAACTAATGGAAAGCCAGCCACCGATTTCTGCCAGTTGTGTTGCGTGCATCGCGATTCTTTTCCTCAAATGAAAACAAGCTGTTTGATCCCTCGCGGGATAACATCAGATAGAGCAAGCAGGATGCCAATTCAGTAATTTTTCCTGTTCCCCTAAAAACGTGGGGTTTTAGGGTTCCAGCTCACATTGGCAAGTTGTCGAAAAGCAACACGTCGCCAATGCTGTCTCTCTTGGGAACATTTTTGTGGCAGAAAGACCACATGGACATAGATAAAAAAAAGGCTCCCCAAAGTTTCTTCGGGGAGCCTCGCGATTGTATCGACTGCGAAAGACAGAGGTTTTAGAAGTCCCCGCCACCGGCACCGCTAAATGACATCATCGACTGCAAAGCGTCATCAAAGCCATCCGGCTTGGGAATCACAATCTGCACGTCGTCGCCATCACGTTCGGCTTTCAGGGATTTCAATAATGCGGACGCAACATCTGCGAGTCCACCATCCAATTGACGCAATTGCTCAACCTGACCGCCACCCATCATTTTGGCCATCCCTAACAGACCGTCGATTCCCGAACGCAGCGTTTCGGCGGAATCCTCGTCGGGACTGGTCATTCCCAAGGAGAGCAAATTACCCCCATCTTTGAGGTCCATGCTGATACGAACGTTGTCCATTTTATTCACCATGTCGATCATACCATGCATCATCGGATCCATTTGCTCCTTGGCCATGCCGAGTCCTTCATCGACTAAAGGACGGGCACTGTCCAGATCGATCGCGATGCGAACGGGTTCCTCCGAAAACGACCCCCAGGCTTTTGTCAGGCCGGAAGAAAAGAGATCTTTTCCGGGGCCGGCTTCCCAATACTCACTGGTGGCGACTTGCACGGTGGTGTCATTAATTTTTCTGGCCAACAAATTGGTGGGGCCATCTTTGGGTGTATAGTAAGTCTTTCCGTTTTTGGTGACTTCATCGGAGTCTTCTTTCAGCCCGGAGACCATCTTGGTGGCAGCCTCCGCATCTTCCATCTCAACGCGAATAAACATGTTCATCGGCAGTTTTTCATCCGCTTGCCTGGCTTCCATATCCGCCATTTTCTCAGGAAGTTGCACGGCTCCCCAAACGCGTTTGACTTTATCCACATCAGCGCTGTCCATACCCGGTTGGCTCTCGGCCGCGCCTCGCAAAATGTCGTACATCGGCGTTTCGCGTAATTGGTCCATCCGAATCTCAAACGCGATCTCGGCAGCCTGATTGTTTTTGGCTGATTGCGCGTGCAAAGGTCCCCAGAACAATAAAGCGGTGAACATCGCGGCCATCGCCACGGGAAATTTCTTGTGCATGAACTTGCTACTCCTTAAATGAATCTAGTCGTCAGCTCACTGACAACATCTGCCTCAGCCAAAAGTTTATGAAAATCAGGCTTTTGATACTACCGGCGGAACCTCGCGGACAAACGATTTCCCGAGCAAGCAACACGCTCTGCCCTTTCCGGCATTTCTGGATTCGATAAACTCGGCAACTAAGGGTACGCATTTGGGCGCACCGAAGTTTCGCAATTTTGGCCGTTTTAGGTTGTTTACCAATGAACTTTCAAAATCAGCCAATTTCTCAATGGATGGAACGCCATTTTCGCCACTTCAACGCTCGTGAAACTCTGGCCGCCGCCAGTAGTTATCGCGAATTTATCGAGGGCGGGGGCAGCATGTTGGTTTCTCTGGCCGGCGCGATGAGCACCGCTGAACTAGGCGTTTCCTTGGCCGAGATGATTCGACAGGACAAGGTGCATGCCATTTCTTGCACCGCTGCCAATCTGGAAGAGGACATCTATAACTTGGTCGCCCATGATGAATACGCCCTAGTTCCCAACTATCGAGACCTTTCCCCAGCCGCAGAGAAAGCACTCCGCGATGAGGGTTTTAATCGAGTTACCGACACCTGCATTCCGGAGAACGTTTTTCGCAACGTCGAAGCTCACTTTGTGAAAATCTGCCAGGAGCTGGCCGAAAATAAGCAGAGTCTTTTTCCCTATGAGATTTTCTATCGTTTGTTCGAAGCAGGTACGATCGACCAATACTTCCAAATCCCCCGTGAAGATTCTTGGTTATACGCTGCCTGGGAAAAAGAGATCCCCGTCTTCTCGCCGGGCTTTGAAGATTCCACGATCGGAAATATCTTTGCCGCCCGAGTGATCGACGGCACCATCTCATCCCACTCGGCTATTTGTACCGGCACGGAACAAATGGAAAGGTTGGTAAAGTGGTATCGGGCTAACGACCAAGGGGAAAAGGGGATCGGGTTTTTTCAAATCGGTGGCGGCATTGCCGGAGATTTTGCGATTTGTGCTGTGCCCCTGATTCTTCAGGACTTGCAGAAAGATGTGCGATTGTGGCAGTACTTCGCTCAGATATCAGACTCAACCACGTCCTATGGTTCTTATTCCGGTGCAGTGCCGAATGAAAAAATCACCTGGTACAAACTGGATGTTGATTCGCCTCGCTTCATGATCAATTCGGACGCCTCAATCGTTGCGCCCTTGATCTTCGCTTACGTATTAGGCGAGTAAGTTTTTACCGACTGGGTAATTTCTGACGTCGGCATCCTCCACTGCGGACGGCTAATTCGATCCTCCCTGGGCCCTAAACTTTCGCTGATCGCCACAACAGTTTGCGAGGCCGACAAATTAGCCGCGGAATTCTCAAACGCAAATTTTTGTAATGGAGAAAAACTTGCCGGGTGTTATTGTTGAGGGTCAAGGAAACGACAACTTGACGAGTTTCTTCTTAACGAATCGGAGGGGCAGTCATGCAATATCCCCCAATGGCACGACTGCTGAGAATCAGGCCTACGTCCCCACCGGGCCTGCTCTCATAGGATTGCGTTTACGGCAGATACTAACCTCCCCGGCGTCCGACTTTTCGGGCGCCATTTTTTTGCGCGCTCGGCAAGGATATTCTTATATGCTCAGCGTGCATTGGCTGGCCAAGAGAACCGTCGAAAGCGGCTTTCGATCCCAAATTCCTAGTTTGCCAGCACTTACACCGCAACCAAAAGGATGCCAGCAGTCTTGACGTTTGCTAGTGCGAGATGGCGATGATTTCAATACGATGCCGACCCGACCGGTGGCGATTGATAATCACAACCTCTACCCCATTGAACAAAATGTCTGGCATCTCCGAATCTCCCATCCGAATTGCAAATCCGGAAAGCCCTGCAACTCGCCAGCGCCCCCGCTGGTTCCGCGCTTTGGGCAACCGCGACGCACCCGAAAAGATTCAAATCGACGGAGAGGTCTTTTCGCTTATTCGCACATACAAACACGATTCCTGGGCTGCCACGGCTTTATATCATTGTGGCGAACGAAAAATTGTCTGCAAATTCAATCGTGAACAGTCCTTATTCGGGTTACCCGGTCGCTGGATCGGTCTATTTTTATCCCACCGTGAATCCGCCATGTTGCAGCGTCTAGCGGACATTCCCAACATTCCGAATTACTCCGGTGAGGTGGTTGTTAACCATCGCAAAGTACCCACCGCGTCGGCTCACGAATATATTGAAGGTCAGCCACTCAGTTGGTGCTCTGACGTAGACGATACGTTTTTCAACACACTGCGTGAAACCGTTATTGAATTGCACCGACGGAATATCGCTTACGTCGATCTACATAAACTTGAGAATGTGATTGTCGACGAACAAGGCGCGCCTCACCTGATTGACTTTCAAATCAGCGTTAAGCTCTGGAATATATTTCCGGCCTCGATCCTCTTGGGCATTCTTCAAAAAAGCGACCTGTACCATCTGGACAAGCACGTGCTGAGGTTTGGTCCTGACCCCAACGCTCCGATCGACCGGCCTTGGTGGATCCGTGCCCATCGCTGCGTTGCGGTTCCATTTCGCACGATGCGCCGTCGATTCTTGACGGCGATCGGTGTCCGTAAAAAGGGTAAAGCGAACAGTGAACAGTTCGTCGAAGAAGGCCTTGCTCGTAAAGCCGACAAAATCCCACAACAGAACAAACATGCGGCTTAGGCATCCCTTGCACTCGCAGCGAAATCTCTCAAAAAAATGTGGCCTCCCAAGATAGCCGGATTGCTTCTACTCGCTATCACCCTCGGACTGATCGGTGGGTGCCAACCGCTCCAAGTAAACTCCGTGCCCGATCGACTGACCGCGTCCAATCAGCGAGCGTGGTCGCCGCAGTTTTCCCAACTGCCGTTTGCCACCAGCAATCCAGACGGCACGATTCACGTGCATAATATTCGCAACAACCTGTACCTGACAGAGCACGATTTTGTGCCGAGTTACTACGATCGCACGCTCTTCGTCCATGACATTCGAGGCGTGGATTTTATCGTTTGTCCGTTCGAGAAATTTGAGTCACTAGCTCACACCATGGTGAGCTTTCGTCTGTCCGACAATACTTACATTGGAGTCTCGGCTGAGATCCGAACCGAACCGGGCGAAACCTTCTCCCCACTCATTGGATTAAGCAATCAATTCGAAATCACCTATGTGATCGCTGATGAACGCGATTTAATTCGATTACGTACACGCCATCGCCAAGCCGACGTGTACATCTATCCCACAGTCGCATCCCCAGAACAGGCTCAAGAACTTTTCCTGAAAATGATGGAACGGGCCAACCAACTAGCCCAAAAGCCCGAGTTCTATCACACCCTGACGAACAACTGCACAACCAATATCCGGGACCATATCAATCGGATTCAACCGGGGCGTCTGACTTACAACTGGCGCCTCTTGTTACCCGGTTACTCGGCCTCGTTTGCTTACGAACAAGGTTTTCTTGACCGCACCGAACCTCTCGCACAACTCAAAGAACGCGGCCTAATCAATCAACTGGCCGAGCGCTATTACGACGACCCTGATTTCTCCAATAAGATTCGTCAAAACCTGCGTTAACGCCGATCTGCCCGAATACAAAACGTTTTGCTTCTCGCCGTGAAAAGCCCTGCGGTGGTCCAGGTTAAGCGATTAATTTGATTCGATCATGGCATCAACGATCGCAGAAAATTCTTCGCTGCTAAATTCCATACTTGCCGAAGCAGCAGCGCAGAGACTTTTTTCGGTATCGGCCAATTCGCCATCGATCGCCATCATCAAAATCATTTGCTGCAACATCTCGACGCGTTCGTTTTTATGAATGGGAATATTCAGTGTGATCTCACCGTTGCATAGGGAGGCCAAAGCGGTTTCAAATTCCGCACTGGGAATTCCCCAGAGCTCTGCTTTATACACAAGGAGCTGAACTTCTTCGTCGGTGAATTTCCCATCAACGCCCGCAAGTTGCACGAGATTGTGGAAAAGTTCTTGTTTATCCATCGTAGCCCTTTCCAAATTTTGAAACGCCAGATTCTCAGCTCGCCATCCCTCATTCCTTACGACCATGCAGCCTGTCGCCGCCCGAAGCCCCGCTTCCAGACCACCCCGTTGGTCATCGATGGGCCCCAACGTCAGCGATTAGAATTTCCCTATTGAGTTTGGACTCCCATTTCCTTGAGCAGGTGATCGGCTCCGAAGACCTTTCCTGTAATCCAAAGCGCGTATCGAATGTCGACTCCGATCGATCGGCTATAGCTTTGGTTCCAGGCAAAATCATTTATGGTTGCTTCGAATGCACGGTCAAAATTAACGCCGACTAAATTACCTTCCGCATTCAAGATGGGGCTGCCAGAGTTACCACCCGTGGTATCGGTGCTGTACAGGATGGCAACGGCTAAATCTTCTTTACCCGGCAGAGCGAAATTCCCAAAATCTTTCGCTGCATATAATTCTGCGACTCGCTGAGGCGTTTCGAATGGTGCGACACCTGTGGTTTTATCGATGACCCCACTCAGCGTGGTGATCGGTGTTTTGATGACCGCGTCTTCGGGCGAGTAGCCTTCGACCCGTCCGAACGTCAAACGCAACGTCCCGTTAGCGTCCGGCACAAACTGGGTCTTCAGAAACTCCTGTTTGACTTCGATCAGCGAACCGTAAAGCTTGTCCATTTTTCCGCTGCGTTGCTTTCCCAAACCCCGCAGTCGCGCGTACTCGGGATGTAATTTGGCCATGACCTTTATAAATGGGTCGTCGCTCTTCGATAACTGATCAGGTGATTGAGCCAGTAGTGTTTCCAAAAAATCTGGCTCATTCCATTTGGCTGTGACCACGTTTTCCGACAACGCTTTTAAGTCCGCCAGTAAAGCCTCTTTGTCGACAACCGCATCGGCTGGGAAGGTAACCCTCGATAGTCGTTCGATCATTCCCTGCAACATGGCCTGATCGGTTTCGGGATGCCAGTCTTTGGCGGCCAATTTCAAACGCTGAACCGTGCGTGCAACATTCCGATCCATATAGGCGGATTCCCGCTCCAAGTCGGGTTTCTGACTTTCCAGAGCGGCATCATAAATCAGCCAGGCGAAGTAAAGCGCGCGGCTGGCGTTATTTAGATTTGAAATCGTCAGCTCGTAGTCCGCGGTCTCTCCCATACCGGAGTAGCCCCCGGCGATCTCATTCAGCACCGTGCCGTATTTTTGGAAACGCTGAGGATCCGATTCAATAAAAGACTGCAACTGCGCTTCCTCGGCAGCTCGTCCAGCCGTGATTTGAGCGCGTTTCAATCCCTTAAGTTGACCCCGAGAACGCTTTTCCACGTTGGCCAAAGAACGCATTCGCGAGGAGTGCTGCAAAGCAACCGCGCGATCTTCGAGCCCCATTTCCTCCATCAAAGCAATTTGCCACTGATACAGGTCGACGATGAATGGCAAACGCACATCTTCTTCATAAGCCAAAAATGCTGCGGTCTTGTGTCGCGCCGTGCGACCGGGATAGCCCAACAAGAAAACAAAATCATTTGCGGCCACGCCCCGCGGGTCGACTTGGATATGTTTTTTGGGTTGATAGGGGACGTTATCTGGCGAGTACTCTGCAGACGATCCATCCGCCGCCACATAAGCCCTCATAAAGCTGAAATCTCCGGTGTGCCTTGGCCATTCCCAGTTATCAACATCGCCACCAAAATTCCCCACAGACGAGGGAGGTGCAAACACCAGACGCACGTCGCGAATAAAGGTGTATTCAAAAAGCACGTAAGTTTTTCCGGCGAACATTTCAGCAACTTCCGCGCGAATGGCCGGGTTTGCGGCCTCGGCCTGCTTCTCAATTTCTTTGCGGCGACGTTCAATCGCTCTCGTTCTTTCGGTGAACGTCATTTCTGGCTTGACGACCGACAGTACCTTTTGTGAGACATCACCGTAGGATTCGGTAATCCGGACCACGTATCCAGGTGAGGGAATTTCGGCAGCGCGATCGGCTGCCGAAAAACCGTTGACAAGTAAATCGTTATCGGCGGTGCTGGCGTTCTGAATAGCGCGATAGGCACAGTGGTGATTCGTGATGATCAGGCCTGCGGGAGAAACGAACGACCCCGTGCATCCATTTACGCGACAAATCCCATCGACCAAACAGATCCCATCAGGATTGTAGATATCTGCGGGGGAGATCTTCAGCCCTTTCTCCATCAGGTTCAATGCCGCTATATCGCTGACGGGAAACATTCCCTCTTCGGATTGCAAGTGAGCGACCGGCAAAGCCAAGAGAATAACTACGATCCACAACCACCAATTTCTCATCGTGAAAACTCGCTTTCAAAGTGTATTGTTTTGTCTAATTATCCGTGATCTAGGAAAGAAGTGAAAGGCACCCTCACCCACGCCCCACGGGGGGTCAAATGCGTTATTCCTCAGCCGATCAAATCTTCCTTTTCAAAAACCAAATTGCTGAAGAAAAGGTATTATCTGCTCGATCGGCATCAAAATCTCGCACAGCAGAGCTCGCTCCCGAAAATTCATGCTGGCGCACGCCATGCGCCTATCTGGACTCTCACTGGTCCCTTTTATGGCCGGCGCAAATCCCAGCAAATGGCTTACGCGAGCAGGGCAAAAATAACACTGCAACGGCCCTGATTGAGGATCCAAGCCCTGCTTTTCAAACTGCTCGAAAATGGGGCTTCGAGCTTCTTGGACATCACCCATAATCCGCTGCAAGCGCGCATCATTGGAACCCAACACAAAAATCATATGCTCATCCACCTGCACCAACTTTACTCGGTTCCATTGACTCCCAAAGAGTTGCCGCATGACGGTATTTATTTGCTCCAGTTCACGCTCAGTTTTGGAGGGATCCGGAGTAATTTCTATGACATGGAAATCGCGGTTAGCAATCTTGCCCTGCGCCTCCTGCATTTCAAATCCTGGGTTGAGCGTGCTCCAAAACCAGGGGTCGGATAGTGCGGTCACCTGTTTATCTTGCTCTGCCAAACGTTGCAAACTGGCAAGGGTGCGCCCGCCGCGCCGGCGCAGTCGCCGATCCCCCGCATCAATCGCCCTTTCGAGGTCCGGAATTGCGGCGGGGCCAATCCAGCGCAAACGAGTCTCAGCACGCCGCCAAACATTGCTGTCCTCATCCAATAAATCTTTAATCAGGCTCTGAATTTCATCATTCAGTAAATCACTACGCTCGGCTGCCATCATGGGATTCTTGACCGAAGTCAAAAAACGCAATTCTTCCATCGCGGCAACAGGATCTTTGGTATCAAGGATACCAACCAGCAGAAACTCACCATCGGGTAAAACGGCTTCATCAGCCACTCGATTTTGGTAGAGAGCAACTCGTGCTGCATCCAGGTCGTTCCAGGAATCTCCGGCTATTTCTGTAGCCAGCTGTAAGATATTACCCTGCAAAAATTGGAATTCATCTTCCTGAGCTAATTCCGTCATCACCAGCTGTGGCAAAACGCGTGTCGCAGCGGAGGACGGAAACGCGTCCAACTGAATACTCCCGGCGACCAGTAAATCTTTTGCTTCCAGCCCAAGACCAGGCCTCCAGTCGCGCCGAACCGCCTTGAGGTCTACCAGTTCTGCCAAGGACTCGTTGTCATCGAGAAAGGAGCCAAGGTGCACTCTGACGAAATTTTTCTGAATGTATTTCAGGCTGAATAATCCAACTATGAAATTTCGAAAAATTTCATTGGCTCTCTTTAACCATATCAATTCTGATTCGGCAAGCGTGGCCTCAAAAAACTCCATCCGCTTATCCAAGTTAAACTGCAACAAATCGGAATCGGCATTCAATGCACCGAAAAACGTAATTCCTGATTCATCAAATACTTTCCAACTTTCTTTATCGAGCCTTTCGTTTAGGAGCGGTGAATTCCAAAATGCTTCTGATTTTTCTCGATCGTCCAGAGTAGACAAAAGTAAATCCTGACCTCGGACTTTGGCCTGACATTCATCCTCGACTATAAATCGCAGCCAGTACGGAACCTCCACCGACTTAAAAAAATTCTCGGCGTCCATCCAATCATCCAGATCCAGCAACTTTTTCTTTAAAATCTGTTTTGGCTTTTCACCCGCTAGTAACTGAAGCTGAACGAACTCATGCGCTGGAGATTCAAACTTAAAATCTTGTGGTACATAAATAATGGCACCTTGGCTGGTGTCGATAGTGCCACCAGTGTATTCCGGTAAAAAAAAGGGGACGTAAAAGCCCCACGATGGACCACCTTCGCTTTCCCAGTCTTCGCAAAGCTTCGTCAGACTACTCCTTAGAGCTCCGACATCACCGATCGCAATTCCCATGTAGCCTGGTTTTACGCGGATCCTTTGTGAAATTGCGGTGCCGGCTCCCGCTTCTTCGCTTTGTGCTTCGACGATGTTCGGCAACCAGCAAAACACAATCGCCAAGCGACACGCCCACTGCATCAAAAATCGCATTTGCATCATTAAGCTCATTCAAGGAATCCGCAGACTCAATTCATAGTCAAGACTTGGGTAATCGCTAACAACGGACGAACCCGGTTCCATTTCTACCTGCCGAGCTTGGCTGAAGTTTCCAACGACAGAACACTTTCGCGCTTTTAATTCAGCTCGCTAGCCTCTTCCCAATGGTCGTAAAGCTGCTGCATGCGTTCGTTATGGTCAGCCAGCTCGCTTTTAGCCGCTTTCACGGCACCGGGGTCCCGGTGCGTCGCCGGGTCTGCCAAGCGGAAATGCAACGCCTCGATCGCCGTTTCACAAGCGGCAATATCGTTCTCGAGGTCCGTCACTTTGCGATAGGGAAATTTTCGTTTTCGTTTGGTCACATCTTGAGCTGCGCGACCTTTTTTCTTGCCTGCGGCTGTCAATCCATAGCTTTTGGCGATCTTCGTTTCTTCCGCTGCCTGTGCCTGTTTTAGCATGCGATAGGTATCGTAGTTTCCTTCGATCACGCGAGTGCTCTGGTTCTCAAGCAACAAAATATGCGTACATGCGCGATTTAAAAAATAGCGGTCATGGCTAACCAGCAGAATCGTTCCCTCGAACTCACGCACTGCGGATTCCAAGGCTTCGCGGGCCCATAAATCCAGGTGGTTAGTCGGCTCATCTAGAATTAAAAAATTGGCGCGTTGAGCGGCTAGGTTAGCCAAGGCGACACGGTTGCGCTGTCCCCCACTGAGACTCTGCACCTGCTGCAATGCCGTATCGCCCATAATGCCAAATCGAGCCAACAAATCTCGGCGTGCCAATTCATTCATCCGCAACTCGGCGGTACTCTCATTCCGCGGACGAATGGCCTCGGCGCTGATCACATTGCCGTCGATGCAATTCAAGTGCTGATCAAAGTAACCGACTTCAACACCGGCTCCCATTTTTACGGTTCCAGTATCTGCGGCGTGCTCTCCCAGGAGACATTTCAATAACGTGGTCTTCCCCGTACCGTTAGCGCCCAAGATTCCCCACCGTTGCCCACGTTCTATCTGAAATCCCACTTGGCTGAAAAGCATTTCATCAAACGACTTGGCAAGATCATCGACCCGCATCACGATATCCCCTGTACGAGTTACTTCGTGAAATTTCATTTTTGGAATCGGTATTTCGCGTGGCACGGGTGCCTGCTCACCAGCCTCCAACCGCTCCAACTTCCTGCGGCGATCCTCCGCTTGCGCGTGTTTTTGCCCGTGATGATGACGGCGAATAAAGTCTTTGAGCTTTTCTTTTTCTTCTTGCTGTTTTTCAAAAGTGCGCAACTGCACTTCCAAACGCTGAGCTTTCAACGTTTTGTATTTCGTATAGTTACCTGGGAAAGAATCAATTTGACCATTCACCAATTCGAGGGTTGTGTTGGTCACCCGGTCCAAAAAATACCGATCGTGACTGACCAGCAAAAAAGCTTGCTTGGACTCTGCCAGAAAACTTTCTAACCAGGTCGTTGCTTCGATATCCAAGTGATTGGATGGCTCATCCAAAAACATCAAGTCCGGTTCCTCAAGTAGCAAAGATGCCAGCAGCAAGCGATTTTGTTGCCCGCCACTTAACTGCCGAACCGGCTTTTGTTCCATCTCGCTGCCAAACCCCAGGCCGCCCAAAATCCGACGGATCTTAAAGTCGATTTGATACCCACCGCGTTGTTCTAACTCCGTGTGGATGGCATCGTATTTCCGCGCCAGTTCCTGCTGCTGTGGCGTGTCCGCGGCAGCCATCTTTTCAGCCATCTGATGGGCTTGCTCTGCCAAATCCATCAGCGGTTGCAAGGCCTTTTCCGCCAACTGCCAGACTGTTTCGGTGGGATCGAATTCCGGTCGCTGACGAAGAAAACCTACACGAGCACCCGGCGCGATATTAACCACTCCGGCGTCATACAGAAGGTCGCCCATCAGAATATTCAAAAGCGTCGTTTTGCCTGCGCCGTTAGGCCCCACCAACCCTACATGTTGGCCTTTGCGAATTTCCAGCGTCGCCCCATCCAATACGGGTTCTGCGGCAAAGTATTTACGTAAATCGGATGCAGAGAGCAGGCTCATTGAATTCCGCGGGAGGCCTAAATGGAAACCATGGAATGTTATCCGATCCATCCGAGGGGGTCGATGGACGTTCCGATTGGGTATCGGAGAGCAACGAAGCGACGCCCCTGAATGGAACCCCATCCCTTGCCGCCAATGCTCGAAAGAGGCGTCCGGCTATGCATGTCAGATGAACGACAGGAACCATAACAAGGGAATGCCGACCAGCAGAGACGCTAGATTACACGCCAGGCTGAGCAAAAACGCAGAGCGCCCCGGCAAACCGCCTAGGCGATGCAAGACACACGCCTCCACGAAAACCACGGCAATTTCGATCCCGAAGTATGCGAAAAAAAAGGACGGATTCCCGCAAGCCAATAACCACCAAGCCAAGGGATGTGTTATGCAGTTCATACCGCCTAACAATAAACACAGATCGAAAGTTCGGTAGGAAGGCCCCCGCAAGGATACCCAAATAAGGAGCACACCCCATTCTATTGCCAGTGTTAGCGCAAAACATACGAAATAAAGAATCACGAGGATTCAACTCTTCGGTTTTCTCCCGAACGCTGCCGCTGCAAAGGCCCCGCTTTTAGCCGACGGGATGCGTAAAAACAAAGGGCCAACCCGACACCGACCAGCAATAAGATGATTAACAAAAAAGTGGTCGGATTGACGACCTGCCCCAACGAATCCAGCTTGACCTGAGATACGACTCCGAAGACAGGTTGCCCGTCAACGACGCCGTCGA
This sequence comes from uncultured Pirellulaceae bacterium, assembly GCA_905480235.1. Classification (GTDB taxonomy): domain Bacteria; phylum Planctomycetota; class Planctomycetia; order Pirellulales; family Pirellulaceae; genus CAJQPP01. Next base: position 65,841 of record CAJQPP010000006.1, read on the forward strand.
AACATAGATTCGTAATGACCTCCGCCACCGAACTAATCAGGGGCACGCTGTTTATTTCACTGACTGGCGGAATCACACTGGGCCATGCCTGAAGCGATTCCTGATTCCAGGCCTCCGTGGAAAATTCGACTGGGACCAAATAAATGCGGGTGTCGTATTTACGGGAAAAGCGAAACGGTTCCCCCACCTTAATTTCCTCGAAGCCGTTAAGGCCGCGAGTTGGTCCCACAATTAAAAGCTGCCCGGGAGGAAGTGATAAATCTTCAAAAACCAGGTAATGCTTCACTGATTTATACCCTGGCAACAGGATATCAGCTCGCGTTTTAGATAACCCACAACCAGTGACCAGCAAGGTACACAGCATCAGAAGAAGGCCGCGCAGAAGAAGGCCGCGCGAGGGGAGACTCCCAATGCGCGGCGTTATTTTGTTTCGATTGAATTCAAACATAGGCTACATCCATGCACCTGCTTGTCGGTTAGGTATCCTCAAGGTCCCGAGAAATAGGCTCCATTACTTTGGTATTCCGCTCGATGGCAACCACCGTTGTGCGCTGCTCGGTACCATCTCGACTGCAGGCGACAATCGGTAACACCTGGCGTCGATCTGGCATGGACATGCGAACTTCGAATGTCCCATCACTGCGCAACTTGACGGGTTCACCGGCAAGAGTGACCGTCGCATTAGGATCTGCCGTTCCGTAGATAATCATCTCCGCATCGACTGCAAATTCAAAACCCCTGACTCCACCTAATGTCGAAGATGCGATCTGGGCGAACATCGGGGTAGACATCGGGCGACGTAATTTCTCTTCGAACACTTCTCGCAAATCGTCATGATCTGCGTTCTCCGCGTAACCGCCGGAGAGCGCATAGAACTTTTGATGGTTCATCGCGATGTCTGTCCAGTTATGGTCGACCGTATCGCTGCTGCTGGGGATCGGAGTCGTTACCTTATTGCTCTTTGCAATCAGGTAGAATTTTTTTTCCGGCAACAAGTAACCAATGGCGATCCGATAGGTCTTGGGAGGATCGGGCACGTCAATAAACCAATTCTTTACCCCACCGTGAATGGGAATATCGCGGACGTGTTGTTCCACCGCATGGGTCTGTTGTTGTTCCGTAACTTCGTAGAGACGAATGATCGGTTTAACTTCGTGCCAGCGGTCAGTAAATGCGACACTGGCTCGCTGCACGGTTGCTTTGGTGATCTCCCAATAAGCTTGAACCCAATGCGGATCACGGACCAACAACACGACGCGGTCTTTCACAGGATCAGATTTACAATCGCTGGAAGTAACCCGAGCCAAGTCTTTCAGTTGTTCGCGGCGTCGATTCTCTTCTCGAATCACACTAACAATACGTTCGTTGGGAACGTGGGCGGGTTTTCGCACCGCCTTTTTTTTGCCCGAACCATTTCGACCGTTGCCATTACCATTGGCTGCCACTGCCTTTCCAGCAGAAATCCGCACGGTCGACGTTTTACCGGATGTTTTCGATGCGCTCTTGCTGCCGCGTGTAGCGGCCGGCCGTTTGGCTCGTTGCTTTTGCCGTGCAAGTTTCAACAACTCTGAGACGAGTTGCTCTTTTCTCATAGAGTGCCAACCCGGCACGCCACTTTTTTTGGCCGTCTCGGCAAGTTTTTTGGCCGTTTGAGAACGAAGTGATGATGCAGTAGTCAAGAATTCCACCTGGCGTAAAGCCTGTCATTACATGGCGAGATCCCCGGCAATTGAATTGCCGAGTGCCCCTTGGGAATTCCATTTCACCCTGGAGGTGTTTTTATTCAAACTGACCGTCCGAATCAGCTTACGAAACTTTGGCAAGACAAGCGGATGCTCCAAGAGAGTTCTCAGCCTGCGATAGCCGTCGCGGTGAACAGATTAAAACCGTTACCGCCTTTTTGTGGGTCCTCAGGTGACCATACTAGTCAGAAAGTGTCAGTTTTGCAAGAAAAGAGCACTGCGAAACAACCGTTTACAAAATTGCAAACCATTGATATCAATGAACTTACAACCAATACGGGATTCCTATTAATATCACTCTCAGAGAGCCTATGCTGACCCCGGCAATGGCTTAAGGGGCGCTATTGGGAGTTTCTGGGCCTGACGCAACGGCAGGGTTGTAACCCAAAATTTGATAGGGATTTGCGCCGCCAAAAAACTTTGTGAAAATTTTCCCAATGTCGGTTGACCGGCCAATTTTGCAAAGCTAGATTGTGGCCCGTAAATTCTGCCGTTTTTTATAGACCTCCAGACAGGTTAAGTGGGTCCGCTGTGCATCAGCAAATCCCGGAAGACGATCGCTCTGCGATGGCCAAAGCAATTGGCCGAGCATCCGAGGCATCGACGGTAGCATTCACAATCGGAATCTGCTTTTTGCTGGGATATTGGTTGGATTATGCCCTCAAGACGAGCCCCCTTTTTTCCGTGATTGGCTTGGCTTTAGGCATGGTGACCGCATTCCGGCAATTGCTCAAACTGGCCCAGCGGATTAGTAATCCTCCGGCAGGTCCTGAGAAAGAACCCGCCAGTAACGAAAATCAGAACCCCGACCCAACACCGGTATCCAAGGCACCCAGATCCTAATGGACTCTGGCCGACGATTTGGTACTTCCTTTCACTTGCAAAAACATAATGTCACAAGCGGAAACTCCCAGCACCGAAAAGCAGGCACCCCCAGTTACGGAAAACCGTAATCTGGCCACCCTACTGCTGATGTTTGCGGGTGTAGGCGCGTTGACGCTGGGTGCTGTGTTCGCTTTCGGCAATTCAGAAATGTTGATATCAGCGGGCGTTTCTCTCGCTTTTTGTGCATTGGGAGCGATTATCGCTCACTTTTTCTCGATCTACCCACGCGGTGACGCTTTTTTAGTGTCGCGGCTTTACTTATCAATGGCGGCTCGAGCGGGTTTCCCCCTGGCCCTGCTAATGGTTTGCAAAACGAACTTTGAGTCATTGCTCGCTGAGGGCATGGTCTACTTTGTGATTTTGTTTTACCTTGTTGGGCTGCTGACCGAACTAAAAACTCGCATGCGGACTTTGGGAGTCGGGCGGGGCGAAAAATGCACCCCCACCATTGGCCCCACAGCCAAGATGGACGTTTAGGAAACACATGTCAAAGATTCCACCAGAACGAATCGCTAAGTCAAAGGTCGCAAGCCTTTTGACGAGCCTGATGTTACTCCTTTTGATGGGGCTCATTGCACCCGTTAATTCTGTGGATGCCGCCGCGCCGGTCGTTCAGGAATCGGAAGCAAAAGCAACGACCAAGCAAGAAAAAGAGTCTGCCAAAGCGGACGCTGGTGAAGACCACGCCGAGGGTGAAGACCACGCCGAGGGTGATGAGCATCACGACGACGAGCACAGCAAGGAGATGTCCAACTTTGATTACTTCCTGAACCAAGATTGGTTAATCAGTCACGTTCAGGATTCCGATCACTTCACCATCCCAGGCTTTTATGACCACGAGGATAATTTTTCCCTTTTCGGTCATGATGGGCACAAGTCACGAAAGTTGACCATTCCGCAAATATCGCCCTACACTGATAATGAACCGCTTTACGAAGAGTCGGAAGACGAGAACGTCAGCAAGTTTATTGGGCGTGTCACATTTCAACCGACAAAATTCATCGTCTTAATGCTGATTGCAGCAGCCTTTGTGTTCTTCCTTTTCGTTTGGCTTGCCAACAAGATCAAGGACGGAAACGCTCCCCAAGGCCGTTTATGGAACGCCTTGGAATCGATGATTTATTTCGTACGAGACGATGTGGCGAAGCCTTCTATTGGCTCCCACGATTACAAAAAATTCTTGCCCTTTCTGCTCACCACCTTCTTTTTCATTCTGACCATGAATCTGATGGGCATGTTCCCATTGTTTGGAACACCTACCAGCAACATCAGCGTGACGGCCTCTTTGGCGCTGGTCGTCTTTTTGATTGTGCTGTTTACCGGCATGAAGAAATTGGGCGTGGTTGGATTCTGGAAAGCTCAGGCTCCTCACGTCGACGTGGATGGGTTCCTGAAAATGCCGCTAACGATTGGGATTTGGGCGATCGAGGTGTTCGGCCTGTTTATTAAACACATGGTTTTGGCAGTTCGATTATTTGCCAACATGTTTGCGGGTCACTTGGTATTGGCAGTGTTGATTGCCTTTATCGGAGCGATGTGGGGTACCCATATGAATTGGGTGATTGTGCCTGGTGTTCTCGGATCATCCATTGCCATCAATATTCTGGAGTTGCTTGTCGCATTCATCCAGGCATACGTTTTCACATTCTTAACAGCCCTGTTCATTGGAGCTGCGGTTCATCCGCACTAGACATCTGGCTGCTGGAAACCGAATTCAAATCAAACAAAACAAATTTCAAAGATACTCAACGATCAATTTTTTAACGCTGGAGAATAATCAATGTTCAAAGTTGTACCTGTCGTAATGGTCCTCGTGGGCTCTCTACTTTTTTGCTGCACCGCTGAAGCTCAAGGCGCTTCGGAAGGGGTTTCAGCCCTGGCACAAACTTCACCTATCAAGGGCTTGAACGCCGTGGGTGCTGGTTTGGCAGCCGTTGGCGCGGGCATTGGCATCGGTCGCATCGGTGGCTCGGCATGCGAAAGCATCGCTCGCCAACCGGATATGGCCAGCCAAATCCAAGGGGCCATGATTTTGTCAGCTGCGTTGATCGAAGGTGCTGCCTTCGCTGCGATTCTGCTGGGTGTGTTTTTCGCCGCGTAATTGGGCAGCTGCGGCAGTCCTTCCGGGCGGCCGCAGCGCTAACTAAATGTTGCCCCTTTACCGGGTGTGTCATGAACGGGGTGTTTTAATGAACACAGACCTTTTGGTTGAGCTGAATGCGATGGTGCTGGCTTCTGGAGAAGCTGCGCCCGCGTTGCAATTTCGCGTCGATACGTTGCTGTTCAGCCTGTTGATCTTCGTCCTTCTGATTTTGTTGTTACGCAAGTTTGCGTGGACACCGATCATCGAAGGTCTGGAAAAACGGGAATCGGGCATTGCCAACAATATCAATGACGCTCAAACCGCCAACGACAAAGCGAAGGCCTTGCTGGCTCAATACGAGCAGCAAATCCAAGCCGCGCGTGACGAAGCCTCCGCTCTCGTAGCAGAGGCCAAGCAAGACGCGCAGCGAGCAAGGGAAAAGATACTGGCAGAAGCCGGTGACGAAGCCCAGCGCCAACGCGACAAAGCCGTGGCAGAAATCAAGGCCGCCAAGGATGAGGCCGTTCGCGAACTGGCCGAACGTAGTGTGGATTCGGCCGTCAGCTTGGCAGGTAGCCTGGTTGGTAAAGAACTCACTACCGATGACCACCAACAGTTGATCGAACAGTCCCTCGAGCGTTTCGCTCAATCCAGCTAACGTGCGGATGTGAATTGAAAATGTCAGAAGACGACAACAAACCGGTTTTTGATACCGACCAACAGTACTTGGGCAATGTGTACGGTAAAGCTCTCATGGGCTTGGCCACCAAGGCCGGTGTGGTCGATCAGATGGTCGATCAACTCGACTCGTTTGTTGACGTATTGGGTCAACTGCCAAGCCTGAGGCACGCGTTGGAATCGCCGCGAATCGGTTTCGCGGAAAAGGAGTCGCTAATTGACAAAGCGATCCGGGACAAAGCCAGTCCCGAGTTCTTGAACTTTGTCAAAGTGGTTTGCCGAAAAGGTCGCGCTGATTGCTTCGCCGCGATTCGCGATGCGGTGCAACTCATGCACGACGAAATGTCCAATCGCATTCAGGCAACCATGATCACGGCGATCCCGGTCAATGATGGACTGCGACAACAAGTGGCCGAGCAAATGTCCCAGGTGTTGGGAAAGCAGGTCACCATGGCAACTCAAGTCGATCCCACCATCATCGGTGGCTTGGTGGTTCGCATCGGCGATACCGTCTACGACGGCAGTGTCACCAATCAATTAAATCAAATTCGTACGACCGCGATCGGTCGTGCCAACCAACAAATACGACAAGCCCTGGACCGCTTCGCAAGCGAAGCCTAGATCGTCTAGTCCCGGCAATCGAAAGTTACGAGGAAACCCATGAAGTTTAGTGCTGACGAAATCGCATCGGTCATCCAACAGGAAATCGATCAATTCGATAGCCAAGTCGATGTCCGTGAAGTAGGAACGGTTCTCGAGGTCGGCGATGGTATCGCTCGAGTTCACGGTCTAACCGGAGTCGCTGCGGGTGAGATGGTTGAGTTCCCTGGTGGAGTCATCGGCCTGGCGTTTAACCTGGAAGAGAACAGTGTTGGTATCATCATTCTCGGTGGTTATCTAAACATCAAAGAGGGTGACGAAGTCAAAGCGTTAGGCACGCTGCTTTCGGTTCCCGTGGGTGAAGCCGTCATGGGTCGCGTCATTGATCCACTCGGCAACCCGCTCGATGGAAAAGGCCCGATCAATGCCACCGAGACACGTCCGGTGGAAGTCATTGCTCCCGGCGTTGCCGAGAGAAAGGGTGTACACGAGCCGATGCAAACCGGTTTGAAAGCCGTTGATGCAATGACACCCATCGGTCGAGGCCAGCGGGAATTGGTTATTGGTGACCGAAAAACCGGGAAAACAGCTATCGCCATCGACGCGATTATCAACCAAAAAAATACCGGTGTGAAATGCTTTTACGTCGCGGTCGGCCAAAAAGACAGTTCGGTAGCGGGCGTCATCGGAGTGCTTGAAGAGAGTGGTGCGATGGACTACACGACCGTGGTCGTGGCCGGAGCTAGTGCTCCCGCTCCTTTGCAATACATCGCTCCCTATGCCGGGACCGCCATGGCCGAACACTTTATGTGGAACGGTCAGCACTGCTTGGTGGTTTACGATGATTTATCAAAACAAGCGGTCGCCTACCGGGAATTGTCGCTGTTGATGCGGCGTCCTCCGGGTCGTGAAGCTTACCCGGGTGACGTGTTCTATTGCCACAGTCGATTGCTCGAACGTTCTTGTAAATTGAGTGACGAACTGGGAGCAGGCTCCATCACCTCCTTACCCATCATTGAAACCTTGGAAGGGGAAGTTTCGGCATACATTCCGACCAACGTGATTTCCATCACCGATGGTCAAATTTATGTGCAACCTGACCTTTTCTTCCGCGGCGTACGCCCCGCCATGAATGCCGGTATTTCGGTATCACGAGTGGGTGGTGCGGCTCAGGTAAAAGCCATGAAAAACGTGGCCGGTGGGTTGCGGCTTGACTTGGCAGCTTTCCGTGAACTGGAAGCGTTTGCTCAATTGGGTACGGACCTCGATGCGGCCACACAATCCCAACTGGATCGTGGTTATCGCATGGTAGAACTGCTCAAACAGGGGCAATACAAACCACTCAACGTGGTCGATCAAATCATGGTGATCTTTGCTGGAGCAGCCGGTCATCTTGATAAAATCCCCGTCGATCAGGTCCAACGCTGGGAAGAGGAATTCCTGACCTTCATCCACGACAAGAAACAGGATGTTTGGACCCAACTGGATGAGACCAAGGACGAGGGCGATTGTATGAAGAAAGACGATCACCCAACGACGCAAGCAGTCGTCGCCGCAATGGCGGAGTTCAACGGCACGTTCAACACATCGTTTAAGTAATGATCCTCGGACGTGACGGTGGCGGCGATGAGAATCGCTGCTCGCCTCAAGTCTCAATCGGTTCCACACCAAAACACCTGACGAAGACATGGCCAACCCAAGAGCACTCGACAAACGTCGCAAATCGATTCGTAATATCAAAAAGATTACGCGAACGATGGAATTGATCGCCACCGCGCGATTCAAGAAGGCGATGGATCGCGCCTCGGCAGCAACGGCTTACACGGACCGCATCACCCAAGTGGTTGGCGACTTGGCAAATGCCGGCCTGGAGGTGACACACCCTCTGTTGGAGGAGCATGCGGAACAGAAGTCGGGCGCCTTGTTGGTGCTTACGGCAAACCGTGGCCTATGCGGTGGTTACAACGGTAACGTCATTCGCATGGGGACAAAACGGCGAAAAGAAATGCTGGAAGAAATTCCGCAGGTCGCCATGGACGTCTCCGGCAAGCGAGGCATTTCAGGCTTCAAGTTCCGCGAAATTGAAATGAACGAGCAATTTTTGCAGTTCGATGATCAGCCTGCTTACGAAGAAGTCGAGCGGATCGCCAACGTGTATCTGCAACGCTACATCGCCGGTGAATTGGATCGTTTGGATGTGGTCTACACCCAGTTCCATACCATCGCCCGACAGACCGCAGTCGTCGAGACACTGCTGCCTTTGGGAACGTTGGATGGGACGCCAGATGAAAAATCAGGCGACGCAAAACAATCGGAATCGGTTTATGAATTTGAACCCTCGGCCGAGAGCATTCTCGAAGAGGTCGTTCCTACCAGCTTCAAGGTCAAGCTGTTCAAGTGTTTTCTGGATGCGGCAGTCAGCGAACAGATCGCCCGCATGGTAGCCATGAAAAGTGCTACGGAAAACGCAAACGAGATGATTAAGAGCCTCTCGATGACCTACAACCGAGCTCGTCAATCAAAGATTACGGGCGAGATCATGGAAGTGATTGGCGGAGTGGAAGCCCTGGAAGGGTAATCCGACAAAAGTCGGGAGGCACCTTTTCAGGTACCGTCCCCAGACTCCTTAATAGACACAAGCAACTCAAAACCTTAATTCGATAAAGTAGAAACATGGCAAACACTGGTCACGTCACACAGGTCATCGGCTCGACCTTCGATGCCGAATTTCCGGAAGATAGCTTGCCCTCCATTTACAACGCTGTAACCGTTGAAGTGAAAGAAGGCGAAGGCACCCGCGTCTTGACGGGTGAAGTCTCAAAACAACTCGGCGGCGGCCGTATTCGTTGTGTCGCCCTGGGTAGTACCGAGGGAATGGTTCGCGGACAAACCTGTGTTGACTCAGGTAGCCCTGTTTCGGTGCCGGTCGGACAAGCAACACTGGGTCGCGTCTTTAACATGCTTGGCGAACCCGTGGATGGTCGCGGTGAAGTCGCCGCGGAAGAAATTCGCCCCATTCACCGCTCAGCTCCCAAAGTGGAAGAACTCTCCACGAACACCGAAATATTCCCCACCGGCATCAAAGTCATCGATTTGCTGACCCCGTTTGTTCGTGGCGGTAAAGCTGGATTGTTTGGTGGAGCGGGTTTGGGAAAAACCGTTATTCTCACTGAACTTATCGCACGTATCGCCAGTTCCCACGGTGGTTACTCCGTGTTCGCCGGAGTGGGCGAGCGAACTCGCGAAGGAACCGACCTGTGGAACGAGATGCAGGAAGCCAAGATCGGTGACACCGGTAAATCGGTTATCGAACAGACCTGCATGGTGTTCGGCCAAATGAACGAGCCACCCGGGTCGCGTCTTCGCGTAGCACTTTCGGCGTTGACCATGGCCGAGTACTTCCGCGATTCAACTGGTGCGGACACCCTGTTGTTTGTTGATAATATTTTCCGCTTCTCGCAAGCGGGTTCGGAAGTCTCCGCTCTGTTGGGACGCATGCCATCTGCCGTGGGTTACCAACCCACTCTGGCGACAGAGATGGGTGCTTTGCAAGAGCGTATTGCTTCGACTAACAAAGGTGCGATTACTTCGGTACAAGCCGTTTACGTTCCTGCGGATGACCCGACTGACCCTGCACCGGCGACGGCGTTTGGTCAATTGGATGCGTTTATCTACCTCGAACGATCGATCTCGGAAAAAGGGATTTACCCCGCCGTGGATCCATTGGCTTCTTCTTCACGTATTCTGGATCCCCAATACGTGGGTGAACGCCATTACACGATCGCTCGCCGCGTGCAAACAACGCTACAGCGATATCGTGAACTCCAAGATATCATCGCGATTCTCGGTGTCGATGAATTGGCGGAAGAGGACAAGTTGGTCGTGCACCGTGCTCGACGTATCGAACGATTCCTTTCCCAACCGTTCTTCGTCGCCGAAGTCTTTACCGGCAAAAAGGGTGAAGACACGACGATCGAAGATACGATCCGAAGTTTTGAAGAAATTTGTGACGGCAAATGGGATCACCTGCCAGAACAAGCCTTCATGTACGTTGGTGCCGTAGAACAAGCCGAAGAACAAGCCAAGCAAATGGCAGCCAAGGCGTAAGCATCTTTCAGTTAAGGCAATCGCCGGGACGCTGTCCCGGTGCATTTCGCCTTGAGTGGATAACGCCTCCTCCGATGAAACGAGACTTAGCATGCAAGTTGTCATTGTTACTCCCGAAACCACGGCCCTGGACGTGCAAGCCGAATTCGTATCTCTGCCATTAATTGACGGGGAAATCGGAATCCTGAAAGACCACGCGCCCACGATCGGCCGTTTGGGTTTTGGGGAGATGCTGGTTCGCACCGGCAGCGACACCGATCGCTACTTTATCGATGGAGGCTTTGTGCAAATTTCCAACGATGTCGTCTCGGTATTGACGGGCAAAGCGACTCCGTTTGCGGATTTGGGAATGGACGCGGTTCGCAACCGCTTGTCCGAAGCTGAGGCACTTCCCCAATCCACAACAGCGGAAACAGAACTCCGTCGACAGTCGATCAATCGCGCATCGGCCCAAATTAAGATGCTGGAAAAGGCCTAGGCCTGCCATCACGGCATCGGTGTTCTGAAAAAAGCCTCTTCAACCCTGCCCTGCTCCAAACGAAATCTCTCGCTTTCGTGCTCAGGCAGGCCAGGAACGGCGTCCCTCACTGGGGCAATATCGCCGACGATCAATCTGCCGATATTTCTGGGGACAGATCGTTGCATTCTCTTATCAGCTCTCGATAATTAGGGACAAGCTGTTCTACACGCTCCTTTTTAGTGGGTTAAGACGATGCGCCGAATTCTCCGTTACTCTACGATGCTTGCCCTGACAACGCTGTTCAGTTTTCTGGCAGAGTCTGCGTCCGCTCAGCAGACGCTACCTACGGATCGAGCCGCCTATGTTTCTGATGTCAGCTATTGGCTGGGCACGTTCGTTCCTGCCAAGACCGAGCATACTGCGGCAGAAATGGCCGCCTCAGCCAATGCGTTTGTTGATTCATTAGATGCGTCATTACAAAAGAAAATTCGCTTCGATCTGCTGAGCGATGAGCGACGTCAATGGACCAATCTACCGGCCATGCGCAGGAACACGGCCGGGCTGCGTCTCGGGGAACTGAATCGGCAGCAACTCGAGTTGGCTTGCCAGCTTATGGCTTCGCTGTTTTCGACGCGGGGGTACGAAAAAATGCGCGGCATCATGTTGGCTGATGACCAACTTTTGAATCAAGGGAAACCGCGTGATGGGTTCGGCACGGAGAATTTTTTCCTTTGCTTGTTCGGAACTCCTTCGCCGACAGAACCATGGGCGTTTCAATTAGATGGCCACCACATTGGTGTCAACGTCTCATTAGCCGGTGACGACATCACAATGGCTCCCAGTTTTATCGGTACCCAGCCACAAACGTTCCAATTGGGAAGTCGCAGTTTAAGGCCACTGACTGGGGAAATTGATGACTCCTATCGTTTCATCAACAGTCTCAACGATGAACAACGAATCCGTGCCGTGCAAGGAAAACAACGTGGTCGAATCATGACCGGTCCCGGACAAGACGATGTGACACCCGCACTCAAAGGGCTTTCTTGCGCGGATTTGACCGTTCAACAAAAAACGATCTTGATGCGACTGATCAGTCAGTGGGTCAACGACTTACCTGCCCCATCTGCGAAACAGCGCATGCAGGAGATTGAAAATGAAATGCCGCAGATACGGTTTGTATGGAACGGGGAAATGGAAGCTGGAAGCGATATTTCCTATCGCATTCAGGGCCCCTCAATCATCATTGAATACGCCTGTCAAGATTTGGGTGGCGACCCCCAAGAGCACCTGCATACGGTGTATCGTAATCCCCGCAACGATTACGGTGGGCAGTTAAAATAAATGCAAGCCAATCCAAAAAATGCGGCGTTATCCAAGCTCTACTCTGTCTGAAACCCTAGCCTACCGCGATCTTTTTTGCATCCTCACCCATGTCGAACCTTGAGCACCGGATGAAATCAGGAAACCCGAGTTACTCCTTCGTCCTTGCGGTTACGATTTCGTGGCTTTTCGTGACTACCGCCTTCGCCCAAGAAGATTCAGACAGGACTTCAGAACTCGAACGGTTGAAACTCGCAGGCAAACCTGTTTCAGTCAACGACTTGAATGTCGAACCGATTCCCGATGTAGATAATGCCGCATGGTGGTTTTCTCAAGCGGAGGCTGGACGCAAGGCCACTGAGTCTGCCCTGGGAGAGGACTTCAATAGCGACCAGGATTTCAGCGAGAAGCTCGTTGAGAAATTCGAAGCGATCAACACAGCAGAGACCTTTCAAAAAATATCAAAGGCCATTTCTGCGAATGCGTACGTGCCGCTCGTCGAACTGGATTCATCCAATTTCGATTCCATCAACGCAAAAGACCGCGTCGAAATGCGTTCATTTGCACGTCTCCTGTACTTCCGTGGTGCAGTCGAGATTGCCAAAGGGCAACCGCATGAAGCAGCCAAGACTGCGTTGCAAATCATAAAGCTAAGCCGACAACCCAATCATTATCTAGGCCTCGTCGGTTTTCTTGTACGCAAGGCGATTCAGAACATGGGAGCTTCGCTTTTAATCGAAGCAATGGAAACAGGGGATACACGAACCGGCGTTGCTGAACAGATTACAAGCAGAATTATCCGCGCTGGATAACTTAAACGATTTGGTTCAGACCATCGATTCGGAGCGCGTATTCGGTTTGTATCTCTTGAAATCCCAAGGACCCTTAACGCTCCTTTGGAATACCGAACCCTATCTAAAAACGATGCGTCTTGCGCAGCAACAGTTGGCATTGCCGATCGCCGAGCACCACGAACTCTTCGATGGCGAGGGAACTGGGGGAATCCTGACCAATCAATTACTACCGGCCCTCAAAATGACTCGGCAAGCAGCCCATCGAGAATTGACCACACTCCGCCAATTACGGATCCAAATTGCATTTCTGCAGCAACCGGAAGCGGAAACGGTTGAATCGCTCGAGCTTCCGCCGGCCACCAAAACCGACCCTTCCACCGGCCAAATTCTGACAGTGACACCAGCGGATAATTAGAGAAATCCCAAAATTCCGTTTCCCTCGTGCCTAGCTGACGACTGTAGCTTCCATCAATCGAGAAATTTCAGCAATGTCGTTAACGGCAGGCATACGACTTGCGGCGGGAAGATCAAAATGTTCGACGAGTGATTGACTTCGTTCACCCGGATTCAAAATTTCGAAATGCTCGGTCGTGATTAAACTTGGGTGAACGACGCCACAGGCATGGCACAGTTGCAAAATTTCTTTACGAAGATGGGTTAGGTAATTCGCGAAATTATGCGATTTCACACCCGGCGTTAACCCTCGCATGAGCCATTTTCGTTGAGTTGCCACTCCCGTTGGACAAAATCCGGTGTGGCATTCTTGCGCTTGAATGCAACCAATCGACATCATCGCTTCCCGACCGATTGCCACCATGTCACATCCCAAAGCAAAAGCAAACAAAGATGTCTCCGGAAACCCTAATTTGCCGGAACCCACAAACACGACCTTGTCATGCAAGCCGGCTTCAAAAAATACACGATGCACTCGGGCAAAACCCAACAGAAACGGTAATGCAACGTGATCAGAAAAGACTCTCGGTGCCGCTCCCGTACCGCCCTCGCCCCCATCGATGGCAATGAAATCAGGTGCCCTCTGGGTCGTAGAAATTTGTTGCGCGAGTTCATGCCAAAAATTCATTTGGCCGACTGCCGATTTAATCCCCACCGGTAAACCCGTTTTCTCGGCAAGCAGTTCGATAAAATCCAACAGCCCGTCGACATCCGAAAAGACGCGGTGAGATGAGGGGCTCAGGCAATCACGGTCCATCGGGATACCACGAATTTTCGAAATTTCCGGGGTGATTTTTGTGGCTGGTAAAACACCACCCTTCCCCGGTTTAGCGCCTTGGCTAAGCTTGATTTCAATCGCCCTTACATCGTGCTGAGCGACGGTTTCCAGAAATCGCTCCATCGAAAATCCGCCATCGGCTGCACGGCAACCGAAGTACCCAGTCCCGATTTGCCAAATCAAACCAGAACCGTGATCGTGATGAGAGGCGATGCCACCCTCGCCAGTATTTTGCAAGCAACCGGCCAATTGGCATCCGCGACTGATCGCTTCCACGGCGGGGGCGCTCAAGGAGCCAAAACTCATTCCTGACGTATTCACAATGGAGCGGGGGCGAAACGCTTTTTTGCGTTTCCGGTACCCTCCCAACACCTTGGCCACCGGAATCTGGAACTCCGGGTCGTATCCCACCTCGCCCTTCAATGGTTCCGCTAATGGAAACGAGGCGTGCTTGATAATCAGATAGTTATTAATGCTACCGATCGGATTATCGGTCCCAAAACCACTGTAATTATTTTTCATCTCAGCAGAAGCATGCAACCACTCTCTTTGATCCCGAGTGAAAGGGCGTTCTTCGTCGTTAGCAGCAACGATATATTGCCTCAACTTGGGTCCCAGAGAAATCAGCAGGCTGCGACCATGGCCAACCAGTGGAAAGTTCCGCAGGATCGGATCCTCGCGCTGAAACAGGTCGTGTACTGCCACCAGTAACAAGAAAACGACAATCAAGCCCAATAGCGTTATCCAAACCACAAGCGTGCCTAACAAGTTTAACTCTAGATCGACCTTACTACTTGGAATCGATTAGACCATCTCCTCCCTTGCTCAGGTAGGGTTTTGTTCCCTGCCAACGCTTGTTATGGGAATGAAAGGCTCCATGGGCTCACCTCTGGCAGGCCGCCTCATGACGGCATGGCCCCACATTAGCGGCATATCGAGTACGATATTCATTGGTCAACTAGAATGTTGTTGCACGTCCCGAATGCCCAGGTATTGGTTCTTTCGACAAACACTCCATTGGAATCATGTGAGTGGTTATCCACCCCATTCCATTCGTTTCCATCGCGTGCTTTGATACCTCCATGAATCGCACCCCTCCCCAATTTGAAGCCTATGACAAACGGGTCGATATCCTTGGTCACTTTCTGGTTCTAGTAATTTCCATTTGGCTTTTCTGGCCCGTTTTAATGGGTGTCAGCCAATTCGGTTTTGGAGATGCCGCTAACCTTTACCAACCGCTTTACCAATGGACCAGTGAGCGTTGGCTTGCGGGCGACATACCACTTTGGTGCTCGTTAGATAATTGGGGCGCGCCGGTGGTCGCCGATGCCTCCACAGGCGTCTTTTATCCAGGCAAGCTAATCTTCCTGATTCGCTTCGTTCCATTTACTGTTTTGTTTGGACTGTACACTTTGTTGCACGTCTACCTGGCGATATATGGTGCTCGCTGGTGTGGTTTTCAGACAGGCCTCAGTGCTCCCGCCGCCTGGTTGGTGGGGCTCAGTTACGGACTGGGAGGATGCTGTTTATCGCAAACCTCCAATACCGTTTTTTTGGTTGGGGCAGCTTGGCTACCGATCGCCGTGGGCTGGATTCTCCGCTACGCGAATCACCGAGATATACGATCTCTCATCGCATTAGCCTTCACTCTTTGCATGATGATATTAAGTGGCGATCCACAAATGGCGTTTCATGTCTTATTGATTGCCGGGATTGGGTGGTGGCTTCAGGGGGCGGGCTTGGGATCGGGATGGCGAATTAAACAGCGTCTGAAATTCGTCCTTCCTCCGTTACTGGGTGTGGCCATACTGTCGGCATCTTTGGCCGCCATCCAGATTCTCCCTTCGCTTGAGTGGTCGCAACGCAGCGAACGCTCTTGCCATGAAAATGACCGTTCGATTTACCACGCACTGAAATCCGAATCTGAGACCCTTTCTCCGCTGGCCCGCCCGATTCCGGGAACCCATCAAGATGCGATTTACCAATTCAGTCAGGCCCCGTGGACTCTTGTTGATTTGGTTTGGCCAAATTTGTTGGGAGCCGAAAACGCCTGGTCATCAAACGTGCTGGGAGCGGATCGAATTTGGAATGGCAGTATCTATCTAGGCGTGATTACTTTTTTACTGGCGTTAGCCGAGATTTTTGCGAAGCGATTTCATCAGGACAATCGGTTCTTGATGATCGTATTAGTAACTTTCTTGTTTGCATCGTTCGGTTGGTATGGCGTCGGTTGGTGGATCAATGAACTCAACCTGATGCGCGGTGGAAATGGGACGGCTCATTTCCTTGGAGAGCCGTCGGGTGGCGTGTATTGGTTGATGGAAATCTTGCTGCCTGGTTACTATCGATTCCGTTACCCCGCCAAGCTCTTTGTTGTAGCGGCGCTTTGCTTGTGTCTATTGGCGGGCCGAGCCGTGGACGCCGTGCGGCGTCAAGACTTTGAAAACAACCACTCGTCCAAAATGATCCGTATCATGTGCGGTGTTGTGATCGCGGTGGTCGCCTTGACCCTTTCCCTGGCCATCCTGACTGCGCTCAATCAATTTTTTGGCTATCAGATTTTTCCTGTCGTTAAAGATACGGCGACTAGCCAAATCTTTGCCGCGCTATTGCACACCACCGTCGTGTTAGCTGTTTTCGCAATGGCCTGGCACTTGCGCGATCGATTTCAATTCGTGCGGGCTAATTTCATACCCGCCATGCTGACGTTGGTATCCATTGAAATCGCATTAGCTACTGGCTGGACGCTGCAATGGTCTCCAGCGCTGGCGACCAACCCCTCGGCCACCAACGCCGTCTTTGACTCGACTTGGATACGGGCTGCGTCGATTGACATCGAAACAGACCAAATCACTCAGCTTTCGGAACAGATTCTTCGCGATCGCAAATCACTGTATCCCAAACACCACTTACTGGAAGGTAAACGGATCATCGGTTCCTTCCACTCTATCCAGCCAGCCGATTTATCAGCGATCTTGTATCGCGACGCTCTATTAGAAAACGCCGAACATTTTTGTATCGATGGCCAAGTTACAGGCGATCTGGAATTGAAAGTAATCGCCGCTCCCTCGCATGCTTTTTTCCCGACGGAAATGGTGTGGCTACAGCCGCTTACGGGGCATTCGCTCCGTGAAATCTCTAAACAAACGGAAAACGTATTTAGGGCATTGACCGCTCCACGCCCCAACCCCGAAACAGTCCGCGTGGTGGTTGAGAGTCCCCGTGAGTTGCTCGTTGATATCCCAACCAGTAACGCGGGTGCCACCAAAATCGACCCAATGATTTTCACCCATGAACGCCAAGTCTTGCGGATTGTCACCGAGCAATCGAATTTGCTGGTGCTCGGCGACTATTACGATCCCAACTGGAAGGCTTACCGTATTGAGGACGACCAGCAAATCGCACTAGCAACCGTCAGAGTCAATCGAGTCTTAACCGGAATCGTGGTCCCCGCAGGGGAGCATACAATTTTCTATTACTATCACCCTGCCCTGTTCTACTGGGGAGCCGGGATCAGTTTCCTGACGTGGGTGTTGCTGGGGGCTGGTTGGATTTGGCTGATTCGTTTTCGTCCAAACGGGATGTAATATCCGCGTCACCTTGACTGGGTGCCGTACGATTGCGAATGGATGAACTTCCCGTCAGGTGATCCCCCTCAGGGACCAATTGATCCTCGCCGCCAACCGGCTTAGGAGGTTGGAAGTTATGATAACGGCGACCGCAAAGCTCTCGAAAGGCTTCCAGGCGATTAACCTTTTCGTCTTCTGTGGCGAACACTTTTTCCAAGGTTCGATTGAGGAAGTTGTTGGCCAAATCCCAAACAGGCTGATCCTTTTCCAAATACTTGGCCACGAACAATTGATCTTCGGGGTCAATGGCCGTGTCCTTTTTGGAGACATTGGTTCGGACGTAAGAAAGGTCTTGAAAAGAATCGGGAAACAAATGCTCCAGACAAATACAAGCCTCGTCAAAACGCTCAATCGGAAAGACATAAGCCTGCCCTGTGGCCATCGCGGATTTGATCAACGTCATATCGTCAAATGAACGACCGCCGTTGAGGAAATAGACCTGGCTGTTAGTTTGCGGATCAGCGTTCCCGTTGATTAATTCCTCTTCCGCAAAATCGCGGAAGGACATGCGTTGCGCGATGCAGGCAACTTCCTCGAAGTTACGATGAAAGAAATAGCGAGAGATAAATCGCTCCACGGGATCTCGGACAAAGCTGATTGCCATCACTTTCGTTTCCACCTGATCATAGGGCAGATCCAGTGACAGTTTGTGATCCGAGAAACAACGCAACCAAGGATGGCAACGGACGATTTCGCTAACGTCCTCGCAAGTATATTGCTTGGTCTCCAACAACGAATTTGAGTTGTAAAAACCCTCTGCAAAGTTTCGATTGAAAAGCTGCCGCAGGGTACTGCCACCCGCCTTGGGCACATGGACATGTAGCCAAGTCAGTGGTTGTTCAAGTTTCTCTATTTCGTGCATCGTTGTATTATCACCTGAGACAGTGGAGCCGGCAATATCGATCATGAATCGGCAAGGGAAAACCTCACAACCGATTCGATTTTATCATCCAATCGAGGCGCCCGGGCGCCCCAGTCTAAATCCCCCTGCAGCTCATTTTGCAATGCTTCATGCTGACGAAGTAGAGTGGTATTTCCCCGGTTTTTTGCCAAAAACTCAACCTTGTCAACAAAATCTTCCGCACTTCCATCATATAAAAATAGCTGTTTCCGCGATGGTTCTGCAGCGACTCGCAATAATTCCGGGTAAGCCAAACGACTTGGCAGGAGCGGGAGTAGGCCTCCGAGAATCGCTTCGGCTGCCGCGATCCCGAAAAACTCATGATCGGCCGTGGAAATGAAAACGTCGGACTCCGCGATCGCAGCCTGATACTCCAATCGGGATTCCTGATACCCCCAGCGTCGGATCTCCGCTTGAAACTCAGCTTGGATCTTCTGGAATTCCTCCGGGATACGCCGAAACGACTGCCCAATGACATTGATACGAAAATCGACGCCTCTTTTCTTCAGAGCCCTCAAGGCCTCAAGTAGCAGTTGCGGATTCTTATCATGTTCCCACCGACTGGCCCACACTAAATTAACTGGTCTGGTGGTTTCGCCCGCGACTTGAAATCTCCGCAGCGTTTTCCCACTCACGATCCCCGGCGGCTCGACATGGCACTTGGTTCGGATGCGTTGAATACTCTCTGTCGGTTGATAATCAGGCCACTGCCCGCATGCCTTTTCCAGGCCGGCAAAGAACGAGTCACGGTTGAATGCCGAATTGAACCAAACCTGATCAGCCGCAAGGCAACTAGTAAAGTTAGTGAATCCAAAGTGCAGATCACGCTCATCATAGCGCCGGGAAGGATAAGCAAATTGGTTTTCGTGAAAATAAACCACCATCGGCAAGCTTTGAAGTGCTTCGCTAACCAACCCTTTGAATTCCGCGACATTCAAGAAGTCACTGCAAAAGATAGCATCAAAATCCGGCTCCGACGAGCGATTCCCCAACTGCTCTGCGAAGTAAACAGCCGCATGCCGCATCCGCCACTTCCAATGCCTCGGAGCACAAGCGAGCACTTCCCATTGATGCCGACTGTGCCTTTGCCAATCGGTTTGAAACGCTTTATGGCTTCCGCCAAAATACGGTTGCAGCGAAAGAATACGCATGGAAGGATTTATCAATCTTGCGGGATATTTTCAGTCAGCGATCCCCAGCATAAAACATACCCCATCAAGGGACAACGCGTTATCAACGTGCGGGTCTTGCTGCAATCATCGTCCAACCAACAGCAACATTGGGTATTTTGGAAAAAATGGCTCGCATGGCCCCGGCGCGTCCATTGTCATTGGTTTTGGACCCGTGGGAGACCCACAAAAAACAGCTGCTGCCTAATGCAGGCAGCAACTGTTGATGAGCGGGGTGATTGCCAGGTACCTACGACGTCAAAATTTTCTGATGCCCGAATCGAGTTACTCGTCTTCGTCGTCTTTCAACTGGGCTTTGGAAATCACGTCCTGTTGAATATTCGAAGGCATCACATCGTAGTGACTGAATTCCATCGTATAACTGCCCATGCCACCGGTCATACTAGACAGTGTTCTTGAATAGGTTGTGACTTCCCGCAGCGGGACTTCGCAATGCACCGTGGTAAAATTCCCACCAGCGGAATCGCTTCCCGATACCCGGCCTCCTCGACCGGACATGTCAGAGTAAACGTCCCCCACGTTGGCTTCAGGGACCGTCACTTCCAATTGCACGACCGGCTCCAAAAGACTCGGACGAGCTTTTTCAAAAACTTGCTTAAAAGCTTGCTTAGCCGCTGTCTTAAAAGCAGCTTCGCTGGAGTCGACATCGTGATATTTCCCAAAATGGACTTCCACACAGACATCCTGGACAGGGTATCCAGCGATCACACCCGCCGTAATCCGTTCGGCAAAACCTTTTCCCACGGCAGGCATAAAGTTCGACGGAATGGTCCCTCCGACGACAGAATCCACCCACAGAAAGTTGGATGTCTCGTCGTAATGTGAGGACTTTATCGAATTAAAATTGGCTTTGGTCGCGTACTCGTCAATATTGGTGTCGCGAGGTAGCGGAAACATGCGAATATGGACTTCACCGAATTGCCCGCGACCACCGGATTGTTTTTTGTGTCGATAGCTACCGTCTGCTTCCGACTGGATGGTCTCGCGAAATGCGATGCGTGGTTCTTTGGTATCCACTTCCAGTTTATCGCGCCGCTTGAGTCGCTCCTGAATGATGTTCAGGTGTAGCTCACTCATGCCTGTCATCACCAATTCTTTGGTCTGAATATCACGGTCTAATACACAAGTGGCATCTTCTTCTACGATTTTGGAGAGGGCTCCAGATAGTTTGGTTTCATCGCCTCGCGTTCGCGGAGAGACGGCCAGAGAGACCATCGGTTTCGGGAACGAAATATCGGGCAAGGCGATCTCTCCGAGTACCGATCCGGTTTTCAGGTCATCCATCTTTGCCACGGCGACGATATCGCCGGGTCCAGCGGAATCGACATTCTCAGTCGCCTCACCTTGCACCTGTAGCAACTGGCCCATCTTGACCCCTTTGCGAGCCGTTGAGCAAGGCAAGTTCTGGTCACGTTTCATCGTCCCAGAATAAACTCGCATGAAGCTCAATTTCTGCACGAACGGATCAATGCGAGTCTTGAATACCCTGGCAACCAGCGGGCCGTCCGCTTTGGGTTCGATAACAATTTCCTCATCCCCTTGCTGCCCTGTTTGCAAATGATCGTTCGGTGACAAACCGCATTGCCCAACCGCGTCCATTAATTCCGTTAGTCCCGCACCGGTTTTTCCGCTGCAACAAACGATCGGTATCAGGGTTCCTGCTTTGACCGCTTTCACGACCAACCGTGCCAAGTCGGCGTCACTGGGCATGTTACCTTCGAAGTACTGCTCCATCACAGCTTCGTCCACCTCAATGATGGACTCAATAAGCGGCTCGCTGATGGTGGACGGATCAATCAAGGCTCCGGAAGTATCCGCGGGAACTTTCAAAGTGCTGACCACGCCTTTGAAATCAGCGCCATGCCCCACCGGCACATTTAGCAGCACGCAGCGACTGCCCCACATTTCCTGAATTCCACTGATCAGACCATCGAAATCGATGTTGTCACCATCCATTTTGGTAACACAGATCATGCGCCCCAATCCTAGTGCCTCGGACTCTTTGAAGACACGGCGCGTGTTGACTTCGATACCCGATTGAGCGTTGACGACAATCAGTGCCGTATCAACGGCTGACATGACTCCGATAGTTTGGCCGATAAAGTCGGGGTAGCCGGGCGTATCGACTAAATTGAAATGCTTGCCACCGTGATCAAAGTGCACACAGGACGCTTCAATCGTGTACTTATGAGCTTTTTCTTCGGGATCGAAATCACAGATGCTGGTTCCGTCCTCAACGCTGGGGTTGGTTGCGACGGTTTTGGTAAGAGCCAAAAGGGCGTCAGCGATGGTGGTTTTCCCGGACGAACCGTGGCCACATAAACAGACGTTACGAATGGACTTTACATCTGGCATATTTCGTTCCTGACAATCGGGTTAAATGACAATTGATTGGTACGGGATATTAATCCTGTCCCTACAAATCCTGATATGAAGAACCTAGTGCACACAGCCGACCAGGTAAAACATTCAGTTCGAAACCTCCTTCCGAGCGGCAACCATTGCGTCCTGCAATGTTAAATGCCCCTCGTATAGTGCTCGCCCAACGACACACCCCTCGACTCCCACCGTGGTGAGGTTCGCGACGTCCTCGACAGTGGTGACGCCACCCGATGCGATCACGGGGACATCCACCGCCGATACCATCTCTCGCATGGCGGTAATATTAGGCCCTCCCAACATTCCATCCTTGGCGATATCGGTATAGATAATGCCGGCGATTGCATTCGCAGAAATTTGTTGAGCCAGATCGACAGCATTAGTCTCGGAAGTCTTTTTCCAACCATCGGTCGATACGCGGCCATCTCGAGCATCGATGGCAACCAGCAACTTGTCTGGGTATTTACGGCACATTTCGGCCAACCAGGCGGCATCCGTTAATGCCTTGGTACCTACAATCAGTCGAGCGAGGCCTAATTCAAGGTAATCGCGAATGGTCCCCTCGCTACGGATCCCACCGCCAAGTTGGCATGGCACGTTGACTTCGTTGACGACCTCAGCAATTTGTTTTTGGTTGGGATTATCGCCATCCCGAGCACCATCCAGATCAACGAGATGCAAACCCGTTGCGCCGTCTGCCTGAAAGCGAACAGCCATATCTGCGGGGTTGAAACCGTAGACCGTCTCCTGATCGTAATCACCTTGCACGAGCCGCACACAGCGTCCGCCACGAATATCGATGGCTGGCCAAATTTGCATTGCCCGTAACTCCGAAAAGGAAAAATTTCCCACCACAATTCGTTTGTGAGGGTGTGGACACGGTCCAAGGAAGACCGCTCATTATCCCAAAAGCCCAACCGTTTTGCAAGTAACTGAGGGGGTTTGCATTCGCCAGCACCCTAACGCTCCCTGTTCCGACAAACGAAACAAATGCAGTTTCACCGTTATTCATAGCAACGCACAGTACCGCGAAAGCTACCATTTCTGCGCAATCGGAAAAGTCGCCGACTTACCAATCCTTCTTGCTGCCACCCCACTCTCCCTACCTGAACTGCTTAACGTCGCGCAGGCTTTCAGCGAACTTACGGTAACGAGGTGCGACGCAGGGTTGGTTTGCTCCGGTCCTACTCCGGCCCTAAGATCCAGTCACGGCAACTTGCCCATCTCGAGAGCATCGCCATAACACGGCGTTTAAATAAATCACAGAATGTGCCTTCTGTTTTTTTGATCGACCGCTGACCTCTGCTGCATGCCTAGGCTGTGAAATCAGGGAGCGTCACGATCTATCCAGTCAAGCCAACCCCATTGGTCTTGTTGTCGGCCATCAAACAAGCCGAAAAAGATTTCCTGAATTGCCTTTGTAATAGGGCCTGTTCTTCCGTCACCTACTTCTATTTGATCGACCGATTTCACAGGAGTGATTTCCGCCGCAGTCCCCGTGAGAAATAGTTCATCGGCAATATACAGCGCCTCACGAGGAATGGACTCTTCCGCAACGGAGTACCCCAGTGAATGCGCTATCTTCATCACAGCGTCACGCGTAATTCCACCAAGAATCGAAGAGGCTAAAGGCGGTGTATAGATTTTTCCATCGCGGATCACAAAGATATTTTCGCCGGACCCTTCTGAAACCATCCCCTGCGCACTAACCGAAATCCCCTCCAGGTAACCGTGGCG
The DNA here is from genome assembly GCA_905480235.1 of uncultured Pirellulaceae bacterium. GTDB lineage: Bacteria > Planctomycetota > Planctomycetia > Pirellulales > Pirellulaceae > CAJQPP01. The sequence goes on from CAJQPP010000006.1 coordinate 89,577, forward strand.
ATTTGCTTCGTTGCAAATCAATTGAGCGGTCAAATAATTACCTCCGGCCTTGGCTAATGCCGGGACCGCGGCACTGGTCGAACGACTCCAAGAAGAGACACAAGCGTCAATTCCATTTTCGATCCCTGCTTGACCCAAGTAAGCACCAAATTCATAAGCACCCACGGCTACTTCAATCTTGCAGTCTTGGAGGCCGTTTAACGCCAACGTGCCGACGCCCATGAATACGAGTGGCCGAATGTAAGCATTCTGTAGACCGTTAACCGTGATGATATCCCGACAAGCTTGGCACATCTGCTCTTGAGAATAGGGCACTTTCATACGATAAATTTTGGCCGAATCGAAGAGCCTGCGGATGTGCTCGCGGAGCCGAAAAATGACTCGTCCTTCGGGCGTGCTGTAACAACGAACCCCTTCAAAGACAGAGGAACCGTAATGCAGGGCGTGCGACATGACATGAACCCGCGCCTCGTCCCAAGCGACCATTTCGCCGTTTCGCCAAATAAAATCAGCCGCTTCCATGTCAGCCTTCCCTTTCATCGTTGGGGCGTGGATTTCTCACGTTGACCTTTTACTAAATCGCAAGTGCCGGATCATACCTGACAGTGCCAGATTACTTTACCACATCCAATAAAATCTGATCAAACCAATGAGCGGGGCAATCTCATGAACGCTGCCGGCAAAATAATCGGTGACTTGGGACCAGCAGACCGAATGCCCAAAGAAAGAAAAACTCAATTAAGCACAATTGAGTCGATGGATCCTGCAAGAAACAAACCAAAGCTAACAACCGAGTTGACTTGAAAAAACGCGATGTTAACGCGAGTCAAATCATCAGGCTTGACCAACGAGTGCTCGTAAATCAAGAGTCCTGCCACGGCCAGGACCGTAGCGTAATACAACCAGCCGAGCTCTGTCGGTACTCCCGCGTACGCGGAAACTGTTGGCAACAAGGCCAGTACCACCAACATCACAAGGTGACTGGCTGCCGCGATTCGCAACGCGCCTTGAATCCCAAATCGAGTCGGCACGCTTTTGAGCTTGCTTTCGCAATCGAACTCATAATCTTGACAGGAATAAATAATATCGAATCCAGCTACCCAAAAGAAAACGGACAACCCCAGCATGATGGCCGGAGTCAGGTCCCATGGATTCGTGATGACGATTTCGCCACGGAGTGCTATCCACACGGCGATTGGTGCCAGCATCAGTGAAAACCCCAACCAATAATGGGCCAGTGACGTGATGCGTTTGGTGTAACTGTAAAACAAAAGAACCAGCAGCACGGGGACGGCAAGATAAAAGGGCAACCAGTTGGGCAAAAAGAGCAAGGTCGCGATCACAAACCCAGCACCGCAGATAACCGTAAACAGCGCGACGCTAGGTACCGAAAGAAGCCCGGCCGGTATGTGACGTAATTTGGTTCGCGGGTTGCCGGCGTCAATATCCCTGTCGACTAGCCGATTAAAAGCCATCGCCGCGCTGCGGGCTGTCACCATGCAAATCAAAATCCCCAGTAAATCCTGCCAGCGAAAAGAGACGATTTGACCCTCGCCTACCGGTGTCGTCCAAGCGATGACGGCGGCTAACATTGCAAACGGCAACGCAAATATCGTGTGCGAAAACCGAATCATTTCGAGAAGCTGTCGCAATTTTTTAAACATCGCAGCAGGTCGAAAAACAGGAATACCGACACCCTAGGTCGATGCTGCGGTTTCGCAGCAACTGGCCGGATTAGCCTGGCCAGTCTGACTCGTCCTTGAGCTCAATTCCCGCTCTCGGTTCCTTCCCCCCAGCGTTTGATCAAGTGGTGTTCGATGTTGAGTTGGTCCAAAATTCTCGCGACTACGAAATCAATCAATCCCGCCACCGATTGGTCGCCATGGTACCACGCCGGCATAGCTGGCAGGATCACCGCCCCAGCCAGTTTTGCTTTTCGCATGTTTTCGATCGTTGGCAAAGATAACGGGGTTTCCCGTTGCACCAAAATAAGTTTACGGGACTCCTTCAAGTGCACTTCGGCTGCCCGCTCAATCAAATTTCGGCTATTGCCGTTAGCGGTAGCGCTGAGAGTGGCTCCGCTGCACGGACAAATCACCATGCCCCGTGTCAAGAATGAACCACTTGCCATCGGAGTCATAAAGTCTTGATAGTGGTAATAGTGCAGATTGGCAAACCGCGACTGTTGACCAGGCCAAAAGAGTTCCGGCGAGAAATTCTTAAGATCGATACTGACGTCAAGTTCGTGCTCGATGACCTGTGTCGCTGCCGGACTGATCGTCAGGTGGACGGGTTGCTGGAGTTCCAGCAATACCTCCACCAGCCGGCGGCCATATCCGGGTCCACTTCCACCGGTAAACGCAACAACAATGGGATGGCTCATTTGCTGCCTGTGTAGAGGGTTGCGATGCCGAAAGTGAGCGGGCGAAATCTCGCCGTGGCCATGCCGATTTTCAGCATCCGCTCGGTTAACGCTTCGTAAGATGGAAACTCACCCACGCTTTGCGGCAGGTAGTCGTAGGCTGACATGTTATTTTTCGCCAATCGCTGCCCGATCATCGGCAACACGTTCTTAAAATACCAGCTGTAAGCGGGACGGATCGGCCAGCGTCTAGGCGTCGTAAACTCAAGAATGCCAATCTTCCCCCCCGGGCGACAGACTCTTAAAAGTTCCCTAAGACCGAGGTCCGTGTCCTCTACATTCCGCAATCCAAACGCCACGGTGACGATGTCGAACGAGTTGTCATCAAAGGGAAGCTGTTGGGCATCCGCTTGGGAGAACGTCACCTCGCCCGAAGCGACTGGCTTTTTGCGGGCGTAAACCAACATCTCCTCACAAAAATCTGTCCCGATGACTTCGCAATCTCCTGATAATTTTTTGTGAAACGCTAATGCCAAGTCACCTGTTCCGGTACACACATCTAGAATCTTGTCGCCCGGTTTAGGTGCCATCTGGCGAACCGTGATCCTCCTCCACCAGCGGTCGACGTTCATCGATAGCAGATGGTTCATGCGATCGTACTGAGGTGCGATCTCCCCAAACATCTGCTTGACGCGTTCTGATGATTTGTCGACTTGCTGCGAGTCGTCTGGGACAGTACTGGTGGCAGATGGGGTTGTTAGGTTCACCGGAATGGAGCCGTGGCTGAGTTTTGTGAAACAAGGGTATTGAGTATAACCGCCCTTGAGGAAATTAAATAACCGTGGGTCCTCTCTGCCATCCAGCCGGCAGAAGACGGGTTTAAGCCGGTTTTTCGGCTACGTCAGCTACGCTCGCGGCCGCTGCAATGCCGTGACCCATCCTCGGTAACTCATGTCATGCCGGACCCCCACGCGAATTGTCGTAACGAGAAGATTCCGGTACCGTACTCGTGAGCAAGCTTTTTGGTTGTCTGGGGATCGCCTGAGCTGGTGAACCTTAGATTTTCTCGTGCGTTAATGTTGCTGCTCAGCAACCAACGAGACGGCCTAAAATGTAAGGACGCCGTCATTCCCGAAAGCATCGCTTTCCATTTTTGATTCAAGAAAGAAAATTCGTGCCCCACTCGATTGAATTATTTTCGCTACCCGCCGATGCTCCGCGTACCTTAACGGGGAAATCCACAGTCGCTGTCGACGTCCTTCGAGCTGGCACCACCATCGTAACCGCACTTAACCATGGCGCCGCATCGATAAGGCCCTGCGTCGATATTGAAACGACGCGGCAGTCAGCAAGGCAGAGCTCAGATGCGCTTTTGGGAGGTGAGCGGCAAGGTTTATTGATCGACGGATTTGACCTTTCTAACTCACCTGAATCCTACCAACCCGAAATCGTCGCAGGCCGGCAGATTTGCTTCACCACGACCAATGGAACAAAAGCGATCGAAGCGAGTCGTACGTCCGACGCAATCTTGATTGGCAGTTTCATCAACTTCACGGCTGTTTGCTGCCGCCTCGAGCAACTGCAGTTGCCGATTTCCATCATTTGCGCGGGCACCGACGGAGATCCCACTTTGGAAGACAACCTCTTCGGAGGTGCAATTTGCGATTGGTTCGCGCAGAAAAAGAAGATCAAGATGAATCCTGCCGCTCATGCGGCGTGTGAGATGTGGCGAACAGCCCATCGGCAACGGGACCTCGGCGTATCACTGTGCGAGACCCTCTGTCACACCCAAGGTGGAAAAAACCTTGTCAAATTGAACTTGGCACCCGATATCGAGTTCGCTTCCGCAATCGACCGTTACTCCACGTTGCCCATTTACGATCCAAACACAGGATTGATTGGGACCGACGTGGACCTCAACAGCGCCCCTCGTTAAACTGCAGCATTGTTTCGTTTCCGGCATGTCGGGCCAACGGAAGCTGGGAAACCTTCGCAGGCACTCTGTGAAAACCCGGCCATTTATGGTCACCCGATACATTGCCTCCGCCCCGTTACATTGCCAACGAGCCCCCTCATGAGTCTGGACGTCACCTCCACCCAACGCCCTGCCCCGACGCGAAACATGGAGCAGATTGTTTCGCTTTGCAAACGTCGCGGCTACATGTTTCAAAACAGCGAAATTTACGGCGGTTGCAATGGGTTTTGGGATTACGGCCCCTTGGGCGTGGAACTGAAACGCAACATCAAGGAAGCCTGGTGGCATGACATGGTCACCTCCCATAACGACATGGAGGTGCTGTCCGGTGCACCCGCGATCTACTCCATGACGGGTATCGACTCAACCATCATCATGCACCCCCAAGTGTGGAAGTGTTCCGGGCATTACGATCTTTTCCATGATTTCATGGTCGATTGTCGGGAATCGAAAAAACGCTACCGGCACGATCAAATTGTCGGACGCTGGGTTCAGGCCAAAGGCAAAAGGATTTTCGCGACCGCTCAAACGAGCGAACAGGAACTAGAACAATTGGAACGCCAAGCCATGAAGTTCTTCAAGTTACGTGCCAAGAACAAGGAGCAAATGGAGTGGGAGGGAGATGTCATCGCGTTAGTAGATCTCGACGTCGAACACCGAGAGTCAGTATTAGCTCCAGACGCCAAGTCACTCGACACGTTGACCGAACCGCGGGAATTCAACCTGATGTTCAAAACAACCATTGGCGCATTAGGCGGTGAAAACGATGCGGCGTTTCTACGGCCTGAAACCGCCCAGGGTATCTTTGTTAACTTTAAGAATGTGATCGACAGCACGCGTTTTCGCTTGCCTTTGGGCATCGCGCAAACCGGTAAAAGTTTTCGCAATGAAATCACGCCGCGGAATTTTACATTTCGCTCACGCGAATTTGAGCAAATGGAAATTGAATTTTTCTGTCACCCCGATGCCTCAGGAGACTGGTACCGATTTTGGCGAGATCGTCGCATGCAATGGTATCAAGATCTAGGCCTTTCGGCCGATCGCTTGATTCTACGCGAACATGCGGCCAGTGAACTTGCTCATTACTCCATCGGCACGGCCGATATTGAATACGCCTTCCCTTTCTTGCCCGCCGGTGAGTATGGCGAACTGGAAGGTGTTTCCCATCGTGGCGATTTCGATCTAAGAAGCCACATGGAAGGCAAGCTAACCAAGGAACTGGAATTGGAATTGGGTGAAGACGGGAAACCCAAACATCGCGGCAGCGGGAAAGACCTGTCCTACCGCGATGATTTAACTAATGAAAAATTTGTACCTCATGTCATCGAACCGTCTGCCGGCGCTGACCGCGCGGCATTGGCCTTTCTTTGCGAGGCGTATTGCGAGGATCAAGCACCCGATGAGAAAGGGAAAATGCAAACCCGCACCGTGATGCGTCTGCACCCGCGCCTGGCGCCGATTAAAGCAGCCGTCTTCCCATTGGTCAAAAAAGATGGCATGCCTGAAGTCGCAAAAAAGATCTACTTGGATCTCAAGAAACACTTCAACGTGTTTTATGACGACAAAGGCGCTGTTGGGCGACGCTATCGACGTCAGGACGAGGCGGGAACTCCGTACTGCATCACCGTGGATGGCCAATCATTAGACGACCAAACGGTCACGATTCGTGATCGGGACACTTTAAAGCAATCCCGCGTCAGTATCGGTGAATGTGTGGCAGCTATTCAGGAAGGCCTCGCATCCCAATAGCTGAGCTCCGTACCGATGCCCTTGCAAAGCCACACATTATCTTTGTTCGAAACTGCCCCTGATCGGTAATCCGCCATGGCCTCCATACGAATCCAGGATCTCGTGAAACGATTCGAGAATGGCGTGGAGGCGGTACAGGGCGTCACTCTGGAAGTTGCGGATGGCGAGTTTGTGGTGCTCGTGGGGCCCTCCGGTTGCGGTAAATCGACCACGTTGCGCATGGTTGCTGGATTAGAGGAGGCCAGCGCGGGCGATATTTTCATCGGCGGGAAACGGGTCAATGATGTGGAGCCTGGCAAACGTGACATTGCCATGGTATTTCAAAACTACGCACTCTACCCCCACATGACGGTGCGGCAAAACATGTCGTTTGGATTGAAAATGCGACACGTTTCCAAAGCCGAAATCCAACAAAGGGTAAACGACGCTGCGGCTATCCTGTCCATTGAATCACTGCTCGAGCGCCGACCCCGTGAACTTTCGGGGGGACAGCGGCAACGGGTAGCGGTAGGACGGGCCATCGTGCGAAAACCGGCAGCCTACCTATTCGATGAACCTCTCTCCAATTTGGATGCCAAACTTCGCCTGCAAATGCGAAAGGAGCTGGCACAAATACACCAACAATTAAAAACCACCACCCTTTACGTCACACACGATCAAGTCGAAGCCATGACACTTGGGCAACGCATTGTGGTCATGAACGAGGGGATAATCCAACAGGTGGCAACCCCCATGAAACTGTACCAAGAACCAGCCAATCGCTTCGTCGCCACTTTCATTGGCAGCCCTGCCATGAATATATTACCGGGCAAAATTCTGGAAAACGGTCAGCAATTTCAAACCCGCAATTCGCGCACCACCTACCCCATCAGGATGCCGGCGAATCAAGCCGGTCCAGCTTCGCCAGCCTTGTTGGGTTTTCGCCCCGAACACCTAACGCTGGACGCTTCGCACCCTCAGATCGGCGCAATCGAAGTTGACCTGGTGGAACGCTTAGGGGACGCAAGTCTTGTGTATTTCAAACTCGAAGACCAAAACTGCACCGCGCGGTTGCCCGGCAATGCCGCCTGCCAACAAGGAGAGCGACTGTCGCTTCATCTGCCAAAAGATAAGTGGCATTTATTTTCTGCTCAGTCCCCTCACGAGGTCGTTTCGCGTGGGTGCTCGGCAGGAAAATAGGCCGATCCGCCTCGCTGGAACCGATATTGCGAGGAAGCGAGCAGCAGTTCATAAAATTCGCTTGTATTAAACTGGACGGACATCAGTTTTTCGATATTATATGCCTGCCTAAGGAGAGTGGCGTCCAGCAACTCTCTCCCCGATCACTAGCCCGTGGTGTAATTGGCAACACGATGGATTCTGGTTCCATTGTTCTAGGTTCGAGTCCTAGCGGGCTAACATCTCTGGTTCCTATCGAAAGAAGATGCTCAGTTCGTCACCGGAGCATTCCAAATGCAGACCAACCTGGTGAAGAATAACCAACGGGTAAAATTTGCATATCGCGATCTATATCTCAACGATGCGTTAGTCCACCAAGAAATCGAAATTGGTACGCACAACGGAACCCATCTCAAACTCGGTAATTTGGAAATTCTTGACCGAGAAATCCGTAACGTGAGGACCAGCGGGAACGAATTACACCTTGGTTGGCAAGATGCTCAGGACCAACCGCAAGTTGTTTCTATGATCGTCGATCGAGAATTGCGGACCGTCGCCGATGCCATTCATTACGGATACAGTCGCAGGCTGTTCGAGCAACAATTGGCGGAAGCAGGAGATAAAGGCATCGGAAACCAGTGCCGGGACAGTGTATGCCCGTTTTGTCAGGCCAAAATCCTTACACTGGACGAGTATCCTTGGGCACCGCAAGTCTATTGTCACTTCTGTGAATCTATCCACACGACGGTTGCCGTCGACGGAATTGGTCAAACGGAGAAAGACTACCGGATCTGCCCAAAGTGCACCATGTATAGCCGACCGCGACAGTTCACCATCGGCTACTTCTGGTTCGTCTGGTTTCACGCCCAGGTCAACCACCGCTCCATTCTTTGTTGTAACGATTGCATGCGTCCGGAAGCTTGGAAAATGACATTGGGAAATCTGCCGGGAGTGCTCGGGATGCCACTGGCTCTCACTCAGTTATTACGCGTTTACCGAGACGCAATTAAAAAAGGGCCTTTTCAAGGCTTGGACAAAGGCAATCGCCTGCTGAAACGTGGGCAGGTTGAAAAGGCTCTGGAGCAATATTCGAAAATCATAGAAAAACACCCTTTCAGCGCGGGCGTTCTCTACAACGTCGCGATCGGTCTACTCGCCCAAGGCGATCGTGTTCATGCAACTGAGACCCTCGATATGGCATTACAAAACTGCGTCAATTACGCACCGGCCGAGAGGATGCTAAGCAAGCTTCAAGCTGAACGGGACGTTGCCTAAAACGACTATTTTGGGCCCACGGTAACTTAGGTGATTTATCTCACGGAGTAGCTTGCGAAGTGACAAATCCGTAGTTAGCCGGTCGAACCCAACAAAAACGACAACGGAATAGCGATAATCCGGCGAAAAACAGAAATCGAGCGTATTCGGTGGGATTTGACACTATTAAACGGTTAATATTGCCTTAAAATGAAGGGTTATCTATTGTCAGTCATCTTTTCAAAGGGACCATTGGCCGTCCTTCCCGAATAGACTGGATGAATATTTAAACCTCCCACCAATTTCCTCATACCTGTTTTTATGGATCGGATTACGCTACGAGTTGTTGACGGGGCCGATCGAGGCAGCGTCTACACGGAATTCCAACCGCCAATCACCATTGGCCGGGAGGAAGGCAATTCGATCCAACTGAATGACGAACGGGTAAGCCGGTTCCACATCAAAATTCAAAGGGACCATGAAGACTTGGTGCTGACGGATTTAGCGAGTACTAACGGCACGAAAGTTAACGGGGAAGAATCTCAACTGAGAATCCTCCGTCACGGTGATATGATTTCGGTCGGTCGCAGTCTGTTGGTCTTCGGTTCCCGAATGGAAATCAACGAGCGGCTCAAAAAGATTGGCCAAGCTCCTCCATCAGAGGAATTAGAAAGCAACGATGACTCGGGGGACTGGGAATACATGATCAGTCAGACAGACGCTCAATTGCGTTTGCTGGACATGGAACCACCTCGCCTCCCTTCACGACTCTCTCCAGGGCAAGCCGCTCAATTGAGCGAGGTGCTGGAGTTTGTGCACCTACAGTTAAGGCGTCTAATCGGTTCCGTCGAGTCGCCCTCTCGTGCGTCGACAGTGGAATTAGATATTACTCAATGGCATCAGCTTGTTGATTTACAGGCCCGCTTGGCGGAATACCTCCGCGGAATTGCCATCCCGGAAGAGTAAAAGTAATCTCTTTGCTTGCAAACTCCTGAGTCGTCCCCGGAGTGGGGGATTTTACCGACCACGATTTCGACTTCGCATCATCCGAGAGCGTTCCCCCAATGTGGTTGGCTTGACGTCAAAATCATTTCCCAGCATCGATTTGAGAGTTTCTCGTTGCTTCCGAGTCAGTTCCTCCAACAACTCGTCCCGAGCTTTCATTTTCAGCTCTTTGACCTTTTCTTCCATCTCTTTCTTGAGCTCCTTGGCTTTTTCAGCGAGCTTTTCCTGCTGCTCTTCGGTCAAATCGAGTGCATCAATTACCTCTTGGTTGGAAAAAACCGCCTCGTCACCGCGGTTCTTCATTTGAGTCTGTCGGGAGATTTGTTTGAGGCGTTCCAGTTGATGAGGTAAAAAAACCTCTTCCATCTTCGCGTTTTTTTCTTCGCTAAGATTTTTGATCAAATCGGCCAATTTTTTGGCGTTTGCGATATCGAAATTTCCCTTGTTATCTTGAATCGACTCCATTTGTTCCTGGATCCGGGCGGAAAACTCTTTGTTGATGGCCTTCAATTGATCAAGTTGTTCCTCCACCAGTTCGATTTCTTTTTGCACACCCCTATTTTGTGCCAAGGAAAAGACACTTGGAGCTGCCATGCTCGATGAGTTACCCATGACGAAATCACCGGAACCGTTCGCGCCTAAGGACATGAACTGGATTTCTGGCATCTGGCCACTGCCATCATCGGAAGCGATGATCACAGAGCCTTGGACGACGCCTGCCTCGGCCTCTTGCTCTTCTTGCTGGGCACAGCAGGGAGAGACAAAACACAATGCGGTAAGAAGCGTTAAGAAACATCGATTCATAGCAACCTCGGTTGTAAAAGGTGAAAGCCAATCCCTTGAGGGAATCCTGAACTCCGGAACGAGCGAGACGCCGCAACCCGAAAGCAGTGCCAACGTTATAGTAACGTTTTTCCAAACCACTGGTCAATAAAACGTGAAACCGCTTCGTTTCATTCAGAAATTTCTGTGATCCAATTTTCCAACATCGAGAATTGGTGCACAAAATTATTTTCTTGGACAGCCATGGGAGATTTGAAGAAACATGCCAGGCTGGATAAAACTCCCGCCTGCTTTGCTCGCATCGCTCGTTCCGTTAACCGCATCAGATCCAAGACCAGCGGGGAAGCCAAAATGGAATCACACCCTTGCCATGTGAATTGCATTACCATGGGCGTTCCGAGAAAGCCCTGGAAATGAATGTGATCCCAAGCCGTCTTCCAGTCCCCGAGGCTTTTGATGTACTCGATGCTGATGTGTGTCTGCGGATCGTATCCCAATATTTCACCCAACAAACGATCCTTGCTATCAACCTTGGTCTTCTTATTTTCTGGATCATCAAGAACCAAACCGTCCATGTTGCCGAAAATGTTGTGACCGACCCAGCTCAGTACTTCTAAATTCCGCATGGCGAAGGCAGGCGCTAAGGCGCTTTTAATGAGTGTCTCGCCGGTCTTTCCATCGCTGCCGGAATGCGGTAGTCCCTGCTGCTCGGCCAACTGGCAAATGGCCGGGGCATTACTTCCCAAAGAGGGCGTAAAATTAACATAGCCGCAACCGGTCTGAAGAGCCGCAATGGCGTATAACGAACTGATGGGAAACTGCTCGAGTTGCGACTCTGCTGCTTCCCAAGTTGCCGGCAATTGACTGGCATCGGCTGGCGGTTCGGTGGATGACACATTGATCACGACCACTCGCGTCAAATGGTTGTCCTGTTGAAAATTCAACAAATCCTGTTTGATTTGTCCCAACTTTTCCGTGACCGTTCTATGATCGGACTGAATCTTTGATTCTGCCAATTGGTCAATGGTTGCTCCACAGCGATGCAGAATCCCGGGCACGATTCGTTGGTCGATTTCCGCTAACTCGTCTTTAATCTCCTCGACTAAATGCGGAGCAAAGGCGCGGCTTGCCTGTTGAAAACTGGTGGCTTGCTCGACCAGGGAGGTGTCACGTATTTCATGACCGCCGATTACGATTTGCGACCAATCAACGAGATCCGCTTTCGAAAAAAGAGGCAAGGCTGTGACCAACCCGCTTTCGTTCACCCGTTTTTGTTGCAAGGACAACAAACCGATGGACGCGACCGTTGCCACGCCGCCGCGAGCACCTATTAACCAAAGCCCAACGCGTTCTGACATGGAATTTTTTCTACCTGGATCGCAATTGATGAAAAATGGCCGTTTTACAATTCCGCACAAATTTCAGCTGCGGAATGACGGGACCTCGAAGTTGACCGGTTGAACGGTTAAATTGAAATCTTGCTTTGCATGCCGTTCAACGTCAAGTGTATCTCAAACTTTGAGCAAGAGCCGATTAATGTTTGAATCCGTTCCCGTAGTTCCCCCAGACCCCATCTTCAGCTTGGTTACCCGGTTTCGCGAAGATCCCAACCCCGACAAAATTAATTTGACGGTCGGCGTTTATAAAAACGAGGCTGGTTTGACCCCGGTGATGAGCTGCGTCAAAGAGGCGGAGCAGCACTTGCTGGAATCTGAAAACAGCAAAAATTATTTAGGTATTGGCGGACTGGAGGCTTTCAATGAGCTGACGGCGAGGCTTTTATTAGGTGACGCCTCCACCACGATACGCGAGGAGCGGTCTACCACGATCCAAACGCCTGGCGGAACCGGGGCTCTGCGTATCGCTGCCGAATACCTGGACAAGCTGAGGCCGGAAAGAAAACTCTGGATCGGCCTGCCCTCTTGGTCCAACCACATGAATATCTTCTCTCAGGCCAATGTGGAAATTCGTCACTACGATTACCTAGACAAAGCCACAAGAACCCAAGTTGATTTCGAGGCGTTGGTCGAGGCCTTACTCGAATCCAACGAAGGCGATGCCTTTTTGTTTCACACCTGCTGTCACAACCCGTCAGGTTTTGATCTCGAAATTGACCAGTGGGAAATCATTTTTGGCTTCCTCCGTGAACGCAACCTGCTGCCTATCTTCGATTGTGCCTACCAAGGATTTCGTGACGATCTGGAGACCGATGTATTTCCCCTAAGACGCATGGCAGATTTAGGCGGAGAATTCCTTATCTGCAGTTCTAACTCCAAGAATTTCGGCCTGTACAGCGAAAGGGTTGGGGCGATCACCGGGGTTTGTCAAACACCGGAGGAAGCAAATCAACTAGGAAACTATCTCAAGTCTTTGATTCGTGCGATTTACTCTAATCCGCCCAAGCATGGAGCCAGCATTGTGGCGGCGATATTGGGCGACTCAACACTTCGTCAAAACTGGGAATGCGAGTTGCAGACCGTGAGAAATCGCATTCATGAAATGCGTGAACTGTTGGTAACCCGATTGAATGCAACGCTGGGTGATAACCAGTTTGATTTTCTCTTGCAACAGAATGGGATGTTCAGTTTCACCGGCCTTAAACCGCAGGAAACAGATCGCTTGAGAGATGAGTTTGCTATCTACATGTTGCGTTCTGGGCGAATCAACATCGCTGGTGTAACGCATGAAAATGTCCAACGCATATGCGATGCCATCTCAAGCGTCAAAGAGTCTACCGAACTACCGGCCTAGAGGATATTTCTCCGCAGGCTGACGAGTATTCCCGCACGCCAAACCCTGCGAACGTTTGCTGGGTTTAGCTTCGGCAATTATGTCTGCGAGCGTTTAGGCATTCACCACGCGGTCCGGGGAGGGCTTCCTTGGCCCACGAGCCAAAAAAAACCTCTTCCCCAGCAAGGGAAGAGGCTCGGCTCGTTAGCTTTTAATACTGGCTGCTCGATTTAGGAAATAACCCAGCCAAATTGGTCAACGTTTACATTCCAAAAATACGGTGTGCCGGAAAATTCGGGGCTCAGCCACGAAATCTTGGAAATGATTTCACCCGTGCCTGATTTCACAAATCGTGAGAGGTCACCTGTTCCAGCGACCGTAACAACGGAATCTGCGTTGGTCGCGTCCCGTGTGTCAACGATTTCCCAGTTTTTGATTTCATGGTTCCACAAACGCACCGTTTGCATCACATCCCCTTCCGCTCCTCCCGTCATATTGGCTTCCACTACAAATTCAAAGCTACTCAATGGGCCACTGTATTCACTGACCAGAATCAAATCGATCTTCTGCTTCAGCGGGTTAGAGGTCGGCGAAGTTCCTAAATTGTAATAAATATCGTCACTGACTTGAGCGTCTGTGATCAGGCCACCTATGGCAACGCCATCCAAAAACTTCTTGCCCAGTGGGTCAATGACGTCAACGACGGGTATTTCGCGGATTGCCAAACCAGCCACGACGACATCCGAGGTGGCTCCATCTGGCGCGATGTCGATGATAATCTCACCGCTCCCACTCGATTCAATAACCGCTGCATACTCGTCCAAAGTGCGGGTACTGTCTCCCACTTCGCCATTAATGAAAAGTGTATCGGTGGCAAAATTTTGGTTGAACACGGTCGGGGTACCGGTACCGGTGATGGTCACCACCTGTTGGATCGAAGTATAAAATCCTTCCGCCGCCATCACAAATACTTCGTATTGAGCGTTCGGGCTCAAATCCTGAAGCGTCAACCTTAAGGCGTCAGCACCTGTGTAAATCTGACCGTCAACATTGGCCAAATCATTCGCGTTTTGCGGGATGGTACTTGCACCCGGTGTCACTGCGTAATCATCCCAAGTGCCATCTGTTAATTCGGCAATCGCTAAATCCACAACCGTTGCATTCCCATCCTCATCAGATAGATCATTGACGGTGGAATTGGTACCGCCAGCGATGGACGTCCAATTGGTGGGAGCAGGATTACCCGCCTCAGCAAAATCGACTCCAATCAAAACCCCTTCGCTCGGTTCGATGACAAGAGCACTATCTTGAACGGTTTCTGAGCCGCCATTGCCGTCATCCGGATCGACGTAGCTAACCGTGATTTGGTCAAGGGATGCCGTTTGCAGAATACCATCGCCGACATTAACGGGTCCGCCATCAGTCGCGATGGAGTTGGTGTAGGTTCCGCCACCCGCATCGCTCAGCACAAGCGTTTCCGAATCTCCCGAATCAGAGATAATCGTGACCTCAACGGGGTCAACGCCATTGGTATCGGTCACGGTAATGACCGCAGTGTCACCTAACAAATAGGACGATTTATCAAATCCCACTTGGCCTAAACCTGAAACACCAAACACGCCACCAGCGGCCTCAATCTCCGCTCGATAGATTGCGGTTCCCGTCCACCAGGAAATGTCACCATAAACACTGGTCGACGTAGTACCACCCGATAACACGCCGGCGATCAACCATTGCCCACCCTGTTGCACCAACACAGGGCCCCCACTGTCTCCGGGAGCGGTCGTCGCTTCGAATTCCAGCGCAGTTGAACTACTGGAGCCAATAGTATTATTTCCATTACTGCCATCATCAAAATCTGTGGAGATGATATTGGATCCCGATGAGGATGCGGGTGAGCCGTAGACGTCAATGACGTTCTCACCTCCCCAGCGAATTCCATCAGAGGAAAAACCATGTCCGGTACTTCCCAAACCGTTGTAACCATACCCCAACAATGCAGTCGTCATGCCCTCCAGTTCATTCGTGGCGTCAATAAATCGCATTGGATCGGCGACGCTGGAAGGCACATTACCGGTCAATGTCAAAATGACGACGTCGCCACCATCGAGCAATGATCCGTTGCCATCAGGCAGCAACGATGACTGAACGGTGAATACGGCGTCGGGGGAATTAGAGTTATCACCAAACAGAATTTGGTCGCCTGCGCCAATTCCACAATGTCTGGCGGAAATCACAACGTTTTCGGCTATTAATGTTCCCGTGCAACCGACTGAAATAGCCACCACCGAATCAAAAGGCGCGGCGTAATCTTTTGAACCTTGCGCTCCAATCGCATCATTGATTGTGATGCGTGGATAGATGCCATTTTGGCCTTGATACAACAGATCATTGACGAGCGAGGGCGATTGCACTTGCGACAGGATTTCTCCAGAGTTGGCATCCACGACGGTCATGAATTCCAAATCCTGTCCAAGCGTATTCGCTTGAGACACTACCATATCTACTCGCCAAGCTAACTCTGCCCGATCTCCTTTTTGGAACCAAACCAACGCTGCACTTTCGGAAATGCTTGCGCGGTCAAATGCCTGGTTAACCAATCCTTGGGCCTCAGAGGATGTCAACTGAGGCTTAAGCGAATCTTCGGTCGCCAGGTACCGGGTCCCGCCGTTGTTGACGTTGACGACGTTTCCATTGGTATTGTGGGATACCGAAACAAAACTACCGTGAACGGGCAAGCCGTCCATCGTTTGTTGAAAGACGGAGGTGGTCAGCGCATCCCCGTTTTCAATTTGGACCAATTTCAAATCGCTGGCGCCCTGTTGCAAATAGGCCGTTTCACCAGCTTTGTTTAGATGCCCTAGCAGATACTGCTCTTGAGTTTGCTCCAGAAAGCCCCCCAGATCAATTTGGGTGGAAGCCGACAATAAATTTCGCTCTTCGCATTTTTCAAAATCCAAGGTGCTACTTCGCTCGCTTCGCTGCCTAGCGTTGCGAACGTTCCATTTTTTTGACCTTGCTCCTGGCGGATTTGATTCGAGCATATTGCTCCCCCATACGAATTTGTTCTAACTTCCTGACTGCTTACAAGTTTACGTAAAATGGCCAACATTTTCTACGGATTTCTTCAGCCCTCCCTTTAATTACCGCCACCCAGCAGGCAATCCGCTGACCGTTTTTGAAAAGGAGTGGTCGGATTCTCCACCAACGCAAGGATCAATCCTTTAAGGTCGCGGTTAGCTCGCTTACTGGTAGGCAAACCCCCTTTATTCCAAGGGGGTTCGTTTCAGCGTTGCGGCCATGTCGGATAGGCAGTAATCACCTGCTTTCCCGCAAGCACCAATTTTAGCCGCCTGGTGGGAGGATTTCTCTGCTTGGCTCCCGCTTTTCCTCCCACGAAGCCAATCCTCGATGGCATCTCGATGGTATAGGCAACGCGACCATCCTCATCCGCCGGCTCCCGCTGAACGGCAGGGGAGTTGTCTTGGATCAACTGAAAAGCATCATCCAAGACAGCCAATACTTCGGCTTGGGTGTTCCCGTCAAAGACGCCGTGAGCATGGTCTCGGTTAGGGTCATCGCGAGCATGCCTCATCACGTGATCGACCCGGGTTTCACGCCCGGACTTGTTATAGAGCAGGCCCGCAGGCGAGCGGTCCGTCGAACGGTCGACCGCTGTCAGTTGGAATGTCGCTTTCTCGTTGCCCACACCGTCGGTAGTTACTGGAGGACGGGGCGCGTCCGAAGTCGTTACCTCCCGTTGCGTAAAATCAGGTAAATCGAGACCTGTCCATTCCTCTAATTGTGGTTGCAGCAGCGAGTAAACCGTTGCGCCGATGATGAGTAAAAAACAGATGATTCGCTTGCGCGTCAGCCATTTCGCTGGTGGCTTGGCGGGAGAAGATGAGTTCATTGAGATTCCGCAGGTACAGTCAACAATTATCTCGCTCAAGTCTAACATATCTGGCAAGCAAAAACGCGCGTCGCGAAAAACCTGTTCGGCCTCCGCGGTGCCGTTTCAAGTAGATGAGGCCCACCCGCACCTGCCCCCAAGGGCACTGCGATAGTCTCTCTCTAACGCTGAAAAACTCGCAAATCCCTACCGTCATAACCGGGGGTTTATCGGGGCGACGCTAGCAATGGTGGTATCAGAATTCGTGAAGATTTTCAGTAATGGAAATCGATCTTCTGCAATTGATCTGATTTCAATAGTCTTTGCAAAAGTTACAAGACCGGGCCCGAGGCCAGAGACCGTCGACTTAAATGACAATCAGGATGTTTGTTGTTTTGCCCGCATAACGCTCGACGTCTCATAAAAACGCCGAACCCGCACCGAACTGGCACTGAGTTTGCAAAGTCATTTCGACAGCTAACTCAATCCAAATAATGCTTTCAATCCAAGGAAGGAATCAAAAGCATGAGGACACGTACCGCGCCGCGCATTATTGCATTTGCCATTCTGATTCTATTCATCAATTCGGCGCATCGATGTTCGGCTCAGTACCGGACGACCAATTTTGTCGTCACAGCACCCCAACCGGCATTAGCCAAACAAGTCGGTGACTTGGCAGAAAAATATCGCAATGATCTCGCAGTGCGTTGGTTGGGCCAACCATTACCTAAATGGCCGCAACCTTGTCCCATCCAGGTTGAAATCCAACCTCATGCTGGTGGCGAAACCAGCTTTGCCTTCCAACCTGGCGCCGACGGAAGATCCCAACCCTTTGATTGGCGGATGAAAATCTACGGCTCACCTGAGCGCATTCTCGATTCCGTCTTGCCTCACGAAATTACGCACACGATATTTGCAACGCATTATGGACGCCCGCTTCCTCGCTGGGCGGATGAAGGTGCCTGCACGACCGTTGAGCACAGTGTGGAAAAGGAAAAAAACCACCGCATGTTAATGCAGTTTTTAAACAGCAATCGAGGCATCCCGTTTAACCACATGTTTGCCATGAAACAGTATCCGCGAGATATTCTACCGCTTTATGCCCAAGGTTATTCCCTCGCCAAATATCTCATCATGCAACGCGGGCACCGCCACTTCGTGAACTTTGTGGGCGAGGGCATGGAACAGGAAGTCCCAGGTCAAGAATCGCAAACCTGGAATCAAGTGACCAAAAAGTACTATGGCTTTAACGACCTCTCAGACTTGCAGGTGCGCTGGCTGTTATGGGTCAAAAAAGGCAGTAATCCGATCGGACGCACCGACCTAGCGGCCAACACCCCAACCGCGCCAGTTCCAACCAATCCAGTAACCAATCCAGCAGTAACTCGCCAAGGCGCAACGCCAACGCTAGAAACCCTCAATCCCAGCGAAAGCTGGTACGTGCGTCAATCAAGACTTGGTGGCAATGCCACCATGCAACGCCCCGCACCGCTGACGGCCACCCCCAACTCACCCGCTGCAGGTTACGCACCTGGATCAATCCAAACGAATGCTCCCCCAGCCAATACCCCGGCAACGCCGACGGTTTGGCGTTAGGAGTTCCAAGGTCGTCGGTTAGCTTTCGACTTAGCCCACCATCCGACCTTTCAGGTCCGCAACGGCCTGAGTTACCTGGGCGTCGAAAAATCGCAAACCTTCTATCGCTTCGTTTCGATGAATGGGTGTCCCAGCAGACCGGCATTGCGGGATTGGCGATTTTCCCTTTGGCGAACCAGCGAATCGGTAACCCAGCGCACTCTGAGATGCCCCCCCTTCGGTGAAGCCCATTCGCCTCCCATTCGCCTCCCATTCGCCTCCGCTCTGCGGCAGACGAACGTGCCTGAAGGGTTTAGCAAAATCATGAAAGTCGGCAGACTCGTTCATTTATTTGCGTCAGGTTCCCGCTTGTTCCATAGCATCCTCTTGATGAATGAAGGCTGAA
The DNA here is from genome assembly GCA_905480235.1 of uncultured Pirellulaceae bacterium. GTDB lineage: Bacteria > Planctomycetota > Planctomycetia > Pirellulales > Pirellulaceae > CAJQPP01. Next base: position 108,466 of record CAJQPP010000006.1, read on the forward strand.
TAATTCCCCCCTTTTCCTAACGGTGGGTTGCGCGAAAAAGCCTGTCGAGCCAATGGACTCCTGCGCCTCTGGAGATTAATTTCGACAACGTTGATGCTTCACGTTAGGCCTCGCCACTAAGGCGCTCACTTGAATTACAATAGAAGCACAGGTCACCATTGATGACCGATTTGGCCGGTCCATACCACCAGCCGGCAAAATTTGCAGGCGGTGGGGCATTCGTTCGGTTCACTCGACCGGAAACACCCGAATTGCTAGGATCGGCGGTTCCCCATGGGCGTCCGATAAAACTTGTTCCCGTCAGGCTTATGTCACTCACCTGTTCAACCGGCTCTTAACAGACAACACCCACTTGTTCAAAAAATTATTCAGCAAGAAACGGTTTCGGCTTTTTCACGACAGTTTTGCGATGACCAAAGCGACCAAACTGGCAACGCTTTGCCAGTGGACTCAACAGCAGTCCGCGCGTGGGGAAACGGTGATCATTCTCTCGCACTTTCCCTCATCCTTTCTAGAGAACCAAGATGCTTTGCAGGATGCCGGCATCGATTTTGAGATCATTGCCGAGCGCATGGACGAGCCATCCTTTGCGCAATGGCTGGAGAGCTCCAGCGGGCGGGGAGAAGTTTTATTGACGATGGCTCAAATGCTGGCCCTATCGCCCGGCGACTTTACCCCCGCATCCTCGCAGCCCAATCTACCAAGCTCCGATAAACTGCTTTCCGTGATTGTCACTGAGCGTTACCCCATTGTGATCAACGACCAGCACCTGGAAGCGTTCTTTCGTCGCGTCGACCGGGTGGTATCGATGGGCTATTTAATCTCCTTTGACGACCCCTTGGTCAAAGGTCTGCTGGGGGAACGCTTTGTCAACCTGATGGAGCAACTGGGTTTCAGTGACAACGAACTCATTTCCAGCGCCATGACGTACCGTGGCTTGGCACGCAAGCTGCAAAAATCAACGGCCTCCGTTACCCAGGAGCAGACCGCAGAATCGCCCGAAGAGTGGATTGAACTAAACGGCATCCCGGGCGTCGCCAAAAGACCGCCAGCGGCCAAGCGACCTAAAAAGCCGTCGTAACCCGCCCTGTCGCATCCCGACAATACGGCAACCAAACCAGGCTTAGTTGCTCAACTTCCAACTCGCCTTTGCGAGCGGGCACAACCCATTCTTCCAATTCCCATTCGTCGATAATCATGCGACCCTGCAAGTCCTTAATTTCCAGTTGAAACTCCTCTTCCATCGCTTCGTAATCCGCTTTTACATCCCCTAATGATTCTTTGGCGCGCACAACATCATCGCGCTCTTTACTGGTTCGACCAAACGATCGCATGCTGGAACTTGCACGGCGGGAGTTCGCCGCGCTAATCGTTTTTCGACCCAGCACAGCACCTAAAATATTGGAGCCAACCGAGAGAATAGAATCCAGACGTCGATGCTTGTATTGAGATTCTTCCTTTTCCACTTTTTGTTCAGCACGCCGGATTCGCGACTGCAAACTGCCAAGTTTCTCACTATATTTTTTTCGCAACCGCTCCATTTCGAGATCGCGTTTTTCAGCCGCCAATTGCTGTAACCTTACCTTAAACGCACCCAGCGTCTCTTGAGGTTGGGAACTCAGTTTGAGTTCTTTGCATTCGTAGATCGTTAAGCGTTGCTGGTGGTAAAGGTAATCTACAAATTCTTTTTCCCACGCAGACCACGTCTTGCCATCCTCAAGAGCGATTGAAAATTCCTCAAAAGCGATTCCCTCAACCGAATTTTTATCGACCTCCAACTGCCCCTCCACCGGCGCGGAGCGACTCCAAATATCGTCGGGTAACTCGCGTCCTGTAAGTGGCACCATAAAGGTTCGTTCAGTAATTTGATCGACGTCACAGCTTTTGCGGATGTAATGCAAACGTCCAGTTGCCAAGACAGCTGGCCGATACACCAAGTCTCGTTCGCCAACATCACCGCGGGTTTGCGCGAAACTCTGATAGATATCGCCCGGTATACGATCACGATTCCCACCATGGGCCTGTTTAATCGGTTCCGCATCGGTGACTTGCTCTGTTTGAGCAACCGCATCAGCCAGTGCGGTTTGCGGATCACTTTCCTTGATCGTCGGGCTGTCGCCGCTTAGCTGGCGGATCTGCTTGAGTGTCAAAGGACCACGGAGATAACTCATCGCCCAGCGAGTTTCAAAAACAACCGGGCCGTCTTCATGCACATTGTTCATCAAAAATTTCCGACTCCCCAATCCTGCCAAGACCCGCTCCATTTCCGACCGATCAAAACTGGCTCCGGTGTTTGCGGCGGCTCCCTCAAGTCCCTCGAGTACGCGGGCCTTGTCACGTTCCGTTTGCAAGCGGCCCAAAAACCAAGTGCCCGTATTTGAGAGGCCTTTATAGTCAAGGTCCACTGGATTCTGGGTTGCCAACACGACTCCCAAACCGAACGCCCGCGCTTGTTTCAATAACGTCAACATCGGTTTTTTCGCAGGCGGATTAGCCACCGGAGGGAAGAAGCCGAACACTTCATCCATGTAGAGAATGGCGCGTAAGGAAGAGGTCCCGGCCTGACTTCGCATCCACGATAAAACTTCGTTTAACAAGATGGTCACAAAAAACATTCGCTCGGCGTCACTGAGATGAGCAATCGACATGATTGATATTTGCGGCTTTCCATCCTCGCTGTGCAATAATCGTTCGATGTCCAATGGCTCTCCCGTTAGCCAGGAGGCAAAGGAGGGTGACGCCAATAAATTATTCATCGTCATAGCCAATTCCAGGCGGGCCGCCGGTGGAAAGAAGGTATCCAAATCCATCACCCCGATTTTCTTAAGCGGTGGGTTTTGAATTTCTGTGATGAGTTGCCCCAACGTCAGGTCTTTGGATTCCGACCAAGCTTTACTTAGGATATTTGACAGCAAAATGTGCTCGCGACTGCGGATAGGATCCACATTGATGCCCACCAAAGCCAGTAAACCACTTACGGCAGATTGCACTCGCTCCTGAAACGCGTCCACGTCTTGAATCACGGCTGCGTCAGGCGCGGCAAACGATTTCAAAATTGCCACCGAACGTCCGGTACTGCTGCCCGGAGTAAAGACCTGCAAATCAACGTTGTCGCGAAAACGTTGAATCCGCTCTCCCGATTGCTCCCATCCTGCCAACCCTGCACGCCATTTTTCAGCCTCGCTTGCCGCAAACTCATCTGCCGTCTGGCCTTCCCTGACGGCCTGGCTCTCATCGATCCAGGGGCGAAATTCTTCCGCGGAGAGCTGCGGAAAAGTGAGCAGTAGATTGGCAATATCTCCTTTGGGATCGATGACGATTGCCGGTATCCGGTCCATCCCCGCTTCTTCCAACAAATCGAGACACAATCCAGTCTTTCCGGAACCGGTCATACCCACCGCCACGGCGTGCGTCGTCAAATCTCGCGAATCGTAAAGCAACGGTGTTGAAGTCGTTTCGCCTGTGGTCGCGTCAATTTCGCGGCCCAAATAGAAAGCGCCCAATTTTTCATAGGATGACATTACGGAACCTTCGAACAAGAACGGAGTGACGACGGGGCCTGACGAGAATAGCGCGGAGCACTATTGAAACCGACCAATTTAAGGAGCAACGGTCCAAAATCCCAGTAGTGCGCGGAAGAGTTACTGCAATCGCATCACCTTTTGCCCATAAAACTCGCGGCGAAACCGACCCAAGTCCCGGCCCTCGAAAACGTTCGACGTTGGTTTGACGTTTTTATCCGGTCTGCTCCAAGTAGCGGCTGAATTTTTTTCCGCACTGCTCGTCAAGCGAACAAAGAACGTAATAATGAGCGTTCGCTGTAGGCCATTCCGAAAGATCCTCCCGCTCCTCGAATTAGACGCATGAAAACCCTGTTTATTAACGCACAATTGGTATACCCAACCGAAATCCTCGACGGCAACCTTTTGATTGAAAACGATCGCATCCTCGATATCGATGTCCCGTCCAACACCAACGCCGACAACACAATCGACCTCGCCGGAAAATATTTGATGCCGGGAGTGATCGATGATCAGGTGCATTTTCGTGAACCAGGCCTGACCCACAAGGAAGATCTGCGACATGCCACGCGAGCTTGCGCACGCGGTGGTATTACCTCGTTTCTTGAAATGCCCAATACTAATCCGGCCACGATTACGGTTCAGGCGTTACACGACAAATTGAAACTCGCCTCGGATCGTTGCCTGGTCAATTATGGTTTTTACATCGGAGCGACCTGTGACAATGTAGACGAACTGCGAAAAGCCCAACGTACCCCGGGGATCAAAATATTTATCGGTTCCAGCACCGGCGATTTACTGGTGGACCAGCAAGAGGCTCTGGAACGTATTTTCTCCGAAACGAGCCTGACCATTTGCGCGCATTGCGAAGACGAAACCACGATCCGGGAAAACCAGTTGCGGTACCAATGTGATACGGATATCGCGACCCACTCACGCATCAGAGACCATCGAGCAGCACTCATCTCTACCCAACGGGCCATTGATTTATCCCTCCGTCATAAACACCGATTTCATGTGCTGCATGTCTCTACCGCGGCGGAAATCGAACCGATCTATGCGGCACGGGAATTTGTGACTGCCGAAGTCTGTCCCCACCACCTGTTCTTCAATGTTGATGATTACGAGCGGCTGGGTTCTCTGGTGAAAATGAACCCCTCAATCAAAAACAAATCGGATAACGAAGCCCTTTTCCAAGCTTTACTGGACGGCAAGATTGAAGTACTTGCCACGGATCACGCCCCGCACACGCGAGATGAAAAATCGCAGCCCTACCCCGGCTGTCCTTCAGGATTACCGGCCGTGGAAAACTCACTGGCACTGATGTTAAATGAAGTCAACCAAGGTCGTTGCACGATGCCACAAGTTGCGTCCTGGATGTGCGAGGCGCCTGCTCGAGTTTGGGACATCGCCAGAAAAGGTCGCTTGGCCGTGGGATTCGATGCCGACCTGACGATCGTGGATCTTGCGCATAGCGAAACGATTCGCAACCAAGAACAACAAACCAAATGCGGATGGAGTCCTTGGGATGGCGTCACCTTAACGGGTTGGCCAGTACAAACCTGGGTGATGGGCAAGCCGGTATTCCGACGCGAAGCCGACGGAACTGATTGGTTCGCCAGCGAGTGCTTAGGACAAGAAATTGAATATCAGCACGGTGATGAAACCGGGCTGGCAAACTAATCAACGTAGCGAGCAGGGTTTGCTTAACGACGTTTAAAGCGATCTTTTTGCAACTCTTTGGCCTGCAATCGTTTCAGCTGCAATAGCTCACGTTGAGATTTACTTAAGCTGTAAATCCGATCATCGAACGGCGGAACCTTGAATCCAGCCTTTTCCGCCCGCAAGCGAAGCACCCGTTCAAAATAGACAAACGGGCTGTTGGTTCCAGGTCGCTTACTGCGTACCCACAGCCAAGAGGAATCCACCAACTTTTTCGGCAATTGATCTTTCTGAATTAACAACGTCACTTGTGCGACAAATTCTCGCTCCTCGATCAAGCGAGCTTCAACAACCGCCTGCAGCTGTTTCTCGTACTTACCCCAAGTCTCGTCGAGTTGCTTTAACAACTCATCCAAAGACAGACTGGTAAGCTGTTGGATTTCTTTCTCCAACGCAGGTTTGATTTCTTTTTCCTGCGCTAACGTGGCCGGCGTGCCGGCAAAACAGCAACCCAGCAAGATCAGACAAAAAGTAATCAGCGATTGGTTACGGGCCATGAGAGCCATCTCCATCGGTTCAGCGCACTGGTTTGCAAAGGAAAAATCAACAGGACTTCTAGCAGTTCCCGGGAGCAGGGCTCAAGTGCGATTTTGCCGCTCTCGTCGAGGCTTGATAGCTATTGAGATCCTAAACTGCCCCAAAAAGTCGCCCGCACGAGTGCGGAGGTCTTCTCGACTGCTATCACTTTTTGAGAATGATTCGAATCTGTCTGTTCCCGAGGTCGCAGTAGGCCTTGAGAATTCGAAAGTTTGCCGGTGTTGGCATCCGCAGGCGTAAACGGCGGACTGGGTGCAACCGTGGAAACGGTCTCCAGCGCGGGCGTGGGGTCATTCTGAGTCGTCAGGAAAAGAAAGCCCAGCATGGCAAGCCCCAAGCCCTCCAACACCAAACCGCGTACAATTTGACCAGCCTTGCGAGATTTTCGCTGCCGGCGTGTTGAACGGGTCTGAGAGGCTTTCTTGCCAAAAAAACTCATCTGCATCACTCCACTGGTTCCCACATCTGGATGTTGACTCTTCGCTGACAGTCCTACGAGCAATTGAGGTGCCAAGTTCCGCACATAGAACAAATTGCCTCTAAATCGTGGCCATTGCGTGGCAAAATTCCGATTTGTCAAACATTGCTGGCAATTCTCGCTAGCCGGTGTGTGGTTACAATGTGTCGCAATCCTGATGACAAACGCCTCAATTCGACACGCTCTCCCAGTAAAAGCTACAAACTAATATGACCGTATCCCAGGACCGTCGTGACGAATTGGCGGAACTCTATTTTGAGACCATTCCCTTTGAACCCTACCCGGTTCAACAAGAAGCCCTGCTGGCATGGTTTACCAACGAACAGGGAGTCTTGGTTTGCGCCCCCACTGGCACCGGTAAGACGTTAATTGCCGAGGCCGCTATGTTTGAGGCTTTGCACCTCGGCAAAACGGCTTATTACACCACGCCTCTGATCGCTCTGACCGATCAAAAGTTCCGTGAAATGCAAGAGGCGGCGGTTAGCTGGGGATTTTCAGCGGATGACGTGGGGTTGGTCACCGGGAATCGCAAGGTAAATCCCGACGCCAAAATTTTGGTCGTCGTCGCTGAGATCCTGCTCAACCGATTATTGCACCGCGAGGCGTTTGATTTCGACGATGTGTGGGCTGTGGTGATGGACGAATTCCACAGCTTTAACGATCCCGAAAGGGGCATCGTGTGGGAGTTTGGTTTGGGTTTATTGCCCCCCCAAGTGCGCACGCTTTTGCTTTCGGCGACCGTCGGTAATGCGATGGATTTCAATGGTTGGCTGCGCACCCGGCACAACCGAAAACTGCAGCTGGTGCAAGGGGATGTCCGCAAAGTACCGCTGTCGTTTCAATGGATCGAAGATCAATTACTGGTGGAGCAAGTAGAAACGATGGTCGACCGCGACCCGGATTTACGGCGCACCCCGGCGCTCATTTTTTGTTTTAATCGCGAACAGTGCTGGACGGTTGCTGAGCAGTTAAAAGGGAAAAAGGTTGTCACTGACGATCAGCAAAAACAGATAGCAAAATTCCTTGCAGACCAAGACATGTCCCCGGGCGCAGGTCCCAAATTGAAACGGATTCTGATGCGCGGTATTGGTGTCCATCATGCCGGCGTCCTTCCCCGTTATCGCCGTATTGTGGAGGATTTATTTCACGAAAAACTTCTTTCCCTATGTGTCTGCACCGAGACCTTGGCTGCCGGAATCAATTTACCGGCGCGCAGCGTTGTGCTGCCCACCTTGTTAAAAGGGCCACCGGGAAAAATGAAATTGATCGAACCCAGTTCGGCGCACCAGATGTTTGGACGCGCTGGCCGCCCTCAATTTGATAATCAGGGTTACGTCTATGCGCTGGCTCATGAGGATGACGTCAAAATTTTGAGAGCCCAAGAGAAGCTCGATCAAATCCCGGAAAACACCAAAGACCCGGGGCTGATGAAGGCACGCAAGAAACTGAAAAAGAAAATGCCCAAACGGCGGGAAGGCGTGCAGTACTGGAATGAGACCCAGTTCCATCAATTGGTCGCCGCTCCCTCCGCAGATTTAGCGAGCCGCGGTGGATTGCCATGGCGCATGTTAGCTTACATGTTGGAATTATCCCCCACCGTCGCACCCATTCGCCAGCTGATCGATAAGCGTTTGCTAACACCCAAGAATGCGGTGCGTGCCCACAAGATTCTTAATGATCAGTTAATCACTTTATGGCGTGCGGGTTATGTGAACCTGGAGCCTAAACCGAGTCTCGCCGAGATGGAAACCGGAAAAGCAGATCCCCAGGAATCAGCCGATAAAGCGGCCGCTGCGGCGTCGACCAAACCGGCAGGGATCACGCTGGACCTTGGTCAGCGGCAGGCCTCGAGTTCTCCGCCCAAACGTAAACCGTCGGCCCCTTCGGAACCCAATCACGATAAGGATAAGGCGCAGGAACCCAGGCCCCTTTACCAGCCTGAATTTGCACACCCGACAGAGCTCCTGCCAAACCTTGCCAAGCTCCGCGGTGTGCATCCGTTGTATGGCATGTTTTTGATGAATCACCTCGGCATAGCCGATCGCAACGAACGATTGCAGGCGATGGAGAGCCTGTTGGAATTGCCGCGTTCTCTGGGGCGAGCCGTGCGGGTTCCCAATTATGAAGCATTACCACCCGGCCCCCTGGCGCTTGGGCGGCTCGATGAGCAACTTCTCAAATTGGGATTAGCGACCGCTGAAGAACTTGGCGCCACTCCGCCCGATGAAGACGAGGACGATAAACGCGGTGGCTGGTTCGATGAAGAACGAGTTTACGTGTTATCACTCGCGCAAAAACTTCACCGCCTTTTCCAACACGATTTCCCCAGCGTGCACGACGTTCGTATTTGGCCCGTTTGGATTGCCGGTGAACTCATGGAATACGGCGGCGATTTCAACAAATATATCACCAGCAACAAGCTGCAAAGTCAGGAAGGCATGATCTTTCGCCACCTGTTAAGATTAGTTCTCTTGATTGATGAATTGGCTCAACTTTGCCCACCTGATATCGAGGCGAATGAGTGGCAGGCAGAACTGGGAGAAATCGCCGATCAAATTGAATCAGCCTGCCGATCGGTGGACGAACGCGGCACCGAGCAATGGCTGCAGGTCGGAAAAAAAGAGCCTTCAGACGGGTAACGAAACACGAGTTTAAGGAGTTAGTCTAAAGCCATGCGACGCTTTTTAATCTCCCTATTATTTGGTGTTCTCCTATGTGGCACCCCAAACGGTAAAGCTGCGACTCAAGATAAAAGCAGTAACGCTCAATCTGAGGGCGTCGAGTGGACGGAGCGTTTCAACCAACAATTTTTAAAACGCGCACCGCTCCTGGACCAAACCGCACCGCAGGTATCGGCTTTCAATGACCAAGGGAATGCTTTTGCATTATCCCGCACCCGAGGCAAATACACGGTATTGGTTTTTGGTTGCTTGACGTGACCACCGTTCCTAAAAAATGTCTCCGGTCTGGAGGCTGTGTATCAGGACTATCACAAGAAAGACGTCAATTTTTATTACGTTTACAAAAGCCTCGCGCACCCTGAGGTCAACGGTTTCGTTGCCCCTCACACCCTCTCCGAACGACTCAAACATATTGCCGAGTTTCAAAAAATCACGGGCTCTCAAGTCCCTTGGCTTTGTGATTCCATGGAGGGAGCACTGGCTCGCGCATTTGGCAACGCGCCCAACGGGGAATTTGTCATCAATCCGCAGGGAAAAGTAATCCGCCAACGATTCTGGTCCAACCCGGTGACCTTACGAGCGGACTTAGCGAAACTGATCGGTCCCGTTAACCCGGCAACCACTGCCCAGCAGGCACTGCCGGCTTTTAAAATGCCACATCGCGAAATCGCCAGTGGTGTCGTCCCGAGGTTGAAACTTCCTGCTGATTTACAGCCCCTACCTTGCCAGATTCAGCCAAGCGAATTTCCGGCTTATGCGAAACTGCGAGCCGAAGCGACTCCCGGACTGTTCACCGAACGCGGGAGCGGAAAAATGTATCTGGGCATTTATTTGGATCCGCTGTATCAAGTGCACTGGAACAACCGGGCCGGAAATGTCTCCGTACAAATCGAAGTTGCGGACGGTATGGAAATCAGCCAAGCGAATTTGGTTGGGCCTGCGGTAGAAGCGGATGCCGATCTTGACCCACGCATGTTTCTTGTGGATCTGCAGCGGAAGACATCACTTGAAAAAACGATTTCAGTCGCGCTGACTTATACGGTGTGTGATGATGCCGATACCTTTTGCCAGACCTTTTCCCAGTCCTACGAGATTGAACTCCGAGGCGATCGGCGTTTGGGCAGTCGACCCGGTATTTTCATGCCCAGCATGTTCGCTCGCGCTGCAGATTTGGATCGCGACGGAAACGGTCTGATCGAGGGCAGCGAATTTCCTGCAAATCGAGCGACGCTTTTTCTTAGCCATATGGACAACAACCTGGACGGTGCCGTCGATCAAGATGAGTTAAAAGCTTTTATGGCTCTGTTCAACGACGGTCGAGGATTTGATTCGCCTTACGATGACGGCAAGAATCCGAACAAAGACCCATGAAAACATTGCCTGGCGACGCCCTGCTTAAAAGGTCAGAAACGAATGCCAAGCAACCTATCGCATGCCGTTGTTGCGTTGCACAAAGGGACTCGTTTGCAAATTGGTGGTCTGGTCCATCGGCCGATCATATTCCAGAGGACGCGCCCCTTCGATCGTCGGTCCCAATTGGTCACTGGGAAACGGGTCGTGAACGACAGCGTCAAAGCGTTGGCGATAAACATCACCCGGTGCCTGTAGATTGGGTCGGATATTACATCCGCAGACCAAAATAATTGGCAGCAAAGCAGCGGTAACGTATGGAAAAAAGCGCATGCGCAACGACGATAGTAAATGCTCGGATAGAGGTGGAGAAAGTAGATACGTGCGGCAACCAGCACAAGTTCATTGAGACACTAAATTCGAACGCTAGCTACCAAGTCGCTTTCAGGGGATGCGAATTTCCAGCACCGTTGCCTGATCATCGCAGGCCAAGGTCACCGTTTCCAAAGCTGCCGGAATTAACACCGAGTGTCCCTTTTTGAGCAGGTCACCTGAAGGTTCTTCCAGCATACGAAGGTGACCTTCAACGACCATTAGCAGACAACACCCTCCGTTCAATTGAACTTGGGTTGAGGTGCGTTCCAGTGATCGTCGATTGATACTGAATTTGTCACAATGAATGAGTTCCTGCGTATTGGGTTCATCGGTATCCCGGAGTGTTTGCGGGCCCACCGGTCCGTGCTCAAAGTCGGTCACTTGCAAAGCCTCCGTCACATGCAGATCTCGAGAATTGCCCTCGGCATCCACTCGATTCCAGTCAAACAAGCGGTAAGTCGTATCGCTGGATTGCTGGATCTCGGCCACCAACAACCCCTGACCGATAGCATGCACGGTGCCTGCCGGCACAAAGACGCAATCCCCTGATTTCGGTTCAAAGGCGTGAATCACTTGCTCGGTTGTTCCTTGGGCCACAGCATCAGCCAACTGTTTACGACCCACGCCTGTTTTAAGGCCGCAATAAATTTTGCTTCCAGCGGCAGCATCCATTACGTACCAGGCTTCCGTTTTACCGAGGTCCGGAATTTCTTTTTTTGCGCCTGCGGCATCGTCAGGGTGAACCTGCACGGAGAGCGTTTTATTTGCATCGAGAAACTTGAGCAGTAATGGGAATCGACCCCGCAATCGATCCGGCAATGTCTCCCGGTGTATTTGCTGATAAACCTGGGGACCCAATAATTGCTCCCCTGACCTGCCAATCAATTCATGTAGCGTCTGGCCGGCCCAATCTCCATTAGCAATCACACTGTTTGCCTCCGGCCGATCCACCACTTCCCAGCTTTCCGCACAGACACCTTCTCCAATGGATTTCCCTAATTCGGTAGCCAGTCGCTGACCTCCCCAGAGGTAGCGTCGGAAAATCGGCTCGAATCGTAATGGATACATAGTTCGCTTCTTCGGTAATAAATCTTGCACAGATTCCGCAGAGTATCAAAGGTGCCGCCCGCTTCCAAGTTGTACTTATGACGGGTGGAACGGTCTGGCAGCCCTTCGATTAGGTCATTTGAGCCTCATTAGGCTGATTTGAGATAGAAAACTAAGGCTTCCATTGATATGGTATTCAGTTCACTTTGCTAGTCCATTTCCCGCCTGTTTTCCCAGCCAACCCAATGACCCAACGCCCCTCCGACGATCTTTTCGAAGACACACGGATGTCCTTTGGGGACCACATTGAGGAACTCCGCAAAACCTTGGTGCGTTGCCTGATCTTTATTGGCATCGGCTGCATCGTTGGTTTCATGACCGCAGAGAACGTCGTGAACTTTTTGCAATTGCCGTTACAGCGTGCCATTAAGCAATACAACGACAAGGCTGCCTTGAACCGCTACACCGCTTTGGAGGGATTTTACCCACCTGAGATATCCAATCGCATTCAGGACGGTTTAGCGCCCAATTCTGTATGGATCGACCCCGGCCAATTGGTTACGGCGATTCGCTCCATCAGCCCGGGTTCCTTCGAGGAAATCGACTTAACACCCTACCGGTTTCGCCCCAGCGCGATAAAGCCCGGCGCAGCGACCGACACGGTTACCACGTTGATCCTGCAGGGTGCTGATGCGGGGGCCGACGATCGCATCAAAGCAATTCACGATTTGATACCGGCTGACAGTTTGCAACAATTATCAAAACCGGAAGACGAAAGTGCCGCCCACCGTCGCTTGATAAAAACCTTGAACCAGCTGTTGGAAGACCCCGCGCTGCACGACGAGGCAGCGTTTAAGAAACAATTCAGCCAACCCGCATGGTCGTTTTCCCAACTCTTAAACCCGGTCAAAGAAAATCAAATTGCGTTGATGAAAGTTCAAGCCGATTTACACCCGAACGATGTCGAACTAAGCCGTCGCCTGAATCGTCTTTTAATTTCCAGCGTATTTCCCAAAGAAATCACGCCCCCCAGTATCGACCTTGCCCGAGTCGAAATTTGGCAAGATATTACCGAAGGCACGCAAGCACTTTCGCCTCATGAAGTTTTCATGGTCTGGATCAAGGCCGCGATCCTCGTTGGTTTGACGATTGCAGCGCCATTTGTTTTCTATCAAGCTTGGATGTTTGTGGCAGCTGGCCTTTACCCACACGAACAAAAATACGTTTACTACTATCTCCCGCTCAGTATTTTGTTGTTTGTCTTAGGCGTTTGCCTGGCATTCTTTTTCGTCTTCGATCCCGTATTGAAGTTTCTGTTTTCCTTTAATGCGAGCATGGGCATTTCGCCGCAATTGCGAATCGGCGAGTGGCTCTCCTTTGTCATGTTCTTACCACTCGGTTTTGGTATCGCCTTTCAATTGCCTATCGTCATGTTGTTTGCCAATCGGGTTGGCTTGGCCTCGATCGACTTCTTCAAAAGCAATTGGCGGTTGGCCGTCATGATCATCAGCGTCCTGTCCATGCTGTTAACGCCAGCCGACCCAATCAGCATGCTCATGCTGGGTGCGCCGCTGACCCTCCTCTACTTCTTTGGTATTGGCTTGTGCAAATGGATGCCCCGACCCGAGACTCCCTTTTCTGAAGACGCCGTAGACCCCATTTAATCCTCGGACCCTCAACGTGGGGGCGTGTCAACTCGGATTCGCCGGTCGCTTACTGCCCCGACCTTGTTTTTTCGCTATTTCTGAAAAGTGCAATTGCGGGTGTCGAGGCATTTCCGGCGGCCGATTTGCCTGCTCAAGAAAAAGGCACTTCCGAAAAAGCGATCGCTGCGGCTCCTGTGAAGCAAGCAGACGCCGAGCAGGAAAAAGAGTAGGAGGCAACAGGAACCCGAGGCAAAGAAGCGCAGACCTTAAAGGAAGAGACTGAAACTATCGACTTCGGTCGATTGGTGGAACGCAATGATGCGTACTATGAAGTCAACTCAACAGTGGGCGTTACCGGACGGGCGCTTCAAAAATACTTCCACGGGCAGAAATCCTCAGAGGGAACTTTAAAGGATGGCAAGAAAGATGGCAGATGAAACTACTGGCACGAGAACGGTCAGAAGATTCACAATCCGCACTAGTGAGCCATGCCACACCGCTATAACACCGCTATACCAACACCGCTGGCGTTTCATGCACGGTTCCCCAAAAAACTTTTTTCACCCTCTTGTTTTTGGCAGCAACGAAAACACCTCTTTAATGGTGCTGATTCAAGGTGCTACTTCGGCACCTGTAGAGACGGCCTGGATTGGGGTGGTACCCCAGGCACGCACCCCGCCTTACTCGTCAACATTCGAGCGAAACCGCACAAACCGATAAATCATGGGTCTTTTGGTTTCCCTGAGGCAGTGAGCTCCAGATGGGATTCGATTCGGCGTTGATAGTCAATCAAGTCTCTTTGATCTTCCGGAAATCCGAATTCCTGTAACGCTTGGGGATTTTTGGCAAGTGCTCGGCGTACTCGCACTAGCAGTTTTTTTTGCCGCGGGCTAAGGAAATCCTTAACCTCCCAACGGCTCTTTCGCCCGCCCAACAAGGCGTTCATTTTAATGGCTTGCAGTTCCGTCAAAGGGAGGTATCCATAGATAGAATTTCTTAAATAGTACTTCTGCTCAGCTTTTGCTACTTGCTTGGTCTCCAGGTCTTCTCGCCATGTGATGATGTTTTCGACACCCGCTTTTTGCGCTGTCTCTTGTTGCTCATCATTAAAGGTATACACCGCGTCGGTGCATTTCATCTGCCGAGCTTTTGCCAACAGGCTGGCATAGGAAATGACCGCTGGGTCAAACACAACATGAACGACCTCGCGGGGACCAGCCCATACTGCGCGAGTTGCAAAAACACCTTCCAAAGAACCCAACTGGGCCTCACCTTCCCAGTATCACAACATGGCAAAGCTGGCCCGTTGCAAGGAATAACGCCACCCCAGTGCCAAGGCCTGCAAGTAAGCCGGTGGTTTCCGACCCGCAGCCTCTAGACTGGCATACATCCGCTCAGCCAAAGGGGTGACTTCCCAAATACTGTCTTTGCGTGGAATCAGATCTTTACCGTTTGCATCCAAAAACCGCACAACAGGATTATTCCAAGCAGGTTCCGAGAAGGATTTCAGTAAATCTTCATCCTCGGTTTTGTTATTGAAAATAACCACCGGAACGAATTGATCTTCGATCGCTTCGACCATTAACGGCAATGACAGCGGACCGCTGCCAAAATCCTGACAGGTCGCTCAGCCAGGGACCTCTTGAAACAAAACAAAAATAGGTTTGCCGGTTTTAGAGGAAACTTTTTTAGCCGCTTCTAGATCACGCCCCCAAGCCACAGCGCCCAATTCAACAGGGGGGTCTGCAGCCATTGCTGAAGGCGGTACTAAGGACAGACCAACGAGAAAAGTGACCCAACACCACAACTGCATCTTCCCATCTCCCAGACTAGGTAACCAATAAGAATGGCCATCATACACCTTTTAAAGGCCGCCTGCTTTATCACTTTGGGCTAAACACCATGCTCTGAAAAGCGGCGTGTACTAAGTGCTTCTGGGCCTTCAAACGACAGCGAAACCGCGAGTCCCAGCTTATTTCCAAACGGGGCCCGAACCCGTTTAAAAACGAAACCGGCTTCTTGAACGTGGCTCAGCAGGCGGGTTCATCGTGTGAGCGGCGACCAACGGCGGTAGGTCGCGCAACGCCACAACCACTCCACAGGTCCCATCCGAAAACGACGCAACCAGGCCTCCGAAAACAGTAATTGCAGCGTCCAGATAGCTAGGATGGCGATCGCAATGGTGCTTCGCGTAATCCACCAATCCGGAATCAGATACGCCAAATACAAACACAACACCGTTTGGCCGAGATAGTTTGTCAGAGCCATGCGCCCCACCGCCCGAATGCGTCGAACCAATACGCCTTCAGCGCGGCCATCCCACCAGATCAGCACGCCCAAATAGCCCAGGGTCATGGGCAGGGTAGCCAAGGTATTCGGTAGATTTCCGACCAATACCGCCCGGGCATCAAATTCCTGCAAGCAAACCCAAACCACGCCGGCCGCACTGAGCAACGCGCCTAGCCCAATGGCGTAAAGACAGCGTTGGAGAGTGATCATTTCGATCGACCGAGTCAGCCAGCCGCCGCGATATAGCCCCATGCCCATCAACATCATGCCAAGGGCCCTGGAGAATACATCACACAACACCTCCAACAGGAAGGCGCCTGCTTGCGGGTGAGAGTCATCCCCACCCCAAACCGCTCGGAGACCGGCATCATCGAATTGCCCGGCAAATATCAAAGGCGTAAAGAAGGCGAAAGAGAAAACGATGATTCCAAGCAAAATTAACGTTGTAGCTCGTGCCTTACGAACCATCAGCAACACTGGCGCGCATAACGCATAGACACACAGGATATCCCCCAGCCACAAAAGACTGTGCAGCAAACCGATAAAAAACAACAACAGGTTTCGCCACATACTCAAACGCACGGGGTGAGCAGTTCGATCGGTTACTCGCTCCAGAAATAACAATAGGCTGGCGCCAAATAACAACGAAAAGAGCCCCATGAATTTTTGATCTGCAAAGACTTCACCGAAGATAGCGAGTGCCCAATCCAACGCGGTGTGAGTGCCCACCGCCGAGATGTCAAAGACAGCCACATTGCCTAAGCCGAAAGAAATACTGTTCATGATCAATATTCCCAACACAGCAACTCCGCGCACCGTGTCGAGGTGGGTAATACGATCACTCATAATGGACTCCGCGAGATGCCCCCAAGAAGTGCCTTGCGGGCACAGGCGTTCGGTAAATGTTGGCGATGGTTTGGATCAATTTCTGATCCAGTGGCAAACACAATAAAAAGCACGGAGTCGGGGGAAGAGCCCTCGGTCTGTGCGATTTCATTACCCCCACTGACGCCTTTAATAACGTGCGATAAAGTACACTTTCAAGGAAGCCGTGCAAAGTCCTATTCAGACGAACCGCGCTGATGATCCGTCATGCAAGCCACCCGTATTTTTACCGCTCGTTATTTCCCGAGCTCTCCAATCGGGCGGGACGCGTTTCTGAGTTCCTGATTAAACTGCGCGGCCATTTCACGCAATTGAGCCACTTTTTCGGGATGCTCGCTCGCTAAATTTTTGGATTCGGAAATATCATCTTCCAAATTAAATAGCTCGACCATTTCTGGTATCTGCTTTTTCGGATTCGCTGGCGTCGTGCGTAACTTCCAATCTCCGGCTCGCACAGCAGATACACGATTCCCCTTGTAGTAGAAATAAGCTTGATGAGGTGACGCGGCAGACTTCCCTGTCATTAAAGGCATAATATCGTGCCCGTCCAGGACACGATCTTGCGGCAAAGCGGCACCACAAAGTGCAGCAATGGTTGGCGCGAGATCGATCGTTCCGGCCACCGCATCGGTCTCACTGCTTGGCGGAATATGACCTGGCCAGCGCATGATACAGGGCACCCGCATGCCGCCTTCATAAGTATTAAACTTAAACCCACGCAAAGGATGAGCCCGACCACCATGGCCATTTTTCAGCTTCCAAGGACCATTGTCCGAGGTGTAGATCACCAAGGTCTGTTTTGCCAGTCCCAGCCGATCAATCGCATCCATCAATTGACCGACACTGTCATCGATCTCCTCGATGGTATCTCCGTACAAACCAGCCTCGCTTTTACCGCGAAATTCCTCGGAAGCGAAAAGCGGAATGTGCGGCATCGTATGCGGCAAATAAACGAAAAAAGGCTGATCTTTATTTTCCGCCATAAAGCGGATCGCCTCTTCGGTGTAGCGACGTGTCAGACTGGTTTGATCAGCAGGGTACTCCACCACTTCATCGTTTTTCATCAAGGGAACCAAGCGATCCTTTTGTTTACTGACAGGCACCGTTTTAATTTGGTCGCGAGTCACTCCTTCACGTAAGACTATGTCGTCCGCCAACTTGGCGGTCGGATCGATTCGCATATCGTTGCTATAAGGGATCCCGTAATAGTAATCGAAGCCCTGCTCTGTCGGCAGGAAAGGCGCTTTGTGACCTAGATGCCACTTGCCGATGCAGGCGGTACGGTAGCCAACTTGCTTGAGCATTTCTGCCAGCGTGATTTCCTGTGGATTCAAACCTTTGTTGTCCTGAGCAAACAGCACTTTTGTCAGTCCAACTCGCGGTGGATAGCAGCCTGTTAAAAGGGCTGCACGAGAAGGTGAACATACCGAACATGCCGAATAGAAACTGGTAAACTTCCTGCCCTCATCCGCCAACTGATCCAGATGGGGAGTCTTGATGTCCGGAGATCCAAAACACCCCAGATCCTGATACCCCTGATCGTCCGTGAAGATCAGTAAAATATTTGGCGGCGAATCTTGAGCCTGCAGACACGCCGCAAACATGATCAAACCGCACCATACCCAGATAGGAATCAGAAAATTCAGGTTCATCGCGATCGCTTTCTATATCGAGGAATGACAAGTTACCGGAATCAAAGTACCGCACCGAACATGGTCGCATTGATAAACAACCGCTGCAGCCAAGGATACATGGCCCGCTAGTTCGAGTCACTTACAAAACTAATCACGCGACCTGAACTGAGCAATCAATGAACGACATCCGAGGTTTAACCCAACAGCGGCACACTTTAGGGCCAGTAAAAACCTTGTGAAAAAAGGCCTTCTCGTAGCCCCACAATCACTACCGCACGCCATCGTCCCGTATTTCCAATTCGATCATTTTTTCCAACTCCACGTGGAGCTGGTCCTGCTCAATTTGTTGGAGCATAAAAAGACTCATCAATTCAGACGGAAGTTCTTTGAGGCCCTCGATACCAGCTAGTTCAATTTGAATCGTTGCCCCCTTACGATCAACCTTCAGTTCCTTAATCGCTGTTTTAGCAAGTTCGATGAAGTGACTTGCCTTTTGAACCATTTTTTCGTTGTAAGGGGCATCTTCCATCCCGGCTTCAAGCCCGGATTCAGCCGTCACGAGAAAAGCCGGAGCTGCTTGTATCCCCACCTTTATCAACTCCTCGAGTTGCTTGGCCGATTTTTCTGTAACCAACTCCACCGTGGCTTGCAGAGGCGTTGGTTGATTGCTGTCGAACAGAATTTCCAACCGCTGAACCGCTTCGATCATTTCGATGGGGTCGGCGACGGCGATATTGGGATTTACATCAGGTCCCCCAATATTACTAAAAATGTCTGCAAACATCGGCAGCGTCATAAACTTATTTCCATCCTCGAGGATGCAATGGAACTCAGCCTCGAAGTTCAAATTGGATACGAACTCAGGTCCTTCATTACCTTCCT
The DNA here is from genome assembly GCA_905480235.1 of uncultured Pirellulaceae bacterium. GTDB lineage: Bacteria > Planctomycetota > Planctomycetia > Pirellulales > Pirellulaceae > CAJQPP01. Next base: position 127,513 of record CAJQPP010000006.1, read on the forward strand.
TTTGATTGCCGAGCATGGCTTTCATCATCGGCAGTGCGCCATTAACCACAATGTCCTCGACGGGAAAGAAGAAGGCGTTGGTGGGCATGTAGCCCCCCCCCCCGAACTCAGTAGAATACTGCCCTACCATCAGATCTTGTCCGTCTAGCGATTGCGGCTCGAACGTTTCCAGCCCACCGTTCATCTTATTCTTCACTTCTAAATACGAGGCCTGATCGATGACATCCGCATAGCGCGTTAGCGTGGCGAAAGGCATATCAAACGGACTGACGGTTTCCAGTTCGTCATTCGTGAGAATCATCAAAATTTGTATCGCGTTCTGGGGGTCCCATAAATTGGCAGCGTCGCGCGCACGAAATTCCTCCAATAACTCATTGTTCTTACCAAGTCCCGCTACGATTGCCTCCATGTTGAGATTAATCGCTATAAAAGTCTTGGGAGCCAGGTACTGAGCCATCTCGTTTTCAGATAATTGCGCGTAGTTCGCGCGGGGTACCACCCATGTCATTACCAAGATTACAAACAGAGCGGTTTGTTTTTTTGAAGCAAACATGTCATGCCTCCGATAGTGGTTTTAGGAAAGTACGCGTGACAAAGGGATAAAGGTCGTAGCCGGATCGCCGAGGTCCGCCAACATCCGGCGCGATGCCGTAGTCATATTACCAGCTGTCAGCACCCGTTTCGACGCATCTCTGCCCTATGGCATGAAATTGCCGCCCGCCTTACCGCGGAATTTACTCCATGCTGACGGTAAAAGAGTCTCGAAGCATCAAGGGTCGCTTTTTCGAGGCATAAAATCAGCAGCTGCGCATTGGCTCACCCATTCAAGCCGGTTGAAAGAATGGCAAATTCGCGATAAGCGTGTGAGATTGGGTGGGCGACAGACTGTCGAAAATAAAAAAACCTCGGCGCTAGTTAAAAAGCGCCGAGGAAATTCAAGGGCCGATAACCTGCTTACGTGCTGGTGTCGGAGTTGCTTGGTGGAAGTTCACGGATGGGAGTGATCCCCCGAATATGCCCTCGTGGAAGTAAGCCTGAAACATCAATGGGTCGATTCAGTTGATGCGTTGCCGTGTTACCTGCGACATCTCGCACATCCAGTTTCAAGTAAATCTGGTCTGGCACATTGGCCGCGGGTTTCCAAGCATATTGCCCCTCATTGCGAATCCCGTCCTCGATCGTGGTCCAGGGCGCTTGGCCTGTGGGGCTCCACGACAACTTGATGGGGCGCATTCTCAAATTTGCGTCCGAGGCATTCCACTGCACCAGTAAATTCCCCGCATCCTGGCCACGCCCATAAGGCACTGCCTTGATCTTCACGGTCGGCATCGTGGTATCGACATTCACCCACATGTCTGCTGGGTCACCATTTCTGGGCTGCCTGGCCCGTAGCCCATCGTTGCCAATCACGAGGATTCGAAACCCAAACACGCCCTCACGCTCTACCACAGCATCGATAGGACTGCGCAGGTCTTTGTCAATTGCCATGCGTTGCCAACTGCCGCCACCATCAGGGGTTACCCACAATTCCACCGATTTGGCTCCGGCGGGGCCGACCGCATCGATGTCATATTCCAGTTGAAAACGTTTCGAATTGGAGGGGTGTGCGGAACGACGAATGCTCTCCATCTTGGGCCCTGACACCATGACCGATGCCACCGTTGGATTCGGTTGTTTTTTCGTACCCGTGGTCGACGAAATCCACTGAGCATTGGTGGGCGTGTTTTGGTTTTGCTGAGCCGTTTGGACCGGCATATCCGTGGTCGGTGCCAGCGGATCTTGGACAACAGAGTTGCTGTTGGGTTGGATGGGTTGCGGAGATACGCTCCGCAGGGGTTGGTTGGCTGGGATCGGATCGGGAACAGCAGCCATATTCTTCGGGCTAGTCACCACGGAAGGTGGATTTGTCATCGACCCTGCATTCGGCTGGCTCGGAGCCTGCCAAGAATCGGTTGCCGCTTGGCTAACTTGATTATGGCTGGCGTTATTGGTTTGGCTCTGCCATTGCGTCGCTTGCGAGACAGGCTTGGTCGTATCCATTGCGTTACTTGCGAACCGGTTCGTACGGGAACGTGGCGGCTGGGGCGTCACTTCGCTCATCGAGTTTGCAGAGAGGTGGGTCGGGACCTTGGATTGGGGATTCGATTGCCCCTGATTAGGGTGAGGAGTCGCAGACTTTACCGGCTGGATCGGTGGTTGCTGTTGCGGTTGCTCGGTGGCAGGTTGCTGCACCTTGTCCGACAAAGCGAAAGGCACTCTTGACCTAAGGTAATTCGTGGAAAGGACCGGTGAGCCGTCTGTGTTGCGTGTGGCAACCTGTGCTGAATTGCGCAGGGGATTGGGAACCGCTCCGCCAGGCGCTCCGGCAACTACGGGTACCTCGATCGAACGGTCTACTGATATTTGATTCCCGGCCAAGTCTTTGATGATGGCACGCACCTGAAGGTTCCGCACGGCGATTTGAGGCCACCATGCCAACTCGTCTCGATAGCTTGTGGTCACATCAGTACGGCACGTTTGTGCAGGGACCTTAAACCAAGGCTCGTTATCCGCTGCGTTTTGATTGCGATACTGGATCACCATTGAGCAGGGGTCAATATTTTGATCACTGGCGGTCCAGATTCCTACGATCCGACCGGCTGCATCCGGACGAACTTGAAACTCCATCTTGGGACGCACCGTGTCTACGGCAATCCGCAGTTCTGGTTTCAGCGCTTGCGGCGTAGGATCCCGTTGCCCGTTGCGATTGATCGTTTGAATGGCAAACCAGAATTCCTGATCCGCGCGGCAACTGAAAGGAAACGACTTGGCTGCCGGGGCTCTTCGTGAATGCTCTTGCCAGGTCATTCCCCGGTCGGTCGACATTTGCAAAACGACTTCCACCACATCTTTTTGAGCGATCCCAATCGTGAATGGAATTTCAAATGATTTTTGGCTTGTCGCTAAAAGCTTCGGCGGTTGCCCAGCGGCGACCGGGAATGCCGAAACAACCGAGATGTCGATCCATGGACAGGTAGCAAGCAATAGGGCAAGGCCCGCGGAAGCGAACCATGCGGGGAGGCGCACAGAGTTCATATCGTTCCTCGTGACGGATGTCAGGTTTCAAATTGTAGAATTTCATTTGGGACTTGCCCAAAATGATCCGTGGGGGATCACTTCCGACATCGACCTGAAAAACTTAAATGTGACAGCATTTCCAAAAAACATTGCGTTATGCAGGAGATAGTTGGGACGACGAAAATGAGCTAAAGAATGTTCATTCCTGTCGTAACGAAAGCCCTTCGCCATAACCGGTACAAATTTTGAATAGAAATATGTTTTGCCATTACGAGGGTTGGAAACCTTTCAAGCCTTAGGCTCCGCAGGCGTTCCCAAAACGGCAAAGCTTGCCAGCGGTCGTTTCCTGCGATCCCCACGTCACTGTCCCGCCAACGCTCGCAAAATATTTTCCCGGAAGATTTCCTGAACCTCTTGGCAGACCCTTGCGTAACAGATGGCAGATCAGGCACCGTCGCCGCGGCCCAGTTGTGGAACCCAACTGACTCGGAGATTGTCTGTTTTTCTCATGGATTCGAGGCATCTAGGACCGCTTAACGGTCTCTTCAGGTGAAAACGGAGTGACCGACCACACGCGGGAACTCTGATCTGGCCGAGCACCGGCAGCAGAGCGCATTGCCGTTTTTTTTGTTGGAGGAACTACATGCATCGGGCGCCCTCGATTCGGTATACTGGAAGTGCGGTTAATAAACGATTGCTTTCCTTTTCATACCCGACTCAATCGGGCAATTCTGACGCATGGATACTTCTCTTGTCATAACTTCCGTTGTAATAGTTTGTTTGATTGTCATGGCAATTTTTCTGGCGACCCGAGCGCGACGCTTGGCCGTCCAGGAGCGTTTGCCACCAGATGATCAAATTTCCAAATTTCAACAGATGTTTGAGGCCGGAGAAATTAGCGAAGAAGAATTTCGTGAGATGAAAAAGATCATCGCTACCAAAGCCGCCCAGCAAGCAAAGCGCGACTGAATAATCGTTACAACGCTTCAAGTTCAGGAATTTCACTTGAAGCTATTTGATGAAGTTGCCTGCGTTTGAAAGATTTGCAAAATTTGGGTGGAACGTAAGTCAAGCAGGTCGACTTTGTCGATCAGCGGATTCAGTCAAGCTCATCCAGTAAATCCGACAGACGATCCGGTGGTGGATTTTCCACCCCAAAAGGCAGAATAAAAGTAGGTACACTCGAAAACTGCGGGCAGGGATGCACACGACCGGACCAAGGTTCCTCGTAACTGGTCGTTTTCGAGACCACCACAATCAATCACAACGTTGATTATCAAGGAGTGAAAATACATGCCCGCGGGGAACGATAATAACTCGAGTCGCCGAAGCGCGACGAAAAAGAACGCCTTCTGTTCATTTTGCCGAAAAAGCTACCGCGACGTCGGTCCTTTGGTAGAGGGTCCAGGCGACGTTTACATTTGCGGCGAATGCATTGAACTTTGCCAGTCTATCCTGGATCAGGAGCAACGGCGGCGCGGTCCAACCAAGCAGCTGTTCTCAAAAATCCCGACGCCACGCGATCTCGTAGAGCGAATGGATGAATACGTGATTGGACAGGGCTGGGCCAAAAAGGTTCTTTCCGTCGCTGTCCACAATCACTACAAACGATTGACACTCGGCTGGGAAAATCCCGACGTGGAAATCGACAAGTCCAACATTCTGTTGGTGGGGCCAACCGGTTCCGGGAAAACGCTGCTGGCCCGAACGCTGGCTCGCGTCCTGAACGTACCCTTTGCGATTGGTGATGCGACGACGCTGACCGAAGCAGGTTACGTCGGTGAGGACGTGGAAAATCTGTTACTGAAACTGTTGCACTCCGCGGACTTCGATATCGAAGCGGCCCAACGGGGCGTCATCTACATCGACGAAATTGACAAAATTGGTAAGACGTCCAACAACGTGTCGATCACTCGCGATGTCTCTGGTGAAGGGGTTCAACAAGCCCTGCTGAAAATGTTGGAAGGAACCGTGGCGAATGTGCCCCCTCAGGGCGGTCGCAAACATCCCGAACAACAGTACATTCAGATCGACACCTCCAACATCCTGTTCATCTGTGGCGGTACCTTTGTCGGCATTGATGACATCATCCGCAAACGACTAGGTCGGAAGACGATCGGTTTTGGCCAAGATGCTGGAATCCGCGAAGATCGCGACCTCAGCCAGTTGTTGCCGGAAGTGACCAGCGATGACATCCTCGAGTTTGGCCTGATTCCGGAACTCGTCGGACGCCTACCAATCACCTCTTCTCTGGTGCCATTGCACCAAGAGGGTCTGGTAAAAGTCCTGACCGAGCCCAAGAACGCTCTGGTTCGCCAATATCAAAGCCTCTTCGACATGGAAGGTTGCGAGCTAATCTTTACCGACGATGCCCTGAACTCGGTCGCTTCCCAAGCCATCAGCAAAGGCACGGGAGCTCGCGGGCTTCGCTCGATCCTGGAAAACGTGATGCTCGACATCATGTACGACTTGCCCGATCAACCGAAGGGCAGCAAAGTCGTGATTACGGAAGAGGTCGTAAACGGCGATCGCAACCTTTTTGACATTCCTGAAAGTAAGAGCGCCTGAACTGCGCTGCCCCCGGATGAACCTGGGGTTCGATCGAAATGACAACGCAGCAGCCCGTCGGCAACCCGCAAGCCGACGGGCTTGCTGCGTTTAAATGGAGCACTACCGTTGGCCACGGCTTTCAAAAGCCCACGCTATCAAACGCTCGGAGTTGCCAAAAACTTGGATTAAGGCGATAAACCGATATTGTCCAGCGGCCTGGGGAGCACACCTCGGCGGCAGCGTTTTACCGGATGGGAGTCTCAATGTTTTTAGTCCGCCCTGTGTTGCTCAGTCTCACACTTGGTTTGATTACCGTATCGACGCTACCCGCTCAACAAAAAAATTCGACCAAGAAAATACGCATTGAGCCCAGCCAGTTTTCGGGGCAGTGCGGTTCCCAAGTGCTCTGGAGAGACGATGTTGCCAGCGCTGTAAAAGAATCCGCCAGCAGCGGTAAGCCTATCTTCTGGTACGTGCCTACCATCGAGGGCAGCTTCATGGATCGAAAACCGGTCATTGATCAGTACATGATGGCCGGTCCGTTTGCCTGGCCAGCCATCGCCGCGATGCTGAACCAGCATTTCATTCCGGCGAAGTCGCCTGCCAGCCGCGCCCTAAAAACACGCTTCCCAGAAATCAAAACGTATGCCTTTGTGGAACCGGGCTTTCTGATATTGAATCCGGACGGGTCGGTGAAAGACAAGATCGATCAACTGACAACGCTGGATCCCTATTGGCTGATGCGATTAATTGCGGGATGGGCAGGCGTCGCCCCGACGACGTTATGGAGTCCGGAACTAGCCGAACTTGCGGCCCAATTTCGTCAAGGGAAAGCCCTACCAGCGGAGGAGATGACGATTCCCCAAAACCTTCAGGCGGAATTTGCTTTATTGCGTGGCATGTCACTTTTTCGTCAGGGGAAACACGATCAGGCCCGCAACGTCTGGGCCTCTGCCAAAGAATCCCAAGCGGATCACCCTTTGGCTTGGAAGGCGGCTGCAGAAGCCGAAAACTGGGGTCCTTTTGTGCGTGGCTTCGAGGTTCACCAACCACTTCCCGACAAAGCCTACCGGGCTGGGGTCGATTCGCGCGGCAGTGCCGCCCCGCCTAACACCTGGACAGAACCACAGCTTTGGAAACAATCGACCGACTATCTGCTGGGAATGCAAAACGAAAATGGTGGCTGGCTTGACTCGGACTACGATTTCGGTGGAACGGACAGCCTGCCCAACGTACACATGGCCGTGACCGCATTATGTGGCCAGGCCTTGTGGGAGTCGCTTGAGCGTTACCCTGACAAGCAACAGCAAATCCGTGACGCCGTTACACGTGCGGCTAATTTTTGCGTTGACCGCAAACATCTGAACCTTGATGACCGCGACGAAATCCTTTGGGCACAAGCGTACCGAATCCGTTTTCTGGCAAAACTCGTCTCCAGCGACGCGAAATTTCAACAGGCCTATCAAGCCGCTCTGCAAACGGCCGTCCTAGATTTGGAGTCCATCCAAACGCGACGCGGGGCCTGGTATCACGAGTACGCCAACTCGTTTGTCACAGCCACGGCGTTGTCCGCATTGAAGTGTGCTGCCAACGCGGGAGCCTCTGTGGATCAAGCAAAGATTCAAAAGGGGCGAGCGGCGCTTGCCAATGACCGCTTTGCCAGTGGAGCCTTTCCTTACTTTTCTCGCAAAAATAATCGCAGCCCCAACGCTGATTCAGGCGAGCAAAAAATCCGCGAAAGCTCCGGTCGTATGCCGATTTGTGAATTAGGTTTGTGGTTATGGGGGGGCTCTACTGACGAGCGATTACAATTTGCGTTGCAATCGGCATTCGAAAACCATCCTTATCTGGCGGCCGGATACAAATACGACAATCACACCTCCACTATGGCTTACGGTGGATTCTTCTTTTGGTACGACATGCGGAGCCGCGCTGAGGCATTGAGCTTCTTGAAAGAT
>CAJQPP010000007.1 GCA_905480235.1 uncultured Pirellulaceae bacterium
GGATTGGGCGCCGAGACTGATAACCTGCCGGGTTATATCGTCATGACATCGCAAGGTCCTGGTGCGCAACCGGTATCCGCGCGGCAATGGAGCGCAGGCGTTTTGCCCAGCAAGTTTCAAGGGGTTGCTTTTCAAGGGCGGGGCCTACCAGTGCACTACATTGGCAACCCGGCAGGCGTTTGCCAATCGACACAAAGACAAGTGGTCGATGAAATCCAACGCCTCAACGGGATGCTAACACAACGCCATTTCGATCCCGAGATAGAAACCCGTATTGCGCAATACGAGATGGCTTTTCAAATGCAGACCGCCACACCAGATTTAATCGATATGGCGGACGAGTCCAAAGAGACCCTGGAATTGTACGGCGTCAAAACCCCCGGGGATGGCTCTTTCGCTTCCAATTGCTTGATGGCACGGCGACTGTTGGAGCGGGGTGTCCGGTTCGTACAGTTATATCACCGCGGCTGGGATCACCATCGCAACCTGAAAAAAGACTTTGCCAAATCGGCCATGGATTGCGATCAGCCTAGTGCCGCACTGGTGAAAGATCTCAAAGCCAGAGGCTTATTGGACGATACGCTGGTATTGTGGGGTGGTGAATTTGGCCGAACCCCCATGGCCCAAGGGGGCGATGGACGTGATCACCATATTAACGCGTTCAGCGTTTGGATGGCCGGTGGCGGAATCAAACCTGGCATGGCCTACGGGTCTACTGACGAACTCGGCTATCGAAGTGTTGAGGATGTGGTGACGGTTCATGATTTACACGCCACCATGCTGCATTTATTTGGAGTCCATCACGAAAAGTTCACGACCAAGTTTCAAGGTCTCGATTTGAAATTGACCGGGGTTGAGCCGGCGCGTGTTGTGGAAAAGATCCTTGCTTAAAAGTGTCGGACCTACCCCCAAAGTGCCAATCCAACCGACAACACCCGAGGGAAGTGATAGCGTTTCTTGCGGAACCCGTCTTTAGAATCCGCGTGTGCCAAGACAAACTCTCTAGTTTTGCTGGCTTTCTCATTCATTCCACGAAATTTTTGAGCGTAGTGCACGCATCATCAATGATCCAGCAAGAGCGACGGGACGCCTAAAATGATCTGGGACCCAATGGCAACTTTGTTTAATATCCGCGTAAGGAAACGACCCCCTTACCTCGGGAAAACGCATTTTGTCTGGCTACCGGATTAATTCTCTCCAACCCACCGGGATTATCGTGCAGGGCTTACACAAAAGCGGCACGATGTTCCTGTATCAACTGTTTCATCGCTTGGCGAGAGCTCGCAAGATCGCTTTTTACTCTTCCAACCGCTTGGAACCTAACGATCACCAAATAAAGGCGGATATCGACCACGATTTTTGCCTCTGTCCGATCCGCTCTTTCGCGGATAAGCCGGGGTCATTCCATGAAGGTTTGCGTGTCAAACGCATTTTTCATGTGCGCGACCCGCGAGATATATTGGTTTCCCAGTATTACTCCTATGGGTGGAGACACTGCGAAGAGGGTTTTGACCAAGGTCGCATTCGCCAGCGAGAGTCCATTCGCTCGATGTCGATCGATGAATACGTACTAAATCAGAGAAGCGTCCTGCAACCGCTCAAACTGAATTACGCCGATCTAATACATCGCCAGCCCTACGAACTGAAGCAGGTTGTGCGTTACGAGGAAATGGTACTCGATTTCCCTACCTGGCTTGAGCGAGTCATGCAGCCTTTCGAATTCCACTTTTCTGCTCTCGTAAAAAAACGCTTTGCAATTCGCTATCGCAATGAGTTCCGACCAGATAACAACCCCCAATCGCACAAGCGAAGTGTCCTACCCGGGGATTACCTAAGCCATCTGCAACCCAAGACCATTTCGCAACTGAACGAAATTTTGGAGCCCGAATTAAGGGCATTGAAATATGATTTCGCTGGCGGGATCCGTTCTGCGGCGGCCTAAACCATATCTTTCATTGCCCGCTTTTTTGCATCGGTTCACCGTGCAAGGCCCTTGCTCTTTTGGCGAAACCTTGCCAGAGGTTAAGATCAGTGCATGTTTACCGAGTTCTTTTGCGGCATCGGTGGTTTTGCCAGCGTCATGCCCCCGCAGACCGAAGCGCTTTCCATCGACATTAATCGTAATGCGTTGGAAATTCACGCGTTGAACTTTGCTCATCGCCGATCGTGTAAATCACTCGAATCCCTGCCCGTAGCGACCGCCACCGAGTTCCCCAACAAATTTTGGTGGATGTCTCCTCCCTGCCAACCCTACACGCGACGTGGCAAACAGAGGGACCTGGAAGACCCCCGAGCAGCCGGGTTTCGAAATATGCTGACGTTGATAGGCCATGTTCGGCCGCACTGTATCGGCATGGAAAATGTGCCTGAATTTCAATCTTCTCAGAGCCACGCCCTGCTGTTGGAGACGCTCTCGCGTGCCCATTATCATTTGGCCGAGGTAATCTTGTGCCCGACTCAATTAGGCAGCGTTAATCGACGGAGGCGTTATTATTTGATCGCCAGCCAGGATTCTTTGCTTCCCTGGCGAACGCTCGTGGAAAGCCCGTTGCTTGCTCAGTACTCACGGAGACTGGAATCCGCCGTCGACATGTCACAATTTGGATTAAGTGCGGCATGGCAAACACAATTCGCATCTGCCTTGCACGTCATCCAAGCAGAGGCGTTTTTGGAGGGTCGCGAGCAAACCACCTGTTTTACCTCCGCCTATGGCCGCAGCCCGGTTTACAGCGGTTCCTGGCTGGAAACACCTCAGGGAATTCGGCAATTTACGCCTCGCGAAATTCTTCGTCAGTTGGGTTTCCCCGACTCTTTCCAAATCCCGGCCTGGCCGCCGGAAAAACTGGGGCCACTAATCGGTAACACGTTATCCCTTCCCGCCATTACCTATTTATTACGCCACTTCCCTGCCGACTCCTGCCCATCCCCTGTCCAACCAACGTGGCAACGGTAAAATTTGTCGCTCAGGCATCTCCCTAGCTCTGTTGCAAGAGCAATGCCCCAAGAACAATCCCATTTTATGGAGTGACGAGCCAATGGTGGATCAGGCGACAGCCCCTCCCGCCGTTACCGTTTGGCAAATCGATCTGGTACCCGCGGATGGTCAACGTGATCGAATTGCCGAGGAACTGGCCGCTGAGGCTCGAGATATCGGCTTGGCAGTCAATTTGGACGTGTCTGCCTCGCGCGGTTTTTTGTTGCAAGGCGACTTGGAACAAGCACGGATCGAGGAAATTGCTCAGCAATTACTGGCCGAACCCGTCGTTGAGGAGTTTCAAATTGCCTCATGCGAGCAGAACACCTCCCCAGCCACTGGCACGGTTTATGTGTTGCCCAAACCCGGGGTCACGGACGCCCAAGCGGAAACCGCCTTGGCCGCCATGCGAGCACTGGGATTTCAGGTAGCCGCCGTTCGCACGTTTCGGAAATTCCAAATCCAAAATCAATCGCCCGAACAATTGCAACAACTTGCCAGCAAACTTTTGTTCAATGATGCCATTGAACAGGTGGTTTTTGGTGAATTGGCTATTGAGAATCTGATAACGCAGCAGCCTTACGATTTCCAACTGCAGATCGTTTCGTTACTCGATGCCCATGACGATGATCTGAATCGCATCAGTCGAGAGGGTGGCTTGAGCCTGACCTTGGTGGAAATGCAGACCATCCAGCAACACTTCCAATCGCTGGAGCGTGATCCTACTGACATTGAACTTGAAACCATTGCTCAAACTTGGTCCGAGCACTGCAGTCACAAAACACTTGCCGGAAAGATTGAATTCTCGGATGGGACGCAAACGCTGCATTTCGACAATATGCTGAAAGAGACCATTTTTGCAGCCACTCAAACGATCCGCAAAGAATTGGCGGATAACGATTGGTGTGTTTCGGTGTTTAAGGACAACGCAGGCATTGTCGAATTCGATGACGAATCCTGCATCACGTTTAAGGTCGAAACCCACAATCGTCCCTCGGCACTGGAACCTTACGGGGGTGCCAATACCGGCATCGGTGGCGTCATCCGCGACACACTGGGAACGGGAATGGGCGCGAAACCGATTTGCAACACCGACGTATTCTGTTTTGCACCTCCTGAAACGCCTGCCGAAGCCTTGCCACCGGGAGTGCTACACCCGCGCCGTATCATGAAAGGTGTGGTATCAGGTGTGCGGGATTACGGAAATCGCATGGGGATCCCAACCGTCAATGGTGCGGTCTATTTCGATGATCGTTACGCCGGAAACCCGCTGGTATTTTGTGGCAATGTCGGTCTCATACCCAACAACATGGCATTCAAAGAACCGCAACCAGGCGATTTGATTGTTACGGTGGGTGGCCAGACCGGTCGAGACGGCATCCATGGTGCCACGTTTAGTAGCGCCGAATTGACAGAACACAGCGAAGTCACATCCGGTGGCTCTGTCCAAATTGGTAATGCCATTACGGAAAAGATGGTCACCGATGTTCTTTTACAAGCCCGTGACCAGAACCTCTACACCGCCATAACCGATTGTGGCGCCGGTGGTTTTTCCAGCGCCGTCGGTGAAATGGGGGAGGAACTCGGAGCCGTCGTCTGGTTGGAGAAAGCCCCGCTGAAATACCAGGGCCTTTCCTACACCGAAATTTGGATTTCCGAAGCCCAAGAACGGATGGTCGTGGCGGTACCTGAAAAACATTGGGAGACCTTTGAAAAGCTATGTCGGGACGAATCCGTGGAAGCGACGGTGATTGGCAAATTTGAAGCGACCGGCAAACTGAAATTAACGTTCAACGACCAGCAAGTCGGTGAATTAGCGATGTCGTTTTTGCATGATGGTAGGCCCCAAGTCGTACGCCAAGCAAACTGGCACGCCCAACCGACTTCGCCAATCGCAGAGCCGGTTGGTACGGTAGACGTCAATTCCGCCCTGCTGGATATTTTGAGCAGCCCCAACGTGGCGAGCAAGCACTGGATTATTCGCCAATACGATCATGAGGTATTAGGTGGCAGCGTCATCAAACCTTTGGTTGGCTTATACAATGACGGGCCGAGTGATGCTGCCGTTATTCGGCCGAAATTAAAATCGCGTCGAGGCATCGCCGTCTCCTGCGGCATGAACCCCTATTTTGGTGATTTCGATCCCTACCATATGGCACAAAGCTCGATCGATGAAGCCATGCGGAATTGCGTCGCGGTGGGGGCGGATCCCAATCGCATCGCCATCCTCGATAACTTCTGTTGGGGATACACCGATCGACCCGAAACGTTAGGCAGCTTGGTTCGCGCCGCACTCGGCTGTCACGACTTGGCAATCGATTTGAAAACGCCTTTTGTTTCCGGCAAAGACAGCCTGAATAACGAATTCAGCTATACCGACGACGCGGGCAACCGCCAAACCATCAGCATCCCATCAACTTTGCTTATCAGTGCCTTGGGACAGGTACCTGAGGTGGATCGATGCGTCACCATGGATCTGAAACAGGCGGGCAACGCGATCTACCTGGTAGGGATTACTGATCCCACGGAGATGGGGGGCTCCCATTTCAACTTGGTCACCCAGCAGACCGGCGGTGATGTTCCCAAAGTTGATTCGGCACTGGCGAATGCCATCTTTGGAAAAATCCATCAATCGATTAACCAGCGATGGATTCGTTCCTGCCATGACTTGAGTGAGGGCGGGTTAGCGGCCGCAGCAGCAGAAATGGCGTTGGCAGGTGGACTTGGTGTGGTGTTGGACTTAAATCCCACCATGGCCCATTCGAAACATCATTCCCGCCCCCATGAGATGCCGCCGCAAGCGAACATGGTGGGGCAACTATTTGCGGAGAGTAACACCCGCTTTCTGTGTGAAATCCCTCCCCAATTTATCGCCGAATTCGAAGACCTTTTTGGAACTCAGGCGGTCCGATTGGGAAGCGTCTGTGATACCCCCAACGTTGAAATTCAATGTGGTGATTTTCAGATCGCCCTTTCGATCGCTGATATCAAACAAGCTTGGCAAAAACCACTCGATTGGAATTAAGACCGATGAAACCCAAAGTATTGGTACTCCGTGCACCAGGTACGAATTGCGACCAGGAAACGGCATACGCTTTTGAAGTGGCCGGTGCAGATGCCGAATTTATGCATATCAACCAGTTGATCGAGCAACCCTCGGCCACGCAAAACTTTCAGGTGCTGTGTGTACCAGGCGGTTTTAGTTTTGGTGACGACATCGGCGCCGGCAGAATCCTTGCCAGTAAATTTACTAGCCGACTCAAAGATACGATTGAAGAGTTTCGCGCCGCAGAAAAATTGGTACTCGGTATCTGTAACGGTTTTCAAGTTTTGATCAAAACGGGTTTTCTGGTGCCGGCAGATGCAACTGGCTTACCTGTGACGTTGACTTGGAATCACAACGGCAAATACGATTGCCGCTGGGTTAATCTTAAAAACGCCGGCTCGGATTGCGTCTTTTTGCAGGATACAGAGTTGATGTATCTGCCGATCGCCCACGCCGAGGGCCGGTTTGTGGTGCGCGACGCAGCAACCCTATCGCAATTAAATAATGCCCGCCAAGTCGCGTTAAAATATGTGAATCCAGATGGTTCCAACGGCCAAGTCCCGTTCCCACACAACCCTAATGGTTCCGACGAGAATATTGCCGGGCTTTGCGATGAAAGCGGGCGTGTGCTCGGTCTAATGCCCCACCCGGAACGGTTTATCGACCGCACCCAGCATCCTCGCTGGACGCGGCTACCGGAGGGAGCTTCAGCAGACGGTCTGAAGATTTTCGAAAATGCCGTGGCCTACTTCGCTTAAACAGCGACCGACGCCACCGCACTCGCAAACCTAGACGCCCGAGACAGCTAATGCCTGTACGGACATCCGCACGTCGCTATCGATAGTCACCGTGACAATTGGTGCAGGCCTGGTTAATTCGATTGAGTGCCGAATTCACGCCCTCTAGATTCTTCGCTTTGGCGGCAGCCTTCATTTCGAGAGCGGCCAGCAACATCTCCTCAGCTATCGCGCTGTAATCATCGTCATCGGCATCCAACATCTCGGGCAGTTGCAGGACTCGGCTCATCGCAGCCACGACCCCCGCTTCATGCATCACGATATCCACTTGATTCTTAAAGTCCTTTTCGCTGGCGGTCGCCTTTTTCAATTCTTCCGAAACGGATAATTCCAATCGACCCATGATCGGATTACGGTCAACGATCATTGACCAATCACCCACCTCGGCAGTCGCGTTGGGTTCCTCGGGAAATTTACCCCCACGAACCAATTCGGTTAGGTCTTCGGTTCTTTGCTTGGCACTGTTGAAGGCAATCATATCAGTCGCGCGGCTCCGCGCGGCCGCATCGATGAAAGCAAATCGCACGGAGTCCGCGGTTTCATTCCACCGCACATCCCCTTCATATTGCCCGATGATAGTGAACCACATCGCCAACATGGAAAATTGCTCGCTGATTTCTTGATGCGTCGTTTTGAATTTAATGGGGGTGGTAACCTGCTCCGAGAGTTGCTGTTGCCAGCGTTTGATTTCGTTTTCCAGCGTGCTGTCGTCAATTAGCCCAACCCACCCCGCCTGCTTCTCGATACCTGCATCGTCACCGTCAGCCAATCCTGCTGGACGATCACCCTCTACATTCATCTCCGATTTTTTGGGACGATTACCGCTTAAACCTTCGGTAAACAAATCCTCAAAAAAGATGCCATTCCAATCCTTTTTATCAAAAGAGGGGCGTTTCACACGGATCACTGGTTTCTTTTGGGTACGCTCCTGAATTTGAGCGGCCAAAAACGAACCGCACATAAGGCAGAGCAGTATTGAGATAATTTGAAAGGACTTCATGCGGATGCAGCAACACCTGATAAAATGGAAGAGCCCGTAAACATCCTTTGATTATTTCATGACAACGCGTTTCAGACAATCCAACAATCCACTTTCACTCATGGATAAACCCAATCGCCAACCCAGCCGACGTGACCTGCTTGGGGGCAAACTACCACAGGAGGTCGATCGGCAGCAAAATCTTGCCAAGGATCCGCAATTCGGACCGCTGTTCCATTTTTCATCCAATGCCATGGGTTGTGAATTTCAGGTGCTTTGTACAGCTGAGGGTCGTCAGGCCTTGGCAACCGCAGTGACAGACGGGTTCGACCTAATTCATTTTTTGGAGCAACAGCTTTCCATATATCGCCCCACCAGCGAATTATCGCAAATCAACCGTCGGGCCTATTCTGATACGGTTACCGTGGAACCCACTTTATTCGCGCTTCTTCAGTTGGCAAATGAGCTATGTGAAGTCACCCAAGGTGCCTTCGATGTTACCGCAACACCCCTCACGCGACTCTGGAAATCCCACCGCCAGTCGCTCTCTCTCCCAAGTCATGCAGAGATTTCCGATTGCTTGGGTCGTGTAGGATCTCAGCACTTGGTCTTCGACTCCAATCACGGCACTCTGCAATTTGAGATCGAGGGAACGACCATCGATTTAGGGGGGATTGGAAAAGGATATGCACTCGACCGTCTGAATGAACATTTACAGTCCTCTGGCTGCACAGACTTTTTGATTCACGGTGGCCAAAGCAGCGTTATTGGCACCGGCCAGCGATCCGATCGCAGCGGTCAGCAAAAGCACGCTTGGCAAATTGCCGTCACCCACCCATTGCAGGCGAACAAGACATTGGCCACGCTGCATTTAGAAAATCAGGCGGTTGGTACCTCGGGGAGCGGGCGTCAGAATTTTGTCGTTGATGGCAAACGATATGGACATATCATCGATCCGCGAACAGGTTGGCCCGCCGATACACTTTTATCCGTCACCGTAATCGCTAAATCTGCAGTACTGGCAGACGCTTTAGCAACGGCGATCTTCGTTGCCGGGCAAGCGTTTGCCGCCTCCATTTGCGATCACTTCGGGGTCTCAGCGATTTTGATTTCCAATGCGGGAAAAATCATTGAAACGATCAACTTACCCGAAGAAAACATTCGCTATTCCTAACGAGTATTCAAGAATGCCCATTAACGAAAAAGCTTGGAAATTACTGGCCGAGTCAAAAATTGAACAGGCCATTACCGAGGGCCAATTTTCGGGCCTGCCTGGTTTCGGCAAACCGCTGGACGTTGACCCCGATCAATCGGCGCAGACCACGTGGCAAAACCGCAAAGCTCGCCAAGAAAATCTGGAAACACTGCCACCTGCAATGGTCCTAAAACGCGAGGTCGAAAGACGAACCGATCGCATCATGCAACTCAAATCTGAACCGCAGGTCAGGCAAGCCTTGGAAGATCTGAATCAATGGATCAAGCGGGCTAACATGAAGGTGCTGTGGGGCCCGCCCTCGGAAATTCAACCACTAGATATAGAGGCGTTCATTGCCCGTTGGCAACAACTTTGACCCTGGGCCCTGCATCGCCGATCCGCCCACTCGAGAGAAACCGAAAGACCACCTTCTTGAGTGGTTGGTAAAACCCCATTCATCGGTGGGTCGGGAGTCAGGCCGCAACCCGTCATCCGCCTAACGCATCCGCACGCAATCTACTCGTCTTCGCGATCGTCGTCTTCGTCTGATACGTCGTCAAAAACGAAGTTGAATTCCTCATCATCTTCATCATCCTCTTCCTTTTCTGACCACCAGCCTAAATCAGTCAATTTCTCGGTTAACCAATCAAAGCCGCCATTTTCCCAGTAAATCACGGGCACGATCGAGCTAAAATCATCGGTCCACCGCGCGGTGTAACGGTCTTCCGGCCAATAATCGATCGATAACGTCGATTCTTGATCATCCCCAAATTCATATTGCATGAGGTCGATAAAATCTTTCTCGCTGGTTACCAGAACCCACGAACTACCGTTATAAAAATCCTCGTCGTCCTCGGGTTCATGATCTATCAAAATGACTTCGCGGCCCAACTCTTTGCCGAGCAACTTGACAACGTTTTCTAAATACAGAAAACGGTTAGAGACGTGCACAGCCAAAATCCCATCAGGCTTAAGCCGCCTAAGGTAAATATCCATCGACTCGAGCGTCAAGAGATGCATAGGTATGGAATCACTCGAAAAGGCATCTGCAATTAAAATGTCGTAACGACGAGGGTCATCGGCATCGACTTCCTTTTCCAATAGAAGCCGGGCGTCGCCCAGTTTAATTTCCGGTTCTACAACACAATCTCTGATGTACCAAAAATCTCGCTTGGCTAATTCCACCACATCCGGATTGATTTCGAAGTACCTCAAAGTGTCATCTGATTCGGCCCACCCACAGATCGTTCCGACGCCGAGGCCGATGACACCAATGTCGATCCCTTTTCCATCCCTCAGACCCTTTTCCGAGTCGACTCTGGCGGTATCTTTTAAGTAGGTCATCGCTAATCCAGCTCCACTGGACGGCCCGTAGTAACTACTGGGTAATTCTCGCCAAGGTGAGGCCTTAAATTGGTAACCGTGTTCAATACTCCCATGGTGCAACTTGCGCACGTCGTCGTAGTCGTTAACGGTGAGCGTCCCGTACTCATTGCGACTCTTCAGAAATACATAGTCCTCGTTGTCTCCAGCGATTTGGCTGAAGGCAGAAACCCCCTCAAAAATCGATACTGCAAGCCCGAAAAACAAAATGAAGCCAAACAGACACAACGAAACGATCCCAACCCCACCCTCTTTTTCTTTGCTTGTCTTTCGCATCTGCATCGCATACGCCAACACAGTGAATCCGATGGCTGCAATTAGACTAAATTGAAACTCGTAGAATCCGACAAATATTCGCGGCGCAATCAGAGCCACAAAAGCGCCTCCCAACGCCCCGCCGATTGAAATCAGCAAATAAAACATCGTCAGCCGCTCCGGGCCGGGCTTACTGCGTGCCAATTCTCCGTGACAACACATCGCAGCCCCAAAACACACCGCGGCATAGCCGAGTACCTGAAAAGAAATAGGTACCGAAACGCCGACCTCGAGGACAAGGCAAGAGAGAATGGCTGCGATAAAGAAAAACGGAAAGAAAACCGAGCGGATATACCAACGCTCGTGATCAAAACAAATAATGAACGAAAGCAAATATAAACTTAAAGGAACGATCCACAAAAAAGGCAATGAGCCTACTTCCTGAGTCATTAAGTTAGTTGTCGCCAACAATTGAACCGAAGCCAGCATTGGCAAAACAAGCCACAACATTATTCTCAGGCCACTGACTTTTTCCACGGTGTGTTCGGCACGATCTTTTTTGAAAAAGCGTTCCTTGCTTGCCGCTCCCAAACTCGTTACTAACAAAAAGCCTGACCAACAGGCACATATGGCAAACACGCCAAAACCGACTGACCAAAACCACGATTGAGTTTCAAGTACCAGGTTCGATTCAAACAAGAAAGGATAACTAATTAACGCAAGCAGCGAAGCAAAGTTGGAAAGCGCAAACAAGCGGAACGGAGACCGATCAGGATGAGTCTGAGTCTGCCAAGCTTGAATTAAAGGACCGGTGGTGGAAAGCAAAACAAAAGGCAAGCCTACGGACGCAGCCAACAACAATAAAATACGAAAAGTCGGCATCTCACCGCTGTCAGGCTTCCAATAATCGGTCGGCCGAATGGGCAACGTGGAAATGGCGACCAGCAAAAGCACGGTATGCAAAATCCACTGGTTTCGGGCCGTCAACCGCTGGGTTACAAAATGGGAATAAGCGTACCCCAGAACCAGTGCCGATTGGAAAAACAGCATACAGGTAGTCCATACCAAGGACGAACCACCAAACCAAGGCAGGATAAAACGAGCAACCATGGGCTGAACTTGGAAGAGCAAAAAAGCACTCACGAACACCGTCAAAGCATATCTGATCATCCTGCAACCAACCGTTTCTTTGACATACCCAGTAAACTCACCATCGTTGATTAATCGAGCCGCACATTCAAGCCGATTTCTCACCGAAAAAATAGAGCCTGCATTCACAGATTGTGAAATAGCCCATACAGCCTCCCAAGTTCGATCGGTTGAAGCGTCTGCTTAACTGTAGGCCAGTTGAAAAACCCTTCTACCCTTCAGGGAAAGCAAACCTCAAAGATTGGATAGTCGCTCAAATCAGCAGCGAGGTTGGCAACGGCACTTGGCTCGAGGGTTCGCTGGCCCAGCGAATTTTGGGGAAACAGAGATTCTGGACGGCAAACCAGTTACCCTCGCGAGCCCATCAATGCGAAAACGCCGCCCGGTTGAGGCGGCGTTCTCTTATCAAATGCGGATGCAATTCCCCGATGTCCTTATCGACGAATGAGGAGGACTTGCAAAAGTCCGCGATAATCTCGGCGGGATGAGCGGGCAGCCATTCGTTGAAAAGTTGCGAAAAGTATTTTGGCCTCTTTCGACCCGCTCACAACATGTATATTTGCAAGCCCCGTGCCAAAGCTCATAAAAAAAATCAGGACCATTGCGGCACAAAAAAACGCAGCCTTCTCGGGCCGCGTTAAATTTATTTCTCTGGTCTAACATCTGAGACACTCAATTTGAGACATGGCTGCTCATTTTGAGAAACCGAGGTTGTCCACGCTGCGGCTTTTCCTCGGTCTATTCAAACCGGTCAAACAGTGCCTGCCTATTTGCTGTTACCTTGGTCACGAATGGCTCTTGGATCACGAGTCATCATGCCGCGACTACCAGGGATAACCTCAACTCGCATGCCAGCCGACCCATAGAAGATGGAAAAAGCAGCTACCTTACCTGAATTGCCTTCCCCAACGTAAACCACGGAATCCGCCAAACGATCTCCACCCGAGCGTCCACCGCGAACATTTAGGAGCCCGGTGCACATCACGTAGTCAGCATCACCGTCGACATTGAAATACGCGGCAACATTAACGGGGATCGATCGAGCAAGGCTTCCATCCCGAGGGTTTAGATACCAGCAGAAAAGATTGCCGGTTAAATGATCCAATGCAAAAACGCCTTCGACTCCGTCTTCAATGCGTCCTGTCGCCATAGACAGTTGTTTTCCCGAAGAGGCACTTTCCCAAGGCAGAGTGCTAGGAAACGCATGGGCTGACGACGCGAAATCTGGCGAAACGCCTTGTTGCCCAACTAAATAACCCACGCCCAGGAAAGCAAGAAGTAACAGACTAGTGATTACAAACTTGCCAAAATTGCCCATCATATTCATGGATTTCCTCGCATCTTAGGTATCATCCCCGACTCCGATTATTGCAATCACCAAGTATCGAGGATGTCATCCAAGGGATAGTTCAAGTATTAGTAGAGCCCAATTGTACGTCAGCAAGTAAATCAGGAGCAGTGTCGAGCATGACATTTACCCGCTTTTTTTCGAAACAGCCCCACGAATTCCCCTTTTTACGTGTTTGCTCCTATTTGTACCTGCCACTTGATTTCGCGGGGGACGAGGATTGGATAAACTGAGCCTTCCAAGTACTCAACCAAGCTAGGAAAGTATTAACCATGCACCAACGACCAATCCACTTTTTGACCACATTCTTGGCGACCTTGATGATGTTAAGTCTTACTGCTTTTGCGGAGGGTGAGAAATTGAAAGCGCTGATCGTGGATGGCCAAAACAACCATGGTAACTGGCCGCAAACCACCGAGATTATGAAGAAGTGGTTGCAAGATTCCGGACGTTTCACCGTTGAAATCGCTCGTACTGCCGTCAAAGGTAAAGATGAAAATTTCAGTCCCATGTTCTCAAATTTCGACGTCGTCATCAGCAATTACAACGGTGCGGAATGGCCTGAAAAAACTAAAGCCGCGTTTGTTGAATACGTTGCCAACGGTGGCGGTTTCGTGACGGTGCACGCGGCGGATAACGCCTTTCCAAAATGGGAAGCCTATAACGAGATGATCGGACTCGGCGGTTGGGGAGGTCGCAATCAGGCTAGCGGACCCTACGTCTATTTCAATGAAGAGACTCAGAAGGTAGTACGCGACACTAGCGACGGAAACGGTGGAAACCACGGCAGACAACACGCGTTCCCCGTTATCATTCGCAACTCGGAACATCCCATAACGGCCGGCATGCCGGGGGCCTGGATGCATGTGAAAGATGAGCTTTATGACAAGTTACGTGGGCCTGCCATGAATATGACGGTACTGGCAACGGCCTATGCGAATCCAGAAACCGGTGGCTCGGGACGGCACGAACCCATGATGATGACGATCAATTACGGCGATGGTCGCGTGTTTCATCTACCCATGGGACACAGTAACGAATCCCAACAATGCACCGGATTTATTACCGCGCTTACACGCGGATGCGAATGGGTCGCCACAGAAAAGGTGACCATTCCCATCCCAGATGATTTTCCCACCATGGACGCCACAAAGACTCGGCATGTTCCGAAGGGTACTTTTAAGTAAGCACAAGTCCTGTCTCAAATCGGATCCGCTGGATTGTTACATGAAAGCGGATCAACTTGTTTAACGCGTCGGCATCGAAGCGATTAAGATCACCGCGAACCTTGGTGATCGTTTGCAGGCAAAAGAGGCTTCCCAACCACAAGCCCGGCAAGGCTCCCTCATGCCTGTCTTCCTTTTTTTGAGAGGCAATAGTTCCTGCGAAATCCTGACTCGCCCGCGTTTAAGCCAACCAGGCCGAGATTGTGTGCAAGATCCCCCAAGCAATTAGGGTATCAAATCATTACGGGCACTCCATCATTGCTGACAAAACACACATTTATTTTTGGGGAACGCTTCCCCAACAGCTACGCAACGAAAACCGAAAGGGGACGCGAAAAGGCAACATGCCGCTCTACCGATTCCCGCTTAAATAAATCGCCACAGGGCAATAAACGCACGGAACGCCAATTTCATGAGATACAAACTCGAAGGTCATGAAATATAACCTCGAAGGCACCCATTTGACCGGAGGATGAAATTCGCAACTTCGCGACGGGTTTTTAGCTATTTTACGTGAGGTTAAGCACCTTTGAAGGTCTTGCCACCGCCTCGAACTGTAAGCTGACTCTCAGACTTATCATCGCATCACGCAAGGTAGCGTTGACCACCTTTTCTGCCGTATTTAGGATGTGAGCATCAAGCAACCATGTCAGGAAGATTGGTATGTTGGCAGGCACCAAAATTGCCTTGCCTCCCCACCTAATACACGGAGTTAATACCATGAAGTGCACAGGGAACCGGCTCACTCGCCGCAGTATGTTAACCATCGGGGCGATCGGTGGAATTGGCCTGACGCTGACTGATTTTTTTCGTCTGCAAAAAATCCAGGCAGCCACCAAACCAAACGAGGAAACGGCGAAGGCCAAGTCGGTTATTTTCATTTATTTGCCGGGTGGCATGGCTCAGCAAGAGACCTTTGACCCCAAGCCCTATGCGCCGTTGGAATACCGCGGGCCTTTGAACAGTATCGAAACAAAAATTGCTGGCGTTCGGTTGGGTCAACACCTCCCCAAAACCGCGCAGGTCATGGACAAGATTACCGTGGTGAGATCGATGACGCATGGTGAGGCGGCGCACGAACGCGGGACCCACAACATGTTCACCGGATACCGGCCTAGTCCTGCTTTACAATTCCCTAGTATTGGCAGCGTCATTTCACACGAATTTGGTCCGCGGAATAATTTACCGCCTTACGTTTGTGTCCCCAACCAACCCAATGCCTTTGCCGGCCCCGGCTACTTAAATGATTCGTTCGCAGGATTCAGCATCGGAGACGATCCGGCACGCAACGGGTTCCGGGTTCGCGACTTGCGAATCCCCGACGGCCTCGACGAGAATCGTTTTGCCAAACGGCGTAAATTGCTCGATCAGGTCAATCAACATTTCCGACAACGAGAAAGTGATCCATCACTGGAGGCCGTTGATACTTTTTACGAACGGGCTTACAGCTTGGTTAGCTCTCCAGCGGCACGCGAAGCATTCGACATCGAGAAAGAAGAACCTGCCATGCGAGACGCCTATGGGCGCAACACCGCTGGCGCGAGAATGTTGCTTTCTCGTCGCTTAGTCGAAGCCGGCGTTCGCTTCGTCACCATGACCTACGGCGGTTGGGATATGCATGACAATATTCACCAAGGTATGCAGCGCACCCTGCCAGCGTTTGACCAAGGCTATGCCCAACTGATTAACGATCTTGATCAACGCGGCCTACTCGAGTCCACATTGGTTTGTGTGGCCACGGAATTTGGGCGGACGCCAAAGATCAACGGCACCGGCGGGCGTGATCACTGGCCTAAAGTTTTCAGCATTGCCATGGCGGGAGGCGGAGTCAAACGCGGGAACGTCTACGGAAAATCCAACGCGACTGCCAGTGAACCCGAAGACGATCCCCTGACCGTGGAAGACTGGGCCACCACGATGTATCACTGCCTCGGTATCGAGGCGGGAAAAGAGTTGATGGCACCCGGAAATCGCCCCATTGAAATCGTCAACGGCGGAAAAGTTATCACTGATCTTTTAATCTAAAAGAATCTCTGCATTCCTATTGGCTACACAGTTCCATTTAGGCTGAGGCAACTCGACAAATGTCTGCACTGAACCTTTGCATGGTGAATCCAAACAGGAAACGCGCACTCAAAAAGTGCGTCTGCCTTTTGGGCTTGATGATGATCCTGCTCGCTGGCAGCGCCGACCTGGCAGTTGCATCTTCACCACAACTAAGCATCATTATGCCTCGCGGAATTCAACGCGGGCAGGAACATGTCCTCACCTTTTCTGGTGCTCGGCTGCAGGAAACTCAAGAGGTTTTCTTCTACGCGGACGGCGTAACCGTAAAGAAAATCGAGCAAGTCGACGACAAAAACGTCAAGGTCACGGTAATCGTCGATCCGCAATGTCGTTTGGGTGAACATGTGGCTCAATTGCGAACCAGTACCGGTATCTCTGATTACCGCACCTTCTTCGTCGGTGCTTTACCAGCCGTTGCTGAGGCGGAACCAAACAACGAATTCGAAAAACCTCAGGTCATCGAACACAATGTAACGGTAACCGGAACGATCACCTCGGAAGATGTGGATCACTTTCAGATTCAAGCCAAGGCAGGTCAACGCATCTCCATCGAGGTCGAAGGCATACGGCTCGGCAATCAGATGGTCGATCCCTTCCTGGCCGTTTTGGATGAAAAACGATTTGAGGTTTTTGCAACCGATGACACACCGTTGTTGAAACAGGACTGTTTCATCTCGTTTGTCGCCGAAACGGATGCCGTCTATACGATCCTCTTAAGAGATTCTGCGTATGGCGGGAATGGAAACTGTCACTACCGCATGCACGTGGGACAATTCCCCAGGCCCACCATCGCTTTTCCAGCCGGCGCTCCTAGTGGTGCGGAAACGGAAATTCAATTGCTCGGGGATCCAACAGGCCCTTTAACCCATGCGGTGACCGTGCAGGACCCTGATGATTTCCGAAATGGTTTGTTCTATGAGGATGACCAAGGGATCACGCCCTCGCCCGTTAAATTTCGCGTGAACGAATTGAGCAACCTGTTTGAGGCGGAACCCAATTCAGGATTTGACAACAGTACCGTGGGTGCTTTCCCGGCGGCATTGAATGGAATATTGCAGGAAACCGGCGATCGAGACTGGTTCCAATTCACCGGTAAAAAAGGGCAAGTGATTAACATTCGGGCCTACGCCCAACAAATCGGATCACCTCTGGACATCGTGGTGAACATTTACGGTCCGGATAAAAAGTATATTCAGGGAAACGATGACTCCCGAGGTGCTGATTCTTTCTTCCGATTCACCGTACCAGCAGACGGTGTTTATTACTTGCGGGTCCGCGACCTACTGGAACGGGGTGGGGCCAACTTTGTATATCGTTTAGAGCTGACGGCCCCCAAACCATCTTTGTATCTGACGATCCCGCGGGTATCTCGATATTCCCAATACCGGCAAAGCATTTTCATCGCCAAAGGCAATCGATTTGGCACTTTGATAAACGCCCTGCGTGGGAATTTTGCCGGTGAATTAAAATTGCTGCAAGATAATCTACCGCCGGGAATCACGATGCACGCCATGCCTATGGCCGCCAATCTCAATTCAATGCCCGTGGTTTTCGAAGCCACAGAAGATGCTGAAATCACCGGTGCCCTGGTAAAATTACTAGGTCGACATGTCGACGACGCGAAACAAATCGAGGGATCATACGGCAACATCGGATATTTGGTGGGAGGCCCGCCAAACAATACGCAATACGTGGGCTGCAGGGTCAATCGATTGCCTATGGCCGTGGTCAATCCGTTGCCCTTCCGCATCGAAATTGTTCAACCCAAAGGACCGTTGGTACGCGAGGGCAGCAAATCCATCAAAGTAATCGCACATCGCGACGAGGGCTTCACTGCTCCGATCACGCTGCAGTTTCCGTTTCGTCCGCCTGGAGTTGGCACGCGTGGTACCATCAAAATTGAGGAAGGAAAAACGGAAGCCCTGTATCCGTTAAACGCCAACGCAAATGCTCAAATTCGCGAATGGCCGATTTACGTCCTCGCCGAGAGCAACGTCGGCGGTTCGGCCTGGGCCTCCTCACAACTCGCCACGCTAAATGTGACAGAACGATACGTGACTTTTGAAATTGCGCGAGCAGCCTGCGAACAGGGTCAAGCCACCCAGTTCATCTGCAAAGTCAATCATGTGACCCCTTTTGAAGGGAAAGCAACGGCCGAACTGGTGGGATTGCCTCCTCACGCAACGGCTCCCAAATTAGAATTTGACAAGACCACGGAACAACTTGTTTTCGATGTCCAAACCAAGGCGGAAACACCCGTCGGTAAACATACCGGTGTATTTTGCCGAATCAGGATCCCGGTTGGGGAAGAAATGATCGTGGCGACCGCCGGCAGATCAGATCTTCAGATCGACCGCCCCCTACCCAAAAAACAGGTGGCTGCCAAACCGGCGCCGGCCAAACCGGCAACCACCACCGAAAAACCTCTATCGCGTTTGGAAAAATTGCGACAGGCTGCTCGTGATCAGAAAGGAAGCCAATGAGCCCCCCTATCTCCCAATCCGCCCTGATCAGTCTGCTGATCTCTTTCGTTCTGGGGATTGCGTCTACCGCACTCCTTACTGAAACCGACACTCCGGCCAAGACGCGGCATCGCGATTTGGCACAGGCAACGGCCCTTAAGGTATACCCGGAAGCCGTAAACATTACCCATGCTCGAGATCAACAAACTCTGGTCGTCCAAGCGATTCTGCCCAACGGCACCACCGTCGACGTCACGGATCAAGTCAGTTGGAAACTCGAGAATGAAAATGCCGCCCGCCTGGAAAATCAACGTCTCCTGCCCGTGGCAGATGGAGTCACCGAACTGACCGTTTCATTAGGCAATCTGCAAACGCAAATTCCGGTTTCCGTGAGCAACGCCACAACGCGTCATCCCATCAGTTTTGAATTGGATGTCATGCCCGTCTTCATGAAGGCCGGGTGCAATTCAGGTGGCTGCCACGGGGCAGCACGCGGCAAAGATGGATTCCGACTATCGCTTTACGGATTTGACCCCAAAGGTGACTACCACCGACTGACTCGAGAGATGGCCGGGCGGCGAATCGATTTATCGCTCCCAGAAAACTGCCTGTTAATCGAAAAAGCTGCAGGGGAAGTCTCGCATACGGGGGGACAGTTAATCAAAAAAGACGACGTCTATTATCGCACATTGGTCGAATGGTTAAGCGATGGGGCCCCAACCGATGCCACCGCAGTATCCAAAGTTGAGAAAATCGAAGTCTACCCTCCTTCTGCCATTTTAGAGGGGACCGGCGCATCACAAAAACTAACGGTGAGAGCGGTCTACGCGGACGGCAATGACCGTGACGTGACAGAACTGGCTTATTTCCTTTCGAGTAACGATAACTCGGCCAAGGTCGATCAATCCGGTTTGATTTCTGCCGACAAACGTGGAGAAGCGTTTGTTATGGCGCGGTTTGACACACATACCGTAGGCATTCCTGTGACTGTGCTGCCCGCAGATTCCGCTTTCCAATGGAAAACCATTCCGGAGAACAACTACATCGACACGCTGATTAATCAGAAATTAAAAACTCTGCAAATTCAGCCATCGGATGTGTGCAGCGACGCGGAATTTATCCGACGGGCAACCCTCGACATTTGTGGTGCGGTACCAACCAGCGAAGAACTCCAGAATTTTGTCAGCGATACCGACACCGAAAAACGCGCTAAACTGGTCAATCAGTTATTGGAACGAAAAGAGTTCGTAGAAATTTGGGTCATGAAATGGGCCGAGCTATTGCAGGTGCGCTCGACCAACAATGTCAGCTACAAATCGACATTGTTGTATTACAACTGGCTGCAGGAACAAATTGCCAGCAATGTTCCCATCGATGAAATGATCGTCAATTTACTAGGGAGCGAGGGGGGCACATTTTCCAACCCGGCCACCAATTACTATCAAAACGAACGTGACACGTTAAAGGTTTCCGAAAACGTCGCTCAGGTTTTTCTGGGCATGCGGTTACAGTGCGCCCAATGTCACAACCATCCCTTTGATCGCTGGACGATGGATGATTACTACGGTTTCGCTAGTTTCTTTTCGCAGATTGGTCGCAAAGCATCCGGCAAAGACCCACGCGAAACGATGGTGTATGACAACCGCAGCGGTGAAATCAAACATCCGGTAACTGGTCAAAATATGACACCCAAATTCTTGGGTGGAGCCACTCCCGATCTTAAGGGCAAAGACCGCCGCATGGCTGTTGCCCAGTGGATCACCTCCGCGGACAACCCCTACTTTTCCAAAAACCTCTCCAACTTGGTTTGGGCTCACTTTTTTGGCCGTGGAATCGTGGATGAAGTGGACGACGTGCGGGTCAGCAACCCACCATCCAATCCTGAGCTTTTGGACACGTTGGGGCAAAAACTGTCCGAATACAAATATGATTTCAAACAATTGGTCCGGGATATCTGCAACAGTCGCACTTACCAATTAGCAACCCAAACGAATTCCACCAATGAAACGGATAACACTAATTTCTCCCACGCCTACCTGAGACGAATCCGTTCCGAGGTGCTACTGGACGTGATTAGTCAGGTAACCGGAACCCAAAACAAATTCCGCGGGTTACCGATGGGGGCACGTGCCGTGCAAATTGCTGATGGTAATACTTCCAACTACTTTCTCACCACCTTCGGTAGAAGCAGTCGCGCCTCGGTCTGTTCGTGCGAAGTCAAAATGGACCCCAACCTGTCACAAGCATTGCATTTGATTAATGGAAATACGGTGCAAAGCAAAATCCGTTCGGGCGGACTTCTCAAACAACAACTCGATGCGGGTGTTGAACCGCTGGATATCATTAAGGACTTGTACCTGCGTTGTCTTTCGCGGCAACCTAACGAATCCGAACTTGTTGAGCTTCAAGCTCACCTCGATCAGGGCGGTGAACCTCTGCCCGCGTTGGAGGATGTTTTCTGGGCTTTGCTCAACTCACAAGAATTTATTTTCAACCACTAGATGAATCGGGCACCCGCCTTTATTACGAGCTCGCTATGACCATCAATCGCACTCCCCTACTCATTGCTCTTGGCATGCTTGCAAGCTGGTGCTCCTTAAACGGGGCGCATGCTCAAGATGCCAAAATCAATTTTGACGATAACGTGAAAACAGTACTCCGGCAACGCTGCGCGTCCTGCCATGGGCCCGATTCCAAAAAAGGCGATTTGGACATCACCAATTTCACCAATTTGATGCAGGGAGGATCCTCGGGCAGCGTGATTGAACCGGGCGACCCTGATGGCAGCTATCTCTACAACTTGGTGACCCATGAGGATGAGCCTGTCATGCCTCCGGGCGGTAAGATTCCTGACGCCGAAATCGAAATGATTCGGAAATGGATCGAGCTCGGCGCTCTCGAGAACCAAGGCAGCAAGGCAGTCATGACGAAAAAACCCGCCGCCGTTGCAATGGGTGAAAACCCCTTGGTTCGCCCGGAATTCGTCGCCACTTTCCCACGCGTGCCGATGGAGCCGATTCAACACACGCCACGCAATCCCGTGGCCACCAGCATGGCCACCAGTCCATGGTCACCGATGATCGCGGTGGGCGGCAAGAATCAAGTGGTGCTTTACGACACGCGAACTTTCGAAATTGCCGGAGTCCTGCCCTTTCCCGAGGGTTCTGTCAATGTGGTTCGATTCAGTCGCAGCGGCTCGGTATTGCTGGCTGCCGGCGGACGTGCGGGTAGTTCCGGACTCGCGGTACTCTGGGATGTCGTTAGTGGAGAACGCATCGCAACCATCGGCGATGAACTGGACGCCGTGTTGGCTGCCGATATTAGTTCAGATCACTCGATGGTCGCATTGGGCGGGCCGGGTCGCGTTGTTAATGTCTATGCGACTGAAACCGGCGAGCTCATGTACTCGCTTAAAAAGCACACGGAATGGATTACGTCCTTGGCCTTCAGTACGGATGGCGTGCTACTGGCTACGGGCGATCGGAATGGTGGCTTACATGTTTGGGAATCTTGGACAGGACGTGCCTACCTGACGCTGAATGGTCACTCCGCATCAATCAATGCTATTGCTTGGCGAGCCGACTCCAATTTGGTCGCGTCCGCCAGCAAAGATACGACCATCAAACTTTGGGAACTCAATAATGGCAGCCAGGTCAAATCCTGGGGCGCCCATGCCGGAGGCGCCAATGCTGTGACCTTCACGCGTGATGGTCAGGTTTTATCCACCGGCAACGATAAAATCGCCAAACTATGGGGACAGGATGGCGGCCAAAAAATCGCATTTGCAGCCTTCTCAGATCTGGGTACCTCGGTTGCTTGGTGCGATGAGACAAATCACGCAATCGCTGGAGACTACACCGGTGAAATACGCGTTTGGCAACCAGAGGCGACGGCCCACGTCGGCACTTTTACCGCCAACCCACCTCACCTCGCAAACCGTTTATCACAGGCCCAAGCACACCTGTCGCAAGTCACCGCTCAGATCGCACCGCTTAATCAGAAATCCCTAGCAGCCACAACTGCTGCGAAGGCCGTGCAGTCTCAACTTGATGAAACACTCGCAGTAAAAACCCAAGCCGCAACAACGCTCAATGAAGTCCAGTCCACGATGGCGGCCAACAACGAGCAAGCCAGCCAATTCAAAGAAAAATTAACGCTGGCCCAAAACAAGCTCAATCAATATAACGCCGCCAAACCCTTGCTCGACCAAGCCTTTCAGAATCTCAGTGAAGCCTCTGCAAAACTCCCTGATGACGAAGCCCTAAAACAATCGGCCATGCAAACGCAGCAGCAAGTCACCAAGCTCGCCACAAAAATCACAGAGACTCAAAACCTGGTAACTCAGTTACAAGCATCGGTTACAGAAGTCACCTCACAAGTTGCAGCGATCAACCAAAAGATCCAATCCTCAACGCAAACGCTTAAAACATCAGAAACAAAGGCGGCAGAACTAACTGCTCAACTTGCGCCGTTAGTAGAATCGCAAACCGTTGCAACCGCGGCATTGACGCAAGCCCAGCAGCAATTGTCTGCAGCCCAGGCAGCGGTAACAAAGTGGCAAAGCGAAATCGATTTCATCAAACAACTCGATGCATTAGCGGCCAGTTTGGCAGAAGCCAAATCCGTCGTAACGCAACGACAACAAGAACTCAATGCAGCGGAACAGGAACTTGCAGCCGCGCAAAAAAAATCCGCTGATATCCAAGCTACCGTCAAAACAGCGACGGCATCCGTTCAGGAAATTGAATCAGCCATTCAAGCAACGCGCCAGGCTCCGAAATAAACCGCGCAGTTCGGCGTGCGGCGAGATCACGAGGTAACGGACCCGGGAAAGCCCAACGAGGGACCCAATGCGGTTACCATCTCTGTTTGGTTTTCACCGACTATGAGCTCTTAGTTACCTTGAAAAAAGTACTGGCAGGCAACTTTCCCATTTAGCCGCCCGCGACTAATATGTGCTGCTGTTGATCAAACGCCTTTGGAGTTGAATATGAGTAATGGATACGGACGCCAAGAGCCTCCCAGAAGAAGAAGCCCCAGCGGTTGGAAGTTGCGATTGATAATTGCCGGCGGCATCGTGGCTTTCTCAATCATCAGCTACATGGCCCAATCGACCACCAATACGATCACGGGTCAGAAACAACGCGTTTCCATCAGCGAAGAACAAGAGATGCAGATGGGGCTTCAAGCAGCCCCCCAAATGATTGCGCAGCATGGCGGCTTGCACCCCAGCAAAGAAGATCAAAACATCGTGGATCGCGTTGGTAACCGGCTTCTAAATGCCTTGCACTTGGAATTGGCTCAAAAAAAAATCTCCAATCCCTACGTTTTTGATTTCCACCTTTTGCGCGACCCCAAGGTCATTAATGCGTTTGCATTACCCGGGGGTCAGGTATTCATCACTTACGCACTTTACGACAAACTGCAAACCGAAGGCCAATTGGCAGGTGTCTTGGGACATGAAATCGGACATGTCGTGGAACGCCACGGGGCCGAACACATGGCCAAACAAGGACTTATCCAAGGAATCGCAGGGGCCGCTGGCGTTTTTGGAGGCGACGTGGATTCAGCCAGACTCGCGCAAATGGTCGCCAATTTCACCATGATGAAATACGGACGGGACGATGAACTAGAATCTGATCGCTGGTCAGTAATGCTCTCCTCCATGGCGGGTTATGACCCACGAGCGATGCTCGTCGTGATGGATATTCTCGACGAGGCTTCCGGCAGTGGAGCGATGCCGGAAATACTCAGCACGCATCCCAAACCAGCAAATCGAAAGAAGTACATCGAGGACCGCATCGAGGAGTTTTTTCCTGATGGCCTGCCGCCCAAATTACGAGATTAAGTCTCCCACGTGACCCGGCCCCCGTCTTGCGAGTTTGCTGTAATGCCTATCGTGTCACATTGAAGCGGCCAGCCACGCAACGCTTTTCGAGATGGTCGCACCCAATGAATTTAGTGACGGCGATTCGCCGCCGTTGCGAAAAATCATTACGTGACAGGCTACCACTCGGTGGTGGCACCTCCGGTACAGCTCCGCAGGCCAGTCCTCGACGCTAGCAGCGCAGGGCAATTTCTATAGACGCCAAATTCAGGGATGTCTAGTCTACCGGACAGGTTCATTAAACCAGTCTCCCGCGAAAAAGGGTTTTCACTATGCGAAACGGATTTGCTCTCACGGCATTTGTGCTGGCACAAACGTTGGTCAGTAATTCCAACGCTCAAGATTTTCGGATCGAGACCGAGATTTTTCAGGGCACGTCAACCGATCCCATCTCGGAAAACCTCACGCTATTCTCTGGCAATTTGATTTTAGATTTCATGCTGCCGACCGACCGCACCAGGTTTCCCGATGAAATCGTGATTTACATTTCAGACGAGCGTAAATTCGTTTTACTTGATACGCGGCGGCGCATCAAAACAGAGCTTTTAGAGGGGCAGGTATTACAGCTGCTTGCTTCATTACAAAGCTCGACGATCGCGAACGAAGATAACGATTTCTTATTCCATCCGGAATTCGAAGAGACCTACGATGACTCATCCGGTCTTTTGACATTGCATAGCGAGCAAATCACTTATGAGGTTCGAGGCAAACGTCCCAAGGAAGACAGTATGCTGCATCGTTACTATGAGTTCATTGGTCAGTTTGCACGACTTAATGCGACCGACCCGAAAAGGATGCCACCGTTTGCCCGTTTGAAACTGAATGCCGCGCTTCAAAAATATGGATTCATCCCTG
The DNA here is from genome assembly GCA_905480235.1 of uncultured Pirellulaceae bacterium. Lineage (GTDB taxonomy): Bacteria > Planctomycetota > Planctomycetia > Pirellulales > Pirellulaceae > CAJQPP01. The sequence continues at coordinate 25,624 of CAJQPP010000007.1, forward strand.
ATGAAGTGCTCTTAACCTTGGTTCCTTCTTTAGCTGATAATAGTAATCCGATTGTCTTAAAAACCACCCATAACGTGATCACGGAGCTATCCGAAAAGGATGAGAAACGCATCGAGTCAGCCAAGCGTTACTGGATGGATTTTAAGGACGTATCGTTAGGCGAGTTCCGCAACTTTGAGAAAACAGCATTGCTGCCAAAAGACACAGAAGATAGGTAAACCGGTCATCCAACCACTTGCCTCACAACGAATTTAATTGGCTCCCATTTGGGGAAAATCCGAGGATATTGAAACAAGTTTTAGCAAATCGGCGTACTAACCTGCGGAAAAGAAGAGAGTCGGCTAAAAATTCCCAATAGCGTTTTCGCTACCGTAACGAATCCGAAAGCCATGATTCGGGAATCTTATAAGCCGTTGACTGCCGGGTTGGATCGCTTTGGTCGCAAGGAGTCGAGAGGAAAGTTCGCCTTTTCGGTAAGACACAGTTAAACTGGATCAAGCAAAGGTTTAACAATCATACTACAGCGGCTTTTTATTCAACGATTCGACCGACCGTGCTCGAACCCTTAAATTGTCGCAAATTCAAAGGAACAAACTGCATAAGTTTTATTTGATTTAGGCAAGATTTCGCGAAGCCTAAACCGAGCAGGGACGTTTCATTTGAATAGCGAGCTGGTCCGATTGTTCACTTAACCAGCGGCGGAGGTAATCGTGCTTGTAATTAAACAAAAGGATTCAGGAAATGTCCTGATGGAGTTGGCCGTTGATTCGCCGCGAGGTGTTCAACTGTCTGGCGCTAATTTGACGGGAGCAGACCTTTCCGGTCTGGACTTCTCGGGTGCCGTTTTCAAAGCCTGCAACTTCACTGATGCCGACTGCCGATTTGCCATCTTCAGCAACGCAAAGTTTCAAAATTGCGTAATGAAACGGGCTAACTTCGCCGAATCTGATCTCCGCAACGCTGATCTTTCTGACGCCATGCTCGATGGTGCCATGCTCTTGTCAATCAATGCCGATGGTATCAAACTGCGACACAGCAAGGCTAACGGTGCCGATTTCACGGGGGCCAGCCTGGTTGGTGCCGATTGCAGCTTCGCCGAACTGCGGAGTGTTTTCACTGCTTGCAACCTGTCGAAATCCAATCTCTATGGCGTCGACTTTACCGGTGCAGACCTCGGCAAGGCAGACCTGCGGGAAGCCGATATGAGCGGGGCTAAAATAGCGCGAGCCGATTTCACCTATGCCAAACTCACAGGTAGTATCGGTACCAATGGCAAACCTTGGGGCCAAACACTCCATAAGCAAGAAAAAAAGGCTTGGTGGAAAGTATGGCGAGCAGCCGTTTAATCCACTGAAATTCAAAGCCATCCAATAGCCCCGCACAGCGGCATTTGGAAACTCGCTTGCAAAAACAAAGTGAGTAATCTCTAGGTGCTTTCGAGAGACCAGCCAGCGTTAAATCACTTCGCGATTTAATCACACCGTCTTGTTTGCCCTCGGAAGGCTTCCTCACCTGAAGACCACCGCAGCCGAGAAACTACCTGCGTCGCAGCGAATGTGGTAAGCACTCACGTGCCGATTATGATGGGGAGCGACCAACTATTTAAAATAGAAAATGGTCGCGTCATCCTAGGCGGTTTTGTGGTTACCGCTACTGAGCATATTTTAGGATCGAGGCGTGACGATGGCTTGCCCGCGACCCAATTTCAACTCGCAATCTGCGTAGTATTGCTGCGCCTCTCCCATGGCAGCCATCAGGCTCATTTCTCGCCGCTCATTGGATGTGTGCACCGTTAAAAACTCGTTCGTGCCCTCAGTGCCAGCCTGACGCAATCGTTTCCAAAATTCAGTAGCGACATTGGGATTGTAACCGGCGTTGGCCATCAGCCTGACTCCAATCTGGTCTGCTTCTAATTCTTGCGACAGGCTGTAAGGGAGAGGTGTCGAATCCTCGGAGACGACCCCGTACGCCATCATCACACGCTCTGTCTTTTGGTTCGGGTCGGCACGCGTCACACTTCTCCAGCTGTCTTTGGCGTTATTCACCAGAACCCCTTTGCTTAACCTTTCGCCGCCATGGCGTGCCAGGATATGCGCGACCTCATGGGAAAGGACGACTGCTAAACCAGCTTCATTTTCACAAAGAGGCAGGATGCCTTCGCTCACAACCACTTTTCCACCGGGCAAGCAAACTGCGGTGCGAGTCTCACTGTCCACCAACTCAAATTCCCAATCAAAGTCGGAGCGGTTGGCTTGCTCTGCAATACGGTTTCCAACACGACTTAAAAGTTGAACCAACGGTAGATTTTGAGAAGCTTTTTCACGAGAGACCAGTTCTTCGAAAACCTTTGCACCCCAGCTAAGCTCTTGATGCTCCGTCATAAACATCCATTGATGACGTCCCGATTCAGGCGCAAAGCGACAACCACTGCAGCAACCGGCGAAACCGGCCAGTCCCACGGCTTGAATCCACTGTCGCCTATTGAATTTCATAATGCCCCGATAGCTCGATAAACCGATTTCCGCGAAGGTTAGCGTCTTGGAAATTCTCCGTCCAACGCAAAACCAGCTAGCAGACCCTCGGAATCGTTCAAAATTTGGTTTGGAATTGAGCAGAGTCACCCTATTTCTGTGCCGATTTAAATGGGAATCGACGAAGCTTCCGAACTGACTAGAATAGTTCCTCGCCGTTAAGGCGAGACGGCACGAGCAGTGCCCCGTTTAATCCCGCAAATCAACAGCTAGCAAGCAAAGTACCTTGGAAGACAAAAACGAAATCAGTTCCCGTATCTACAAAGAGCAGGCGATCCATGACCTGATAGTGGAGGATTTGCCACCTGAGGAATTGCGGCGGGCGCTAATTGATTCGATCACATCTTTTGAAAAGTCATTTCGCAAAGACTACCCAATTATTTGGGGTTCGACACTGATCGGCCCCTTATTGGTAACGGTACTTATTTTGATTGCGTTGGGCATTGGGTACGGATGGGAGACTCCTCAGCGTTTGGTCTTGGCCTCGCTAGCGACTTTCTTCTTCTTTGGCCGCTTCGTTATTTTAATTGGCGCGGACACGACTTCGATCAGTGACACTTCAGCTTGGTACACCGACCTCGGACTTTCTCCGGGACAGCTATTCGGGATGGTGACCTACATGGATGTGTTAACGGCCCTCTTCGTCACTTTTCACATGGGATTCCTATTTCGATTACCCTTGGTTGGTGGCAAGATTGCTGGTCTCGCGTCGGATGGCAAGTTCATAATGGAACAGCAACCGTGGCTTCGTCGTTTGGCGTTTTTTGCTTTGACGGCTTTTGTCATTTTTCCAACGTCTACCACGGGAAGCATAGGTGGTTCCATTTTTGGGAGGCTCTTGGGATTAGGCCGTTTTCGAACCGTCTTGGGTGTCATGTTGGGCAGCTTGATGGGGAATGCCGTCATGTATTTCTTTGCCAAGGAAATCAATCAGTGGATTGGTCCAGATTCTCCCTGGGTAAAACTTTCGGGAATCCTCTTGATGATTTTTGGTGTGATGTTCATTGAATTGCGATATCGAAAAGCTAAGAAAAAATACTTGGCGGACCAACAGGCCCGGCATTCCAATTCTTCCTAGACACCTGCGGCATTTTCCATGGCTGGCTGGCGAGACTTAAACCAGACGATCACTGCCTGCCGAGCTTGCTCTCGTCTCATTGAGCATTGCTCCCACATTGCAAAGGTCAAAAGAAGGGCCTTTCAGGATGACGACTATTGGGGCCTTCCAGTCCCCAATCTTGGCCCCAAAAAGGCAAGTATTCTGATTGTGGGACTGGCACCAGCCGCTCACGGAGCCAACCGGACCGGACGCATGTTCACGGGGGATCGCAGCGGCGATTGGTTATTCCGGGCGTTGCACAAGGCGGGGCTGGCGAACCAATCCGCGTCCCTGGCTCGCAAAGACGGCCTTAAATTGGTGGATTGTGCGATCACTGCCGTTTGCCATTGTGCGCCACCGGATAATAAGCCCCTGACCGAGGAGGTTAAAAACTGTGAGCCCTTTCTGGCAACCACGATTGAATTGTGCCGTCCTCCCGTGATTCTGGCGTTGGGCGGTCTAGCGTGGACGTCAGTTTTACGTTTTGCGAGCAGCCAAAATTGGCCGGTCCCGCGGCCCCGGCCTAAATTTGGTCATGGGGCTACCGTTTCATTGGGAAAAAACCGACACCTGCTTGGCAGTTACCATCCCAGCCAGCAAAATACATTTACGGGTCGATTGACCGAACCTATGTTCGATAGCGTTTTCGAACAAGCGCGAGTCCTTGCTGGTTTGGGCACCAATCCTTAGTCCGTTTTTAGGAATACTGTGAGCAACGAACTGTTTCCATCTGACGATTACTCCCCGCGTCTTTCACTAGACCAAGGGCCAGATAAATCGCAAGAATCGCCGCGGTCTCCCGCCGACCCCTACCTTGACCACAGAAAACGAATTCGCGGTTTACCGTGGCTTGCATGGATCGTCGTTATCGGGCTAACGATTTTCGTCATGAGTTCCCATTTTTTTGCAGAGCCACCCGAACCGACTGCAGAACTTTCCAAGAGCGAGTTACTGCAAGCCGTCTACGTCGGAAAACTAGCGGTCGGTATTTCTGAAATTTCCCCGGAACCGATGTCGACGAGCGACGCCCAGCAGATGTTGCAAGGGATTGATGTCGGACCGATCGAACAACGATTTTGTTACCTGATCCTCACGAATGAACTCATAGGCCCCGAAGAGGCGTTGAAGCGATTGGCGGAACTGAAAACCAAGGTCGCCAGAGCGGATATTTCTTTTAATAAAAACCAGGAGCGAGAAATCGATATTCTGGAGGATATTTTCACTCAATCCAAGGACGAACAGGTTCCTCAATTGTCGGAATCAGACCGCGTATTTTTGGAGGATAAATTACCTTGGTATGGTGAGCTTGCGGTAAATTCCAAGATCACGAAATCTGAGCAACGAAAAGCGATCTTTCAACGCGCAAAGACGTCCACCATTTTCCTGTTTGGTCTCTTGGTGCTGTTCGTCGGCATGTTCCTCACGGGCATCGTGTTGTTCTTTATCTTTTTGGCCAAAGTGCTGGGAGGACGGTTAAAGTACCGGGTCGTGGATGATTCCAGGTATGGCGCGGTCTATATCGAAACCTACGCCATTTGGTTTTCATTGTTCGTAGCTATTTCCATTGCGATTGTGGCATCAGGAACCAATGGACTTAACCTTGGCTCCACCACGTTAATGATGCTGCTTCCCCTGTCGGCTTTGATTTGGCCGATTTTACGCGGCGTGGCATTGACGGACATGTTGGACGACCTCGGACTACGTCTGAGAAACCCCTTCGTAGAAATTTTAGCGGGGATTGTCGCCTACATGGCCATGCTTCCGGTAATGTTGTTAGGCGTACTTGGGTCAGTCGTTGTTTTCCTGCTGATGGGTGTACTGAGCCCGGCAACAACCACCGGAGAATTCGGGCCTAATGGCATCTCGCACCCGATCGTTGAAAATGCTTTTTCGGGTAATCCCCTGCAGACCATTCTTACGATTTTCTTTATCGCATCAGTTTTGGCACCGCTCACCGAGGAAATCATGTTCCGCGGGGTCTTATACCGCACCCTGCGGGACGGCAGTCGGCGTAGTTCTCGCGTGGCGAGTGTTGTTTTCGCAGCGTTCACCAGCAGTTTGATCTTTGCGGCCATCCACCCACAGGGTCTGATCGGCATCCCCATTTTGACCGTACTCGCATGCGGTTTTTGCCTAGTCCGTCAATGGCGAGGTTCCCTGGTCGCACCGATTACGATGCACGCGCTGCACAATGGATTAACCATGAGCATGTTGATCCCGATGATGATCTGACCGACTTACCTCGCCTTTCCGTGTGGTTTTTCAGCCAAATTACGGCGAGCAATTCTCCTTGGAATACACGTCTAATCAGAGCCTAACCACCTCACGATTTGACCGATGTGGTCGCCCAGCACCCACCAATAACTCAGCAGGGCGGATACCTGCAGTGCCGCGATAACGAAAACGAGCAGGCGTGGACCAGCGACCAAGAAAGACAGAGCCACGATCGAAAGTGATAACCACAGTCCCACTGCTAATGCAAATCCGAAAAATCGCAACCAGCGATTCTGCATAACTTGAAAAGATTGAAACACCGCGGTGGTCATGACAGCTGCAGGCGACCCGTTAAAAACGACCGATGCAAGAATGAAGGGAGTCAGCGTAAGTGCGCTGAGAATGATACAGCAGAAAAGCAATAACGAATTTTGGGTAATTAATGAAAGCAGAGTGCCTATGATCACACCTGGTACCGCTGCAATCCAAAAACTGGTGCCCACAAAAACAAATTGACTGATCCAGTCAGCGATTGAGAAATCAGGCCACTCCGCCAACGTGCCCCGCCCCTCCATAGCCACACGAATCACCGAGTTGGAATAGACGCCAAGCACAAACAGCGTCAAACATAACGGCACCCCACCCATCGCTACGAATGCGAAACCGACGAATTTCTCAATCGTTTTGCTGTCTTCCGTGAAATTCGCACAGCCACCAAGGATTAACCAATAACAAACTCCCATCACACCTGTTGCCAAGGCGATTCTCAACAACCCATTCCTGTCCTTGACCGGAGCAAGGACATTTTTCAACCAATCCGAAAAATCACTGAATGGGCTGGGAATATCCGAATGAGATCGCTGGAGTGGTTCCGCGGGCGATTTCTTTTTGGGCTGGCGACGTTTTTCCTGCGGTGACTTGACCGGTGGGACCTTTTCCTGGTCGATGCTGACCGGTTCAGAGATGTTGGTAGACTGCGTGCCCCAAGCAGAAGTTGCTCCCGAAGATTTTTCTGGCACCGGCAATAGATTGTATTCGTCTTCATCGTTGATTTTGGGCTCTTGCTTTGCGGGCTGGCCCTTAAATCGTTCCTTATTTGGAGCCGGCTTTTCAGTCGGCAGTTCCACCGAAATCGGTCGATCTATCTCTGGAATTAGTTCGAATTCGCGGCCTGCAGCTCCCTCCTCCAATGGATCTGTTGCCTGCTCTGTTGCCTGCTCTGTTGCCTGACGACGCTTTTCAAAAAATTCTTCATCCTCATAATCAATTTCGCCCAACGAAATATCAAACGTTGTCTCGAGAGGTTGCAGGTCCACCGGTTCACTTAAACGATAACCTGCGTCTTCATCCGTTTCCGTCTCAACCTGTTCCTCGGCAACTGGCGTTGGGTCCACTTTCGGTTGTGGAACTTCCACCATGGAATGACAATCGTGGCATTTGATTTTTGTTCCCACTTGGCTGACGCGGCCATAAAGTAACGAACCACACAAGTGACACACGACGCCGAACTGCCCATCAGCCGGGGTCACTCCCGCGACCTCCAGGGGCTTATTATCGTCCACTTCGAAGGCATCGGGGGCTTCTTGAATGAACTTGGTTTCAGGATTTGAAATCAGTTCTCCGAAATCGTCACCCGAATCTTCAGCGGATTGCTCGACCAGGTCCTGATTAAATTCCAATTCGGCATCTGTATTTCCATCTTCAGGATCTGCGGCTAACTTAAACTCCCCGAAATCATCCGCCTTGTCAGGCGCCGTGAACGGATCACTGATGGGCCGAATATCGGAAACACCCTCAGACAGTGGACTTTCACTGCTATCCAAATCAATTAGATCATCAACTGATGATTCTGGGGAAAGACCGGGTTTGGCACCGGGTACGAGAATTTCATTTTGACAGCGTGGGCAACCAATCTGGTCACCAGCTTGTTCTGCATATACGAAAATCGATGCTTCGCATTTGGGGCAGCGTATTTCGTTGTATGTTCCAGTCACTCTTGCCCTCGTTTGCCCCATGGATTTAGTTACCCCGACCAAGTTGAGTGAATCCAAGCTCAACGCCACGGTACGGAATAAGGATAAGGCTTATTCGTTTCCTTTCCATTATTATTTCCCTATCGGCTCAGGATACTAGACATTATTTTCGATCCGTCTGATTCTGTACCATTTGGGTCGTTTTTTGGGTTTAATAGCGAAACTTCAGGCACTCAATACAGGTGCGATTAAACGCACTTCTCCTATTGCCGAGGGTTTTCGGATCAGGGAAATTAGCCGTTTCAGGTTTGCCGTTATTTTTGTCTGGACATGTCATGCAATTCGTCAACGTCGCTGCCGCCACCGTTAACCAAACACCCTTGGCTTGGGAAAGCAACGTCGAGCATATCAAACAAGCGATCGACGCTGCGCGTGAGCAAGACGTTTCGATTTTGTGTTTACCCGAACTTTGCATTTCGGGTTACGGGTGCGCTGATGCGTTCCACTCTCGCGGTGTACAAAAAACTGCTTTGCAGATGCTGTTGCGACTTGTCGACCACACTGAAGGAATCGCAGTTGCCGTTGGAGTACCCGTCAATTACTCGGGCGCCCTGTTCAATACCGCTTGCCTGATAGTCGACCGAAAGATCATTGGTTTCGTGGGTAAGCAACATTTAGCTGGGGACGGAATCCATTATGAACCGCGTTGGTTTAAGGCATGGCCGGATGGAATCGTCGCAGAAATTGACCTGGATGGTCAAACCTACCCGTTGGGTGACATCATTTTTGATGTCGGAGGAATTCGTATCGGTTTCGAGATCTGTGAAGACGCCTGGGTCGCAGATCGCCCCGGCGCTCGCTGCGCGGCCCGCGGAGTGGATATCATCCTTAATCCCAGCGCCAGCCACTTCTCATTCGGCAAGCATGCCGTTCGTCGCCAATTCGCGGTCGAGGGCTCCCGCGCATTCAAGGTGACCTACGTTTACGCCAACCTGCTCGGCAATGAGGCAGGACGAGCCATCTACGATGGCGATTCGATGATTGCCAGTAATGGTCAAATGGTTGGCGTCGGGAGACGCTTCTCATTTCAATCTTTTGGTCTGACAACGGCTACCGTAGACGTGGACGTAACTCGCACGGCCCGCTCACGAAGTGGCAGTTTTGAACCTGAGTTGGACGGAGACGAATCTGATGTTTTTCGAGCTGATCTCACCTACCCCATTTGCGTTCCCCAATCAACGGAACCGAAAGTCACCAAGCCCAAAGACTTGCACCTCGCCAAGCTGGAGGAATTCACCAGCATCATCTGCCTTGGTTTGTTTGACTACATGCGAAAAAGTCATTCTCGTGGGTTTGTGATCTCACTTAGCGGGGGCGTCGACTCCACGGCCGCCGCTGTGCTTTGCGCGATCATGATCGATTTAGCGGCCCAAGAACTGGGGATTGATGGCTTCTGTGAAAAAACCGGAAATTTCTTACAGCCGGAGCCTGATAACACGGACGAAATATGCCGGCGGCTGATCACCACGGCCTACCAAGCCACGCGTAACAGCACCGAAACCACCCGCAAGGCGGCGGAGATGGTCGCGGCAGCCATCCATTCATCGCACATGGAATTTGACGTCGACGGCATTGTCGATGCCTACACCGGCATGATCAGCACTGAATTACAAAGAGATTTGACCTGGGAAACGGACGATTTGGCCCTCCAAAATATTCAAGCACGGGTTCGCAGTCCCAGTGTTTGGATGTTGGCGAATATCAAGAATGCCTTGCTGCTCTCCACAAGTAACCGCAGCGAAGTTGCGGTGGGTTATGCCACGATGGACGGCGACACGTCCGGCGGACTGGCCCCATTAGCGGGCATCGATAAACATTTCTTGCAAGAGTGGTTGCGCTGGGTGGAAACCGCTGGCCCGAAAGATGTTGGCGCAATCCCCGATTTGAAATACGTCAACCAACAACAACCCACAGCAGAGTTGCGACCCCATGGAGAAAGTCAAACGGATGAAGGCGACCTGATGCCGTATGAAATTCTCGATGCGATTGAGAGATATGCCATTCGTGACAAATTAATGCCGCTGGAAGTTCACACGCACCTGACAGCCGATTATCAAAAAATCGACTCGGTTCAATTGGGGGAATGGGTGATCCGTTTCTTCCAGCTATTTTGCCGCAATCAATGGAAACGAGAACGCTTTGCCCCCTCGTTTCATGTGGATGATGAGAGCTTGGACCCCAAAACCTGGCTGCGGTTTCCAATCCTTTCCGGTGGCTATGAATATGAGATCCGAAAACTAAAACAAGCGCTCGACAAGCTGTCTATCTAACAGCATCGTCGGCGCTTGTTTTGATTATTTCGTGACCGATCGCGACACGTTGTCGACTAGGCCGATCGCCTTTTCGCCGCCATCGCTTTTTCGCTTGGTAAACGGATATTCCAAACGATGCCGATCGCCTTCATGAATTTGATGATCATCCAGCTGGTATCCCACTGCCACCACTTCAACCCGTGCCGTGCGGAGGTGGGGAATGCGTGGTGATTGTTGTGCCAACCTTCCCCGTGGCTGAGAATACCAAAAATGGCATTGTTGCGGGAATCATCATCTGAGTGGAATTCACGTTTTCCAAAGATATGACAAATCGAATTTACCGACCAAGTCACATGGTGGGTCAAGAAGATGCGACCCAATCCTCCCCACAAGAAACCTAACCAGACACCGCTCCATGAACCCATGACCAATCCACCAAGTATCGCTGGAATGGCCAAACTGGCGATGATCCAATACAGGTAGTATTTCGAGAAAGACTGCATCCCTTTGATCTTTTTCAGATCGGGAGCGTATTTATTAACGACCGTGTCGTCCCAGTTTTGGGTGAACAACCAACCAGCGTGTGCGTGCCAAAAGCCTTTCATGGCTCCCAAAACGCCTTCCTCGTGCAGATGCGGGGAATGAGGATCTCCATCCTGGTCGCTATGTTGATGGTGCTTTCTATGAACAGCACACCACGCGAGAGGTGGACCTTCTAGAGCAAGTGTTCCAATACCAGCCCACATTAGCCGGTTCCAGTTGTAAGTATCGAAGGAGCGATGGGTAAGCATGCGGTGGAAACCAATCGTGATTCCCAAACCTGTGAGCATCCAACCTACCCCCATCATGCCGAGATAAAAGTAATTTACTGCACCGGCTTGCCAAGCAAGGTTGATCGCCCAAGCAAACCCTAACAGCGGAGCCACGACCGTGATCAATACGATCAGTTTGTGGATGAAGGGGGTCTGATGATCGTCTTCACCATGTTCTTCGATGGCGTAGGGTTTGGCGTCTGCCTGGGCCAAATCATCCTCGACGACCTGATCTGGGGAAACAGCCGAGTTCGAATCGGCTTTGGTCGGTCTTGCTTTCCGACGGGATTTTTTATTTGGGCGGGTTACGGTCGACATATTAATTATCTTTCAAAGATTGAATGTAGTTCAATAACTGCTTCGCAGTGTGACATCCTTCGGCAGGATTGTAGGCAAGAACGCCGGAGCTACAGCCACCACTTTGTATAGGCAATGTAAAAGTTGTGTAACGATGTAGCTGAAACCGGCTCGACTCGCGTTTTACCGCATTTCCTGGCGGTTCGTCACTTCAAAAACGACTTCAAAAATCGGCCAATCCACTCTCTTTGTCACCGGACGCCGCGGCAATCTGTTGTCAAAAACACTAAACTTGGGCTTGCCTTATCTGGCAAAATCGAGCGGATCTAATTTCTACCGGCAGGCAACTTCCGTTTGCTAAGTTAGAATGTGGGCTCGCCCGACCGTTGTTTGTAATATTCCCAACCTCAAAGGAATAAAAATGATTCGCATTCTCGCTTGTTGCTTTTTCGCCTTTTTACTTTTTTCGGAATCGGTAACGGCTCAACAAGACGTGAAACAACCGGTCATGGATGCCGACACGCGACTGGATTGGCATGAAAAACACATGCAAATGGCTGCGGATTCCGATTTCGCTGGGACCAAATGGCGGTTCATTGGACCCGAGGTCATGAGTGGCCGCGTCACCGATTTGGCCATTCCCAATGGACAACCTTTCACATTTTATGCCGCCACAGCGTCAGGTGGGTTGTGGAAAACCACCAACGAAGGGACCACCTGGGATCCCATATTCGATGATGCCCCTTCTGCTTCTGTGGGTGCCGTAACGACTTGCCCCACACAACCAGAAACCGTTTGGGTGGGGCTCGGGGAATCAAATATTTTTCGCAGCAGCATGTCCGGTACAGGGGTCTACCGTTCTGACGATGGAGGTGAGACTTGGGAACACAAAGGATTGGCAGATACCCATCACATCGCCCGTATTTTGGTGCACCCCAGCGATCCCGACACCGTTTACGTGGCTGCATCCGGCCATGAGTACACGCCCAATGAGGAACGCGGCATCTACAAAACCGTGGACGGCGGTAAGACTTGGGAGAAGCAACTGTACATCGCTCCTGATATTGGAGCCATTGATTTAGTCATGCATCCCAAGAAACCCGATACATTGGTTGCTTCCATGTGGAATCGCACCCGACACGCATGGAGTGACCCCGTACCTGGACCGGATGACGGTCTTTTTAAGACCGTCGATGGCGGCAAAAACTGGGAGAAACTGGAAACAGGACTCCCCCCAAGTGAAACCACCGGCCGCATCGGATTGGCCGTTTCGCAAAGCAACCCCGACGTGATTTATGCCCTTATGGATAATCACCAAATTGCCCGCGAAGCAGAAGAAGGGGAGAAGGATAATTACGGTCGTCAACGTCAGGCCGTGAAAAAAGGCGCTGAGATCTACCGTTCCGACGATGCCGGTAAAACGTGGAAATTAACCCACGGCGAAGATCGTTTGATGAAGCGGCTGTTTTCAACATATGGCTGGGTATTTGGTCAGATTCGAGTTGACCCCAATGACGAAAACACCATCTATGCCATGGGCATTCCGTTGATCAAATCCTCGGACGGCGGCAAGACTTTTGAAAACCTGGCCTTCTCCGGCCTGCACGGCGACCATCATGCGATGTGGATCAACCCTGACAATTCCGACCACATCATCAATGGCAACGATGGCGGCATCAATATTTCCTACGACCAAGGCGAGACCTGGAAGAACCTTGAAAATTTACCCGTTGTGCAGTTTTACAACGTCGAAGTCGATAATGCCGAGCCCTTTCGTGTTTACGGATCGATTCAGGATAACAACAGCTGGCGGGGGCCTTCCAATTATCGGCCGGGACGCAGTATGCGTACGGGTTGGGAACGAATTCCTGGCGGGGAAGCCAGCACGATGGCAGTCGATCCCAAGGACGAGAACACGTTTTACTCGGAAGGATTTTACGGGAGTATTCAACGCACCGATCTCAAAGCAGCCAAGACAAAGAGCATCAAACCAAAAGCGGAGGAAGGCGCCCCCGCACTGCGTGGCCAATGGCTGGCACCCTTTATCTTGTCGCCCCATAACTCAAACATCGTTTATCACGGAATGCAGTACGTATTTCGTTCGCTGGACCAAGGTGAAACTTGGGAGCGCATCAGTGATGACTTGACATTTAACGACCCCGAACGGCAGGGCAATATTTCCTACGCCACGCTCACCGCACTATCGGAATCACCTAAGAAATTTGGACTTCTTTATGCGGGCACGGACGATGGTCGTCTGCATGTCACGAAAAATGGGGGCGTCCAGTGGGAGGAGATTAACAATGGAATCCCGCACAAATGGGTCTCGCGAGTTGTCGCCTCAAAATAGGATGAGGGCAGCGTTTATCTGACGATGAACGGCAAGCGTGACAATGATTTCCAAGTCTACGTTTACAAGAGCGACAATCATGGAAAGACATGGCAGGATATCGGGCAAGGCATCCCTGGGGGGCCCGTAAACGTCATTTTCGAGGATCCATCCAAGCCGGGTTTGCTTTACGTAGGGACCGATTGTGGCGTTTATGTCACGCTGGACGACGGAAAAAATTGGCAAGTGTTAGGCAGTAATCTGCCGGTTACTTTCGTCCACGATTTAGCCCTTCAGGAGCGTGAAAATGTACTAGTCGCGGCTACCCACGGTCGAGGCATGTACACTTTGCGTTTGCGTGCCCTGCACCGGGCCTACGACAAACTTTACCCGAGTGAAGAGGCAGAATCTTCTGCCGACGACGAGACGCAAGAGGACCGCCCCAAACGACGGCGAAGAAGACAGGCGGATGATGACAACGATGGTTAAACCCGTTCGGTTTTTTCTTCCCCTATCGTTGGCACTAGCCTGCGTGTGGGGCTGTAATAAGTCGCCCGAACAACCCGCAAAAACAAAAACCACATCGCCGCCCACGGTAGCCGTCACCAATTACCCGCTGAGTTTTTTTGCGGAACAGGTCGCTGGTCCCTGGATCGATGTGACCTTTCCCGTTGAGCAAGACCTTTCGCGGCATGGAATCGATGGTTGGCAACCGTCGACCGCGACCGTCATGGCGATGCAAAAATCGGATAAAGTCTTCATCAATGGCGGTGGTTTCGAGGCTTGGCTTCCCATGGTGACGCTGTCCGATTCGTCAGTGGTGGACACCAGCCAATCCATCACGACCGAATGGGTCAATGTGGCTCAGGACGTCGCCCACCAACACGGTCCGGAAGGTCAAAAGACGGAAACGAAAACGGCCTACTCGACTTGGGTCAACCCAGAACTGGCCATCCGCCAAGCCCGCGTAATCACGGATAATCTCACCGCCTTGGCACCTGAAAAAAAAGCAGAGATGGAAGCCAATTTCCTGACACTTGAAAACCAGCTGAAAACACTTACGGAGTTGCTAACAAAGAAAAGCGATTTCGTTCGCGACGGAAACTTAATCGCCGCGCAACCGGTTTACCAATACCTGGCTCAAGCAACCGGTGCCAAATTTCGCAACCTAAATTGGCCTCTCACGAACGAAATCAGCGAATCGCAATGGGCTCAATTGGACGAAATGTTAAAAGGCCAAAACACACAAGGTGTCCTGTGGTCAGGTTCGCTGGACCAGAAAACAGCTCTACAATTTGAAAGTCGAGGGCTCCACGTGATCCGCTTCGACACACTCGCAAGCCCAGCTGCTGAGGGTGACTACTTCACCGAAATGAAAAAGAACATCGGACGCTTAAAGGCCGCCGCATCTAATTAAAGGCGAGTCTTCCCAATAGCTGCCAGCGTTTCCATGAATTGGTTGAAAGGCTGTTTTCAGAACTCTCGGAATACGAGACAATCAGATCAAATTGATTGTCGCTACCCCGGAGAACTCTTTATGATCGGCCTGTTGAAATACCCCGTTTTATTATTGGCTCTATTCGCATTCGCATTGCCTGTGTCAGCACAAGATTCCAACTGGAATCGCTTCCGCGGTCCAAACGGAACAGGAATCGTGACGGATACGGATTTTGCTCAAGAATGGTCGGCAGAAAAAAATACTCAGTGGAAAACGGAGTTGCCCGGCCCTGGTTCGTCGAGTCCCATTGTTCAAGGCGACAAAGTTTTCGTCACCTGCTACACCGGCTATGGTGTGGATACCCGAAACCCCGGTAATCCCGCTGACCTCAAACGCCATTTGTTATGTTTTGATCGCGGTACCGGAAAAGAACTCTGGCGAGACACCATTGATTCCGTTGTCGACGAAGATGAATACCGCGGCTTCATTACGGACCATGGTTATGCCAGTAGCACGCCCGTTTCCAACGAAAAACATATCTTTGGATTTTTTGGAAAATCGGGGGTCGTTGCATGGGACCTCGAAGGAAAACGCAAATGGCAAAAGAGCGTGGGAACTTTTTCCGACCCAGCAAAATGGGGTGCTGGTGCCAGCCCGATGCTCTACAAAGATTTAGTAATTGTGAATGCCGGCATCGAGGGACACACCCTAGTCGCTTTGAACCAAAGCGATGGCAGCGAAGCCTGGCGAGTGGATGACAAAACCTTCACCAACAGCTGGTCGACTCCCGTGTTGGTCGACACGGGTCGTCCCGAGTTAATCTACAGTGTCCCGGGACGAATCATCGCATTCAATCCCGACAATGGTGAAGAGCTTTGGTCCGCCAAAACCCCCATCAAAGACGCGATTACCGCGAGTGTGGTCGCCAACGACGGCATCGTTTACACCTTGGGCGGTCGTCAAGGGAAAGCTTTGGCTGTACGTTGCGGAGGTTCCGGAGATGTCACCGAGTCCCACACGATCTGGACCCAACCCGTTACGTCGAGCATTGGCACACCACTGGTTTATGGTGACCACCTTTATTGGTTAGGCGGTGGCGGAATCGCCACCTGCCTGAATCTAAAGGATGGGAGTGAAGCCAATAAAAAACGACTCGAAGCTCCCGGACCCAAACGCTTCCCCAATTCCAGTTACGCATCCCCCATCGTCGTTGACGACAAAATGATCGTCGTACGCCGCAGCGGAACGGTGCACGTTGTGAAAGCCACCCCTGATTTTGAAATCCTCGCAGATAATGTTTTCGAGGAAGATGCAAGTCGATTCAGTGGCACACCAGCGGTTGCCGATGGACAGATGTTTATCAGGTCAGACGGAATGCTTTACTGCATTGCGGAAGATGGATAATCGATCTTTCATCCGAAATTAAAAAAAGCCACCATTCCGCAGTTGTGCAATGGTGGCTTACTTTTTTAGGTACTTGAGGCTCCGAAAATCAG
The DNA here is from genome assembly GCA_905480235.1 of uncultured Pirellulaceae bacterium. Classification (GTDB taxonomy): domain Bacteria; phylum Planctomycetota; class Planctomycetia; order Pirellulales; family Pirellulaceae; genus CAJQPP01. The sequence continues at coordinate 42,125 of CAJQPP010000007.1, forward strand.
TCGATATCTCGATACTGAAATTCCATATTTATCTTTGCCTTGGGCCAGGCCTTGCCATCGACTTCGACATGGGGATAGACAAAATAATTCAATGGCTTCCCACTCTGCTTGGGCTCCAAAACAATGTCACGGCCCTTACTGAATGCCACTCGATTTTCCGAGAGGTTACCAAAATAATACTCGCGCAAATCCGGATGCTTATCCGCTTCCGAAATGTCGACGGGAACCCAGCCATGGTTTTTCGCAAAATATTTAGCCCAGCAATGGTAGCCACCGATCTTGCCTTGCCCTCGTTCGACAGGAAGGGGGAAACCGATTTCAAAAAAGGCCGGAATATTTTGATTCCGCGCCAAGGAAATAAACAGGCTGTGGAAATCGGTGCAATTCCCAGTCTTGCTATCGCAAGCCCACAACACATCCCCTTGCCCAAAACCGGGTTTGGTTTTGTCATAGGACATGTATTTCTCGACTAAATCATAAAGAAACCTTCCGGACTCAATAGAGTCCTGAGGTATTTCCGCGCCGGACAACAACGAAGCCGGCTTTCCATCGATGGGCACCAAACGATTGGGAGCTGAATAAATTTTTTCTTGCTGACTGGTAATACTCTCATTGCCCTTTTGGGCCAGCGAATTTACTTCATTACGAGTAATGTCATAAACCAACCGAAAAGGCAACTCGTTAGCATCAGCGGCTTTAAATTCGACGTAAAGCATTTTATTTCCGTGAACGGACTCTACCGTCTCACGTGTCTCACCGGGCACTTCCGTCAGACTGCGGACGACCTGTTGTTCAGCGTTACTGGGAGGCAGCGGAATCCAAGCTCGCACGGTCGCGTTTTTGGGAAGGTCCGCAATCACCCCGGAGTAAACGAACTCAAAATGCCTCTTTTTGTGGGTCGGGACAGCTTTTTCCACTTGCGCCCAAGTGCTGCCGCTCGTTGCGGCCGCCAGAATTAAACCGAAAATCAAAGCTCGAAACATCTTTTTTCACACGCATTGGGAAATGGGATTACAAAGCGTCAATAGTATTACTGTGACAGCCGGCGTCAAATGGTAGGCAAATTTTTGTGCCTTCCTTGCGATATCTGAGCTGATCGCCAAAGCGGCATTTGTGGGATCTGTCTCGCGAGGATAAAATGCACGCACTCTCCAAAACCAGAAGTAAGATGATGCCTGAAACCACGCCAACCGCACCGCCTGCAGAACCGGAAACACGACCGGAACAAGCTCCCGAGGCCCCTCCCCAGAGGTCGCCAGAGCCTTCGCCATTTCAGCCCGACTGGCCGGCTTCGCGACCTGCGCCCCAGCCCAAGGCTTGAACTTTGTCACCTCACTCGGATCTCCAAGCCCAGCTAAACAAGCGATTCTCGCTTAATTTATTAATCCAGGGTGCGGCATCTCACACCTATTTGACCGCGCATCACTTGGTGAAGCAGGAGCTCGAAGCGATTCAGCCGGGCCTTTTGCGACTGTACGACAAAATGTCGTTAAACGTACATCTTTCCCAATGGATTGGAGATCTGGTCTTCGCCGTCGGTTTCCCCAAGCAATTTTGGAACAGTATCGACCAACCGGAGCACCCATTTGCCGGACACCCCTTTTTGGTGAAACACGGGAAATACCTGTCGCAACAGTCTAAACGCCACACCATCGCGCGGGCGCGAAAACGCGGGGTCTCCACCACACCCGGCATTCAATACGCGCAAACTTTTTGGCTGCTGGGACGGACCGTCATGAAAGAAAAAATTCATCGAATTGCCCTCGCGGAAGCAGCGGTATCCGCGACTCACCAGATTTGGGGAATTGACCCAACACTCCTCTCCGGCACGATTACCGGAAATGTCGAATTTGGCGAACTTCAAAAGCCAACGACGCGTGCAGGACGTATTTTGCGCAATGCCGCGGCTGGATATGGCGGGGTCATCAAAGGCTATGATGGTAGGTTACGCGTCCACGCGCGAGCTTGGATGTGGCCTCTCCTGTCACATGAATTAACCAAAGGTACGGCCGAGCTAGTTTGCATGCACGGACTGAACCACCTGGATGACGAGACCTACCAATATGTCACGCACGAAGCGGACAAAATTGAACATGAGATCTGGATGATGCAGGCTGGCGGTGAACTCTGGCGACTGTTTATTGCTGCCATCCCTTCCTCTGATTTATTGGCAAAGTCGCTCATGCATGTTGCCAGAATGGAACCGGAACCACTGGAACAATTGCTGATGGACTTGATCGAACATCCCTTCACGGCAAAAGCCACGATAGCCGACTTCTTTGACGCAGACGGCCTTGATGACAACGGTCATCTCGAATTTCCCGATGAATATTTGGGACTTTAGACGCCGCGGCCTGTTTCCGGCGGGGAATTGCGACGGCTGAGTTCCGTTTCAACTCATCAAACGCGCGAACCCGCGATCGAATTGGCCGCGAGTTAATACCTCATTGAAGCCGGCCTCTTCCGCATCCTGGATGAGCTGGGTCATGACGTGCTGGGCATATCCATAAATTGGAATTTCCGCGCCCACGGCTTTGACACTCTGCACGACGTCGACCATATCCAAGTTTTTAAATTGCAAATCGACCAACACGACCTGGCAGTCATCTTCATTTAACGCGTTATGAAATTTTTTCTGATTCGCAGCATTGCGATAAGTGACACCATTACTTTTCGCCCATGCAGATACCTTGCCGACCAACATAAGATCGTTCGAGAGATGTAAAACCACAGCTTGTATTCCCACTGGTAAATAAGGTCTGAACGGGCCAACGTTTATTCCCGTCAGGCAATTAAACGCTCTGGCTAACCATCGCGACATGACCTGGCGGAAGCATTAATCAAATGGCACTCTTGCCACGATCCTCGGAACTTAATTGAATGGTTTCCCCGAGAGGTAAAACAAAGATCTTTCCATCTCCGTCATTTCCCAGCTGACCCGTTCTGGCAACATTCCTGATGGTTTCAATAGTCGTTTCGAGAAAGTCATCGTTAACTGCAATTTCCAATGAAATCTTGCGAAAGATATCGGTTTCAGGACTCCTGCCACGATACACCGGAACCTTGTCTTCACGCTTTGCAAATTCTTGTGCATCACAAATGGTCACTCGATCTACACCGACTTTGGTCAAGGCTTCCTGAAGCGCTCGTAAACGAGTAGGCTGTATTACAGCGATTATCAATTTCATTGGCGCTAACTAACAAGGCCCGGAAAGGTTGGATAAGAACACCGCTTCCACGATCGTTGACCTTTTTTACCGCCATCATTTCGCTTCGACCACCCCGGTCATCAAGTCTCTCGGTTCCGGCGGGGGTTTTAGTGGCGCCCGGTTTTGGCGAATCGAAGACGAGCAACAGGCTTGGTGTCTGCGACGTTGGCCTCAGGCAGCCTGCGACGACGAAAAACGCCTCCTCTGGATTCACCGTCAACTTGCGTTGGCACACGCCAAGGGCTGCTCCTTTTTACCTGTGCCAGTATTTTCCAATTCTCGGGAAACACTGGTCGAATTTGGCGAGCATCTTTGGCAAATGGAATGTTGGATGCCCGGCAAAGCGGATTACTTCACCCGCCCCACTGATACCCGTTTGATCGCTGCCATGGGTGCTTTGGCCTCTTTTCACGAGGCCCTGCGGCAGGATTCCCAACGATGCCAACCTTCCCCGGGTATTCAGCAGAGGCTCCAGCGGCTGAGTGAACTGCATGATGGTAAGTCGCCAACGGATAAGTTCAATCACATCCAATTGGCGGCCCAAACATTCCCGGCGGACACTGAATTTCGCTCTCTAGCAGCTCACTTAACCGTTCGCTTCCTGCGGCTCGCGGGTCCCCTTCACCAACGCTTACGCGATGCCAGTCAAATCTCGGTGCCGATCCAAACCGTGATTGCTGACATTTGGCATGATCACGTGCTTTTTTCCGGGGACGAGGTGTCAGGTTTGGTCGATTTTGGAGCGATGCGGATGGATACATGCGCCTGTGATATCGCTCGGCTTTTGGGCAGCCTCGCTCCTGATCAAGCCAATGAGTGGGAAAAGGGAATCGATGCGTGGCGTTCAAAAAACAAAATTTCACCTGCGGAACATGACCTGATCGCCGTTTTTGATGATAGCACGACCGTTCTTGCGGGCCTCAATTGGTTGCAGTGGATCTGTTTGGAAAACCGTCAATTTGGAGATTTAAGACCCATTACAGAGCGAATGCGATTGATCTCATTGCGCATGGATTTTATGGCATCTAAAATGTAAATTGATAGTACAAGAAAGCTGTCCTGTGCGGCTTAACCTTGATAGCAGTTTATTTGCTCCCACAGCGTGATACTGACATTGAGGCAAATGAGGGGTTATTGGTACCTTCCGCCCCTCTCTCCAGGCAACAAGTTAACGGACACACTGATGAGATATCATTACATTTGGGTCGCCTTGCTCGCGGTATTATTGGGCTCCTTGGTCACCAAACCATTAGTCGCTCAAAAGGATCTAAAGATCCAGGGGACCTATCAGATTGAGAAAGACAAACGCCAGGGTTGGCTGATATTGAATATCCAAATCCCCAAGGGTTACCACATTTACGCTTTAACTCAGGTCGGCAACCCACCGCCTACGAAAATACAACTTGCGAAATCGTCAGAATTTGAACTGCTCGACAAGTTCAAGGCTGACAAAAAGCCCAAGGTGATTGAAAAAGACCCAATTTTTGAGACACGCCTCGAAAAGTACGAAGGAAAAGTAGCCTTACTGGCACCTATCAAGGTCTCCAAAACAGCTGACCTGAAAGACGTCGTTTTCGATTTACGTATTACGGGTCAATTGTGCAACGACAGCGGTTGCCAACCTTTTAATAACAAAAAGGTCACGATCGAATTTGCCGGCTTTTACGATGCCAAAGACAAAAAGAAAAAAAACAACGGCGACTAACTCAAACGGCCGAGTTTCAGGGCCACGTTAAATTGAATCCAATCACCGCTTTATCGCACCAGACAAAATGCCTCGCCTAACTGTAATCTTACTGCCTTTCCTAATGGTCATTGCGACCTTGGCTCCCGCTCAGGAACTGCAGTCTGGCCTCCAAGAATTGTCCTTCGGTGCAACCGAGACACCCGACGGAACGTTTACCGCGAACTTTACCGTCAACGAAGATCGGGTGACTGGCAAGTTACAAGTGACCGTGGTCGTCGCTGAAAACTGCCACATCTTCTCGATCACCTCGACCTATCCCGGCGGACCCGGCAAGCCAACCGTGCTTTCCCTCGAGGATGGATTTACCGCGGCGGAAATCACGGGGCCCTTTGAAGCGGACCAAGATTTCAAAATAGTCACTTCCGAATTTGCCGACGAACCTGGGGAAGAGCACCACGGCACCGTGACGTGGACCGCACCGATTCGATTTGCCGAAGGGGTCGAGCCCGATTCCTTAATCATTCCAGTGGATTACACCGCACAAATATGCGTGGATGGTCCAGCCGGTTCGTGCCTTCCCTTTGACGGCATTCTGGAAGCTAAATCCACCACCGCCAAAGAGACTTTTCGATACGAGGTTCGCCCGGATAACATCAACGCGGTCGTCCGTGGCTGGGTGGATCACACCGCCGCCCAAGCGGGCGATGAGATCAATCTTAAAATTGAAATTGAATCGGACGAGGGCTGGTTCGTAGAAGCCTATGCTCCGACGCCCACCACCGATAGCAATCCGACGATGATTGTGTTGAACAAACGGAACGAGGCCACCGTCGGCAAAGTGAGTGTTTCCGTCGAACCCGAAACGGTGAAGATTGGCGATGACGAAAAACTGGTACATCGCCAACCGGTCATTTGGATCTTTCCAATCCAGTTGCCCCGGAAAATGGAAGAAAAGACCTATTCGTTTTCTGGTTGGTTAGGATTCCGTGCGGAAAACGAAGCCGCTGAGGGCGACGCAACCGCGGTTCAATTTCGATTTTCGCTGCCCATCGGTTCTGAGAATGTGACTGGCCAAAATGATTTGGTATTCCTGACGCCCGACAATGCTGATTACGGCGAAGTGGGCAGTATCGCTCAAGAACTTTACGAAAACACATCTAAAAACGCCGGACAATTTTCCGACCTGTCATTGCCGGCAGTTCTGGGTTTGGCATTTATTGCGGGATTGATTTTGAATGTCATGCCTTGCGTGCTTCCCGTCATCGGCTTGAAAGTCCTTTCGTTCGTACAACAAGCCGGCGAAAACCCACGTCGCGTCCTCATTCTGAACTTGGTCTTTGCTGCTGGTATCATTTCGGTATTCCTTTTGTTGGCGGCATTTGCGGCTTTCATGGGCCTGGGTTGGGGCGGATTATTTGAGAGCCAAGCCTTCACGATTGTGATGGTCACCGTCGTTTTTGCATTCGGATTGAGCTTCCTGGGAGTTTGGGAAATTCCGATTCCCGGATTCGTCGCGGCCAGTGGACACGGTGGCGCAGCCCAAAAAGAGGGCTACACAGGTGCATTCCTAAAAGGCATTTTGACGACACTGTTAGCCACTCCCTGCAGTGGCCCCCTGCTCATTCCGGCGGTCACTTGGGCCATCGCGCAGCCTCCCGCCGTGACTTTTTTAACTTTCCTATCTCTGGGTTTGGGGATGGCGTTCCCATTTATCATCATCGGTTTCAAACCCTCGCTCGTCAGCTGGTTACCTAAACCGGGTGAATGGATGGAGAGCTTCAAACAGTTAATGGGATTTGTGATGATTGGAACCGCCGTGTTCTTTTTTGGTCCCATTAGTGACAAATACGAAATGTCCGTTTTGACTTTCCTCGTATTCGTATCTTTGGCCTGCTGGATGGCGGGGCGGATTTCGCTTTTGCAGACTTTCCCTGTAAGAATGAGGAAATGGTTTTCTGCTGTGGCGGTAGCGGTATTGGGTGGGTTTATTGCGTTCTATCTCATGGTTCCCCAGCACGAGTTGAATTGGCAAACTTTTTCACAAACGGCCCTCAATGAACACCTGGCCGAAGGCAATGTTGTGTTCGTCGATTTCACAGCAGATTGGTGAGTGACTTGCAAAGCTAACGAGGCGGTCGCCTTGAACATTCGCAGCACCAAAACCTTTTTCGAAAAAAATGGCGTCGTCGCACTGAAGGCTGACAAAGACAAAAATCCGGGCGTAAACGAGTTGCTAAAGCGACTGGGGAATACGGCTACTGCGATTCCGTACTACGCCATTTACTCGCCTGGCTGGAGTGAACCACAACATTTCGGTGGAAGTGTCCTCACGGCAGGCGGCGTCAAAGAGGTTGTGCAGGAGGCATTAGACGCCGCCAAGTCCGCTAATGCCCAACAGCAGGCCTCTCGCGGGTTACAGAGCACCGGTGGATGACGCAGGGCGATTGACCTGAAATCGCGGCCTGCCCATCACCAGCGAAAGATGGGTCACAGACGAATTAGGATTTGGTGCGACGCGCGGCAATCTTTACACGTCCCTTACCCTCGACGACTTCGCCAATTTGCCAATTGTCAATTCCGGCCTCGGCGGCGATTTTCTGTATTCGTTTGGCGGCAGTCGGTTTGACGATAACGGCCATACCAATTCCCATATTGAACACGCGATACATTTCGGTGGGGGTAACTTTCCCCAAGGCCTTCAGCCAAGGAAACACAGCGGGGATCTCCCACGACTTTCCATCGATCATCACGTCGACGTTTTTTGGTAACACGCGCTCAATATTTTCTGCCATACCACCGCCGGTAATATGAGCCAGCCCGTGGACCGCCCCAGCCAACCGGGTATTTTGCAAAACCTGATTGAGGACGGGAACATAGATCCGTGTCGGTGTCAGCAGCAACTCCCCCACGGTGCTATCCAAAGCTTTTACGTGTGAGCCGACTTTGAGACCGGCTGCCTCGAATACGATCTTACGAACTAAGCTAAAGCCGTTGGAGTGGATTCCGGTGGAGGCCAACCCCAAGACGACATCGCCAGGCTTGATTTTTTTCCCGTCAATGAGCTTGCGTTTTTCCACCACACCCACGTGGAATCCGGCCAAATCGTAATCGCCTTTTTTATAGAGATCGGGCATGATCGCCGTCTCGCCACCCAACAAAGCGCACTCGGCCTGGCTACATCCCTCGCTAATACCGGTCACGATCTGTTCCAAGGTGTCGGGATCATCATGCGACATGGCCACGTAATCAAGGAAAAAGAGAGGCTCCGCGCCACAGCAGATTACGTCGTTAACACACATCGCCACGAGATCGATCCCCACCGTATCATGGCGTTTCATCAATTTGGCGATCTTAAGCTTGGTGCCAACCCCGTCGGTCCCGGAAACGAGAACCGGGTCTTTGTAATTTCTTTTGGCCCATCCTTTGCCGGCATCTAATTGAAATAGACCGGCAAAGCCCCCATCGAGTTTCATGACGCGTGGCGAGAAAGTTCGGTGCATGAGGCCCGGCAACCTTGCCATGGACTGTTGGTAAACTTCCAAATCAACCCCAGCGTCTTTGTAGGAGACGCCGCTGCTCTGTTGCTTTTTTGCCATGGTTTGCCGAAATCCCATTGAGTTATTTACATGGTGCTAGATCGACAATGTAGTTCACGGCCCTGCTCTCGTGAACACGTGGCTTGAGCAAGAAAACTCAGCCGCATTCCGATTCCTTGCCCGTTCGTTACAATTGGCTTATGCCGGCACCTTTGGGTAGCTTCGCTTACTGCCATTCAGCGCAGCACCGCCACGGGTTTGGCCGGATTTTTCATTCTTAACTTGGTAATTTTGGGACAACTAGCTGGCAAGTGGTACTGTTGCGGACCCTAACTAGTTCCACCACTACCGAGAGTTTCCCTCCAGATGCTGAAGATTATGCGGCACACTCATCCCGACCTCCAATTCATGCACTTATTGCCTTACGGCGCCGTTTTGCATGATCACGGGACCCAATTTGTTGTTTTTTCCCGCAACGCAACCGCCATGCGGCTGCTGTTATATAACGACGTCGATGATCGGGAACCGTCCGAGGTGATCAGCTTCGACCCCAATACCGACCGTTGGGGAGATATCTGGAGTATCTTCGTGCCGGATCTGGGACCCGGGACGCTTTACCATTTTCAGGCAGAGGGCCCCTTTATCCCAGCCAGTGGGCAGCGTTTTCAGTCTCAAAATCGTCTTATCGATCCTTATGCACGAGCTTTAGCAGGTACCTTCCAACCATCTCAGGACGGCATTCTCCGGCCACCGAAGTGCGTTGTCGTCGATGATTATTTCGACTGGGAAGGTGATCGACATCTGAACCGCGACCTTTCCGAAACCGTTATTTACGAATTGCATGTTAAAGGTTTCACACAGGATGATTCGAGTGGCGTTTCCAGCCCAGGAACCTATCAAGGTGTGATTGAAAAAATACCTTACCTGCAATCGCTCGGGGTGACCGCCGTGGAATTGATGCCGGTCCACGAATTCCCCATCATGGATTTTGACGGCAGCAAACCAGATCGAAAAAACTATTGGGGATATGACCCAATGGCTTTCTTTGCACCTCACCGGGGTTATGCCGCTGATCAATCACCGGGCGGCCAAGTCAACGAATTTAAGCAGATGGTCAAGGAGCTTCACCAGGCCGGAATTGAGGTGATTCTTGATGTGGTTTTCAATCATACCTGTGAGGGTAACCACTTGGGCCCAACGCTAAGTTTCAAAGGTCTTGAAAACTCCGTTTATTACATGCTGGAGGAAGACCCGCGTTATTACAAAAACTACTCGGGCTGCGGAAATACGATCAACGGAAATCATCCGATTGTTCGAGAAATGATTTTCCATTGTTTACGTCACTGGGTCCATAACTACCACATCGATGGATTCCGTTTCGATCTGGCATCGATTCTTAGTCGTGACCGCAACGGTCATTTAGTGGCGAATCCGCCGTTGGTGGAGGCTATCGCGGAAGATCCGATGCTGGCTGACACGAAAATTATTGCGGAGGCTTGGGATGCGGCTGGTGCCTACCAGGTGGGCACATTTGGCTCGGGTGATCGCTGGGCGGAATGGAATGGTCGTTACCGTGACGATGTGCGTCGATATTGGCTGGGTGATCGAGGACTCCGGGGGGCCATGGCAACCCGTTTATCGGGCTCAGCAGATCTCTACGAATCTGGCGGCCGGCCGCCCTACTGCAGTATCAATTTCGTGACCTCGCACGATGGTTTCACGCTCAGCGACCTGGTCAGTTACAACGACAAACACAACCTGGCTAACGGAGAAGAAAACCGGGATGGCGACAACAACAACCACAGTTTCAATTTTGGTTGCGAAGGTCCCGCTGATTCTGCGGAAGTAGAAAGTCTGCGGCAAAGGCAAATCAAGAATATGCTCCTAACCATGATGATGAGTCAGGGCGTACCCATGATAGTTTCCGGCGACGAATGCCGGAGAACGCAAAATGGTAACAACAATGCCTATTGCCAAGATAACGAGACCAGTTGGTTTGATTGGAAATTGGTGGAGGAAAACGAAGGCTTGCTCCGTTTTTCACGTGGCTTGATCCATTTCCGACGGGGGCAACCCTCGGTGCGGCGGCATTGGTTTTTATCCGGGCAAAAAATTGCCGACCGCTTGATCGCCGATGTGACATGGTTTGATTCCACTGCAAACACCGTCGATTGGCATTCCTCCGATCTACCCATGAGTTGCCTGCTAGGAGCACCTCACGCATCAGAAGATCCTACCGGCGCGGGCAGCGATATCTTCATGCTGCTCAATCCGGAAATGGAAGCGGTCGAATTTACCGTCCCGCATGTCGTCAAACGACGGACATGGAATCTGTTCGTCGACACCTCGGCAGATTCCCCCAAAGATCTTTATCAGTTGCTCGATGGGCCCAGCCTGGACAGTAGCAAGTTATTGCTTCCCCCCAAGACGACGATGGTTTACGTCTCGGGCTAACGCGAAAGTGCTTGCCTGCCCAGCAATCGACCGGGATATTGCTGGGCAGATTGTGCCAAAGCGGCAGTCGCCCAGTCGGTTCCGGTTTTACACGGTTGTTAAATTGTGCCGCGGCAACCAAAAATCGGTGCGTTCCCTAGACTTCACCCGGCTCAGAAATAAAGCGGTAGCCGGCATCACGAATGGTAAGAAAATGCACCGGCGACGCGGGGTCCGGTTCGAACGTCTTCCGCAGCATACTGATAAATTGATCGGGGGCACGTGTCTGCACGCTGCTGGGCATTTCCCAAACGTTTTCCAACAACTCCGCACGCGGAATCACCCGCCCCTGATGTTCGACAAAATATTTCAACAACTTCATTTGTAATGCGGTCATTTTCACGGCTTGGCCAGCTACCTGGACCTCGAATGTGTCAAAGTTGATGGAGCAATTGCCGAAACGAAACTCGTCCCCTGCTTCAGCCGCCTTCGGGGCGCCGAGCAAATTGGCGGTCGTTGAATTGGTGCCCGTCACCATGGCCATCAAATTCTTGACGCGACTAAGCAACTCGTCCAATTCGAACGGTTTGACGAGGTACTGGTTGGCGCCAGCATCAAAGCCACGAGCCTTGTCTTCGCTCAGTGTCCGCGCACTGAGGATGAGGATCGGTAGCGTAAAGCCGTCTTTCCGAAGTGTCTCGCACAAATCATAGCCATTCATTCCCGGCAACATCACGTCGAGAATCAACAAATCAAATTGTTCTGGCGCCTCAGAGATAATTTTTAAGGCTCGCCGTCCGTTGTTGGCAACGGTGACATCGTAATTCTCTGCCTCCAGATTGAATTTAATGCCCACCGCTAGGTGATGCTCATCCTCGACGACAAGTATGTGATATTTATCGCTCATGGTGTCGCTGATTCCATTCCGGCTTGTGGTTCTGGCGATTCCTCCCGCTCGACATCATGATGATTGCTCAGGGGCAACGTTACGGTAAACAGAGCCCCACCTAAATCGGAATCGGTTACGTCGATATTCCCCCCCATTCCTCTCACCAGCGTTGTCACGATGTACAGACCCAATCCCGTACCCGGCTTTTCCCGTTCCAATTCAGAACCTAATCGTACGAATCGACCAAACACCTTGCGTCGCATGTGACGGGGAATGCCACCTCCGTTATCAGCAACCCGCATAACGGCGAACGTTGCGTTGGATTCCAGAGTCACCAAAACGTCTGGCTTCTCACCGGCATACTTGATGGCGTTATCAATCAAGTTGCTCAATATCATGTCCAAATCAACTCGATTTGACTGCACAATGCAGGGCGTCAAATGGGTGCGGACGACCGTGGGTTCGACTCGATGCCTAAGGCACACAGAATCGGAGACCTCGCTGACCATCTCGTGTAATTTGACCGGTTCGCTGTCTTTATCAGTATGACTTTGGTCGATATTGCCCACGGCCAGCAAATGAGTGATTAGCGTATCGAGGCGTTCCACGTCTTCCAGCATGAATTTGACGAAATCCTTTTGCTCTTGCTCACTGATTTGACGACGTTTGAGCGTCTGCAAATACAGCTTTAGTGAAGCGATTGGGCTTTTAAGTTCGTGGGTAACGCTGTCCACAAAATTGGATTGCCGACGGTTAAGATTGACACTTTTTATCGAAAGCACCAAGTAGACAATCGTGCCTGCCAATAACAATACAAACAACGAGGAACCGACCGAAAGTGCAATCCAATATGCGGCCGCATTTTGGTTCTCTCGCATGGCACCGAATACCGCCAGCAAGATCCATCCCACAATCAACACCACCAACACCACAATCATGGTGATACCAAGCGTGATGGGAATCTTTAACGAACGACGTTCGAACATGCCGAGGGATTCTCGTGATTTCAGGTCAGGGGTGTTACGATGACTGACGTGCCGACTCAGATTACCGATGAGTTACTAACACGCTCACCTACTTTACCATATCCCGGTGAAATCTAAGCCTCCCTTTCAATTCCCCGAGTCCATGCCGAAACAATTACCGGAAATAAACGATCAAAACCGCGTTAATTTGTGGATCCGCTTGGTTTCCATAACGCCCTTGCTGGTACTTGGGTTGGCATGGCTTATTTCACCCGAGCTTCGAGGAACCATGGGCCAAGGAATCGACTTGCTGTGGCAAAGGGATGTGCAGGGTTTAAGAAAATGGGGAAGTTCGTTGGGCTGGTGGGCGCCGTTGCTTACAGGTTCTCTGATGATCGTCCAAGCGATCGCGGCCCCCATTCCTGCTGTGCTCGTCACGGCTACAAACAGCTTTCTCTTTGGACCTTTTTGGGGCGGGCTCTACTCGATTCTTACAGCCAATGTGGCGGCGGCGATATGTTACGGGTTAGGCAGGGGGTACGGGACTTTCGTATCTGACGCGATCCTACCTTCCCGCACCATAAAGCGCTATGAGCATTTTTTCGATGAGCATGGTGGTAAAACCGTATTGGTTGCTCGGTTGATCCCATTCGTGCCATTTGATCCCATCAGTTACATCGCTGGAATCGTAAGAATGCCTTTCTGGAGTTTCTTTTTGGCTACTTTGGTCGGGCAGTTTCCCGCTGGCATGGCCTATTCCTACCTCGCCCAAGAAGTTGACAAGCCACAAATGTTTGTGGTTTCTACGGTTTCACTTCTCGCAGCCCTTTTTCTTACCGGTTGGTTCCTAAACCGAGCATTTTTCAAAAAAAAACCTAGCGATTCTCAACCCCCCACCTAATCCGTTCTTGGATACCTCAAAACATCATTTTGACTTCCTTGGCATCGAGGTAGACATTAAGATAGGATTCGTAACACCGTAACGACTGAAAGAGTATCGGAAACGACCATGACAGAAGTGATTATTGCTATCGCATTAACGACTGGCACCTGTGCCTACATGTTTTTTGTGATCCCATACCTCGACTCGAGAAAAGCCAAATCCGAATCGAAAAAGTCATCTCAGGCCTCTTCGGGCGGCTGAGGCGTCACTAAGAACACGTGAGGCAGTTAAGCCCCTGTCACCGGTACGGTGACCGCAGACCCCAAGCCTTTCAGTACCACGACTGAGACGCTCAACGAAAAACGGCCGCCTGGCATTAGGTGGCCGTTTTTCGTTTACGAACTCCGCTAACTCCCTCTTAAAAAAACGTGTCTGGGAAAAGGTTTTGTCTGAAATAGCGGCCCATCAGTCGGCCAA
>CAJQPP010000008.1 GCA_905480235.1 uncultured Pirellulaceae bacterium
AAGCTTACCTGCCCGATTCATTCTCTGTTATGAAATCTTTGACCGAGTGGGCGAAACGGCGGCATGGTAGGACGGGGACGGGTATCAAAGTTCGCATCGTCAAAGGGGCTAATCTGGCGATGGAGCAGGTGGAAGCTTCCATCGAGGAATGGGCTCAGGCGCCCTATCACTCCAAACTGGAAAGCGATGCAAACTACAAACGCATGCTCGAATTCGGATGTCGTCCCGAAAATGCCCATGTCGTTCGACTGGGAATTGCCAGTCACAATCTGTTTGATATTGCCTACGCATTGCTTATGCGCGAACGGCGTGGCGTGCAGGATCACACTGAGTTCGAGATGTTGGAGGGCATGGCCAACGCCCAAGCACTTGAAATCAAGGAACGAGCGGGTGAGTTGGTAATCTACACGCCGGTCTGTTACGACGCCGAGTTCGAGTCGGCAGTTGCCTATCTCGTGCGGCGATTTGATGAGAATACCCAACCCGGTAGTTTTCTCGGCGCTCTGTTTGCTTTGAAAGAAGGATCTCCCGAATGGGACGAGCAAAAAGAGGCTTTTCTCAAAGCCTGTGGCCTGGCCCACGACTCAAAATTGTCGAGTTCTCCAAACCGCAAACAAAATCGGGTCGTGGAGAAACCGCAACCGCGGCACGCTGATGAAACATTCCAAAATGTTCCCAATACGGATTTTGCACTGCCCGAAAATCGCGATTGGATCGCCGGTATCGTTCGAAACTGGGAAGGCAAAACGGTAGAGCGTTTGCCGATTCAGGTTGGCGGCAAAGAAATTCAAACGGAACACATTCGCCAAGCTGCAGACCCATCCCGGCCAAATGTCATAGCCTACGAATTTTCGCGTGCTGGCGAGCAGGAATTGGAGATAGCCTTGCAAACGGCTGCCGACTCTCAAGAGGGGTGGGAGGGCCTGGGCCCCAAAGGGCGAGCCGTGATTTTAAGGAATGTCGCGGCCGTGTTTGCCCGCCAACGTGACGAGACGATTGGCACCATGATGTTGGACGCCGGAAAAGCGGTTGTCGAGTCGGATGTCGAGATAAGTGAAGCCATTGACTTTGCGAATTACTATTCCAAATCACTCGACGATAACGCCTGGTACGACGGCGTTGCCATGAAAGCGGCTGGTGTGGTGGTGGTTACGCCGCCCTGGAATTTTCCGTATGCCATTCCTGCTGGTGGAGTGTTGGCGGCGCTGATGGCGGGTAACTCGGTTATCTTAAAGCCGGCTTCTGAGACGGTGCTGACCGCTTGGAAATTGGCTAGTCAACTTTGGGAAGCAGGCGTTCCGAAAGAGGTATTGCAGTTCATCACGCTGAAAGACCATGATCTGGGAAGGACCTTGGTGACGGATCCTCGCGTGGACGTGGTCATCCTTACCGGTGGATATGAAACGGCGCAGATGTTTCAGTCCTGGCGACCCGACCTTCGTTTGTATGCTGAGACGAGTGGCAAGAATGCCATGATCATTACGGCCGCCGCCGACCTCGACTTAGCCGTCGGCGATTTGGTCCGCGGCGCGTTCGGACACTCGGGACAAAAGTGTTCGGCGACCAGTCTGGCGTTTGTGCAAAGAGAAGTTTACGAGAGTGAGAAATTCCGTAATCAACTGATCGACGCGGCCAGCAGTCTCCACGTCGGTAGTGCTTGGGACGCGACGTCCAAGGTAACACCAGTCATTCGAAAACCGAGTGCCGAGTTGGAAAAAGGACTGACCTCGTTGGAGCCGGGCGAGGAGTGGTTGTTAGAGCCTCGCATGATGGAGAATAATCCCTGTCTTTGGTCACCCGGCATTCGGCTCGGGGTAAAGCCGGGAAGCTGGTATCACCGCACTGAGTGTTTTGGGCCCGTTCTCGGAATCATCCCGGTCGATAGCCTTGCCGAGGCAATCAAACTGCAAAATTCCAGTGAGTTTGGTTTGACCGGCGGTTTGCACTCTTTGGACCCCAAAGAAATTCAAATCTGGCGAGACAAGGTCGAGGTTGGCAACGCGTATATTAACCGGACAACGACCGGAGCGATCGTGCAACGTCAGCCATTTGGGGGCTGGAAAAATTCAGTGACCGGCCCCGGTTCCAAGGCCGGGGGACCTAACTACGTCGCTTCGCTATGCGATTGGACGCAGACCGGATTACCGGAAACTGACGGGCGGTTGCCCAGCACCGTATCAGGATTCGTGGACGCCCTGAGTAAGCTCTTAGAGAGCGAATCGGAAAAACAACATTTTCGAGTGGCAGCCGAAAGCTACGCGCACTGGTGGAATAACTATTTCTCCAAAGAACATGATCCTTCCCAACTGCATGGCGAGACCAACCATTTTCGCTATCGGCCGCGTGCTTGGCATCTCATGCGTATCAACACCTCCGGCGAAGCGGATAAAGCAACGGCACTGACGCTGGCGAAGGTTGCCGTGGCGTGCCGGTTGTTAGGGATCAAGTTGAAAGTCAGCCTGAGTAATGAGCAGAGCTGGGGTAAAGAATTCAAGTCAATTACCAGTTGTGAAATGGTAAGCGAATCTGATTCAGCCCTGGCTCAGCGTTTGGCGAAACTAAAAGGCGGCAGCATTCGCTTCCTCGGTGGTTATGACATCGTTGAAATGGCACCCGCTAAGATTGGGAATTTACCAATCGTTCGCGCAGAGGTGCTGGCCAATGGGCGGATTGAGCTGCTGAGCTACTTACGTGAGCAATCGATGACTGAGATCGTGCATCGTTACGGTAACATTGTTTGAACTGGGTTTTAGACCGGCCAATCGAGTGCCTTTTCGTTTCGCGTTGCCAGGTTGGGTCCGCTTTACGGCTTCGCTTGTCGTTAGTTTTTATTTAGGGCCGCTGCGATTTGATCTGCCACTTGTTCGCCGAGGCGAGCCGAACCATCGCGAGTGAAATGGACATCGGCAGGCCTTTGGATTTCCGTCAATAATGGTTTGGCGAATTGATATAAGTCATTAATTTCAACGCCGTTCGCATTCATGATGGCCTGAGCAATCTCGTTATAGGTTACGGGGTCGGCAGGATCGCGATGGGGTTTGACTCCTAACGGGACGGGAGTCGTGGTGGCGAAGACCAAGGTTGCGCCTGATTGTTTCAGCTTCGTTACAATTTCCCCGAGCTGATTTTTGTACTCCTCCGGGCTGGATTGGTAGGGGTCGTCTGGGTCATTAGAGTTTCGACCGGTTTGGGCGTCGGTCCTTTTTAAGTCATGCAAACCAAAATTGAAATGAATGACATCCCATTGCCCTCCCCCCATCGATAACCAGCGATCGATTTCTTGGATGCCCTTGTCCGTTCCCGCGCAGTTTTCCGCTGCATTGTGACGGACCATGGGACGCACCACCAGCGCACGCCCCCGCAACGCCTTTTGGACATGGGGTGTATAGCCAATAGAAATCGAGTCTCCGAGGATTAGGACCCGCGGTTGCGACGCTTGGGAGAGCAGTTCAAGCATTTGCCTGGCGAGCGAATCACCGACCATCAAATAGCTTTCCGCATTCCCGAACCAATGGTGACCATGGCCAGTGTTGGGAGAACGCTCCGCCGGCCTGGCATGTTGGGCGGTCGGGGCAAAAAGAACATTGCCAACAAAGGGTGGGTGGGCATCGATACGCGATTGTTGGCGGCGAAAAGCCTTCATGGCACCTTCAGCCTTGGGGCCACCATTGCCCAGTTCCCCAACCACCACCGGAAGGTTGGGCGTACCCCAAATCTGACGCAAATCATGGATCAGATCGACAAGATTGGCAAAGTACTCTTGGGTCGCCTCTTGGCTGCCCATGTCGTTCCAGCCTTGTTGCCAGACAAAGCCCGTGATTTCAAAGTTGGCGGTTTTCCATGCTGGGAATTCAAGCGGTGCCTGTTGGATCGCCTCGTTGACTTCTTCAACCATTTTTAAAAAGTAGGGGCCCGTTTCTCCGCCCCTTGCCTTGACGGCTGACGGAGGGCGAAAGTCTTTGTGTAAGCTTTTGCCTCCCCAAGCCGTTTTGATCAGGAGGACAGGTTCGTCAAAGTGGTCGCCGATGACATGTCCGAATTGTAATTCGGGACCGAAATGCCGCCCGTCTTCGTACCCCGAATACCCAATCGACAATCCACCACGTTTCAGTTGTTTGCCGGTTTGGTAGCGGACAAATACGTCATCACGGACGGTCCATTTATCATCGGATTTAAGATGACCGAAGCGCCCATCTGAGTTCGCCATGACATCATTCAGATTCCCTAGGCCACCGTTGTAATATTCGGGGTGATCCATATCGACCACCGCGTGACCCTGCATATTGGATTGACCCGCCAGGATGAAAACCCGCACGGTTTGAGGATTTTCATGGGCCCAGGCTAATTGGCAACAAAGCGTAGCGAAAAGGAAAGTAACCGTCTTCATGGCAGACCGCTCCAGCGGGGGTTGGGTGCAGTTTGTAAACGCAACTCAGTGAATCGCAAATATACACTGCCACCTCGGGCACCGCGAATCGATCGGTTAAAAAGCGACCCGAACAAAGCGACCCAAACTAACATCAGGCTGGGTGCCGATAAGCCACGACAAGGTTTGGCTAGGACCTTGCCGGCTGTTCGAATCGGCGGACAACGAGAGGGTCAGCCGATCAATTAATTCACCGAGGAGATTGGTATGCGGTCTAGTCTTCCGCAACACCAAAAGGCGTTGGTCACGAGAATACGCGGCTCGGACAGCCACCAATGGAGGGCTGTCCGCAACGACGTTTTCGTTTAGTAGCCCGCCGGCGCAGGAGTTTCGGTAGCCAAAACCAGCGGTTCACTTTCGGGCAGACGAATTTGGTTCGAGTGCACTTGCGAGGCTAGTCGGTCGAGCTGCAAGATTTTGACACGCCGCCGGGCAATTTCGAGAATGCCCTCTTTTTGCAAGTCGCCTAAAACCACGGTGACGGTTTCACGAGTGCTACCAATGATGTTCGCCATTTCCTGATGAGATAACTTGATCTTCAACTCGACGGCACCATCGGCTTTTTGCCCATACTGTTCGAGTAACTCAATCAGCAGAAAAATCAGCCGATCACGATTGGAATGAAATAGTAGATTGCGTAAACGCTTCTCAATGCGTAAACGGCGTTCGCCTACCAACTTGCTAACAGACCTCATCATGTGCGAGTGTTTGTCCATGTAGTTGTCGAGAATTTCTCGAGGCAAGAAAATGATGCTGCTGCTTTCGGTCGCTTCCGCGTATTCTTCGCGGACGTTGTGGTCAAACAAACAGAGTTCGCCAAAGACTTCATCAGGCTCGATAAACACCAGAATCGATTGTTTACCGTCGGGTGTAACATGGCAGATTTTTACCCGGCCAGAAACCAACAATAAAACTTCGTCTGCTCGGTCTTTGGGCAGATATACAGAATCTCCTCGTTTGAATGATTGATTCCGCGCCGAGCTCGCTAGGGCGCGGATTTCTTCCGGTTGCATTTGATTAAACAAATTGCACTTGCTTAGGTGCCAGTAGTTCTCGGGCATGGCTTCTCCTTCAGCGGCGGGAATGGGTGGTGGGCGTTTGTGGTAGGTCACTACAAAGAGTGATGTAACCGCAACGTAATATTCCTTACTGAATTTTTTCGTTGCTTCGGCCGCCAAACTGTATCGAATTACCCTAATTATACACCGTAAAGCCAAAAAGCGGCCGGAAAGGCCGCTTTTCTATGCCAATATATACATATATAGTTTTTTTGAAGAAATTTTATTATCGGCTGCCGCCACCGCGTCCACCCCGCCCGCTGCCGCCACCTCGTCCGGTGCCGCCACCCCGCCCGGTGCCTCCACCCCGCCCGGTTTGGCCACGCGAGCGCATGCCTTGCATAATAGCGTTGCGGAATGACTCATTGTTCATCATGGCATTTCCACCGGCCCCGCCAGTTCGGCCTGCCGTCGTGGAACCAGGCTGGCGCGAAGTCCCGCTTCCGCTTTGTGCCCCGGCTTCATTGGCCATAAGCTCAATGTTAGGGTTTTGCGCCATCAAGATTTCGGCAAGCAAGTTGATATCAATGTCGCTGACTGGCAACACTTCGCTCGTGGAAGATGGGGTCTCTACTCGCTTATCGACTAGCAGCACAAAATCTTCTACAAGGTTGGCGATGTACTGGGGGCCTGTGACCACCAACATGTTATTTCGCGTGTCGACGCTCAGGGCTGCTTTGGGAGCCTCTTGGTCAG
>CAJQPP010000009.1 GCA_905480235.1 uncultured Pirellulaceae bacterium
TGGGGACTTTCTCTGTTCGGCCGGCGATCAGAATCACGGATGTTATTTTCGTCTTTCGCCCGCCGGTCGCTGGGTCACGCCAATGAGGGAGCCATGCGGTATACTGGGCAGCAGTAGGAACAAACACTAATCCGTTTGTCTTTTTTTTGCTGCTTCTTTTAAGGGCCAGAATTGTGAAAGCGCTTGTCACCGGTGCCAACGGGTTTCTCGGATCCTATGTCGTTCGACAATTGCTGGACCAGGATGACCAGGTGCGGACGTTGACGCGGCGACCCAACGACGGATTGACCGCGTTAAACGTCGAGTGTTTTCATAGCGATATCCGTGACGTGGATCGCATGGCAAGTGCCTTTCGCGATGTCGATGTGGTTTATCACACGGCTGCCATTTCTGGGATTTGGGGGGATTGGAAGACCTTCCACTCGACCAATACCGTGGGGACGCGGAACGTGGTCGATTGTTGTCTGCGGCATGGGGTGAAGCGGTTGGTCTATACCAGCAGTCCGAGTGTCACATTCAATGGCGATCACCAGATCCATCAGGACGAAACCGCACCGTACGCCAGTCAATGGTTATGCCATTATCCCAAGTCCAAGGCTTTGGCGGAGCAACACGTTTTAGATTCCAACGACCCGGCCGAGTTGATGACCTGCGCATTGCGTCCACATTTGATTTGGGGGCCCGGAGATCATCATCTGGTCCCTCGCGTTATACAGCGAGGGCGAGCCCGGCAATTACGCCGCGTCGGGGATGGCTCCAATCTGGTCGATACGACCTACGTGGAAAACGCAGCGTACGCTCACCTGTTGGCGGCCAAAGCGCTGGAGCCGGGGTCTCCCGTTTGTGGCAGTGCTTATTTCATCAGCCAGGGGGAACCGGTCAATTGCTGGGGTTTTATGAACGAAATTTTATCGCTGGCCGGGATTCCCCGTGTCAGAAAAAAGATCTCGTATTACGCCGCTTATCGACTGGGAGCCGTTTTGGAGGCTTGGTACGAAATGTGGAATAAGAAAGAGGAGCCGCGGATGACGCGGTTTTTGGCTGCCCAGCTTGCCAAGAGTCATTACTTTGATATCTCCCGGGCCCGCAGAGATTTTGGCTATGAACCGCTCGTTTCACACGAGGAGGGGATGAAACGTCTGGCGGCTGAGATCGGCGTTCATTAATCGTCCGGGGGGACGCATCCAACCGATCAAGCTGCCAAGGCCAGAGATTGTGGCAGCAGGAAAGTGTCCCTGCCGCGCAAAACATGGTTGCAGTTGACGGTTTAAGTAGGCCGCCCCACAAGTAATCGTTCCAACGCTTGCGAAAAAGCCGGCTAACGGCTACTTTTAAGGGTTCTTGTACGCCCATTGTCTTTACGTTTTTCACCTGAATCTATGATCTCGGCCGGTAAAACAGAACAACTTCCCGATCACCAACGGATTGTCATCACCGGAGTCGGTTTAACCTCTCCCAACGGCAATTCACTGGCAGATTTTCGCGGTGCCCTTTTGGCGGGTACCAGTGGCGTTAGCGAATATGAGATCCGCTATTTTGGGAAAACATTTGCGGGCGTATGCGATTTTGATGTGCGACGCCATCAGACCCGCAAAGACGCGCGGCGCGGCACGCGAGCAGGCAGCATTGGTGCCTACTGTGCCAATGAGACGATTCAGGATTCGGGTGTCGATTGGGAAAACACTGACAAGGATCGGGTGGGTATCTACATCGGCGTGACCGAACATGGGAACGTTGAAACCGAGAATGAGATCTTCGAAATCAGCAATTTCGAATACGACACCAAATTCTGGTCGCACCACCACAACCCGCGGACGGTGGCTAATAACCCGGCCGGCGAGATCGCCATCAACATGGGCATCACGGGCCCACATTACACGATTGGGGCGGCTTGTGCCGCAGGCAACGCAGGATTGATTCAAGGCGCGCAACAACTTCGTTTGGATGAGTGCGATTTAGCCATCGCCGGCGGGGTTTCGGAGAGCATTCACACGTTTGGAATATTCGCCGGTTTCGCCAGTCAAGGTGCGCTGGCAACCCACGATAATGCCGGTGAAGCCTCGCGTCCTTTTGATATGAATCGAAACGGAATCGTGGTGGCCGAGGGTGGTTGCCTTTACGTTTTAGAGCGACTTTCCGATGCCAAAGCTCGAAAAGCCAAAATCTATGGCGAGCTGGTCGGTTACGCGATGAATACGGACGCCACGGATTTCGTCTTGCCGAATCCTGAACGACAGACACAATGCATTCACAAAGCCCTGAACCGGGCTGGGCTGGAAGCGGAACAAATCGATATTGTCAGTACTCACGCCACGGGGACCTCCATGGGAGATTCTCTGGAGTGCGAAGCCATCCGGAATGTCTTTGGTAAGAGCCCCACGACGTTTATCAATAATGCGAAAAGCTTTATTGGGCATTCCATGGGTGCAGCGGGTTCCTTGGAGTTGGCCGGTAATTTACCGGCCTTCGAAGACGGGGTTTGCCACGCCACGATCAATATCGATGAATTGGATCCCGAATGTGCCCTGGACGGGCTGGTTCAGAATCAACCGCGCGAAAGCGGCAAACCGGCCGATTACATTTTGAACAATTCATTTGGCATGCTGGGTATCAATTCCGTCGTTATCATCAAAAGATTCACGGCCTGATTGCCAGCGAAGCAAGTAAAAAACCGACTTACGATCCGTGACAGATCATCGCGGATCGAAACATAAAAAATGGAGTATGGCCAATGGCCCCCGCAGAAATCAGAGAAGCAATCATCGAGATCCTGGAAGATATCGCCCCGGATGAAGACCTCTCCACCTTGGAAGATCCCAAGGCATTTCGAGACCAACTGGAGTTGGACAGTATGGATTTTCTGGACATTGTAATGGAATTGCGAAAACGCTACCGCGTACAGGTGCCGGAAGAAGATTATGGGCATCTCAATTCGATGGCCTCCACGGTTGAGTATCTGACACCCAAGATGGAAGACATCGCCGTTTAGGACGCACGGCGGTCTTCTCGAACGCTGGGATGGGAAATAAAAACGGCCGGCAAAATCTCTCGGGCAGAGGGAAATTGCCTGTCGAACTCTAGAATAATGCTTTGCTCGGACCGTGGTTCGTTTGGCAAGCTTTTGTCGACTTGAACGAGTCATTCGACTGGAAATTAACCGGGTCAGCCCATGTACGATACGATTATCATCGGCGCCGGAATGTCAGGGTTGGCAGCCGGGATTCGTTTAGCCCATTACGACCAGAAGGTTTGTATTCTTGAGCGGCATTACACGATCGGTGGACTGAATTCGTTCTACCGAGTGGGCGGACGTGATTACGACGTCGGGTTGCATGCGGTGACCAATTTCACGGAAAAGGGCGCCAAGAAGGGGCCGCTGGCAAAGATTTTGCGGCAGTTACGCTTCAAGTGGGAAGAATTTTCTTTGTCGCCACAAGCTGGTTCGCGGATCAGTTTTCCGGGCATGGATTTGAAATTCGATAACGATATCGAATTGCTGCGCAGTGAAATCGCATCCCACTTTCCCGACCAGGTCGATGGCTTTCGCAAATTAGAAGCCTTGATTGGTGGCTATGATCAACTCGATCAGGAGTCCTTCGAGCAATCGACGCGGGAGATCATGGGGACTTGCATCACCGACCCTCTGTTAACCGACATGCTGCTTTGTCCTTTGATGTGGTACGGCAACGCGCGGGAACATGACATGGACTGGGGACAGTTCAGCATCATGTTCGAGAGTATTTATCGCGAGGGTTTTGCCCGCCCCTTCAAGGGCGTGCGTTTGATTCTCAAAAACCTTGTCAAGCGTTATCGTTCCCTGGGCGGCGAACTGAAGCTGCGCAAAGGGGTCAAACGTATCCACGTTCAGGATGGCCATGCTCAGGCGGTCGAATTGGACGATGGTGAAATTATCGTTGGCAAACGGGTGTTGTCGTCGGCGGGGCGAATTGAAACCCTGCGTATGTGCGATGACGTCAGCGAAGTCGATACGCGGCAAGTTGGAAAATTGACCTTCATTGAGTCGATCTCGATCCTCGATCGCCAGCCCACCGATTTGGGGTTGGATGAGACGATTGTGTTTTACAACGATAGCGACAAATTTCACTGGGAACGCCCCCAAGACGACCTTTGTGATATGCGTACTGGGGTGATTTGCTCGCCTAATAATTATGAATACTCCGATGGACAGCAATTAGACGATGGGGTGGTCAGGATTACCTCGATTGCCGAATTTGATCGTTGGAATCAATTGGACGAATCGGCTTATCAAGTGGCCAAGGCTCGTTGGTACGACCGGGCGGTTGAATCAGCCGTGCGATTTGTGCCGGACTTCCGCAGCCAGGTGATCGCCACTGATATGTTCACCCCCAAGACCATTCGCCGATTTACCTGGCACGACAATGGCGCGGTCTACGGCGCACCTGACAAAAAACTGGATGGGACGACCCATTTGGATAACGTCTTTCTGTGCGGTACCGACCAGGGCTTTGTGGGGATCATTGGATCGATTATGAGCGGCATTTCGATTGCCAATCAGCATTGTTTGCGGGATTGACCTGAGCAGGCGTTTTCCGGTCATCGGCCACGATTTCCGGTGAATGAGGGTGTCTAAATCCGGTCCTCATTCCCACTGGCGATGCCGGTGACCGCTTGCTAGAACATGAGTTTGATATTCCCCGTTTTCCCCCGATGTTTTTATGCCCAAAGACTTTCTCAAAGGTGCCGCCGAAGAATATGACGTCGTTGTTATCGGCAGTGGATTAGGCGGATTAACGGCAGCCAACGTCTTGGCTCGCGAGGGGCGATCGGTCCTGTTGCTGGAGCAGCATTACAAATTGGGGGGACTGGCGACTTGGTTCAAACGACCGGGCGGCCATATCTTTGATATCTCCCTACACGGATTCCCGCACGGCATGCTCAAGAGTTGCCGCCGGTATTGGACTCAGGAAATCGCTGATTCCATCGTCCAACTGAAACATGTGCGATTCGATAATCCCATGTTTTCACTGACGACGACCTTTGATCGAAAGGACTTTACGCGTCTGTTGTCCACCGATTTCGGATTGGAGGAAAGTCGTGTGCAGGAGTTTTTTGATACCGCACGGAGCATGAACTTCTACGACGATCAAGCGATGACGACCGGTGAGTTGTTTGAGAAATTCTTTCCAGGTCGGGAAGATGTCGTGCGTTTGCTAATGGAGCCGATCACTTACGCGAATGGATCCACGTTGGAAGACCCAGCCATCACCTACGGCATTGTATTTTCCAACTTTATGTCCAAGGGTGTTTTCACGTTTCAGGGTGGCACGGATCACTTGGTGAAATCGATGGAGCGGGAGATGATTCGCAATGGTGTCGATATCCGCATCCGCTGTAACGCTGAAAAAATCAATATTGAAAACGGAGCGGTCAAAAGTATCCAAGTTAATGGACGGGAGATTCGTACCAAAACCATCGTTTCCAATGCAAATCTGCGGTCGACCCTTTTCGATTTAGTTGGCGAGGATTATCTGGATACTAAATTCGTCGAAGATGCCCGCGAGGTGCGGCTAAACAATTCCAGTACTCAGGTCTACATGGCCTTGAAGGAAGGCGAGACCGTTGATCGCGACACCGGGGATTTACTGTTTTGCAGCACGGCCGAGTTGTTTCGCACCAATCTGCTATTGAGCAAAGATGTCTCCAGTCGCACGTTCTCGTTTTATTACCCCGATATTAGGCCGCAGGGCAAGAACCGTTATTTGATCGTCTCCAGTACCAATGCGAACTACGAAGATTGGGCCGGTACCGATAAGGAGCAGTACGAGGCAGATAAGCAGCACCTGATCGAAGATACGCTGAATTCGTTGGAGAAGTACGTGCCTAATTGCCGGGAGAAGATTGATCACGTCGAGGCCGCCACGCCGATTACTTTTGAGCATTACACAAAACATAAATTAGGCTCGAGCTTCGGCACCAAATTCGAGGGCCTCGGTGTCAGTCGCTCGTTACCTGACCAGGTAAAAGGTCTGTATCACGCGGGCAGTGTCGGCATCATCATGTCGGGTTGGTTGGGCACGATTAATTACGGTGTGATTGTGGCAAATGATGTCGATAGTTATCTGATGAAAAGTGAATCAAAGCCTTTGGCATCGTCTTGAGCCGAAAGCCGGGAAATGTGAGAGTCCGGTAGGTTTGGCGATGGAGGAAGTGTTTTATCGTCAAAGTAAAATAGAAGACCGACAGGGGACGGCCACCCTCGAAAACAGGGGAAAGGACTGACATGACGCACCCTCAAATTACCGATTTGATACCGCATCGCGGACCCATGTTGTTAATCGATGAGATTGTTGATTTAACAACGGAGCAAGCAAGTTGTCGAAAGACCTTTCAGGCTGAAGAGTTCTTTTTCCAAGGCCACTATCCTGATAGTCCTTTGGTTCCCGGGGTGATTCTTTGTGAGTGCGCGGCGCAAGCGTCTGCGATCTTACTGGCTGCCCATCACGTTGGGGACAACGCCCAGGGGGAGCGGGTGCCTGTGCTGACGCGAATGAATAAGGTGCGATTCAAGAACACCGTGCATCCCGGAGATGCGATTGATATCGTGGCTCGCTTAAAGGAAACAATCTCAGGCGCTTATTTTCTCACCGCCACGATTCGCAAACAGGGCAAGGTGGCGGCATCATTGGAACTGGCTTGCACCCTTGCGCCCAAGCCCACCGGGTAAGAGTAGAGGTTGCTCCCCTGCTCGCCCAAAACGACTGCATTCCAAACTCACGACAACATCCTCCCATTTCCCACGGTCCACAAATGGATTTCTTGAAGATAGCCGGCAAAACGTTTCTTGTTTTTGGTGTTGCCAATAAAAAGAGCGTCGCCTGGCATATCGCTCGCGACTTGGAGGAAAACGGTGCCCAGGTCATTTATGTGGTGCGCAGCGAATCTCGCAAAGAGTCGACCGCTAAATTACTTGCGGACCGCCAGGTTTTCGTATGTGACGTGGAATTTGATGAACAAATTGAACGCGTCAAAAAAGAGGTCACGGATTTGGGGGTGAAATTGGATGGTTTAGTGCATTCCATTGCTTTCGCTGATTACGAAGGCGGCTTCAAACCTTTCCACGAGACTCCCAAAAAGTCGTTTCTGAGAACCATCGATATCTCTTGTTACTCGTTCATCAACGTTTGCAATGCATTCAAGGAATTATTGAACCCGGATGCATCCTGTATCACGATTTCCATTTCGACAACACGCATGGCCAGTGAAAAATATGGGTTTATGGCACCGGTAAAAGCGGCTTTAGAATCCTCGGTAGTATTTCTGGCCAAGAGTTTCAGCCAGTTTTCCCATGTGCGTTTTAATGCCGTCTCCCCGGGATTATTGAAAACGTCCTCGTCAGCCGGGATTCCCGGTTACGTGGACTCGTATTTGTACGCCGAACAGGTGATTCCCCGCGGCAAAGCGGTGCAAACGTCTGAGGCAGCTGCCGTCGGTTGTTTTTTACTGAGCCCGCGATCTTCCGGGATTACGGCTCAGTCGATTGTGGTGGATGCTGGGATGGCGATAAACTATTTCGATGATCGGATCGTTTCCAAGGTCATGAATGCTCCCGACGAATAATCACGGCTTTAGCGCCCCATCCAAAATGACGCACAAATTACTGGTAATCGATTTGGTGGGACTAAACGCGGTCGCATTGGCGAAAATGCCAAAACTTCAGCGGGCCTTTGCGGAAGGAGGGCAAACGGCTTATTTGCAGCCCCCCTGCCCGGCACTCACCTGTCCCTCGCAGGCAACGATGTTAACCGGAACACTGCCAGCTCAACACGGAATTGTTTCCAATGGCTGGTTTTTTGAGGAGACCGGCGAAGCGAGGTTTTGGCTGAGGTCCGACCGATTGATGCAAGGCGAAAAGATTTGGGACGCCTTGAAATCGGAGGATCCGAATCTGAGAGTTGCGAATCTGTTTTGGCGTTTTGCCACGCACTCTCGTTGTGATTTTATCGTTACCGAACGTCCAACCTATTGGGCTAACGGTCGAAAATCTCCGGACATATTTACGACCCCGGATCCGTTGCGAGACGAATTAGTAGAAGCGCTGGGAGCCTTTCCTTTGTTTCGATTCTGGGGCCCGGCCACCAGCATCGAATCCTCACAATGGATCGCCGATGCGACCGCCCATGTCATGAAAA
>CAJQPP010000010.1 GCA_905480235.1 uncultured Pirellulaceae bacterium
AGATCCGCGATCCCACGGGCCAAATACTCGGCCGTTTGGTCGATGATTTGCCAAGCGTCGGCGTCTTCGCGTAGCGCGCAATGGTATACATCCTCAGCGGTTAAGTCACCGGCTGATTCCAAGATCTTGGCTAATTCGCCATCCGAACGTCGGGACGCCATCGTTTTCGCCTCTACGGCAACCGCCGAGGCGCTGGCGTAGGCTTCCAAGTGCCCTTTAAGCCCACAAGAGCAAAGACGGGCTTGTTCGCTGAAATCGACCATCGAATGACCGCATTCGGCGGCCATATCATTCCGCCCGACCACCAATTGATTGTCGATGACAATCCCTCCACCAACACCGGTCCCTAAGGTTAGCAAGACCAGGCTGTCATAAGCTTTTGCGGTGCCCACCCAGAATTCGCCCCACGCCGCGGCATTCGCGTCGTTGGCGTAGTGAACGGGACATCCCAACGCTTGACTCAATGAATCGCGGATCGGGTAATGCCGCCATCCGGGCATGTTAACGGGGTCTAGGATCATGCCTTGGCGACTGTCCAGTGGACCGGGCGTCCCTAATCCCGCCGCTGAAAGTCTTTCCCCAGCGTTGGCTCGCAACAAACTCATCAATGTCTCGCGAACCCGCCGGATCGCGTCCTCCGGTCCCAGCTCGTCCTGGGTCGGGATGGCAGTCTCTTCGACGATCTGTCCGGCAGCAGAAATGACGCCTATTTTGATCGATGTTCCACCCACATCGATGCCGGCGAACCAAGGATCCGAGTTGTGCGATTTCGGGCCAGCGGGTGGGGACATGGGTGGTTTTGGGGAAAGTTGAGATCACAGGCAAGCTTGGCAATCACGGATTATAAATTGCCACCCCGAAATGGCCTAGTTCAATCCATGCTGCGGGGTTTATTCGAACGAATTCATTGAGTTACAATGAAAGGAATTAATAGCCGGTATGGCTGAAGTCGTGAGAGGTCAGGTTGCGTGGTAACACGGTCGTGGCCTCCCGCGAATCCAGGGATTCCGGCGTGCCGCCGTCGATTGGGAAATCTCCAACCGTCGCGGCTTCGTTATGGAGCTATCCTTGGTGTTATCAAATGTCTTTTTCGCACGTACCTCACGAACATCGTGAGGTAATCGAGGCCTGTCAAACCCGCTTGGGGTATGCCTTTCAAGATCCGACTCTGTTACTAGAGGCTTTGACGCATGCCTCCAACGCCAATACGCGACTGAAATCGAATGAGAGATTGGAATTTCTCGGGGATTCAATTTTGGGATTTGTCGTTTGTGATTTGCTATACCAGCGATTCCCTGATCTTTTAGAGGGTGATTTGACGCAAATAAAGTCGGCGGCCGTGAGTCGTTCGACGTGTGGGAAAATCGGCAAACGAATTGGCTTGGGCGAATTTCTATTGACTGGCAAAGGCATGAACGTGACCAGCGGTATGCCCGACTCCTTGGTCGCTAACGCCGTCGAATCCGTTATTGCAGCGATTTATCTCGATGGAGGTTTGCCACCTGCTCAGCGCTTTATTATCGAAAGTATCGTCGATGACATTCGCGAAATTGCGGATGGAAATGCGGAACTGAATTTCAAGTCATCCTTGCAGCAGCTGGCGCAAAAAAAGAATGGAGCACCCCCCTCTTATCATTTATTGCAAGAAGTCGGTCCTGACCATCTAAAACGTTTTTTGATCTGCGCTCAAGTTGGCAAAGCTCGTTTTTCACCCGCTTGGGGTGGGAATAAAAAACGCGCGGAGCAGCGTGCTGCAGGCAACGCACTCGCAGAATTGGACGGCCAAGAGCCGCCGTTCGCAGGGTTGCCTTCCGAGTCCGAAGACGGAATCTTTAACGAGAGTTGATGGCGAATCTTCCGCAAAATCGCCGCTCGAAGATACCGGGGTCAGGGCTTGATTGCGAGTGTCGCCAAGAAGACAGCGATCCGTTTGGATAGCGCGTCCGTGCCTCCCCAACGATCCTCGAACAATTCCTGGATTTGGAAACCTGCTTGCAATTGACCACCTACTAAATCTTGCAAGGTATGACCGTATTCCGCAGGGGTCGGTGGAATCGTCGTCGGTGTGCTCGTCCCGGATACGTCGGGTGATTCTGTATGTGGAATGACATTCCTGACGACGAATTTTTTCGCCAGTAATAATTCGTTATCAAACAGATAGTTTATGGGATTGATGAACCCGGTTATTAAAATTCCGCCAGGCTTTAAGACTCGAAATGCCTCCTGCCAGACCGGTATCACGTTTGGGCAGAAATTAAGTGAACATGGATTAAGTACGCAATCAAACGGACCCAAATCTCCAAGATCACGCATGTCGACCTGCACCGTTTCCAATGTTAGACCTTCCCGCTCTGCCACCTGACGATCGATGGCAAGTTGTTCGCTGCTGAAATCAGCCACGGTGACCTGCGCTCCGGCAGCTGCCAAAAGCGGACCTTGATGTCCCCCGCCGCCGGCCAAACAAAGCACCCTCAATCCGGCCGGTTGGCTGAGCCAGTGGGCAGGGATGTTTTTCGTGGCGGTGACTTTGATCGCGGGGTACCCTCGACGGGCATGGGCAATTTCCGCGCTGGATGCCGGGATAAACCACTGAGTTGCGGACGCAGCGATCGCATCCCATGCCTGGCGATTGAAATTGGTATGGTCCAAAGCTGCGGTTGTCCTTTTGAAAAGTCAGCTGATTGAAGTCTGTTGGTAAAGGTGGAATAAGGTCATGCCCGACCGACCAGCAAATTGCGGTCGCACTCGGATTGCGGTCGCACTCGGATTGGGTCCGCAACGACCGTAACTCGTTTAGTTCGGTGCATCCGGATTTTTATTCCCATCTGCCGGGGATACGCGACGCCCGCGAGGACCGAGTTCGATCAATCGTATTCTGGAAACCTCTCCACCGGATAATTGAAATTTCAGCAGGGTTCTTTGTAAATGAAATCCGTGGTGTCCGGCCGCACCGGGATTCAAATATTGCATGTGCCCGAGGCGAGCATCTTTTTCTACGTGTAGAATATGCGAATGGCCGCAGATCAGTAAATCAGGTGGGTCGCTTTTAAGGGTTTCACGCACTCGACGATCGTATCGTCCTGGACGACCTCCAATATGAGTTAACCAGACATCCACTCCGCCACACGAGAACCGCAAATCCTCCGGATACCTGTATTGGAGTTCTTCGTCGTCGATATTTCCATGAACCCCACGAAATACTGAAAACGCTCGTTCTAAGGGTTCCGATACGCCAGGTCCGAAATCGCCAGCGTGCCAAACTTCATCGCATGTCTCGAAAAGTTTGAAAACTCGTGGATCTAAAAATCCGTGAGTATCTGATATGAGTCCAATTTCCATAATGCTTCGTAGCACGTTTTCATTGCAGTGAGTTAAATCGCGACGCAGACCGATTTAACTTCCAGGTAATTATTCAATGCCGCGTGTCCCATTTCTCGGCCCCAACCTGATTGCTTGTAGCCACCGAATGGTAAGGCGGCGTCAAATACGTTGTAGCAATTGATCCAGACGGTCCCCGCGCGGACCGCTTTGGCAATACGGTGGGCGTTCGCTAAATCGTCAGTCCAGATCCCCGCGGCCAGGCCGTAGGCGGTGTCATTCGCTCGGGCGACCAGTTCCTCGTGGTCCTTAAACGGCATAGCAACCACGACGGGACCGAAGATCTCTTCCTTGACGACTTCCATCGTTTCATGGGTTTCCACCAATACGGTGGGGTTCACGAAATAGCCCTCACGATCCGGTGCGTCACCGCCACACATGGCTTTCGCGCCTGCGGTTTGTCCGCGGTCAAGAAAACCCGTCACTCGTTCAAACTGTTCCTTGGATACTAGAGGTCCCATCTGAGTCTCCGATTGGAAACCATCACCGACCTTGATCTTCTTGGCCTCCTCACTGACACCTGCGCAAACTTCGTCAAATACCTCGGCGGCAACGTACAAGCGTGAGCCAGCACAGCAGCATTGCCCATGATTAAAGAAAATGGCATTGGCTGCACCAGGGATGGCGGTTTGCAAATCGGCATCCTTTAAAATGATATTGGGGCTCTTGCCGCCCAATTCCAGGGTGACTTTTTTCAGGTTACCTGCTGCCGACTGAACAATTTGTTTGCCGACCTCGGTGGATCCCGTAAACGCAACCTTGTCGACGCGGTCGTCGGCGGCCAAGGCGGCGCCTGCATCACCGAATCCCGTAACAATATTAACCACGCCGCCGGGGAGTCCAGATTCCTGAATCAATTCGCCCAGCCGGATGGCTGACAGCGGAGTCTGTTCCGCCGGTTTTAGAATAATAG
This sequence comes from uncultured Pirellulaceae bacterium, assembly GCA_905480235.1. Lineage (GTDB taxonomy): Bacteria > Planctomycetota > Planctomycetia > Pirellulales > Pirellulaceae > CAJQPP01. The sequence continues at coordinate 4,292 of CAJQPP010000010.1, forward strand.
TACAGCCGGCCGCCAAGGCAGGAGCTAATTTCCAGGCCGCCATCAATAAAGGGAAGTTCCACGGAATGATCTGACCGACCACGCCTACGGGTTCTTTGAGAGTATAGGCATGGAAATTTGCGCCCGGAACATTGGGGACTGAAATGGGAATGGTGTGCCCTTCAATCTTGGTGCACCAGCCCGCCATGTAGCGAAAAATATCCGCAGCCAATTGCACATCCGCAGCCCTTGCCACGGTAAATGGTTTTCCGTTATCCAGCGTTTCCAGTTGAGCTAATTCGTCTCCATGGGTTTCAATCAAGTCACCAATTTTCCAAATGATCTTGCTGCGATCGGAAGCTGTCATTTGTGTCCAGGGCCCGGCATCAAAAGCCTTTCGCGCGGCTTGTACGGCATGCTGGATATCCGCTTTTTTGCCATGAGCGACTTGAGCTACCAATTGGGTTGTGGAGGGATTGAGGACGTCAAAAAAAGCACCATCCACAGCTTCGACCCAATGGCCGTCGATGAAAAGTTTTTTGGGTTCCGCTAAGAATGGTCGCAGTTGTATGGGGGTGCTCTCAGAGGCTGTTGCCATGGCTGGTCTCCTGGAATTCGGGCCGGGTACCCAAGTATATCAAATTTTTTGGGTGACAGAGTCCGTGCAGGGGCAAGCCAGATCGCGTGGAAGCGATGAGCTGCGCTGACTAGATGGGCTTGGTTATCCAAGTGTCTAAGTCTAAAGCACTTAGTTATTCTGAGGTTTTAGGTTGTATAAGTCCCGTGTTTGCTCGTAAGCGGTTGGATTGATTTTTTCTTGGTGCTGGCCCTTTCTGTAACGGCCGGATTCCTGATAAAATCAAATGACCTAAAATTCCTGCGGCGAATTTTTCAGCCTCTTCTCAGACCCAAGGAAAGCCGATGCGTTTTTTGCCAAGCATGCTCCTCGCCATCAGCGTTGTGATTGCCGTTAGTTTCATCAACCCGGCATCAGCCCAATTGATCCGCATCAATAACAATGGATTCGGAGGGGTAAATATTCGTGCGCCCTTCGTTCGTGTTAACACCAGCCCCTATGGAACCCATGTGCGGGCACCGTTTGTCGAAGTGAATTCACCGCCAGGGCGTTATTACCAACCTCCGTATTACGCACCCGCCCAACCCTATTATCGACCAGTGCCGGGGCAGCCCTATTATCAGGCACCCCCCGTGCCTGGCTCAGTAATGAGGCCGCCAAATCAGTCACCACGATTCAATCCGACTCGACCGGGTCAGCAAGTTCGGGCTTACGGTGTAGCACCCGGTGTGGTCCCCCGGAATCGGGCACCGCAGGCGACCAATAGCCAACCGAGATTTCAGCCGACACAAAAACCAACGAATCGCTCTCAAGCGAGAACGGTCGCAAAGCCGCCAGCCAGCGTTTCACCTGTCGCACCGAGCGGCACTCAAACGAAAGCGTCCTCGAATAGTCAACTGAAATCCGTATTGGACAAACCGAAACCGCCCTCCTTGGATTCGTTGGAAGAACTGCCTGAGCCCAAAACGGGAGCTTCCGGGAAAACCTCGAAGCAAAATAAATAATTCGAGTGTTGTCGCTGTGCAGTTTCTAACGGGCGAAGCGAATTTTCGATCGCATTGCGTGGCTACATGGCTGGAATCAACAACGAGTCGTATGGTGCGCCGGGTTGCTGCGTTGGAACTTTCATGCTCGACAGGCACAACCCTGTGCTATGAAAAAGTAACGGTACGCCACTCAACTCTTTTCTTGGGTGGGCGATATGGTTGTACCTGATTATTCTGGCGTCACGGCGGATTGAGGTTCCAGTTGCCCAGCTGCGTTATCCGCCACGCCTGTTGATCCTCTCGTCGAACGTGGCCGTTCAATAATGTACTTGCAGCCAGGCCGGCAAACCCAACCGATAGGGTTCCACTAAGAGGTTACCCAAGTCAGAGTTTCAACCATTTGACAGCCTGCCGCTTGGCGGTTTCGCAGAGATATCAAAACTTAGGACCTAACTGAAGCCAAAACTGTTTAGGCATTCCTCAAGGCCGAGGTATGGGCTGATCTCGATTGGGATTCGCCGCAGGTGTTGGTCTTCCTGCCTTGGGGTGGTTCTGGGCAAGGAACCTTAGTCGCTTATACAGCAGACGCTGATGCTAATGAAACCGTTTTGCAGTTCGAATAGAAAGCCGAAGGAACTCGCGATTTGCGGGTGCATTCCCTCGTAAGTGATTAATTAAGATCGTCCATGGCAGTTTCAGATCGTGAGGCGTTGCCGAACTCATTACGAAAACGAAACGCCTTGCAGATACCGAGAGACCTACATCACTGAAAAATAAGAATCGATCGCAAAATCAATGGAGTCTTTGGTCATGGCAGTCGGGATTTGATTGAAACGACAATAATTTAAGATTTGTAAAAGCAAATCTCGTGGGTGGCAATTTCGAAATTCCCGGTTTACTGGCCGATAGTAAGTCTCAACCATGTAATCAAATATTTCCTGCTCGAAAGGGATGTCCAAGTTGCGAGCCATGATTTGGAATAACTGATGGAACATCTCGAAGGTCGGGTTTTCGACTTCAATTTTGTAAGGTATGCGTCGCATGAATGCGTCATCGACGAGATCTCGTGGTTCCAGGTTGGTCGAGAAGACAACCAGTTGGTCGAATGGAAGCTGAACTTTTTTACCTGATGAGAGATTCAGGTAGTCATATCGTTTTTCAAGTGGAACGATCCAACGGTTCAACAACTCCTCCACCCGCATTTTTTGGCGCCCGAAATCGTCGATGACCAAAATGCCGCAATTGCTTTTCAATTGCACCGGTGCTTCACTGACTCCGCAGCTTTGGTTGAATGTGATTTCCAGATGTTCCATATTTAATTCACCGCCAACCACAATCGTAGGGCGTTTAATCCGCACCCAGCGGTGGTCGATCTCTTTGGTGTCGACGACACTTGAATTGGACTCCAGCGGTAATTCTTCATGAACGGTAGGGTCATACAGTCGCATGATTTCCCCGTCGATATACAACGCTCTCGGAATCCAAATGTAGGGGCCGAATGACTTGGTAATGCGTTCCGCGATACTGGTTTTACCGTTACCGGGGTAACCATGTAAAAACATTCCCCGACCGGAACTGATCGCGGGCCCTAATCGATCCAGCATCTTTTCGTTGATCAGAAGATCACTGAACGCATGCCTTAATTGGTCGCGGGTTGGATATTGCCCTTCGATCGTCTGGGCCTTCACCGAACGGACATAGTCTTTCAGAACGACCGGTGTTGAACCAAAGTAAGTGCAAATCTTGGAGTAAGTGTGAGCTCGGTTGCCACCGTTTTCAGTCAAACGACAAATGTAGTCATTCATCGTAGCCGGTCCGGCATATGTGATGAGTTGCTCGTGTTTTAAGGTGTTCAGAAATCCGGAAACTAAAATAAATGGTAACCGAATCTGTTGGGAAATTTGTCGACCCGATGCTTCACCACGAGATAACAAAAATTTAAGGATCAGTTCTTCGGCCATCGCCGGGGAAATTTTTGCATCATTAAAAGAGGTGGGTGATCGTGGCACGAACTGATCGTTCATGATCTCGGAATGCTGGGGCTCCGTCGACGCAAAACCCTGGGACTCAACCACATAAGCCTGCACGTCTTTCATGCTGGGTGTTTCAGATTGGGCTGCTCCTGCGGATTGGCTTTGCTGAGAATCGCTGGGCATGACGGGAATGGGTGGCAGGGCGTCCAGCGATTGCGGATCCGGAGAAGGCGATTTGCCGCTGGTCAGGGCGTTAATCCGCTCCAACAGTTGGTCGAGGTTCTGATCGGTTTGATCGCTACCCGTCGGATTGCTAGGGGTTGGTTCGCTCATGGTATGAAAACCCTAAAGGCTCGCATTTTGTTTGAAAAGAGAATTGGGCAGAAGCGGATTGGTAAAATATGTCGCGTTCTGCAGGGGACCTTAGACACTCCACCCATTATCAAATCGGTTTAACTCATTGGCCTCCTTCATCCCCGAATTACGGTGTGGGAATTATCGATGACAAGCCATGAGGAAGTTGACGATTGTTAGGGTTCTCGCAGCCTCTTAGTCTCGTCTCATCCGTTAAATACCTGCCGTGCTTTTGTGGCTTCAATAATGCAAGCCTAAGTCCGCGGTATTACAGCAAATCGGCTTGCCGAAATTAAGTGTCTGTTGCTCGGCAATTTTTGGAGTTGCGAGGACTCCGAGGGATCTCGGCCGTTTGCAAACAAAACTCGATGACCCATCGCGGGCCAGATAGGGGAAGCGTGGTAGCGACAGGTTTTACAATTGCTGGATTCAATACGACCTGAAATCACTTTTTGGAGGAGCGGGTTGCCGATAGGACAAACCCCTAGATGTCACCTTAATCCTCGGCCTGGCGTTTTTTGATTATCCAAAGCCACGTAGGTGTACCATGAAGAAACACGCTTCAAGAACGTTTTCATGCGCCTGTTTAACGACGGTCAAAAACAAGATCAAGGATTAATAATTCCAGACGATCCATTTGTTGCAGCACCGCTTCTTCCAGATTCGGTCCCTTGTTAGGCAAGGCCTTGGCAAGCTTTAGTTGTGCATTTAACGAATGATAGTGTGAAGCTAATCCAGCCAGTGGGTCACGGGGATGTTCCATGTTCTTCCTGTTTTTGTATTGGCGGATCACTACACCGCCAATGTTATCGCTTTTTGAGGAGATGAGGAGGCGAACTTTCACAGTTCACGGCGTGTGCAGCTTGTGATGGTAGGCAAAGTATACGGACGATTGCCGTGAAGGGGGCATGCGATGCCTTAAAAAAACGGCTTTTTGCCTTCGCACCGGAAACCCGACCGAAACCCCATGGAGGTTGGGTGGCGTTTTTGCCTCACGAACGTTTAGTAAAGGCAACTCAATCTGCTGGGTAACTGCCCGCGGAGTGCATTGGATCGGAGGTTGTTGTGTCGTTATTGCTCTTTCGATCTCGAGCCGACAAAAAATAAAACGCTGTTTTGGTGACTTGTGCAACGGTGTCCTGTACCCCCTGCAACTTCGTGGTAGATTTGTAGCCTGTGGCAATGACAAATAGTGAAACAAATAGGCAATAGGAAAGACCAGCATGGCTCTGTACGAAAAGGAATCGGTCCGCGATCAATTTGAAGACGATGTGTATTCGGCAATTGACCGTGACGTCAGCATTCCCAAATACAAGTTCCCGACAAACGAACAGAACCCTCGAAATGCCTATTCCATCGTGCATGACGAGCTGATGTTAGACGGAAATTCGAGACAAAATCTGGCCACTTTCTGTCAGACATGGCTAGAGCCAGAAGTTCATAAGTTAATGAACGAGTGCATCGATAAGAACATGGTCGATAAGGACGAGTATCCGCAAACCGCTGAGATCGAATCACGCTGTGTTCACATGATGGCCGACCTGTGGAATTCGCCAGAGGACGTGAACTCTGTGGGCTGCTCGACAACGGGTTCCAGCGAAGCGGTCATGTTGGGTGGTATGGCGATGAAACGTCGCTGGGAAGCCAGTCGTAAGGCAGCCGGAAAATCGATCGAAAAACCTAACTTGATCACTGGCCCCGTGCAGGTTTGTTGGCACAAGTTCGCTCGCTACTGGGATATCGAACTTCGCGAAATCCCTATGGAAAAGGGGCGGTTGCTAATGACCCCTGAAGAGGTGCTCAAACGTTGCGATGAAAACACAATCGGCGTGGTTCCCACTTTAGGGGTTACTTTCACCTGTCAATTTGAGCCAGTGAAAGAAGTTTCTGAGGCATTGGACCAACTTGAGAAAGAATCAGGCTGGGATATTCCGATTCACGTCGATGGTGCCAGTGGTGGCTTTCTAGCCCCGTTTTGCGCTCCTGACTTAGTTTGGGATTTTCGTTTGCCTCGGGTTCGTTCCATTAATGCTTCGGGACACAAATTTGGTTTAGCACCGCTAGGTGTGGGTTGGATCATGTGGCGAGATTCCAAGGATCTACCCGAAGATCTAGTTTTTTGGGTCAATTACCTTGGTGGGAACATGCGAGATATTGCTCTGAATTTTTCTCGTCCCGGGGGACAGGTTGTTTGCCAGTACTACAACTTTTTGCGTCTAGGTCGCGAAGGCTATCGGAAAATTCATGACGGTTGTTACGAAACAGCACAGTTCCTGGCCAAACAAATCGCCAAGATAGATATGTTCGATGTCATTTTTGATGGCTCAACTGATCAAGGAATACCAGCACTTTGTTGGAAAATGAAAGACGGTGTGGAGCCTGGATTTACGCTCTATGATCTGGCGGATCGGCTTCGGTCTCGCGGTTGGCAAGTGCCTGCCTATACCTTGCCGACGAATCAACAAGATGTAGTGATCCAACGAATTCTCGTTCGTCATGGTGTCAGCCGTGACTTGGGTGGGCTTTTGATGGGAGATATTTTGGAATCACTGGAGCATTTCAAGAAACACCCGATCACGAATTCTTTGACTCCTGAAGAGGCGTCTGGATTCAGTCACTAATTGGCGGATACAACGGCAGAATCCGCTAGCGAAGTGAATTGTGGTGAACCAGAAAATCCTCACGCAAGACCAATGTTTGGAGAGCCAGGGGCCACCACCGTTCGTAACTCGGCGTGTGCATCACCTAGTCGATGGCTCGCTGAAGATTTGGAGTTCGCGGCACCACCGCAAACATCTACCACCCCCCGAAACGCTTCTGCCTGGCATAGTCCGCAGGGCGTTTCGGGAATGTTGGCTTTTGTTGAATGACCTGAACTGGTGGATCGGTTCGATTTTCGCCATCGGTTCACTGTTTTTTATTGTCGGTAGCGTTTTGACCTTTTGGCCAGTACCCAATGGGTTGCTGGGGGCTTCTCCCGAGCTGATTTTCTTTGTCGGTTCCCTGCCCTTTACGCTCGCAGGATTCCTGCAGTTTTACCAAGCAATCATTACCAAGCCCTATCCGATCGTCGGAACTGAGTTTGAGGTACGGCGGATATTGGGTTGTCGTGTTTCCGATTTGGGTTGGTGGAGTTGTTTTTTGCAGTTTATGGGAACACTGCTTTTCAACGTCTGCACTTTTAATGGCATGAATGCCAACTTGAATTGGCTTGCTCAGGATAACTGGATTTGGGTGCCCAACATGCTGGGATCGGTTCTTTTTTTGCTGTCAGGTTATTTAGCCTTCGCGGAAACCTGTCATGCCTATTGGCGGTGGCAACCTAGAAACCTCTCTTGGTGGGTCGTTTCCATTAATCTTTTGGGATGCATTGGTTTTTTGGTGTCCGGTATACTCGCGGTCAATATTTCATCGACCGAGGCGCCGATTCGCTTGGCAATTTCCAATGCATTTACGTTGCAGGGCGCTGTGGGTTTCTTGATTGGGTCCTTGATGTTACTGCCAGAGGCAGCTACGAAGGCGAGCGAGGAAGCGGTCTGCTTGGGTGGATAATATTCGGTGAGGCGATCTTTGTTTGCATTCTCCCGGATGTCCAAGATACAATCACGTTACCCAGCCAATCCCCTTTGCATTTGATGGAGTCAGCACGTTGCAATTCCAAATGGAATCTTTATTTAAGTCCTGCCTAACGATATTGGTATTCTCGGTAATCGTTGGCGACATGGCGACGTTCGCAACCGCCAACGACCAACCCAATATCCTCTTTATTTTTTCAGATGACCACGCGATCAAATCGATTTCGTGTTACGGGGGTCCGTTGGCGGATATTGCGCCCACTCCACATATCGATCGTATTGCTGATGAAGGTGCGGTGTTCTTAAATTCGTTTTGTGCGAATTCGATTTGTGGTCCTTCTCGTGCCACGATCCTGACCGGAAAGCACAGTCATAAAAATGGCTTTATGCGAAATACCAGTCAAGGATTGGATCAAAGCCAGTGGACCGTTGCCAAGGCTTTACAAGCCCGTGGCTACGACACAGCGGTGGTTGGGAAATGGCATTTGAAATCGCAGCCGGAGGGGTTCAATTACTGGGAAATTCTTCCCGGTCAAGGCAATTACTACAATCCAGTCTTTAAACAAATGGACGGTCAGACAAAACGCTTCGAAGGTTATGCCACCGACCTTACGACCGAGAAGGCGATTGCTTGGTTGGAGCGACGTGATAAATCCAAGCCTTTCTTTTTGATGTGCCAACACAAAGCTCCTCATCGAACGTTTTCACCGGCATTGCGACACTTGGGGATGTTTGACGAAATCGAAATACCCGAACCTGACACCTTGTTTGATAACTATGCCAATCGCAGTAAAACCCTTGCCACCAATGAAATGGAAATCGACCGGCATTTTGACTGGGCTTATGATGCCAAGGTGCGGAAAGACGAGCGAGGTGATGTGACATTACCAGCGCCGGATCGATATGGAACACCAGAGTACAAACGAATGACTCCATCCCAGCGGGAGGCATGGGACGCTTATTTTGGACCAAAAAACGAGGATTTTCTGCAGGATTATGCTGCTGGAAAACTTCGGGACGCCGATGTGGTTCGCTGGAAGTACCGGCGTTACATGCGAAATTATCTGAGCACCGTCAAAGCAGTGGACGAAAGTGTGGGGCAATTACTGTCCTATTTGGATCAGCATAATTTGGCGGATGATACGATTGTTATCTACTCATCGGACCAAGGGTTTTATTTGGGTGAACATGGCTGGTACGACAAGCGTTGGATGTTCGAAGAGTCTTTTCGCATGCCGTTCGTAATTCGTTGGCCCGGTATCGTGAAACCCGGGAATCAGCCCACCCAATTAATACAAAATATTGATTATGCGCCAACGTTCATGGAAGTGGCAGGACTCGCTGTACCCGATGAAGTGCAGGGGCGTTCATTGGTGCCGTTGTTAAAAGGGGCCGAGCCGAATTGGCGTGATTCATTGTATTATGCTTATTACGAGTTGGGGGAGCACGCGGTGCCCCAACATTTTGGCGTGCGAACAGATCGCTACAAATTGATTTATTTTCCCGTGACCGACGAATGGAATCTCTTTGATTTAAGCGAAGACCCTGGGGAAATGGTCAGCGTCCACGACGATCCTGAATACGCCGCCATACGAAAATCGCTGGAAACGGAATTTGTTCGTTTGCGAAAAGAATTTGATGCGCCTCCGATGCCCGACAAAAAGTAAGTTGGCAAGGGTGGTGGGTTTCATTGTTTTCGTCTGCAGTTAGCACTTGTCGAACGAATTTAGGTTGATGCGTCGCTAACAAATTCGGGCCAACGCGTCATGTATTCGATGAACTTTTCCGAGAGTCCCTGCGATGCCAGGTAATCTCTTGAGACCGGCGTTTGGATCGGCTGGAAATTTTTGTCGTGAAGGCAACGATCGGGGAAGTCGTGATGCAAAATGGCGGCTTTCCCAAGCATGATCCAGTCAATGTCTTCGCCCATCACTCGTTTTGCATCGGACGGCGTGCGGATTTTCCCGGCGACCCCCAATCGAGTTTGACCGCGTTCCAATTCAGTAAAGTAAGACATTAGTGTGCGGCCCTGGAAAGCCACGTCCTCCGGCTCCTTGAATACATCCCAAAGGGACACGTCGAGGAAGTCAATATTTTGTTCATCGAGTAAACGCTGGGCCAATCGGATCATTTCGTTCAGCTTTAACCCAAAACGTTCCGGTGATATTCTCACTCCGACGATAAAGTCTTTTCCGCATCGAAGACGGACGCCTTGGATGATCTCGAAAAGGATTCGTGTCCGGTTTTCCAATCTGCCACCAAATTCATCCTTTCTTTGGTTGATTTCCGGACTCAAAAATTGTGTGATTACGTAACCGTGTGCCCCGTGTAATTCAACACCATCGAACCCCGCTTGCTCAGCGCGTTCGGCAGCTTTGATGAAATCCTCCACAAGCTGCCATACTTCAGCGTGCGTAAGGGCTCTCGCTCCGGTCTCGGAATTAGCAGACGCACAAACGGGCGCCTCGCCAATCAAGTCCTTGGGTGAACGCATGCCGGCGTGGTGTAATTGGATGATGGATAGACTGTCCTCGTCTCGGATGCCGTTTGCTAATCTGCTTAAACCAGGAATGTGTCGGTCTGAAAATATCCCCAATTGTCCCGGAAAGCCTTTGCCAATTTCCTGAACATGCGCGGCGCATGTCATCGTCAAGCCAAATCCGCCTTTCGCACGCATCGCAAGCCAATGAAATTCTTCGTCGGATAAACAGCCATTTTCCATGCTCTGGCAATTCGTCATGGGAGCCAACATGAAGCGGTTTTTCATGGTCCGTCCATGCATAAAAGACATGGGTTCATTGAGGTCAGGCATTAATATTCCGAGTTGGTATTGGGGGAAGAGTCTAAAAGTGAAAAGGAGGGTCGGTGATAAGCGGCCCTTGATTTATCTGCAGGACATGCGGAGCATCGAGCTTGATTCAATGTGGACTTTAGGGGCTGGTTTTTTGGTGGATCGCGATCCGTCGTGGCGATTGACTCGCTAATGAAAGACCGCCGACAGGAAGAGTTCCACCGTTGCAATAACGATCTCAGGCGAGGTCGCGTAACTTCGCTTAGCCCCGCGGTCAGGGTGATCGCAGTTTGCCGTGCTCAAGGGCTGCGTTTAACGAAAACGAATGTTACGGTTTCGCGGAGTTTATTTTTAAGTGAGTATCAATTGTTGTCGGATTTGACGGGGCGGAATGGGTACATGAAATCTGCCATGGCAAGTGGGTTCCGACTTTGCACAAAGATTTTTCCCGTGCCAAAGAACCGCAACATCATGCCTTCTGCAAACAGGAAATTGCGGACGCCTCGCCGGTAACTCAATTCGTATTGCAGGCTGGGCTCCCAAGCGACAACGTGTCCATTGTCGATAATGATATCGCCATCGACATCAATTTCTTCGACATCCCCGTAGGCGCCGAAAAAGACATCGCCCTGCCCCGTCAGTCGTAGGCTTAATAAACCAACATTGAAGAAACCCCGCAGCCCCTGAAACTTGAGGTCGGTTTTTACGCCCTCCTCGCAGCACAGGAAAGCACCTTTTTGCAGATAGAGATCACCATTGAGAGGATATCTAACAATCATCCCCGGATCACCGGGAGCGATTCCAATGGAACCACCTTGTGCACCAGCGGTGTAGGTGTTGAGAAACATGGATTCTCCACCGATCGCTCGTTTTATTCCCGACATGATGCCACCGGTCATGTTGGTCGCGGTTGTCAAGTTAGACATCCACGTCATTACACCGCCATCAGCCATAATCTTTTCATTCGGCGCCAGGTCCATTTCCAACAGAGCGTAACTTGGGCCGTGTTCAATTGTATATTTCATAGCAAGATTAATTCCGTTCAGGGAGTTTGGGTCCAACGGTTGAACCCAATCGACTGGGCGAATGGGATTGCGTGTAAACCGTTCCCCGTCCTTGAAATTTCATGACGAACCCCTCTCCGACCAAAGAAGAGCTAACGAATCCTCCGAAACCGGCTCCCGTGGCAACACCGACATCAACTTGCAGTGAATCTTGGTAAGCCACGACATGCCCACTGTCGACGTTGTATTCACCATCCACTTCAATTTTATGGATCTTGCCAAAAGCAGAAACCAAAGCGGGGCCAACGCCAGAGCAGATGACGTAAAACATGCCTTCACCGCCCACGAGTCCCTTTTTAAAACCGGCAAACTCAGTATCAATTTTGACAGCCCCTCCACAACCTAACCAGCTGCCGCCGGTGCAATACCATTTGCAGGAACCATCCAAATCAATTTGGGCGCAGTCACCTGGCATCAAGGGAGCTAAAGAAAATGTGACGGAATGACCGTCTTTCGAACCATACTCAGTAAGGAAAAAACTGGTCCTCGCAAGCACCCGTTTGGCCGCGGCAAGAATTCCACCGCTGCGATTCCGTTGACGGGAAGATGTGTCCAAGCGAGTGTTACTACTCATTTTAAACAGGGCACCCGCCTCTGAGACAAAGGGTTCGCCCGAGTCGAGGGTCACATCAATGTGACCGAATAAACCAGTTTCTTTGATTGAAATGTGCATGATCAACCTCTGCAAAAAGGAACTAACCAGTGCGAAAAGCCATTGATATTACGAGTTTGAACCCAAATCTTGCCGCGCCCGGAAAAATCCATCACCAAGCCTTCTCCAGACAATAGCGTCGACTTTAAGTTACCCATGCCGCGAATCTTGTAATCCAGGGTGGGCTCCCAAGCAAAAACATGCCCTGTATCGACGGTGAAATTACCCTCGATTTGTTTTTCGATAATGGAACCGAAAGCCCCCAGAATAAGGTCTCCCGTGCCCGAGCAATCGAGCACGAAAGCGCCCGATCCAGAAAATATTTGACGAAAGCCGTGTGAGCGGGTCTTTAATTGAACCCCCGTGCTGCAAGCCAGAAACGCACCGGCCGATAGAGTTAAGCTTTCGTTTTTGAGTTCGCGATGAATGATGGTGCCAGGGGTGGTGTTTGCGATTCCCACTTCGCCGGGCTGTTTGGCAGTGTATTCCGCCATGACAAAGGATTCACCACCGAGGAACTTACGACCCAACGAACTGAGTATACCACCGGTCATCCGCGGCTTAATTTGAACGCTCGGACTCATACGCGTCATCGCGCCGCTTTCTGCCAAAAATGTTTCGCCCGCAAAAAGATCGACGATGGCTTCTGCTGAATCGGGGTTACCGTTAATAGAGACTTTCATGGGAGCCACTGCGGTAAAGGTTTTAGTGTAATGGCGAAGACTTAGGAGAAATTCTAGACCAAGCCGCCGTCCGCGCGAACCATGAGGGTGAGTTAGATTAATCGGGAAACGTACAATGCCGAGCAGTTTTTTTATTGCAAAAGCGTTCGAGAAACTGGAATACTGCGTGCCTGATTGCCAGTGGCTTAGCGTCGCATTTCAGGGGTAGAACCAAAGCTGCAAAAACAAATTGGCGGTGGGCAACGAGGGGTAATAAAACGCAATGATACCTTTGCCTTTCTGGCGAGAAATTTTAAGACTCGTGCGTTTACAAACGATCGTCTTTCTTACACCTTGCTCCGATCAAGTCTCCGAATCGATGGACCAAAGAAAAACTTTGATATGAACGCTGATATTCAGTATGGTTCCAAAACTTGAGCAACTGAGCGAGAATTCGGAATTTGCAAACTGACTATTTTGACCATCCCCATTAACCTGCAGGTCTTTGATTTCCCGTGATTGAAAAAACCTCTAGCCAGTCTTCCCAACCAAGCGACGGTTATCGATTCGTTGTCGTGGTGTTTTGTTTTATTCTTGTGCTAGTCAATTATTTGGATCGTGTCGTTATTTCGTTTGGTATTAAACCGATAAAGGCGGAATTTGGAATTGGCGACGGCGATTTTGGCATGCTCATGTCGGCCTTTGCCATCGGTACCCTATGCATCAATGGGTTGTCGGGATTTTTGTTGGATCGGTTTGGGGTCAAGCTAGTTTGGGGGCTCTCTCTTTTTGCTTGGTCAATCGTCATGTTGTTACAGGGCATGGTCGAAGCCTTTTGGGTTTTCCTGCTCTTGCGCGTATTACTCGGAATTGGCGAAGGGCCAAATTTCCCAGCGATGAACCGCGCGTTGGTCGATTGGATGCGGCCTTCCGAGTTAGGCCGAGCGTTGTCTCTATCTTTGATCGGGGTGCCCCTGGCTCTGTTGTTAGGAGGTCTTGTGCTGCCGCCCCTAATCACCAACGTAGGTTGGCGAGGATCATTTATTACCCTTGGATGTATCGGAATTGTCTTAGGTATTTTGTTTGTTCTTTTCTACCGTCAACCTCCCACCGCAAAGACTCGAGATGCTGACGCCAAGAAATCCGCCATGTCGATTCGTTCGGTAATGCTGAACCCCACACTATTGGCAACCGCTTGGTCATTTTTCGGTTTTGGCTGGGTGTTGTTTTTTGGTCTGACTTGGTTGCCAGGTTATCTTGAGCAAGATTGGAACATGAAACTTGATTCTGTAGGTTTATACAGCACGCTTCCGTGGGGAGTCGCGTTGGTTTTAATGCCGATCTTTGGCTGGCTTTCGGATTTCTTAATGCAAAAAACGGGTCGCACGCGTGTGGCTCGTGTTCATTTGATCTGGATTTGCCAATTGATAGCGGTTGTGTTTTTCATTCCCGTGATATTCGTCACCAATATCAATTGGGCGGTCATCTTTATCTCCTTAGCGATTGGGTTCTCGATGGCGCCTAACAGTCCTTACTACTCCATTTGCGCCGATTTATTTCCGGGGAGAACGGGTGTAGCGACCGGCGTGATTGTGACCTTCTTTTCTGCAGCAGGTGTTTTATGTCCCATAATTACGGGCTGGTTGGCAGAAGGAGACGGCGGATTTGGTATGGCGTTCACTACGCTTTGTATTGTCGTGGGTAGTAGCGTCTTAGGCTTGATTTTCTTCGCCACAGGTCAGGGACCTGCAAGTTCAGATCCCCCGAACCAATCCCCCGAGTGATCCTTTGGTCGAACCTGCCAACTCGGTCATGATTTTAGGCCTTGGAAACATCAGGTAGAAATTCCGGCACGTGACAGAGAGCATCTATCAGGAAAGATTGGCAAGGAGTGCTGGTATCTGCCATAGTAGATGGTGTCGATTCATTTCGTAGGGAAGCATGATTCAAAAATCGGTTTAGACTCAATAGAGGTTGGATTTAGAAATGAAATACACAAGACGAACGATATTGAAGTCAAGTGCCTTGGCCACCGGCGCAGCGATCGCAGCGCCGGCACTTTCTTATGCGAGAATTTGCGGCAGCAATGAAAAGATACGAGCTGCAGTGATCGGGTTAAATGGACGTGGGCAGGATCATATGCGTGGCTTGAAAGAGCACCTGGTCGCGGTTTGCGATTGTGACCAAGCGGTACTGGGTAACCGCTCCAAAGATTTAGACGTAAAACAATATGTCGATTTCCGCAAATTGTTGGAGCAAAAAGATATTGATGTGGTTTCCATTGCGACCCCCAATCACACGCATTCCTTAATCGGTATTAAGGCGATTGAAGCTGGCAAGGATGTTTATTGTGAAAAACCTGTATCCCATAACGTTTGGGAAGGTCGGCAATTGGTCAACGCTGCAAAAAAACATGACCGTGTTGTCCAATGTGGGACGCAGAGTCGTTCCAGTCCAGCACTGCAGGAAGCGGTGCAGTACGTACGCGATGGGAAACTAGGCGACATTCAATATGCCATCGGTACTTGCTTTAAGCCGCGTAAAGCCATCGGTAAGCTTGAAAAACCTTTGAATATTCCGGATTCAGTTGACTACGATTTGTGGTGTGGGCCGGCTGAAAAGAGGTCCTTGTATCGACCCCGTCTGCATTATGACTGGCACTGGGATTTCAATACCGGTAATGGAGATATGGGGAATCAGGGTATCCACCAAATGGATATTGCCAGATGGTTCCTTGGCTATCAAACGGTTTCTCCTCGCGTGCTTAGTATCGGCGGTCGTCTTGGTTACGAGGATGCGGGCGATACTCCCAATACGCAAACCGTGATTCATGACTACCAACCGGCGCCTCTGATTTTTGAAACACGCGGTTTACCCAAATCGAAGAAGTTTCAAGAAAAAGGTTGGGGCGGAAATATGGATGACTTCTGGGGTTCACGAATCGGCGTGATTGTTCAATGCGAAAATGGCTACGTGGTCATCCCAAGTTATACCGGAGCCACGGCATTCGATAACGAAAATAATGAATTGAAAAAGTGGCAGGGTGGAGGAAACCATTACCAGAATTTCCTTCAAGCGGTCCAATCGCAGGATGCAAGCTTGCTAAATGCACCGATTGAAGAGGGGCATCTATCGAGTGCGCTTTGTCATACCGGTGGTGTTTCCCATCAACTGGGCGTGGCGTTACCTGTGCAGGATATTCAGTCGCAATTTTCCCATGAATCGAAAATGTTCGAAGATTCGGTTAACCGCATGCTGCAACACCTCAAGGCCAATGAAGCCGTCGATAATGGTGCGGCGGAAGTTGTTTGGGGAAATGAACTACTCATGGACCCGAAAGCGGAGACCATCATCGAAAACTCCCGAGCTGCTGATATGATGTCTCGTGAATATCGTGATGGCTTTGAGATTTCCGAAATTTAATAGGCCTTTGGGCAATGACAGCAATGCGTTTTGAGTTTGCTGTTTTGAGTATCTTCGAAAAAAAAAGGCGTCTCGATTATCGAGACGCCTTTTGTATTGGTTGACTCAATCCGCTTAGAATTTATTGGGGTAACGTTCGGTGAGTTGCCGCAATAATGCTTGGCGGGCTTCTACAATTTCCGTCATGGCTTGTTGAGCCGATTCGGCAGCTCCGGTGCGAGCGCGAAGTTGGATGTTCTGCTTTTCAGCGTTCACCTGTTGGTTGTTGGCATTGCGTCCATCTGCAACCCGATTTCCGCCTACACCCCAGCCGTAACCGGGTCCGTAACCGTAGCCCCAATTCCATGGAGTGACATAACCGTACCCATATCGATAGGGACCATAACCGTATCCGGCTCGGCGGTAACGATAGGCGGGTGAGCCATTGCCGTATGCCATCAAGTCGGAATTCTTAACCTGCACAGAATCTCGCGTGGAGGTTGCCGAATTCGCAATCGTGCGAAAGGTCTGGGATACCTTGGCGCCGAAATTAAGCACACTCGCATCGACGCCATTCATGGAGAGGTTGTCGATTTTGTTCGCGTAAGATCGGAACCAGCGTGACACTTGATAACTATTTTGACCACCAGCACCAATTTCTTTTTGCAGCTCATCCAAAAAAGAAGACACAGCGTCAAAGTAAGTCTTGGTACTGTCGGCGCCTGATGGTTGAGTGTTGGTGTCGCTTGTTGCAACGTGAGGCTCAGGTGTTTCGAACAGGCTAAGTACTCGTCGCAACCCTTTGCTAGACAGCTTTCCAGAGAAATTGATCTGCGTTCCATTCACTTCCGCATTCCAATTGGAAACTTCCGCGATCTGGGCACCGTGCTGCTTCAGCACTTCGAGTACTAATTGTTTGGCAACCGGTTTTAGGAATTCAATATTTTCCCCAAAGGAGATGCTCAGGTTGCCATAGGCGGCGTCGATGAAGCTGACACCGATGGTAACGCCCTTCAATGAAGAAACCGCAGTCGCGAATTTGTCGGCGTCGATTCCGCTGGTGCTCAACATGCTAGAATCTTTTGCACGTTGTAGAACTCGGGATTTACTGACGACATAGTTCATATCCATTGCCACGAGCATCGTGGCAGCGTCGCGGTTCTGTACCGCTGAACTGAGGAAATCGCTAACGCCGGCAGCCTTGTCTTGTTTCAGTGCATTCAACCACGGGGCCAATTCTTGTCGGCTAGCGGGGGTAAACGAGCCCAGATCCTTTCCGACGGGGAAAACGATAAGATCGCTGCCTGTCACGACGATTTGCTGGCCGGCCAAGCTATCCACATGACCGTTGGTCACTTTGGCTACGGTATCTAAAGGTGGCATATTGGGCAGGGAAATTATTCCACTTGTCCAAGTCGCAGCAAAGGTTTGGTAATCCATTCGGCTAGCCATGGCAACCTGCGTGGCATTGCGAGGTAGAAAGCCGAAACCTGATTCCATGGCGCCGTTGCTGGAACTGAGCCATCCGTTCTTTTTGGCAACTTCCGACTGGCCGATTTTTGCTAAATCGGCGACCAGTACCGCGTTTGCCCCGGTTGGCATCTTCTGCAACAAATCCATTAAGGACTGGTCTTGGGCAGTTGCTGACTGGTTACCAGCCAACATGACGGCAATCACCAAACAACAAATGTTTATCCGAATCATCTCTCAAACTCCAAAAATTGGTACATGACTGTGCGTGAACAGTTTAAGTTGGCGAACTGGCAAAACTCAAGGAATAATCGCCAAAAACTGCCGCCTATTTCCGTTCTGAGGTAATCTGTCACATCTGCGCTGCCGTTACCTGAATAAGGTCATAGTCTCTCGCCACGATATCTGTCGAATATTGGGACATGTACCGCACAATCGCTAATTCAGCGAAAGGTCCTGTTGGCAACAATATTGTCTCTTTTCGATCTGGCAACGCTGTGTTGGTTTGTGGAATCAAACGCGGCCGACGCCCCGCTATGGCATATCGACTTGAGCATTTTATCCGAGCGCTCGCCCAGCCTGGTTGTGTTGACCAGCCACGTCCCCGTTTCAGGGGGACTTCATCGAACCCCTACGCGTCGTGTGAGAGATTCTTCGACCAGGGAGGCGGTTACGCCAGCTTCACGCTGAATCGATTCAAGCTCATCGGCAATTAACAGGCCGCGCCCACCGCCTTTTGATGTTTTTCGAATCACCATATCGTAAGTCACTTCGCTCGTGTTTCCACTGGGAAGAAAGTTTGTAAGGTACAAGACGCAAGTTCCATCTCGATCCACGGTGTAGGTACCAATCGCGGTTATATCGATGAGAATCCTCCCCCCCGTTCCGTCATTGGTATTAATACGCACGGTGCGAGTTACTCCGCCACGGCCATCGAATTCGGTGACGCCGATCGAGCGGGATTGAAAACCATCTGCCCGTCCGGCGGTTGCATATGATCCGGAAAGGGAACGAATACCGAACTGAGTTTTACCTGACCTGCCGTAATCCTGTGTTGTGGCAGTTGCCGAGGTTGGCTGGGCGATATTGATTCCAATCATCGCCGTAGCGAACAGAACGATTAGAATTGCGATTGATTTTTGCATGTTCATTTTCCTTTATCAAAAAGGGGGCAGTAAATGGCGACTGGGTAGAAAACCATGTTTAGCTGATACTATAGTTACTCAAGCGGTAATTTCGTACTGTTTTTTATGGCAGGTATGACAGTCCGGTCGGTGTCACTGGGGATCTGGAAATATTCGTCGCGACGTCCAAAATTATTTAGGCAAGGGTTGAGTTTAACACGCTGCGGACGAGGGTCTCGGCACCGCAATTTGATCATTGCGATAAAACGACTTAAGCGGCTGTTGGGAATCCGTGTTAAAAAATAGCCGCTAAAGATCTGGTAGACCGGTAAGCCTTAGCTCGGTTGGGGACCAGGACCGGTTGCCGCGGGAGTTGGGCTCATGAGATTTTGATTCAGATGGCGGATTTCTTCGCTTCCACTGCCGTCTGTTTTCACTAGATCACAATGTTCTCCGAGCGACCTAAAGATAGCTGTCGCGTGACCTCGCCAGTCGATTTTTTGGGCCTGATATAGACCTGCGACGTGTTTTTTCTAGTGGCCCAAGTGAGGGGACCTGGTCACCGAGAATCCGCTTAAACCAACGGAACCGGTCTCATGTGAGCCGGTTCCGTAAGCGTTTAGAAATAGGGTGTTAATCAAAAACGTGTCCGTGTTCGAAACGCTCGTCCCCACCTGCCGCTTTCGTCAAGGCAGCCACATTTTGCTTGGTGAAAAATCCTTTGAAATGTTGACAGCGTTCGACATATTCTGTGATCAAAATTGAAAACTTCGAGTGTTTCGAAAATATCTGTTTTAAGTCCGGGGAATCAGCGCATTCCCCGACGACGTGAGCTAGAAATGGAATCTTCAGTTTTGCCAGCTCACCGACCACGAAATCCACATTTTTGACATCTCCGGAATAGTCTCCATCCAATACCTCGTAAGCGATGTGATGCATCCGCCGTCCAAAGTTCCGAACAAAATTTTCTGTCGGCATAGGCAGGTTTTCAAACGAGTTAATAAACGAGGGCGTGTTGTTTGCTGTGAAAACCTTGGCGGGAGATTGTTTGTCATCTTCCACGCGATGATTGCGATTCACGTTTGTCGACGAATTCATGTCGGCAATATTGTAGGCGCCCCAAAAATAGTAATTCGACATGGTCAAGAACTCCAAGATGGCGTCCTCTCTTTCCCCAGCCAAGACCCGCGTTGCCATGTGGTCGACACCCGTCAGTAGGTGTTTGATGCCTAGTTCGGTGACCTTTTTATCGTGTTGATCCAGTTCCGCCTGTTGCTCAGCGGTCAATTCAAATCGTTGGCCCAATTGCAGGGAGTCGTAATCTTCGAGGTCGTGGTCGGTGTAGCCGACTCGATTGAAGGTGAAATCCGAGGGGTAGGTGAACCAAAAGTGGTCATTCGCGAAGAACGTGTTTTTCGTCTCGTTAGGATAATGGAAACGTATGTTGTGCGATTCCAGAGTGGTTCGTATTTGTTCCATATCCTGGGTATGGAAAATTTCGCCAATGTACCGCGCATTGGGCTTTTTCATCGCCAATGGGTACAGCATGTTCATTCGGCGAATATCGTCCTCGTACTCAGGATCCAGTGGTTCCAGAACAATGAACCGCGGATA
The DNA here is from genome assembly GCA_905480235.1 of uncultured Pirellulaceae bacterium. Taxonomy (GTDB): domain Bacteria; phylum Planctomycetota; class Planctomycetia; order Pirellulales; family Pirellulaceae; genus CAJQPP01. The sequence goes on from CAJQPP010000010.1 coordinate 24,515, forward strand.
TTCTGGTTGTGATGTCAGAATGTAAATCTTGTGAGTCTGGCTGATGTAACTTGCCGACAGACGGTAGGGCGTCATCGTGTAAAGCTCAGCGAGATAGGGTAACCCATCCCCAGTATCCACTTGGATCACCAACCCGCGGATATTACCGAGCATGTCATCGACCCCACTTGCCGCCCGGCGTTCGTAGATCTTCATGCGATATTCATTAAAGAAACTAGAGTTCTTTTTATCGCCTACCGGATCGTATTTCATGATGTCGAGTGTCATTTCCAAGCTCCGTGGAATCAAATGGTAATGTTAGGTGAGGCCATTGGGCGGTACTGCAACGGACGTTTCAACGTCAGTTCTAAGTTCGCACGAGGCGAGGGTATTCAGGCTGCCACATTTTTTCGTCGACAAGCACTTCCAGTTTTTCACGGTCGGTTTTGGGAGCTAAACCCTGCTCCTGAGCTTTTGTTCCAACGGCAATCGCTATATGCCGTGCGAGTTTTCTCAAATCAGTAAGGGGCGGAAGCAGTTCGCCTTCGGGATCCGTCATGACCGGCGAAAACTCTTTAAGCGCAACGGCGGCCACCATAAACATTTCATCGGTTACCCGGTTGGCGCCCGACGCCAACACCCCTAAACCCATCGCAGGGAATATGTAACTGTTGTTGCATTGGGCGATCGGGAACGCTTTGCCGCCAAAATGAACGGGATCGAATGGGCTGCCGGTAGCCATGATGGCGGTTCCGTTGGTCCATTCAATTAAATCCTGAGGATCTGCCTCGCAACGCGAAGTGGGATTGGAGAGCGGAAAAATAATGGGACGTTCACAGTGCGAGGCCATATCACGAATGATGGATTCTGTAAAAACTCCGGGTTGGCCGGTGACACCGACCATGATGGTCGGGTGAGCATTCTGGACGGTCTCCGCAAATGATATCTCACCATCGACCTGCGTTTTCCAATCTGATAGGTCGGTAAGTTTCTGTTGAAACGGGATTTTGTAAGGCGCTAGATTGGTCCGGCCATCATGAATCAGGCCGTGACTGTCGACCACAAAGAACCTGGCCCGGGCATCCGCTTCTGACATTCCGGTTGCCACCATCGTTGCCACCAGTTGATTGCTGATGCCAATGCCTGCGGACCCAGCGCCAAGCATCACAATACGATGTTCATCAAGGGGTTTTCCTGTGGCCGCTGCGGCGGCCAAAATAGTGCCGGTGGTAACCGCCGCAGTGCCTTGGATGTCATCGTTAAAAGTGCACAGTCGATCTCGATATTTGGCCAGTATTGGCGAGGCGTTTTTCGAGGCAAAATCTTCAAATTGCAACAGCACATCTGGAAATGCCTCCATCACGGCTAACACAAAATCTTCAATGAACTGGTTGTAATCATCGCCTGTAATGCGTTCGTTCCGCCAACCAATATATTTTGGATCATTGAGACGTTCTTGGTTATTCGTACCCACGTCCAACATGATGGGGAGCGTCGTGGTCGGGTCAATTCCACCAATAGCGGTGTAAAGCGAAAGTTTTCCAACTGGAATTCCCATGCCGCCAGCGCCTTGGTCTCCCAATCCCAAAATCCGCTCTCCGTCGGTTACGACAATCGCCTGTACTTGCTTCAAAGCACAATTCCCCAAGATTTCGCGCATGCAATGCCGTTCGGGATAGGCAATAAATATCCCTCGTGGTCGTCGATAAATCTGGCTGAACTTTTGACAAGCTTCCCCTACGACTGGGGTGTAAATAATCGGTAACATCTCATCGATGTAATCCAAAACCAGGCGATAGAACAACGTCTCATTGGTATCTTGCAAACTGCGAAGGAAGATGTGTTTATCAAGGTTCGTTGGTTCCAACCGAAATGACTGGTAGCAACGGGTGACCTGTTGCTCAATGTCCTCGATATGTGGTGGAAGCAGGCCCACTAATCCGAAGTCGTGTCTTTCTTCTTCAGAAAATGCAGTTCCCTTGTTTAACAAGGGCATATCCAACAGTTCTTGGCCCGTTAAATGACGGGCTATTTTACGTTCGAGGACCGGTGGGTGATTCGTCATGGATTTCTTCCGTTTTCTTAATAACCTTGCAAAGGTTCTAAATGTTCGCCTTGAATTCGTCTCGCCAGCCTTGCCACTGGCTATGATCCCCTTTGATGCCCATGATGGCCTCTTTGACTTTGGAGATTCCGAATCCCCAGGCTTCCTCAATGGTGATGGTCGGGGGCATGGTCAATTCGCCGGGGCTGACAATCGCGTCGATGAGAAAGGGTTTATCGGAGGCCAGCGCCTGTTCGATGGCGGGAACGATATCGGCGGCATGCTCTACACGAACGCCATCACCTCCGCAGGCTTTTGCGAAATCAGCAAAATTGGGATTCAGTAAGCCGGTGGCTTCTTCGTTCATCGGAAGTCCGGCGACTTCCATTTCCATCTTTACGAAACCAAGTTCGGAGTTGTTGAACACGATGACCTTGATGGGCCAATTGAAACGGACCGCCGTGACAAAATCTTGCATCGACATGGCAAAGCCACCATCTCCACAGAATGCCCAGACCTGCCGTTTGGGATCCACCGACGCGGCTCCAATAGCGACCGGTAATCCAGCACCCAGAGAACCATGATTGAACGAGCCAAGCATGCGGCGCTCGCCATTCATGCGAACCTGTCGCGCGATCCAGACAACGCACTCGCCGACGTCGACACCAAATATCGCATCGTCGGCGGCGTGATCGCTAATGGCCTTGGCGAATATTTGCGGATGTAAAGGCTCATCGGTACGCGTAAGAGCGGCTTGATTATCCATTTGTTTCAGCCATTTATCACGCATGTGCTCGAGACCCGCGAGAAACTTGCCAGAATCTCGGCCTTCGACCTGAGGTTCCAGAGCCTGTAATGTTTCCTTGATCGTACCCACTAGCCCCACGTTGACCGGTGCTCTGCGTCCAATGTTTTCCACTTTGGAATCAACCTGAACGATCTGGATCCCATCCGGGATAAATCCGTCATAAGGAAAATTAGTGCCCAGCATGAGTAGCACATCACAGTCCCATACAGCGTGGTACCCGGAGGGGTTGCCAATTAATCCCGTCAGTCCGACGACGTTGCCATCGCCATAATCGAAAATATCTTTGGCCCGTAGGGTGTGAACGATTGGAGCGCCCAATTTTTCTGATAGTTGGAGTACCTCAGACTTGGCATTGCGGCAGCCAACCCCACAAAAGATGGTTGCTTTTTTGCCGGCGTTGATGACTTCCGCGGCTTTTTGGATCGCTTTGGGAGGTGGATTTATGGTGGATTGCGATAGCACCAGCGGATGCATGAAATGATCGCTCTTGACCTTTGCCAACGTGACGTCGATGGGGAGTTCAATGCGTGTGACGCAGCGTTCAATCAGCGCTTTTTGAATTGCAATTTCCGCCAGTCGCGGCATTTGCTCGGGCGTGTTGATAATTGCCTGATAGGAGCAAATGTCATTAAACATCTTGGATAGGTCGACCTCTTGGAAGTAGCCGGTGCCTCGTTCGGAGTGTGCTACCTGACCGGTGATTGCGACGACGCCGCCACCCTCTCGCTTGGCATTGTAAAGGCCGTTAATCAAGTGCAATGCACCCGGACCAACGGTGCCTGCACAAACCCCGAGCCCACCGGTGATTTCGGACTCCGCATAGGCCATATAAGCAGCGTTTTCCTCGTGCCGAACGCCAATCCAATCAAATCGGTCGTCCTTGCGAATGGCTTCCAGCAACGCGTTTAACGCATCCCCGGTAACGCCAAAAATTTTATTCACACCGGCGCCGGCAAGAATCTCCAGCAAATTTTCGCATACGTTCTTTTTCATGGATTCAATTTCCTTGTTTCCGACGGAGTTTTTCCAAGCTTTGCCGTATCTCGGGAAGAGTTAGTAATGGTTCCAGTTCTTTTCTCTCGTAAGAGACGATATTCATTTTCTCGGTGCACTGGACGCTGTGATGGGGGGGCGACTTATCCAGAAATTCATCGACACCAATGCAATCGCCCGCTCCCAGTTCGCCCACAACTTTGTGGGAGCCATCCTCGTGAGTTTGCAAAATAGAGGCTTTACCATCAAGCACGATGGATACTCGGGCAGCAGGCTCACCTTGGTGGACAACCATTTCGCCTGATTCAAAATGGGCTTCGATTAAGGACGCTGGATTGTCCATGCCGGTCTGCACCAATTCTCGACCACATAAAATATCCGTGAACCAGGAGATGCCAACTTTGATTTTGCGATCGATACCGGGGAGTTTGGTCCAGTAGGCCATGCGCCAAATCAGCCAGGCCACGAATCCATGCACATTGATTTTTCCAAACATCTGGATAATGGCTCGACGGTGGCCCAGGGCAGCCATTTTTCCTAATTCGGTAAACGTGAAATCCGTTAGTGGGCGGTTATCCAAACTGGCGATAATGTTGGTCGCACATGTTTTAGCTTCTCGAATGGCGAATTGGGCGGTTGGGGGACAAAACCCATCCGACTTGGGATTGGGGATTAACGCACAATCGCCCAGTGCCCAAACGTTGTCGAGGCCTTCGACCTGCATCTTGAGGTCCGATTTTATTCTGCCATGGTCGTGGGGAACATCAATATCCAACACGAGAGGGTTAGGGCTGGAAGGCACACTGGAGACTAACGTTTTCGTGGGGATGCGTTGGCCATCGCCCAATACGGCAAATTCTGGCGTTGCCGTTTTGATCATCATATTAAAGATGAATTCGACTCCGCGTTTTTGCAGGAGTTTTTGAGCATAGTTTCCGAGGCTTTCTGGCATCTCGTGATTGAGGATGCGTTCGCCTGCGTGAACCAAGATGACACGAATTTCTTCTTCCTTGATATTAAAATATCGCCGTGCACAGTCGCGTACGAAGTCATTGAGTTCCGCGCAGACTTCGACTCCCGAGAAACCACCACCACCGATGACGAAGGTCAACAACTCGTTGCGGAGAACGGGATCCGTCGTATTTGCCGCCTCGCTGAGAACGCGTATGAGATGATCTCGCAGGCGTAACGCGTGGAGCAGATTTTTGAACGGAAAAGCATGATCGTGCAATCCGGGTATGTTGCGGAAATCAGTAACGTTCCCCAACGCAATCACCAAATGGTCGTAGCTCAATTGCGTGGATGTCGTCTCAAATGCAGGGGCAAGCGTAACCGTCTGCTGGGCGACATCGACATTATCCACAGCACGAATATAAATTTGAGTCTTGGGGGCTAACCTACGCAGTGGGGTAACCGTATCCAAAATTCCGATGTTTCCCGAAATGACTTCGGGCAGCATGGGTTGGAATACAAGATAATTTTCCCGACTGACTAAGATTATCTCGACATCATCGCGGCGGCGGATGCGACGTTCTAACTGCATTGCCGTGTTGATGCCTGCAAAGCCGCCTCCAAGGATAATAATTCGTTTTTTTGGCACGGTACGACTCGCAAAGCTTTGCTGTAAGTGTTGGGTTTAGGCCTGCGGTTGTTGTACAGGCCGGAAGCTACTGGCCGAGGCAGCTGCCCATGCTTTCGCTAATATGGGGTGTTCGCAGGTACCGTTCACCAAAACACTGCTTTCCAAAAACCGATAAGCATTCTGGTAAGTTTGAACTTTATTGGGCTCGATGCGCTTGGAGACATGGTGTGGGCATAGTTGGTCTGGATGCTCCAAACCCATGGCGGCCAACAGTTCGTTGAAAGCTTCCAGCGTATTGGTGTGAAATCTGAAAACACGCTCCGCTTTGTCGGGTACATTCAATGCTTGATAGCGACTGGGTTGTTGCGTGGCGACACCAACCGGACAGGTATTGGTGTGGCATTTTTGAGCTTGAATACAGCCAACGGCCAGCATGAAACCTCTCGCTGCCAGACACCAGTCAGCTCCAATGGCCAAGTTGCGAACGATGTGAGCAGCTGAGGATACTTTACCCGCACAAGCGACCTTTATCTTGTCGCGGAGCCCGCATCCGATTAATGAGTTGTGTACGAATACGAGGCCTTCGATTAGCGGGGCCCCCATGCTGTTTGAAAACTCCGGAGGTGCCGCGCCAGTTCCGCCTTCCCCGCCATCGACGTTGATGAAATCGGGCAGAATACCTGTCTCCAGCATGGCTTTGCAAATGGCCAAGAACTCATGAGGCATTCCGATGCATAATTTGAAACCGACCGGTTTTCCGCCGGAAAGATCTCTTAAATGCTGAACGTAATGGCATAGTTCGATGGGCGTTTGGAACGCCGAATGAGCCGGGGGGGAGAGGCAATCCTGTCCCATGGGGATTTTCCGGGTCTGGGCAATCTCATGGGTAATTTTGGCGGCGGGTAACACGCCACCATGCCCAGGTTTGGCACCCTGAGATAACTTGATTTCGACCATCTTAATTTGGTCTTCGACTGCCTGTTCCGCAAACAGGTCAGAATTAAAAGTGCCGTCGTCATTGCGGCAGCCAAAATAGCCCGTGCCAATCTGCCAAACAATGTCACCCCCAAATTTTTGGTGGTAGGGGCTAAAGCCGCCTTCACCAGTCCAATGCGCGAAACCAGCTTTCTTGGCACCTTTATTCATCGCCATGATGGCATTGGGGCTGATGGCTCCAAAACTCATCGAGGAAATATTTAGCAGTGAGCATGAATAGGGCTTCTTGCATTGCTCGCCGCCAACCAACGTGCGGTACGGTTTTTCCGATTTTTGAGTGGGTGCGATGGAATGCATGATCCACTCGTACTCGTCCGAATAAACATCGATCTCTGTTCCAAAAGGTTTCAATCCTTCTATGTTTTTGGACCGTTCGTAGACGAGCGAGCGTTGGTCTCGATTGAAGGGGCGTCCACTGGTATTGGTTTCCAGGAAATACTGCCGCATCTCGGGACTGATAAATTCCATTAAGAATCTCAGGTGGGCCAAAATCGGCACACTGCGCGTAATGCTATGTTTCGTTTGGCAAACGTCGTAGATCCCGACCAGCATAAGCGGTCCCGCGATCGCGACCCCAATTAACCACCAGTTGTTAAAGACCACCGTCAAGATGATAAAAACGATGGTCAGAATAATGGAAACAGCAAACGCCACGTACCGCATGGAAGGCCCCCAAAAAAGTGAAAGTCACTCGTTTGTTATTTCTTGGTTTGGATTTCGAGAAAGCAGGAAGTCAACAATGTTGGAAAGGTCGTCACTCGAGAGCGAACCGGCAAATGAGGGCATGTTGTATCCACCATTCATGATGCGAATGGTGATGTCTTCGCGGGTCAGTTTTTGTCCAATGTCGGACAAGACCGGTCCGCGATGTCCCCCGTAACCATCGATGTGATGACAATACAAACATCCTTTTTGGTGCACGAGCAGACCGCCTTCATGGATCGGTCCCGAGGTTGCGCCAATGACGGACTCCGGTAGCGGGTCCACCCCAAAATCCGGCGACCAAGGCTTGTAGTAACCATAGATGGTCAAGACCACGAAGCTGGTGATTCCGAAAACAAGAACACCAACCGCCCAGGGCCGTTTGCCGGGAGCACGATGCCCCTTGTTGGAAATGAATGGTACGAGAAGTACGGCCAAGAACCCAAAAACGGGTGCGCCTAAAATGATCCAAGTCTCCATGCTGGAAGGCAGCACCGAAAGCACCGTGAAGTACCACCAGAAATACCAATCCGGCATCGGGTTGGAGTGGATGTTACTGGGGTCGGGAGGGGTGCTGAGGGCGGGCGGTCCGAGCAATGCGGCGCACAGCACAATTCCGGCTACCACGAAGGTTGAGAACACAACGTCCCGCCACATGGCATCCGGCCAAAACGGCACGCCCGTTTTTTCGAGACGTTCCTCGTACTCTTCTTGATAGGTTTCCGGGTCAACCGGTTTCTCCGGATCGGGCATCTCGGAAACACCGTGACGCATTAAAAAGACCAAGTGCAATCCAATACCGGCAAAGATAATTGCGGGCATAATAAAGACATGGAAGACAAAAAATCGAGTCAACGTCGCTCCGCCAACCACCGTACCGCCAAAAATGAAATCAGAGATCCATGGCCCGACAACCGGAGCTCGAGCAGCCATTTCGGCGGCCACCATGACCGACCAGACCCCGTTGTCATCCCAACGCAGCAACTGACCGCTAAAGGCCATGCCAAAGACAACCATCATCAACACCACGCCGCTCATCCAATTCAATTCGCGGGGATATTTGTAGGTGGCATGCAAGTAAACTTGGCACATGTGCATGACGGTCAGCATTACCATGGCGGAGGCGCCGTAGTAATGCATGCCACGAAGCAGGTTGCCCAAAAAGGCCTGTTCCGTAATGTACTTTAAACTTTCGTAGGCCTCGTCACCGCCCGGTACGTAAACCATTGCCAAGCAAATACCGGTCAGTACCTGAACCAGGAACGCGGTTAGCGTGGCGCTGCCAAATACATACCACCAGCGAGCATCTCGCGGCACGATATGTTTCAACAAAGGCAGTACGTAGTCGGAGTAACCCGAGCGATCGTCTATCCAGTTCCAGGTTTTTTTAATTGGATTCATGTTTCCATTTTCAATGCATGAAGGATCATACGTCGATGGGTTTCAACGGCGTGGTGGTCAGGGGCACAGGTGTGGTTTTGATTTCAACGATGCCATCACGGACCCGGATTTGCATTCGATGCAGGGGTTCTGGAGGTGGACCTGCAGCAACCGTTCCGTCTTTGTAATACACACCGCCATGGCAAGGACACATAAACAATTCAGGGCCTTTGACCCATCGAACCGGACACCCCAAGTGGCGACAAGTAATGGAAAAAGCCGTGAATTCGTTATCTATCATCCGCACCCAAGCACCGGAACGCGAGGTTACCCCGGCCCACGGTAATGGCGATGGGTCTTCGTACCTGACCAATTGAAATTCGTCGTTGAAATCCTCTGGTTTGCCGATGTCTCGCCAGACCTCTTTGGGTTTTTTAAAGCCGGGCGCCAATACGAAGGCGACTCCGGGCAAGGTCATCATCGCACCGATGACGCCTGATAAGGCAATCGAGATTTTCGCGAGAAAGGAACGCCTTGCAGCGCAGTCCTCACAGGATACTTGTTCTTCGGGTGACTCAGGATTCATCTTGCATACTCCACTCGTAACACAATTCTTTCATCCAACTGAACAAGCCACAGGCCAGCAATCCAAGCCCGGCAATGGACATCCACCAAATGGTGATTCCAAATGGATGACTCAGCAAACCCCAGAAGATCATCATCACGGCCATGGAAATGGTAATCGGCGCGTAAGTATCCCGAATCATCTCTTCGGGTTCGTTCGTTGTTTCCTGTTGCGACATGGGCATAAACTTCAAAGCAATGCGTTGGATGAATTGGAGAAACGTGTGGGTTGCAGTGAGTCGTTATTAAACCAGATGCGCTGGTTCGTGGTCGCCTACTACGGGGCTTGGGACGGATTCTGGATCGAGCACTTTGTACCAACGGCATAGCAGGCTGATGATGGCTCCCACGTAAAGGGAACAAGGTGGAACCCACATCAACAGTCCGCCCAGATTTTGGTCGACCATCGGTGTAAAACCAGCTGCTTGCAATTTGCTCATGACTCCCAGCGAATCCGCGCTGCCGGCGAAAATTGGACAAACGGTGCTGTTGGTAAACGTGATGTAAATGCCTAGCAGCGTGCAACCGAGGCAGGCCGAGAATAAGTAAATGATGCCTGAAGGCGGCGACAGGCGTGTGCTTTCCAAGGGTCCAAAAATGGGCCACCAAAATACCAGGCCAGCCAACAGGAATGAACTGTCGCGCAGTAGGCCGAGGGATGCGTTTTGAGTCGATACGCTGCAAAACGTCGGCACATGCCAAAACCACATCGCTCCGACGCCGCCAAGCCAACCTGCCATGACCAAGGTTTTGGCCAGTCTAGGCTTGGGCGTATCCGAGAACCAACTGGACACACGCTGTTTTGGCAACGCCAGGATAAAGCAAAGCGGGACAATCAACAGCATCAACAGGTGTTGAATCATATGAGCGCTGAACACGTACCCCTTCGCCAAATAGCCAATCGGTGATACGAAGGCGATTGCCATGAAGGCTAAACCCAAACCCAGCGCGAAACGCTGCATCGGCTTGACGTTTTTGAACGTGACAAAATACACCAGCAGAATTATGCCGATCGCCAGCCATACCAGCGAAGCCCAATTCCACAGTTCCGGGATGAGCATCATTTGAAAACATCCAGATAAATAATGGAAAATACTGCAATCCAAACCACGTCAACAAAGTGCCAGTAAACCCCGACGGCAGCAAAAACATGGGTGCGTTTGGATGTTAAATAGCCAAGGCGACCCAGCATGAACATAATTCCCAATACGATAATGCCTCCGGTCACATGCAGCCCGTGAAACCCTGTCACGGTAAAGAATGTCGAGGCGAAAAGATTACGATTGACGGTAATGCCATTTGAGAACAAACCCGAGTACTCCCAAACCTGCCCGCCGATAAAGACGCAGCCTAGAAGAATGGTAAGGCCGAGCCACAGTTTGAAACCACCGATTTTGTCTTTTCGCAAACAGCGTTCGGCGATCCAAAACGTCAAGCTGCTGGAAAGCAGGATAAAGGTGAATATGCCCGTCCGAGAAACATCCAAAGCAGTTTCGGCGGTTGGCCCTTCGATTTCGTCTCCGGAATTAAAGACGACATAACTGACAAGCAGCAAGATAAAGAAAATCGCTTCGGAAATAACAAACGACCAAGCGGCGACTTTAGCAGCCGCTGGCCGATGGCCACGATCTTCAGGAGTTTTTTCGGTTTTCCAGTCTGCAAGGTCTGGATGATCGGCGTCCCAAACGGGACGGCGACTTTTAATTTCAGGCAGCTCTTCAAAGTTCTCAAGCGGTGGGGGTGACGTGGTGCCCCACTCCAACGTAAAGCCTTCCCATGGATTATCGCCAGCCACAGCGCCGGACTTAATGCTTTTTAAGATATTCCAAACCAACACGAGCGTGCCGGCGGCCATGAAGACCGCTCCCGCGGATGATATCCCGTTGCATAAAGCCCAGCCTGGGTTGTCGTCGTAGGTGTAAACACGCCTTGGCATACCCATTAACCCAAGCAGGTGTTGAATTCCAAAGGTCGCGTTGAACCCGATCAACCAAAGCCAGAACTGTAACTTGCCAAGCCTCTCGCTAAGCATCCGTCCCGAAATTTTAGGAAACCAATAATAGGTCGCCGCAAACAGAGAAAATACGATTCCTCCAACCAACACATAGTGAAAGTGTGCCACGACAAAATAAGTATCGGTCAATTGCCAATCGACGGGGACCGTGGCGAACATGATTCCCGTCAGGCCACCGACGACAAATTGAATTAAGAAGGCTATCGCAAACAGCATCGCGGTCGTGAACCGAATCGAGCCGCCCCACAGCGTAGCCGTCCAGTTGAAAATTTTGACGCCGGTTGGCAAAGCGATTAATAGCGTGGCAGCGGCAAAGAAAATATTGGGCCCCATGCCTAAACCCACCGCGAACATGTGGTGAGCCCACACCGTGTAGCTCAATAGCACGATGATCGTTGAAGAACCCGCGACAAAAGCGTATCCGTAAATTGGTTTACGAGAGAATACGGGGATCACTTCGGAAACAATGGCAAAAGCCGGTAAAGCAAAAACATAGACTTCTGGGTGCCCAAACATCCAAAAGAAGTGTTGCCAAAGTAACGCGGAGCCACCTCTTGCCGGTTCAAAAAATGCCGCCCCTAGCACCCGGTCAATCAACAACATGGAGATGGCGGAATTTAAGGGCGGGATCGTGATGACAATCAGAATCGCTTGCATGAACATGATCCATACAAACAACGGCACGCGTTGCATGCTCATCCCCGGAGCGCGACAACACATCACCGTGGCCACGATATTGATCGCGCCAGATATGGAGCCGATCCCCATTACCGCTAAACCGATAATCCAATAATCCACACCCGGCAATGAGCTAAAGGGTTTTGTGGAGAGTGGGGCATAAGAAAACCAGCCAGCATCCGGAGCCGAGCCGGTGAAGAAACTAAAGTAAAGCAATACCGCTCCAAACGGCAGCATCCAGAAACTCATGGCATTGAGACGAGGGAAAGCAACGTCTTTCGCTCCAATCATCAAAGGCACAATAAAGTTTGAAAAGCCTGTGAATACTGGCATCCCCACCAAAAACACCATCGTTGTTCCATGCAATGTGAACAACTGATTAAACATTTGCGGGGAGACGAGATCATTTTTTGGAACGGCCAGTTGGGCGCGAATCAACAGAGCCTCGACGCCGCCTACCAGCAGAAAAAAAACGGCCAGCAACATGTACATGATGCCGATACGTTTGTGATCTACCGAGCAAACCCAGGAAAATAAGTTCCGCCGAGAAGGGTCGACTAGGTCATCGGGTTGTAGCATGCCATTGGCCAAATCAAGGACTCCAAAGGAAAGTGACCAGTTGCTTCACTTGTTCGTCTGTGAGGTTGAAATCCGGCATTTTGCAGCCCGGCTTGTACTTTTGAGGATCTTTCAGCCAGCGACCAAGGTTCTCTTGGGAATTTTTAAGCACCCCAGCTCCGATAATGGCGCGATCCGAAATGCGTGTCAGGCTGGGACCGATGCTTGGGGTAGAAAGTCCCTCTAAAGCATGGCAATTGATGCAGCCTTCCTCCATGAAAATGGCTCTACCCGCCTCTTTCGTCGACAGCTTTGCATTTTTGGAGGCAGCGTCTTGGGCAGCGGGCGCCGTTTTGGCAACCTGCGTGGCCGTGGTTTTACCGGCCGCGATCGCTTCCTGTTTCCATTTTTCGTATTCTTCGGGCGAGGTCACAAATACTTTGAATTTCATCCAAGTGTGCTGAGTGCCGCAGTACTCCGCACAACGGCCTTCGTAAACTCCCTCTTTGGTCGCTTGCAACCAGATATAGTTAGGGTGGCCGGGGATGGCATCCATTTTTCGAGCTAACTGAGGGATCCAGAACGAGTGGATCACGTCCGCAGATTCAATCTTGACGCGGATCTTTGTCCCGGTGGGCAAGTGGATTTCGTTAGCCCCCACGATCGACGAATCGCCGTATTGGATTTCCCACCACCACTGGTGGCCCGTTACATGTAATTCCAGTTCATGCGTGGCATCAGTCGGCTGGATCTTTGGGACTGCGTTAGTGGTCAGGATCAGTTTTGTGGTGATCACAAAAATCCAAATCAAAATCAGAATCGGCCCGGTCATCCAGAATATCTCTGATTTGCTACTGCCAAACTCTTGTTTAGGCGTATCGGACTTGGCTTTACCACGCCACAGGGCAATGACAATCAACCCCGTCACAACCACGAAAATACCCAGACTGATCAAGACGACCATTATGAATAAATCGAAGATTGCTTGTGCTTCCGGCGAAGCGGGTTGTAGTAGAGGAAAAGTTGACACTGTGGATTGTTTCCACCCGAGATATTTTCAGCGGTCTTCTCAATTGATTCCGCCCCTGGCCCCATTAGAACAGTGTGAATTGCCACATTCAAGCGGGAGTGCTGCGGATAGTTGAAAAGGTTTTAGTTTGTTAATGCGGCAGACGTTGTTTACGCGTAAAGACTCGTACCTACAACACCGAAACTGCCTTGCCGTCTATTTTATGTTTCTAAACGCCATCAATGTGGTGAAGTCGCAACCTTTTCGCATTTCATCAGCCTTCAAAAAAACGCCGGGTATTTTTTTCGGCGGAAGTTTGAATCGCTTTTTTTGGCAATGACCCGCACATTGCTTGTGGTGACAATCTTGGCATGCCTCTTACTTTCCTTGTTTTGTCGAGTTTGCCATCAAGGCAATGTGAGTTCGGGTTTTTTGCCAGGACCTCCCGCTGATTCGCAGGAGAACGAAATCGCTTTGACACCAGCGGATAAACCGGTTGTCATTTCGCACTGCCATTAAAAAATCGGAATGCTAATAATCCGTTTCTATTAAAGGCGGGCATCAAAAAAAGGTGAAGCGTGCCATCCGAGTTTTTTTCTGGAGCAGGTTTGTTGAATGGTCTTTGGGACTAGAAAACCCGACACAAAAGCCAATAGCCGGTTGTCCTCGGAGTGGACCCCAGAACGTTCGCGACTTGCCATGCTGGCAAGCTTAAATCGTTCATTGCAGTCGGATGCCCCGCTTTAGCGGAGAGTTTAAGTTTACTCGCCTTGGATTTTATAAAAGGCATTGCAAAAATAGGGTCTTATTCCTTATACCTCGCGATGGTCAATCGCTCCCCCGGGTTGGATTAGAAAACGCTGCTGCGGAAATTGTTATTGTTTAAGCATCATGATGTCTCAATCGACGGTTATTTCTTTTAGAACCATTTGCCTTTGCTTTATTTTGGCATTTGCGATGGGAACCCTACTGATTTTCCAGCAACAAGGGGCGAACGCTCGGCATGAACGAGTTTCTGCGACGCCTGTCCTTTATGAGAAGGGCATGGCTGTGAGGCGTGCCGGCGAGGGGGCGACCCATGCCGCCGCCCATGCCGCCGCCCATGTTGAGCACCGCGAACATGCGGTGAAGAACTTCGGTAAAGATAATCCCCTGCCCTTGCCCAGTACGATGTCGGTAGCGGATTTCGAACAACGCATGTTTGATTTTCTGAACGAGCGCAAGTACGCGGATGAACTGGAATGGTTGAGCGATAAGAAAATTCGCGATACCGGTCCCTTCATCGCTGGTAAATATTATGGCACCCATCCCGCCGTGCGGGTTTATTATTCGCCGGGGGTCATTAAGTGGCTCGAGGAAGGACGCGTTGGCGAAATTCCTGATGGTGAGATGATCATCAAGGAACAGTACCAACCTCCGGCAATACGCCATCAGGGTAAATCCGAAAAGGAAATTCGGAAGTCTTTGGAATCATGGACAGTCATGGTGAAGGATTCGGCAGGATCCCAAGATGGTTGGTTCTGGAGTAATCCCGTACCGGATCAAGAAGTTACCAACAATCATCAATATCCTTTCGACCATCCGGTGAGTGGATTTGGGCATTACTGTATCCGTTGTCACGGATCGGCACAGTCTGCCGAGTTTGAGTCCGTTCGTAAGCATAACGAATTCACCTTTTCGGCATTGCGAAACATCGAAGGCTACCCGGGTGAACCGATGGTGTTTCGTGTGGATGATTCTTGGAGAGCGCAGGCGCACAAAACATTACTGACGGATATTGATCAAAACAACGAACAGAAGCTCGCGGCTTTACCAGAAACTGCGGACACCGACCACGATTCCCACCCTCGTTGCACGCAACTGGATTATTCGGAAAATCGGCCGCTCGTGCTAAATCGAAACTTCCTGCAGTACTACGATGCTATCGGTGTGGTCGGTGATGAGGATGTGCAAAGAATACCACCGGTCACCCACGACTGGGTGGTGAATGAAACCGAGGATGCGCAGGGGCTAGTCACTTCCAATCAATGTATGAGTTGTCATGCGGGTGGTGTGGAGCCATTTGGGCCCACCATGTTCGTGCCCCTGCAAAAGGGCCAGCATGAATATGGAGCAGAGGGTTGGCATGTCTCTCCCTACGGTGAATGGCGTTGGACAGCAATGGGCTTGGCCGGCCGTGACCCTGTGTTTTACGCCCAACTAGAAAGCGAAATCGAGATCCTGAAAAAAGAGTTTTCCAGTGAGGTAGCGGAGGATATTTCACGAAATTTGGTGGATACCTGTATGCGATGCCACGGGGCGATGGGGAAACATCAATTTGATATGGAAAAAACTGACCCGAATGCCAAGTATACGATTGAACATGTGCACGCTACCGCAGCGGAGGATTCCCATATCGGAAAAGGCGAGGATCGATACGGGGCGTTATCCCGGGATGGGATTAGCTGCGTTATTTGTCACCGCATGCAACCTCGGCCCCAACCGACCGATGACGATCGCCCGTACCTGCAGTTTTTTCTCGAACATTCCACCACCGGCAAGTTCCACCTGGGCCCCCAAGATGAAATCTATGGCCCCTTTAGGGACGACGAGATCTCGTCTTACCTGATGGAGCATTCGTTGGGTATTGTCCCCAAACAAAATGACTATCTCTCTTCTTCGCAAATGTGTGGTACTTGTCATACCGTCAATTTACCAGTGGTCGATCGACCGCTGGCATCCCTGCCGGCTGGCGAACGTGAACTGGATTTAGTCGTCGGTGAGAACGTCGAAATCTTCAAAGATTTCAAACACCATGTCGAGCAGGCGACCTATTTGGAATGGCTGAATAGTGAGTATGAAAATGAGTTCAACAAAGACAACCCGCTGGCGAAGAGTTGTCAGGATTGTCACATGTCCAAAGGTTTGCGGGATGACAGGAACGGTATCAATATCGATCAAATTGTAACGCGTATTGCGACCGTGCAAGATTCGACTTATCCCGACGCAGAAAATTTGACCTCGCACGAGAACCTGGAAATAAGGGTTCGTGAATCGGGTTATCGACGGCACAATTTTTCAGGCCTTAACGCATTTCTTTTGGAGATGGTAAAGCAGTATGACGAGATTCTCGGAGTGCGAAAAAACGATTTCATGACCGGGTCGCAGAGCGATGTGGATAATGCTATCGAAAATTTCAAACTGATTGCCCAAACGCAAACAGCTCAGTTGAAATTGTCTGCCGAAAAGAAAGCGGGCAGGTTATTAGCCGACGTCAATATTAAGAGCCTCGTGGGTCACCGGTTCCCCAGTGGTGTTGGTTTTCGCCGCGCGTTTCTTGAATTTTTAGTCATCGAAAATGAGGGAACCCCATCAGAACAAATAATCTGGTCGTCAGGCCGTACCAATGAACTAGGGGTTTTGCTGGGTCAAGACGGCGAGCCTTTGGCATCTGAGTCATTCGCCCGCGATGGCAATGGAACTCAACAGTACCAGCAACATCACCAAGTGATTAATTCACCCGAGCAAGTTCAGGTATACGAGACGTTGTTGTGGGATGATGCCGGTGAATTTACCACGAGCTTCATACATGGTTGCGATGTCATAAAAGATAATCGTTTCTTGCCCAAAGGCTGGAAGCATGAGGGACCTGCTCCGGGTGTCTTGACGGGGAATTTTTTACATGCCACTCATCCTGGGAAAACAGCTTCTTACGACCCTGCTTACCAAGATGGCAGTGGTTCGGATTCGGTGCGTTTTGAAATTGCTTTGGACGAACTCGTGAAAGGTCCGCTGACCATCAAGGCGACGTTGTATTACCAGGCGATGCCGCCTTATTTCTTGCAAAACCTCTTTCAGAATGCACCCAATGGCGAAGCAACCAAAAGGCTTCACTACATGCTCAGTAACTTGGACTTAAAAGGCACAGCTGTCGAGGATTGGAAATTGTTTATCACATCCGATTCCATCCAGTTGGATTAGAACGACGAGCGACGACAGGGGACCCGTGTTGGTGTTTGGGGTGACATGAAAGGCGGTCTGTTTTTGTGCGGATTGGTTGTTTGGGTCTACTGGTGAGTTGCTGCGCAAAAGTGCACGATTGTTTTCCGCTTCACTGTTCGGCGGTCGGGCTGTTTTGAATCGTCCGCGTGTCTATAATGCGAGTACCAAAAACTTCCTTGGTATGTCTCATTATGCAGCAGCTAAAATTCCCCTTCTTGTTTTCGTTTTTCGTCTTCGCCATCGTTAACACTTGGAATTGTCACGGCCAAGTATTGAATTCCGCGAGGCCGCTGTCTTTTAATCGGGATGTCCGACCCATACTGTCTGATAATTGTTTTCAGTGTCACGGACCGGATTCATCGACGCGGGCTGCGGAGCTTCGCCTGGATCTCAAGGAAAATACGCTGAGTGACCGAGGCGGCTACTTCACGGTGGTGCCGGGGAAGCCGGAGCAGAGTGAATTAATCGAGCGAGTATTGGAAGAGGATGCGGAATTCAAAATGCCTCCGGAGGATTCCGGCAAAGAGTTATCTGCGGAACAAATTCAAATTTTAAGACAGTGGATCGAGCAGGGAGCAGAATGGCCTGCTTACTGGGCCTACGATGCGCCTGGCAAAGACGATGCGCGGTCGTCGGTGACGGATTGGGGTAATGGCTGGATCGATGGATGGGTACTGCAGGGGTTACGCGATCGTCAACTCGAACCATCGCCCGCCGCTGACCCCGTAACGCTGATTCGTCGCCTGCATTTGGATTTAACGGGTTTGCCCCCGAGTCTTGAGACGGTGCGTGGTTTTGTCTCCAACGCCCCAG
>CAJQPP010000011.1 GCA_905480235.1 uncultured Pirellulaceae bacterium
GAAGCCACGATGTCCGGCTTAAACCTGGCAGTAGAAGAGGGGCTCACCGAAACACAAGTCGCTAACAAGTTCTTGGCGGAACAACTCAACATCGCGGTGGAGCAATCGGAGACGCCCGCTCTTTGGCAAACGCTGCTCAAGCTGACGATCGAACACCTCGATCTCGTGAGAAAATCGCTCATACCCGCCATCTTAATTGGTATTCCGATCGGCATCATCGCCGACCGCTTTCGGCTGATCGGTCAGTGTTTAATGGGCCTGGTAGGTATCATCCAGACCATTCCGGCATTGGCTTTGCTGGTCTTAGTCATGCCTTTGGCGGCAGCTGTAGGAGCCAAGACCATCGGCGTCGGGTCTTTTTCAGCCGTCTTGGCACTCTTCCTCTACAGCCTGCTGCCGATCGTGCGCAACACGTTTGTCGGGTTTCAGGGGATCGAAAATCAATACCGGGAATCCGCGAAAGCTTTAGGATTATCTTCCAGCTACCAGCTGATCAATATCGAACTGCCGCTGGCCATGCGCAGTATTATGGCGGGTATCAAGACCGCTGCCGTCATGAACGTTGGATTTGCGGCACTCGGTGCGTTAATTGGGGCCGGCGGATACGGTCAACCCATCCTGACGGGTATTCGGCTCGACCGCATGGATTTGATCCTGCAAGGAGCCATCCCCGCGGCTGTATTGGCCCTTTTGGTCCAATGGAGTTTTGATCTCATTGAAATGTGGGTGGTGCCCAAAGGGCTCAGATTAAAACCCACTAACTAAGTAAAATCCGCCAGCACAGGAGCGCAACAAATGGTTCAAGCTATCTGGAACAATACCGTGATCGCCGAGAGCGATAAAACCGAATTGGTCGACGGCAATCATTATTTCCCACCCAGTTCTCTCAAACGAGAATTCTTCTCGGAAAGTGACGAAACTTCCGTTTGCGGTTGGAAAGGGACGGCTAATTACTACGATGTAATAGTCGACGGGCAGACCAATACGGGGGCAGCCTGGTTTTATGCGACCCCCAAAGAACAGGTTGCGAACCTGAAAGACCATGTCGCTTTCTGGAAGGGCGTGCAAGTCACCAACTGACACGTGGAAATGAGGCCGGGCAGCACGGCCAGTCGGCGACCGCCAACTAAATAGAAACCTGAAACCGAGTACATCATGTCTTCTTCGTCAGTAATTGCTGGACCAATTACGCTCGCTGACCGTTACCAAGCGATTCGATCGTTTACTGATCGTATCGCCAGTCCGCTAACGAACGAAGATTGCATGATCCAGTCCATGCCCGATGCGAGTCCCACGCGTTGGCACATGGCACACTCTACTTGGTTTTTTGAGACTTTCATACTCTCTGAGCAACCGGGTTATCGAGAATTCGATTCCCAGTTCCGGCAGCTGTTTAATTCCTATTACAATGCCGTTGGTAGTCCATACCCGCGTTCCCAAAGGGGCTTGATTTCACGCCCCGGTCAGCAGCGAACCGTTGAGTACCGGCAGTATGTGGATGAGCAAATGATTGATTTCCTGAACGGGCAGACGATTCCCGACGACCTGCGGTACGCCATCGCAGTTGGCTTGCATCACGAGCAACAGCATCAGGAATTGATGTTAACCGACATCAAACACGCCTTCTTTTGCAACCCACTGCTTCCGGCATACGACCCCGATAGTTCGCTTACCAGAAGTGAAATCCGCGATTCGGACTGGATCGAATTCCCCAACGCAATCAACGAAATTGGTCACGACGGAGCAGGGTTTGCATTTGATAACGAATCCCCTCAACACCGTGTCTTGCTGGAAGATTACTCGCTGGCAACTCAACCTGTGAACTGCCGCGAATATATGGATTTCATTCGCGACGGAGGTTATGACCGGCCCGATCATTGGTTGTCGCTGGGTTGGGCTGCCGTTCAGCAGCATGGCTGGCGGGCACCCCTGTATTGGTATGAACAAGACAACCGATGGATGGTTTACACCACTGCTGGCTCAACCGAGGTTTGCGATTCGTGGCCGGTCTGCCACGTCAGCTACTTCGAGGCAGATGCCTTTGCCCGGTGGGCCGGATACCGATTACCTACGGAATTTGAATGGGAAGCTGGTTGCCCCGAACAACCCAGTCATCAATTTGCTGATTTGCTGTTGGCTGAAAATTCAGCGATTCACCCCACGGGAGAAACAGCCAAAGATAACCAACTGGCACAAATGTTGGGGGGCGTTTGGGAATGGACCAGCAGCAGTTACGCGGCGTACCCTCGCTACACACCTCCCAACGGGGCCCTAGGTGAGTACAACGGGAAATTCATGTGCAATCAATACGTGTCTCGAGGAGGCAGCGTCGCGACCAGTCAGAATCACATCCGACCGACCTACCGGAACTTTTTCCCACCGGAATCACGCTGGCAGTTTACCGGGATTCGCTTAGCCCGATAGGGGCCCGCCGCAGGTCTTTTGCTGACCTTTCTAAAGCCATTCGAAATAGCTGGCTGAGTACCAGAAAAGCACAACGGCAACGACGATGCATAGGAAGCTTACCGTCTGCAAACGCCTAGAATAAAAACCACGCGTTTTGTGTTCAGCAGCCAAGTAAGCGAATGCCAAGATCATGGAAAACAACAATCCGAAACCGATCAATCCGGTTTGCATCGTGCGGCTTGTTACCACCCGACTTTCCCATTGCTTTTCTGCCCAATCCTCAAAAAGCGAATCTACTCGAACCTGGGCGTAGCATTGGTAGGCCTCGCGTTCATCCGCATCGAGCATACCCTGATTTGAATCCGCGACCCGCCACATCAACACGTGATGGTAAATGCCGTCGGGTTCGCATTCTGGATGGTGTTCCAGCAGATTTTCACGGATGTAATCCAGATTGAGGTCAATCGCGTCACCAGCGCCGGCGGCCACCGTGTCTTCGACGTGGCGGCTTACGATTTCCACCAATCGCTCCTCCAGCTCCTCTTCTGCCTCCCTTTGTTTCAGACGTGGCTCAGAAGCCACCAAGAGGTATTTCGTTTGGTTAGCGGCATCTTCGAAATTTCCTTTTACCACCCAAGTCGGCCGAGGTTTCAAGTCCCGGTACATTGGATCTGAGAATGCGGAATCCGACCCCTGTTTCTCTACCTCATTTTGCGGCGCAGAACTTGGCGGATCCTGCCAGCTCACCGGAGCCGCTACGAGCACCTGCGAAACGATCATGCCAAAAACAAACCCGGTGACGATCAAGATAGATCGTAGCACGGCGACCTTGCAACGAATGCTTATTTGCGGTCTTCGATTTTGGTCCGAGAACTTTAGCATTTATCCATTAACACTGGTTCGAGTCGTAGCGATCAAATGGCGTTGCTCTGGCGTTAACCAAGGCGATGCGATTTGTGTAGAAATGGAAATCATGACAGCCAAAACAGCGCTCCAAGGGAGCGGAAATTGAAACAGCTGCCCCATCAATATGCCCCACAGGAGACACAATCCGACATTCCAAATGCTCAAGCGAGTGCGTCGTAAGGGGTCGGCCTGTTTCCACCATCGTAATATCACGAAGACACCCTGAAAGAACAACATCATGCCCAGAAATCGTGGAGCACCATTCAGTGAAACCAGTCCCGCATCAAACGGAGACAACTTAGGATCGCCGGGCCAGGCTTGAGCCGTCCAATCCAGATGCAGAAACTCGGCGAAAGCATAAGCGAATAAACCCACCACCACGCCTAAAGACAACATCACAAAACGCCGCACCAGGGGATCGCCTGTCCGGTGCTCCCAAGTCTTGCTGGTGACGATAAGTGACCAAGACGCGACGACGGCCACACCAACATTCCACGCATAAAACGCCCATTGTTGGGAAACATCCCCCGTGCTTTGCGCCGTCGTCAGTAGAGTTAAGAAGCCGAGAATCATGCAAACGATCGCGGCTACAACCAAAGAACCAATCCCCTCGGTAACTCGATCCGAGATCGGTCGATTCGCCAAAGCACTCCGCCAGACAGCTATCATCTGATCTTTGGAGGCACGCGTTGGCTTTCTTGGACCCCTTGCAGGCAAAAGCGATCTCACGACGAAGTAAACCAAATACAACGCGCCTAATCCACTGCAAACAGGGAGCAACCAAGCACTGTTGATCGCCAACAGCAACCCTGCGCCGGCCAACACCAAGGCCTTGACGGGGGTCGTCAAGTTAGCATTCATCCACCAATCGGTAAATTGCTCCCAGCCGCCCTTTACGGCGCGAGCGATAGGCTCATCCGTTATGGCATGTACGTTGTCATGGGCAACTTGAGTCTTCTGGTGAGCGGAAATCTGATGACTGCCGCTGCTCGAGATGGGTGACTCCTTCATTTCGCCAAATGAAATATCAGCGTCTGACGCCGCAGAATCGTCAATAAACATTGGCTGAATTGGCGGAATGGGCGGAGTGGATCTTGCGGGTGGCACGACCACCGGCGGTTCGATTGTTGCATTGCCGCGGAGCGCCTCCAGCATTTCCGGCACATCACGAAACCGCCGCTCGGGGTCTTTCGCCAGTGCTTTGCGGATGACGGCACCATAAGGTTGGGCAATACCGCTGATATTAGGATCGGCGGTCAGATGTTTCATAATAATTTCTTGGCTGCTCTCACCTTCAAACGGCACGCGACCGGTCATCATCTCGAATAAAATAATGCCTAACGCGTAAACGTCGATCTCGCGCCCATAAACACCCTTACCAATTTCGGGTGCCATGTAATGGAAAGTCCCTACCGATTCGGTTTGACCATCGCGGTTACTGCATGAAATAAACTTGGAGAGGCCGTAATCTCCGATTTTCACGACCTGCTCATCATCATCACGAAAAATATTGCCCGGCTTCAGATCGCGATGCACGATTCCGCGACCGTGCAGGTACGTGACACCCGACGCAATCGATTCAAACCATTCCCGCAATTGGTCTTCGGGCAAGCCTTGTGGATACCGCTCGATCACGTCACGTAGACTAGCGCCCGGTACGTACTCCATAACAACCCAGCTTTCGCCGCGTTCGTTGGTGCGAATATCCCAAAGCTGGATCAGATTCACGTGCTTCAAATTCAAGCACTGTCGCACCCCTCTCAGCTCGATATCGAGATTTCGCTGGATGCGCTTCAGCGCCACTTCCTTGCCCGCATCGCTCAGCGCAAAATAAACCTCCCCAAATCCACCAATGCCAATGCCGCGTTTGAGGGTGTACCCTTCCAAGGGGCGCGAGCCACTGGGGTAGGTAAAACGGCTACCACTTCCACCTGCAGGAATTTGATCCGGTGGCTTGTTGGGTTGAGAAGGATCGCCAGGCTGTGTGGGTTGCATATTATTCTCTAACATTGCGGGGCGAACATTCATTTTGATTTACGTCTCTAATTCTAATCAATAGGGGTTAGTCGTTACTGCGTGGTTTTTGGAAAATGAAAATCACAGAAATCCGCGAACCTCCTCGCAACTGATGGAAAACTCGCTGCCAATGACTCGAATTCCATCCTGCAGCAAGACGTCACCCACTTGAGTACTGCCATTTACTTCTAAGCTCCCCTCAGCTCGCAGAAGTATTTTTGTACCTTTTCTGTAAATCACCAAGTTTTTCTGCCAACCCGGGCAACAAACATGATTCGATCGATCGGCACCCAACAACAAAGCATCCCCCATCAACAAAATAGCGTCTGACCACGGCTCAGTGCGATGCCGACTGGTTAATTCCAAACGGGCACTGTTTCCCAAAGGGTGTGTTTGCATGAATTTCAGGTGGACGCCGTGCCCCAAGTCGAGACATTGATCGTTTGCCAACAAATCCCACGTTTCCTCTGACTTCGAGTCCTCGGAAGCCAAACCGGGCTGACGACCCAAATACCGATTCTCAACACGCTTTATCTTAAGATGATGCCGTCTCAGGTCGGCTTGAACTGGAATATCGATCCCGCAATGAGGGACGGCCCGCCCCAACGTCACTTGCGATTTCGTACAAACCAAAAACCCACCCACGCCGTCGATCCACAGCATAAATGAACGCATGGCAGAGGCCTCATCCACCACATCCTCAGCCACCACCATGGGCTTGTTTCTCATGGGAGGCTGCGAAGGTTTCGGATAACCGCCGCAGGTGGAATCCAGAGCTCCGCTAACTTGCGTGTCGCCGGTGGACGATTCGGGCACATCAAAAACCGATTTTTGCTGGTGGGCCTGCTTAGTTTCGCAGCGCCGCCGCGCATCCAACGCAATCTGGTTTTGCGGAGCAATTTCCAAAATTTGCTCACTCACACTCTTGGCACCACCCCAAGCGGATTGATTGATTGCCAATCGCAGACGATTGGTCAATTCCATCAATTGCCCGGACTGATGGCGAAGTTGTTCGATTTGATCATTCAAAAAAATCAGTTCCGGTTGCAACTTTTGCGCCTTGCAAAGCGAACGGATGGCTTCATTGATGCGTCCTGCAGCCGACCAATCCCTAGCCTCCAACAAAAGCTGACAAACCCGTTTCAAGTCATCAGCACGACGATCCTCGATGCCACGGTCTGCCAGCAACTGCATGCTGCAGCAAGCCACACCTGGTTGCTTGGCCAGAAGCGCTGCCTGGGCATGATCGATAGTACGCTCGACCAATTTGCTGGTCTCGCTGGAGACGCGATCACGGCAATCTTGCGGCGCGATATTCAGAGCATCAGAGAGATCCCGCCAAGCAGCTTCCAAATCACCGTTAAACGACAAACGGCCGGCTCGTTCAACGAGCCGGCCCGTCAATTGTCTAGCAATTCTTCGACCCCCACGGGAATTCGCAAAGTTTTTGCCGTCGACAATGCCGCAGGCACCACTCAGGTCGCCTTGCCGCATAAGCTGTTTTGCCTGTCGCAGTTTTTTTCCTGTAAAAAACATGGGCCCAACAATTCAACTTTGTCTTTTAATACTTCGTTCGTTTAGCAACGCTCCAAATAATAACCGAACTGCCAGAGCTTCGATTTTTCAGGTTTCCCTGGTTAACGATCCTCTAACGTATCGACGCTTCAACTTTTCGTTGCGAATTCGGTCGCGAGAAAGAAGGGGTCCGAATGATGAATGCATTCCAGACCCCTTAGGTTTTCTCACTTATTTGCTGACGATGCCACTTTCTGTGTCCGAGCCAAAGTAGGCATCAACGGCTTCGATTATGTCGCCTGAGCCAGTGTCTAACTCATCCACAGGGATCTCGCCACCCAATTCAGGACCCATACGATTCACCATCACTTCTGTATCGATTCGCGATTGAACTTCGTCCACCATATCTTCGATACGGGACAGTTCACTGCTATCAAACTTATTGAAACTGCTGGCGGTCCGTGACACTTCCAACATTCTCAACTGAGCTTCCAGACTATCGATCTTATTAGCTAATTCGATACGTTTGGCGTGAGTCAACTCCAAGTTCTTCTGGGCTGCACCCAATCCTTGCTCCCGCGCTTCTAAAGTCGTACGCAAGGCGGTTACTCGCTCTTCCTGCATCTTGTAGTTGCGGAAAGATCGCTGCAAATTCAGACGCACCTGGCTCTGGGAAAATGTCTTTCCTTGCGTTGAAACATAGCTGGTATCGCCAGAATCCAAATGATTCCGCAATTTCATGATATGGCCATGAGAACGAGCCAAGGAGTCATCGGACTCTTCAATCTCTTCAGACAATCGCTCGATCTCTACTTTTTGCT
The DNA here is from genome assembly GCA_905480235.1 of uncultured Pirellulaceae bacterium. GTDB lineage: Bacteria > Planctomycetota > Planctomycetia > Pirellulales > Pirellulaceae > CAJQPP01. The sequence goes on from CAJQPP010000011.1 coordinate 7,665, forward strand.
GAGCCATCTTGTAGACCATGGGCTCGATATTTTCTTCCAGCTTTTCCAAAGACTGGCGAACGGTGTCGATTTTGTAATTCGTATCGACCATCGAATCGGCCCAACCTTGGGCTTTTTGGACGGCAGTACCAGCATAAGGCATTAAATTTCGGCCAAACAACAGGCCAAGGACCAAGAGGCCTCCCGCACCTACAAAAATCAGTTTCTTGAACATTTGGTTCTTCCTCTCACAAAGGTTTATTAGGGTCTTCCAAGGACGGACTTGAATTGCTTATGGGGTAATTCGCTAAGGGGTTCCGGCTATTGGGAAAAACCCCATCCTTTTTTTGATATTTCTCTTTTTCGTGGATTCCTGCGTTTCTTCGCGGGAAAAGCCGGTATTTTCGTCCCTGTAACCCGTGGCTGGCTACGAGAAACCCCAAGAAAATAGAAAAGTAACGGCTGAAGATTCCGTCGCTGAGGCTTCTGCTTTCCCCATTAACGAGACCAACCCCGTTTCTTTCGCCAGCTACCAGGGCGTGAAGCGCTCAGCCCAAAAGACAAATATTTCTGGCAATGCAGGCATCGCCGTAACCGCGTAAGCGGGCATTAAACATCAACCGTTTCTATGCCGGCATCCTTCGTCATGGGAAAGCTTTCAATAAAACGCCTTTTAAAAATGTGAAAACCAAAAACGCCAATTCGCTTTCACAGCAACACCTGTTTTTTATTTCTGAATATTTCTGGTCGAGGCAGGCTCTTAAAAATGGGTAATGTCAAGCAAAAGCTCAGCAGATTTTTTATAGAAAAAAACATCCATGGTTGGTGGCAATTTTTTTTGTGCATTTCCAACGGGATTCTTGGGTAAGTTTAAAATTTTTTGCGATCAAATGCTTTCCATTTTTTTTCTTTTGGCGGCCTTGTAAAAACTTCTATATCTGACCACGCGATTGCTGCTTATAATTGAGGTATGCCCTGAGTTTTGGCAGCGAATGGAACGAACGAATCGCCAAATGGTAATTCGCAGAGAAATCCATGTTCAAATCAAACATAACTTGGCTTGATGCAAACTGCGGTCGCTCCACCGTTTCGCTATCGGTCTCACTAAGCATTCAAATTCAACTTTCAATAAAAGGTCTTTCACGTGTTAACCGTCCGTCCAAAAATATCGGAACTTGCTTTCCGCGTTTTCGGACGTTCGCTGCACCCTGAGCTTTTTGAAACGTATCTCACGCGAACGATTGTTCGTGAACAGTATCGCTTGAAAATTGACATTACTAGTTCCGGTCATCTGCTGACGTGGCAACGTGATGGCATCGTCTTTAGCGAAGTCGCTTGTTCCAGTTTGCAACCGCTTCCATCGGGACACCTTCTGTATGGAGGTGCGGTCGGCAGCCCCAATCAAGAGAAGATCTGCTACCAAAAATCACTGGATTACAGTTGTGATTTCCAACTGGAATCGGCGCGACCCCAGACCTTTTCGATGATTCAAAACGAGCTACTCAAATCCTTCCCCTGCGAGGGGATGCTATTCCAGTTTCAATCAAGCGGTCGGATTGAAATGGGCGCGATTAGCTATGTCAACATTCAGTCCCGGCAAAACACCGTGCATGTTCGGGCTTTCCACACTTTTCCGGACGCCTACGTGGTCATGAAAAGTGAATCTATCTTCAGCATTCCGGAATCGGCTAGAGAATAAAAAGGTCGGCCGGTTACCGCCGTGACGAATCCTTTAGCGAACGATCCCGCGAATTTCAGCCAGCATCACGGCCTGCCGATAACGATCTAACCCCAGCCGAATTTGCGGCGACCAAGGGGCCTGCCGCAGGGCTTGATTTTGACACGCCACGGCTTCCGTCAATTTAGCGCGGGCAAATAAACAAGCAGCTAAGGTATCAAGCACATGACCATCGGACGGAACGAGCATATTTGCCTCACGGGCGAACAACTCCGCTCGCTCCAGTTCGACGCCTGTTTGACTCGCCAACCAAGCGTAACTGTTTAATTCCGCCAGCAATTCATCTTGGCGAATATGAGCTTGCCGAGCATCCCGGTCATAAGCCACTCGCAGTCGTTCAATATGTTCGGCTCGACCTTGCAAGGCGAGTTTCACCATTTCACCCGACGTCGCTTGCCAGCGCGCGAATGCATTGGCTGTCATCTCCGGGTTGGAAAATCGCACCATCGCAATGAGTAAATCATTGTCGGAGGGAGATTTTTTCAACCCTTCTAAAAGATGGAATTGGGCGCGCTGCCAATCATTCTGTCGCCGTGCGTGCAGATGCTGGTACAGATGCTGGCGAACCTCCAAATCCCCCGGTAACAAAGCGACTTTCGGATCATTTTGAGATTCGGGATTTGGCACAATCGCTTTCGCAATAGCATCGCCAGCGTCTTTGAATTGACCATTTTGATAATGCCAATCCGCTAGTAGTGTACAAGCCTGCACGCGTACCGACGCCGGCGTAGCCTCGTCGTTTACCAACTGAGTCAAGATTTCCGAGGTCCAATAGCTCAAGCCTGCCATCTGCAGATGGAGGGCCGATTGCAAAAGTAATAAGGGGTCGGGGCATACTGCGCTGGCAGTCGCTGCTGCCACCAACTCGTGAGCCTCCGCAAAATCTCCACGTAAACGAGCCAGTTCTGCTCGCCGGTAAATCAAGCGTATTTCTTTTTTGGAAACGTCAGCAAACCGTTCCAGCAATTGATCGCACGCATCTAACTGCCGATACATTAGTAACCAATCCAGTGTTTCGATCAAATCCGTCGCTTGTCCCGTCACTTGCATTAAAACATGCTGAATGCTCTGCTCGGCCAGCCTGTCTTCACCCCGGATCAATAGCTGTTCGATGTACCACCTGAGAAAACGCTGAGCGGCCTTGGGCTGCTCCTGACTCCAATCGCTCGTTACGAGCGCCTGAGCCGCAGGCTCCCAAGCCGTAATGAAGTTTTGAAAGTTGGTTGCCGTCAGCGAATGAATTCGTAACCATTGGCTTCCCGTTCGAGAACTCGTGCTAACCCACTGGTGCAAATTAGAAATGGGCCGGTAAGATCCAGTAATCAACTCAAGAGCGGCTAATTTTGCTAAATGTTCGTCCAATTCAAAACGAGTTAACAACGCCAGAGCAATCTGAGCTTGCTGCTGCGGCGACTCGCCCAAGTGAATAATCATGCGCTCGCGATGCACACGATTGGCGTTGGGATAATTCCACAAGCGATCCTGCTTTCCGGGTCGGATTTGTACATATAGATCAGGCCAAGCAGCGATTCGTCGGACGCCTGGATGGGTACACAAAGCGCAGACCGGATGCGGTGCAAGATGGCACTTTCGCGGATGCGTGCATCCTCTTCGGACATGACATCCGGAATTACTACGGCGCTGCGTGTTGTGATCGCCAACTCAGCGATCGATGCGGGGAAGTCGATCACTTCAAGATTATCGAACTCGGATGCCATCAGGAGCTGGCAGGAATTTGCCCCCATCGACATCTGTATCAGGCTAGTCACTTTCTCCAGGGCCGGCTCTATATCCACAAGCGTGTTCAGTTGGCGTGCGATGTCGTAAAGCAGAACGGCATTGGAATCGAACGATTCGATCACCATATCCCGCGTCAGTGGGCGAGTGCCGGCTTTTCGGCGCTCCACTGGATCTTTATCCGCGTGCAAATGGTGCACAGTCATCAGGCATGTGCCGATACGCACGATATCTCGAGCGACAAGTGGTGCTTTTCCGGCGACCTTCTGGCGATTGAGGTAGGTGCCGTTTGTGCTGTCGAGATCGGTGATCAGGAGCTTGTTTTCTGCTGTGCTGAAATGGATATCTGCATGTATGCGTGAGGCGGAGGAGTCGGAGATAATGATGTCATTACTCAATTTTCGCCCGATCGTGTTTGTCCCGGGTTTTAAGATGTATTCCTGTGGTTCGCCCTCTGGTGAACGGATGGTAATCATCCACATCTTTATTGTCTCCCTGTTTCTGCCAGCCCGTTTTCCCGATCAAGAATTGCGATAATTCGTGGGTACTCACGCTATATATGAAGAAACAGTCAGCG
>CAJQPP010000012.1 GCA_905480235.1 uncultured Pirellulaceae bacterium
GCTGCGTAAATTCGCGGCGCGGGTCATAAAATCCAAACCTTTCGCTCCCGTTCGCATTGCAAAAAACGACCAATCGACGGCCTTTGGGCATTGGTATCTTTCCGGAATATTCGTTAACGACGCAGCACGGTTTGGGGGACCAGTTTCCGAGGTGGACGTTAATAAAATTACGGACGAATTATGTCAGCGTTTTAATTCAACGCAAGAAGCCAGCCAATACGAGATGCAAGCCAAACCCTACCGAAGCCAATTTGAGGGTGCCAAATTCCACAGTCATTTACCCGATGTTAAAATTCACTGCTCCGATGAAATTTTTTGTGCCTACGGACCAGGCGCCTTCATTCGAGCCAACCCGGGTTACGCACCCCTCCCATCCATTGCAAAGATACAGGGTGGAATGCACTCTGGTCAAAAAGGCAGGCACCCGGTGTTTTGCTGCGACACGCAAACGGGAGCACTGATTTCAGACCAAGACCCACTCGATTTGACCCTTGTTTACAAATTAACCGAACGTATTTTTGGCGATAAGACTTGAAAGTCGGAATTCTCACACATCACTGGCCATACAACTTCGGAGCGAATCTCCAAGTTTTATCCACGGTATGCGCATTGCGAAAATTAGGCCACGATCCTCATGTTTTAAACTATCGTCCTCCCGAGATGGTTAAACGATATGACGCGATGGTGACCGACGAGCAACGGGCTGCCCATACTCAGTTTTGTAAAGAGCTTTTACCACAATCCGAACTTTGCCAGACTTCCCTGCAGGTACAGGCGGCCGCCCAAACGATCGGAATCGAAGTTGCGTTATCGGGCAGCGATGCCGTCTTGAGACTGGACCCAAAATCGTCGCGTGACGATCTCACGTTTCCCAATCCGTTCTGGCTGAAATGGGCCAAAGATATCGGCATCAAACAAACCGGGTTCCTGGCAGCGAGCTCCATGGGAAGTAATTACCTAAGCCTTACACGACGGCAACGTAAGAGTATTGGAGAGACGCTAAGACAGTTGCGTTACATTGGCCTACGCGATCGCTGGACCATGAAAATGCTGGGATTGTGTGATCGCAAATTACAACTGGATTATTGTCCTGACCCCGTGTCCGTTTTCAACGATTCCGTACCACAGCAATTGCCAACCCCCTGTGAAGCTGACTATCTGGTAATGAGTTTATATCCGAAAACGGCAAGCCCCGAATGGATTAAGCAGTTCGTTAAGGCAGCCCACGAAAAAGACTTACGGGTATTCAGCCTGCCACATCCTGAGGCTGTCGTCCCGGGACCCTTCGATCGAGTCTTACCTTTGCCCATGACCCCATTAGAGTGGTACGCATGGCTGAAACACTCAAAAGGGTATGTGGGAGTCCGCTTCCATCCCATTATGATTTCTATCGTTAACAGCCTGCCATTTGTTGCGCTCGATCACTACGAGTCGGGATTACGATTTGGTTCCCGGTGGCTAACCCTTGCAGCGAAACCCCTAAAGCCTTGGCTGCGATTCTCCAGCAAGACTTTCGATCTTGCGACCCGAGTAGAAAAACCCGAGTTCTGTCTCAACCCCCACCAATTTGGCCGGCTTAGCGGACGCGATGTTTTTGATTTATTCTGGCAAAATCGTCAGCAAGGCCAACGCAATCATTTTGTAAGCGAGTCGAAAAATCAATTTTGGGATACGCTCACCACCGTATGCGGTGACTCTGATTTAAGCCAGCGTCCTATTGAGCAAGAGGCTACCCCTTAGTGCATTCGCTGCAATTTCCCATTGAAGAAATCACCAATAAGATTTACGAATTCCGTGAATCGGGACAATCCATCTTTGTCAGCTCGTCTTTCCAAAGCCACAGTATCCCTCTGCTGCATATGCTTTCGAGAATCGATCGAGCGATACCGATTGTATTCGTCAACACGGGATTCCTTTTCTCCGAAACGATTTCTTACCGGGATCAAATTGTTGTACAGCTTGGCCTGAATCTGGTTGAAGTAAAATCAACGGTTCCAAAAATCCAGCAACTCAATTCGCTCGGGAATTTCTTCTTTACTTCTGATCCTGATCGTTGCTGTCACATCAACAAAGTAGAACCACTGGAACCGCTGCTTATCCGACATGACGTATGGATTGCAGGTATCCGTCAGGAGCAAAATTCAAACCGCCGCACAATGCGTCTCGAAGAAGATGCCCCTCATGGCTGCAGAAGATACCATCCCCTGCTTCATTGGACCGCTCAGATGATTAGCGATTATCGCTCAGAGCACCAATTGCCACCGCATCCGCTGGAGAAAGACGGTTACCGAAGCATCGGCTGCAAACCATGTACACGACGATTTGCGTCGGGTAATAATCGCAGTGGACGCTGGGCTGGTCTGAATAAAACGGAGTGCGGACTTCACACAGACCTTGCCAAAAAGGACTAGCAACACATGAAGGTCTTAATTACCGGAGGCGCCGGATATTTAGGCACTGAACTAGTGAGAAAACTGAGCCGGCACAACGCTGTTACAGAGATCGTGGTCTACGACAATCTGAGCAGGGGAAATTTCAATCTGTTTATGGGAGAAGATAAATTTGACTGTCCCGTCAAATTGATTGAAGGTGATGTACTGGATTCTCGAAAATTTCGACAAGCTTTAGAAAAAACAAACACCCTTTTTCATTTGGCAGCAAAGGTCACCACGCCATTTTCCGATCAGCATGCGCATTTATTTGAGCAGGTCAATCACTGGGGAACAGCTGAAGTCGTTTACGCGGTTGAAAAAAGCTCGATTTCGAATTTCATTTTTTTGAGCAGTACCTCTGTCTATGGTACGCCTCCAGATGAAGCGACTGAAAATACGCCAGCGAAACCTAAAACCAACTACGGTCGGTCCAAGCTTAATGCCGAAAAACACGTTGAGCGACTATTTAAAACGGGGCTACGCACTCACATCATTCGCTGCGGCAATATCTTTGGCTTCAATTCCAGCATGAGATATGACAGCGTGATTAATAAATTTGTTTTTGAGGCAAATTTCAAAAATCGCATTTGTATACACGGCGATGGAGAACAATGTCGAGCGTTCATTCCGGTCAATCTAGCATCCAATATTTTGGCCGAACTACCATTTTCAGATTTTTCATCAGGCACCTACAATCTGGTAACCAACTCTTGGACGGTGAATTTGATTGCAGATACCCTAAATGAGGTTTTTCCAAACCTGGAGCGGGTGTTCGTTGATCAGGACTTACAACTGAGCCGCCTTAAGGTTCAGCCGAACTCTAATATTAATAGGCTTGCCAATTGCAACACTAACACACTGAATCAATTACTACGTGAGTTCGTCTCAAAGTTTACCTTTTGAATCATTTGCCGCGATCCGCCGGCACCCTCATGAATTCTAAACCGCCTTATTTTCTCGAACCTATTACGCTCCAAGAATATCAGCATAGCGCGGGTATCCCTCTGAAAGATCAGATTATCCTGTTGGATAATCCTGAGATCTTTCGTGGCCCACAGGCGTGTTTCTATCCTTGGCGCAAAACATTATCTCCGGTCAGGTACTTACAAGAGTCTCTGAAGCAGCGTTTGCTTTTCCGTCCCGCTCGCGGTGCATTGGCATCTGGCATACGCTCAAGTTATCTGTTCGCCGGCTATTACGATTACAGCTTTAACGATCTTAAGCAGCTCGATTCGGTTTTTGAGTTTATGCGTAAACGGCCCAACACCCAATTTCAATTGATCGTCGGAAAAGGGGACTATGTCGTCGACCCACCGTTTAGTGAGCGACTGCCTCCCAACCTCTCTCGCGTGCTTGCGAACAACGTGAATACAACAGATTCGAAGATTCATTACCTCCCGATGGGAAGGGATTTCAGGAGCTTATCACTCTTCAAACAGATGCAACCGTCATCGATGAAACAGCATCTATGCTATTGTAATTTCTCAACCGATACGCATCCCGTCCGCGAGTTGGTGGCGGATCAACTTCGCGGCAAGCCATTTATCAAAATGGAAGATAAGTCCGAGTTCTTGAAATACCCGCTGACCCGAGAGCAATTTTTTGAGATTCTTCGGCAAAGCAAATTTAGCGTTTGTCCGCGGGGCAACGCGTTCGACACTTTTCGGTTTTGGGATTGCCTGTATGTAGGCACGATACCTATCGTGGTAAAAGAAGCCGTATTTCATGAGGAACTGCTCGATCTACCGATTTTATTTTTAAGTTCTTACGAAGAATTCAGTGAACTTACGGCGTCCTTTCTTGAAGAAACTTATGAAAAGATGCTCCGCAAACGATTCAATTATGAAAAATTGAAATCGAATTTCTGGTTGAAATCTCCTCAAATAGAAAACTCATAGGGTGAACCTCAAAGAAAGAACTACCAGGGGTTTTTTCTGGTCAATCGTTGAGCGATTTGGTGTTCTCGGCGTCAATTTTTTCGTGCAGATCCTCTTAGCTAGAGTCATCGCGCCGGAGAATTTCGGAATCGTCGCCACTGTGGCGATACTTCTCCAAATACTATCCGTACTTGTCGAAGGTGGATTAGGTACTGCTTTAGTACAGCGTCAACAAATCACGCGCACCGATATTTCGACCGCTTTTTACATGAACTTGTGCATCTCGTTGACTGTAATGATCGGTTTGATATTGGGCGCGCCAAGCATCGCAGCTTACTTTCGAGAGCCCGCTCTTGAAGAAATATTACCTGTATTGGCACTCGTACTTTGCATCTCCGCAGCAGGCCAAGCTCAATTACAGATGCTCATCAAGCGACTTGATTTCCAAAAACTTACTTGGATTTCATTTCCCTCCACGATTGCTAGTTCCATAATCGCAATTGCACTTGCCCTGTACGGATTCGAGATTTGGTCTCTTGTCATGCTGCGTCTTAGTTATCAGATTTGCAGCACTAGCTTGCTTTGGTTAACGTGCCCAAGAGAAATATGCCCGAATTTTCATTTCAGTTTTACTTCATTGCATAAATTGGCGGGGCTCAGCCTTGGCGTTCTTGGCAGCAATTTTCTGATGCGGGTGACTCGGAATTTGATAGACCTGGTTATTGCCCGGGTGTTCGGACCGGAACAACTGGCGTTCTACAATCGTGCACGTTTTTTCCAGCGAGCGCCAACTGAGCCCATGGTTGGCATCTTGAACAGAGTTTTATTTCCTGTTTTTTCCGAGATACAACACGATAACATTCGCATCAGAGAGTCATTAAGAAAAGGCATTCCAGTGCTGATGTTCTTTATTTCTCCAGTGATGTTTTTTTTAATCGCCTCGGCACCCGCACTCATCGTGGTCTTGCTAACCGATAAGTGGCTGCCAGCTTCGGAGTATTTGCGGGTCGTCCCTCTATTCGGAATCACCTTCTCACTAGCTGCCATAAAATCCAACGTGATTCGTGCAAAAGGCGATGGTCGACTGATCTTCATATTAAGCTTAATCAGGAACGGAATTTCAATTTCCGTGCTCTGCCTGACCTGGCAATATGGGATCATGGCAATGATTTTTGGTCAATTGGTTTGCTACACTATCAACATGACTATTAATGATTTCTGGACCGCCAGATACATTAACTACTCAATGACGGATCAATTTCATGACTGGATTTTTTACATCACGACTGGAGCCATTTGCGCATTGCTTACATACAGTATTGAGCTCCTTCATTTAGAGCCCTCGATTCTTGTATTGTGCCTACAAGTTGCTGTATTTAGCGTTACTTATATGGGCGTCTGCCATGTCGTAAAAGCTCAAGGGTTGACCGACGGGCTTCGAATACTATCCAGTGTACCCAAGCTTAAAAAGCGGACCCACGTCGACTCCTAGAACAACCACGAAAATAATTGCTTGACACACGATCGAGAGACCGCAACTTACTTACCATAGCGATTGTGAAAAATCCAATTGACCCAGTCCAATAGACATGCTCAAGCAAGTTTTTTACTCCGCTCGAAGAACTGTAAAAAAACTGCCTTCCTAATGCAGTGAAAGAAAAAATGAATTTTTCTAACGCAACAAGAATCCACGCTGATAATCAACCAATCGTTTTAGGTCATGCTGCCTGCACGGGTGGATCATTAATTTATCGCGTGATACTTTCAACCTTTAAGTTTCGAGGCTTAAGCGAGATTGGTGTCGCCCGCGTACCGAACCCGAATCGATACAACCCATGGGATCCCGAATTTCAATTTTTGGGGCAACAGGTAATTAGTCACAAAGAATTCGAAGAGATCTTATTTAAACGCATTATCGCCTGCACTCAAAAAACTCAGGAACGTGGCGAGCGACTCCTCTTGCGGGAACATACCCACAGTTTTTTCTTTAATCCCGTCTGCCCCGAAATCGAACCTTCAGGCAGTTCATGGACATCGGACCAGTTTTATCAGAAATTAAACATTGAACTTAAAGGACTGGTTTCAGTACGCGACCCCGTCGACTCGTGGCTTGGTTTTAGAAAAGGCTTTCCATTGCAACTGCCACGGAGTTTTGACGAATATTGTCAACGGTACAATGCGTATCTTGATCGAATCGACCAAGAAACTAAACACAAGAAGAACATTTACCTTTTTCGGTACGAGGATCTGATTCAAGACCCGCAAAAGGTAGTTGATGAAATTGCCAATCACCTAAACGTACCTCATTGCCCGGTCGATTACTCGGCAGTCGGAAAACACGTTGGATCAGGAAATTCAGGTCGCTCTTCGGTTGCACTCAGCCAAAGACCCAGAAGGCCGTATTCATTAGAGTTCCTCAAGTTGGCCAGTGAGTCAAATGAGTATACAAAGTTATGCCAAAGGCTCGGTTACCCCCAACTTCAAGATGAAATTTCTCTTTTGAAAAAGATGAAAGCCACCTACTACTCGCTGCTCAACCCCTGCCTTAAGCCCGTAGAACACCTAAGGTCACGGTCGAAGAAACTAAAATCCCTCGCCCAGGGCATCGGGAACATTCAGTGATTTAAGAGCGCAAGGCAGGAGTTCCGAAAACAGCAATCCAACCGTTGATGTTGAAAAAAAAACCTCTCTCTGCGATGCTCGAAGGATAAATTCGGGCCTTTTCTTAAATCACCGACTAACTTCAGAAACACGTCCTCCGAGAGGGAACTGACATTATTTGGCAAGCACTATTTGCGATCATTATTGCCACCTGCCTTTTAGCATCACTAAAAAGGCCCGGGGTATCCATTGGACTTTTAATCTGCATGTTCGGGCTAGAACAGTTTTTACAAACTCGTGACGCCTTTTTTTTACAACGCGGGCAAATCGTAAATTACGGGATAGGGTTTGTAGTTCTAACTGCAGCGGTTGTTTGGCTTTTAAAGTACTACCATAAATTCTACCTTGCTAGAGTCCATGTAGCCGCCCTACTGCTTGCTGGGCTTAGCTTTACCAGCCAACTTTGGACGCTTGCCCCAAAGTCCTTTGACATGTACTACTCTAGTGCACGACCCTATTTCATTCTGTTCCTATTGGTAGCGCCCATCGTTACTTTGGACAAACGATCAATAAAAGATGGTATCCGTACCGCGTTGCTTATCGGAATTCCACTGGTCTACCTGTTTGTATTTGTCGTCGATTGGGAAGGGAGGGGAATCAGACTCGCAGCACCGACTTTTGACAATGGACGTTTGACCTGGATCGCTCCCCCTCTCGCACTATCGAGCATGGCCGCCTACATCGGAATTATTTCCATCATCATCACGCCCAAGCAACTCCTCTTCAAATTGATTTTTATATTTACCGCAGTGTTGGCGTTTTACGTGACCTTTCGAACGCAGTCGCGGGGGCAATTACTCGCCATGGGAATCGTCACCTTATTTTGCTACCCACTTGCGAACAGAGCCACCCGACTTAAAGGTTTGTTTATTACAACTGCCGGATTCTCCGTCTTGGCCCTAGGTTTGTACCTTGTATTTACAAATCTTGAATTGGGTACGATCAATCGGTGGAGTGAAAATAAAGTTCAAGGTGATTTAGAAGGTAGGTTTGCTATGCTCCAAACGCTACTCCAAAAATGGTCTAGTGGTGGACCCTTCACCTTGCTTTTTGGTATCGGTTCCGCAGGCGCATTTTCTGTATCCGGTTTTTATGTGCATAATCTGCCCGGAGAAATCCTTGGCGAACTCGGCTTGATAGGAATGGGAATCTTTACCTACATCTATATTGAAACCATCATCAATTCGATGAAGATTATCAAGAAACTAGATTACTACCCTGAAACACGCCGTGAATCGATTGCCATCATTGCCTTATTTATTTTCGGCACGATCATCTCCCTGAAGCAAGGGTCATTTTTCTCTTGGCCTGAACTCTTCTTTTTTGCCATTGCAATCGCTCACCTGGAAAAACACAGTCGCAGCCTCGTGGCTCAGGATTGGGAATGGCGTCGGCTCTTTTTAATTAATGCCTCTAAACAAAATCAGCGTTTTGGAATCGCCCGCTAAATCCAAATGAAAATCCTTGTATTTGACCGCGTTATGCGTGTCGTGGGTCATCGCCTCCCATACGCCTCTTTGGTTGCGGATGCCTTGGGTAAAGAACACGAAGTGGTATTGGCTATCCCCACCGAATTGAGGGGAAACACCGACGCGGATGCGTACCTTACCAGCAACTTCCAGACTGATTACTTCCCCACGCGGCAAAAAAAGAAGGCCTTGGGAACAGCACTTGAGACACGTAAAAATCTGAGAGACCTACTGCAAAAGCACGAGCCCGATGCAGTGGCAATTCCCACAGCTGACGGTTTTGCCCCAACATGCGGACTATTGGCTATGTTAGGAGATCAGTCCTTTAAGGAAACATCTCTTCACATTTGTGTCATGCGGGGACTCCAAGTTCTACCTGAACGTCCGCTAAAACAGTGGCTATGCCGTATGTCCTGGCGGGCTTTAAAGAAAGGTCCCTGGCAAAACATTCTTTTAATCGACCCCCGAGAGTGGAGCCGTTTGAAAGAAAATGAAAAGAAGCAAATCGGCTTGTGCCCAGATCCAGTGCCTGCCCCCCTACCAATATCCCGCACGGCAGCGAGAGAATTGTTAGGCCTGCCGACGGAGGGAAAGTTCATTGTATCGCCTGGAGAACAGTCCCATCGCAAAGGAACCGATTTACTGATTCGCGGATTTGCGGCGACCCAATTTGAGGATTCCACATATTTGGTACTTATGGGAAAACTGACTGATGCCAACCGGCAACTTCTCTCAAAGTACATGGAGAATGAACACTTTCGCAAGAAAGTAATCTTTCAGGATCGCTTCTTAACGGAAACTGAATTCCAGCATGCCATCCTGGCGAGCAATGTGGTTGCCACGCCTTACCGATCAGTGGATCGCCCCTCCGGAATCGTTTTGCGTTGTATGACATGGGAACGAATGATAGTTTTTAATGACCGGGGATGGTTAAACTGGATTAATCAAAAATACCAGGTCGGTGTGGGGGCGGACGCCCAAAATGCCAAGGCCTATGGAGAAGCCCTACGTAGAGGCTTGCAAGAATCAGAGAAATTTAAAACCAACACAACAGCCCAAGCCTTCGCCAAATTCAATTCCGAAGATAACTTCCGAGCAATTTGGAAACACATTATTACCTCGGGGCACGTCTCATCGCCGCCCGAATTTCTTGTTTCCTAAGTTGAATGACGATTCTTATCTTCTGACAACGATTGCAGCAAAACCTGCAAGAATTTCGGGGAAGCTATTTGAATCTATATCGATCAAGCACCGAAAACGTCGCTGCCCCACAACCCTACTCCGATGTCTGTCATCAGCACCTTTAACGTAAACACCCAAATCATTATTTTTCCAAAACCCATAGAAATTTCCGAGTTCTCAAAAGCAACCATTGCACCGCATCGATGCCTGAAAAAAAACACAAACCGATCCAGTTGGCTATAACCTATCGCGTTTGCCAACATTGGCGAGCACCGATGTTCGCTAAACTTAATTCCGATCCAAAATTGGAAGTCACGGTGCTACACGGTAGTTCCGTGCCAGACACAAAACTAATCAACGGAGATAAGCTGGATGGATTTGACCACATCGAGCATTTCACAATAAAGCGAAAAGGCCACACATGGGTGTTTCATCCTTTTATCTTTTTTTCTTTAGTTCGCCTAAAACCTGACGCAATCCTGTCCGAAGGTGGGAGCAACTTTCTCAGTAATTTCCTTATCCTTACCTATGCAATTTTATTTAGAAAACCTGTAATCTGGTGGACCCTTGGAGAGCTCCAAAACGAAAAACAATCCTCTCGGATGCGCAAGTTATACCTCTTCCTCATAACAGCCCAGGAGAAGTTATCCAGCGTCTACCTTGGATACAGTAGTGTCGCATTGGCGTACTTCCAAAGGATGGGCTATCAGCGATCCAATTGCTTTCGGGCTGTAAACTGTGTCGACACCAATAAGGTCTTTCAGGACATTGCCAATCGCCAATCGGAAGCCGAAGCACTCGGAAATCAAATCAATCCCGAACGGAACGCTGTGATACTTTTTGTAGGTGCGTTGACAAAGGGTAAAAAGATTGACCGACTGCTTTTTGCTTTCAAAAAAATCTTGGAAGCAAATCCAAGTGTCAAACTCGTCATCGTTGGGGACGGAACAGATCGAGGTCGCCTTGAAGAGCAAGTGCAACAATTGGGAGTTGAACATGCAACACATTTCGCCGGAAGTGTGATTAGTGGCGTATCAGATTACTTTGAAAATGCCGACATTTTTGTGCTTCCCGGGCTCGGGGGATTAGCCGTAAGTGAAGCACTCGCCCATGGAATACCAGTGATCTGTAGTCGCGGTGATGGTTGCGAAGTCGACTTGGTTAGAAATGGGCAAACAGGATATCGAATCGAGAGCGACGATGATCAAATCGTCATTGATTTCGTCGCGGCGCGGCTTGAGGAGTTATTAGGGGACCCTCAAACGCTCGACATGATGAAAAAAGCCAGCTTTGATCTAATCAAAAACGAACATAATGTTGAAACTTATATGGCCAACATCATTGATTCGATCGAGTTCGCAGCGACCGGGAAACGGCGTTTGCCCTTACCTCAGATTCAAGCAAAGTAGGTCAACACAATGAACGCCCAGCTTAACAATCTTAGACTCAAACTCCTTGAGTCCCGCCGACGTTTTTTATCAACCTGCCGGAGGCTACGATTTCGACTTAAAAATGTTGACCGATCCGTATTTATTGGTGCACGGGTTCGCTTAAGCCGAGATTTAGTCATGGGACCGCATAGTTTCATTAACTACGGTTGCATTATTAATCCGCGAGTGAAGATTGGTAAATACGTGTTATTAGGTCCCCATGTATCAATTGTTGGTGGTGATCATAACTTCGACACTCCCGGTGTACCGATCATCTTTTCAGGGCGGCCAGACATGCAGGAAACCTTCATCGAGGACGACGTATGGATTGGACATGGCTCAATCATCCTCTCGGGGGTGCGTGTTGAACGCGGCGCGATTGTGGCAGCTGGTTCGGTGGTTACCAAAAGCATTCCAGCCTACGAAATTTTTGGCGGCATTCCAGCAAAAAAGATTCGTGACCGCTTCAACACGGAGCAAAGGAAAGAACATGAAAAAATGTTGGATGGGCCTCTTTACCTAGGAGAATCCAATCACCCCAAAAAGTAATATTGGGGGGCGAAATCTCGGCAATCCGATGAAGATTCAAAGCACGAAGATGAATTTTGCGTGCTATAGCATCTGTAACATTGCCAAACACCCATGACATCGAAAACCAGAGCGTGACCGCGTGTTAGCAAAAACTTTCGGGCTGGAAAACGGTTGAAACAAAGCCAGCATGTTTCAGTAAATTTTTTGTTCAAGTTATCGTGGTTTCCCAGATCAAGCGTATTATCTTTAACTAGGCTCGCGACGAAATTCAGAAAACCGATTCGCTACTGCAGAATCCAACCCAATCTCCATTACGATGAAATTGGTTAAAACGCTCCTCTTTCGTTGCTGAAGGAAATCAAGCCCCATCGGTTCTACGGACGCGAATTCCCAGGTCAACTTTTTTATCTAATCCTAAAATGAAACAAATACTTCAAAACCTTGGAAATGGTGAAACGATTTTAGCTGAAGTGCCTTGCCCACGACGGGGTAAAGGAAAAGTGCTCTGCCAAACGACTCGCACTCTGGTCTCACTGGGTACTGAAAAAATGCTCATTGATTTCGGTAAGAGTGGTTGGATTGCTAAGGCCCGCTCCCAACCCGATCAGGTTAAAAAAGTCCTCCAGAAAATCAAGACGGATGGATTAAAAACCACAGTGGAAACCGTTCGCGCCAAACTGGACACCCCCATTCCTCTTGGCTACTGCAACGTTGGACGTGTTGTCGAAGCCGACGCCAACAGCTTCTATCAAGAAGGCGATCGAGTTATCAGCAATGGTAGTCATGCTGAAATGGTCGCGGTCCCAGAAAATCTCATGGCGAAAATTCCGGCAAATGTGACTGACGAGCAAGCAGCATTCGTCGTTGTTGGAGCGATCGGTCTGCAGGGTATCCGCTTGCTTCAGCCCACTTTGGGTGAGCGCATCGTGGTAAGCGGGTTGGGTCTAATCGGGCTTTTAACCGTCCAAATGTTAAAGGCTCAGGGCTGCCAGGTTTTAGGAATTGATTTCGATAGTAAAAAGCTCGATCTGGCTCGTTCGTTTGGCGCTGAGACTGTCAATTTAGCGGACGGGCAAGATCCTGTGGCAGTAGCAGAGGACTGGACCGCAGGGCAGGGAGTCGACGGAGTCATCGTAACAGCTGCCACCAAGAGTAACGAACTCATCCACCAAGCCGCCACGATGTGTCGTAAACGAGGCCGCATCGTTCTTGTTGGCGTTATCGGACTCAACCTACAAAGGGCTGATTTTTACGAGAAAGAACTTTCGTTTCAGGTATCCTGCTCATATGGTCCAGGCCGCTACGAATCCAATTACGAGCAAAAGGGTATGGATTACCCAATCAGCTTTGTTCGCTGGACGGAGCAACGCAACTTCGAGGCTGTCTTAATGCTGCTCTCGGAAGGGAAAATAAAAACGGACAAGCTCCTTACTCACCGCTTCTCATTTGATCAGGCGCTGGAAGGTTACGGGGCCATCAGCAATCCCGGAGCGATGGGCATTTTGCTGGAGTACCCTGATGTTCCTTTCGAAGAAAGCCGGCACCTGGCAGAAAGGCGCGTGAAAATTCAACCGAGCGAACTTGCCAGCGTCAGCGGTGACTTAGGAGTCGCGTTTATCGGGGCAGGCGGCTTCACCACGAGAATGCTCATGCCCCTCCTGCCAGAGCAAGGTATTTCCCGACGAAGCGTGGTTAGCAGTACGGGAGCCTCCTCGACCCACGCGGCGAAAAAATTTGGTTTTGCCGAGTCCTCCACCGATGCACTTTCGGTGATGCAAAACCCAGCGGTCGATGCGGTGTTTATCACCACGCCGCACAATACCCACTGCGGTTTAGTTTGCGATGCGTTAGCTGCTGGTAAACACGTGTTCGTCGAAAAACCGCTTGCCATGGACCTGGAGGAATTGGACCGTGTCAGCGAGGCACTTCAGTCCCATCCGAATCAATGTCTAATGGTTGGTTTCAATAGACGTTTTTCACCGCACAGCGTTGCCTTGAAAAAATGGCTGGCAGCCTGCCCTGGCGCTCGGAGCATCATCATAACCGTGAATGCGGGAGCGATTCCTGCAGACCACTGGACACAGGACCCTGAGATTGGAGGTGGTAGAATCATCGGAGAGGCCTGCCACTTTATTGATTTGGCGAGATTCTTTGCGGATTCACCTATCACTTCGGTGTACGCCCAACCGATGGCGGGTGGGGAAGGGCGGTTGGCCGATTGTGTCGCCATCCAAATGACCTTCGAAAATGGCTCCCTCGCGACCGTCCATTACTTGGCCAACGGCAGCAAAGATTTCCCCAAAGAACGGATTGAAATTTTTGCGGGGGGACGCGTGTTGAGCTGTGATAATTTCCGGGCATCTCAAGAAATAGGTGGCAAAGGTAAATTAAAAACACGCGGCCAAGACAAAGGCCATGCAAAGGAGCTCACCGCCTTTTTCGAGACGTTAAAAAATGGAGGCGAGTGGCCGATAGCCGCGGAACAATTGATCGAAGTCTCCAAAGCGACGATTGATGCTGCCAATCAAATCCAGCAATCGCTGAATGCTTTCGGCCGATAATTATGCGTATTGCCTTTTTCACACACTATTTCCCACCCGAAGGCAACGCACCGGCTTCACGCACTTACGAACATTGCGTTCGTTGGGTTCGTGCGGGACATGACGTTACGGTGATTACGGGGGTCCCCAACGTACCCAACGGGGTTGTTTACGAAGGTTACCGGAACCGAATCTGGCCACAAAAGGAAAACATCGACGGAATCAATGTAATTCGAGTTTGGACATTCGTTGCACCCAACGCTGGAGGACTCAAACGGATATTCAATTACGTTTCTTTTATGCTTTCGGCCATCTTTGCATTTGTAATATTATGCCGGCGGCCGGCAGTGATTGTTGCCACATCCCCCCAGTTCTTTTGTGGTTGGGCGGGGTTAATCAGCAGCTACTTAAAGTGGACCCGATTCGTACTCGAAATTCGCGATATTTGGCCTGAATCCATTGTGACTGTGGGAGCCATGAAGCCAGGGATTTTTGTCCGCGTCCTCGAACGCCTAGAACGAATAATGTATCGAGGCGCGAACCATATTGTGGCTGTGGGCGAGGGTTATAAAAATAACATCCTATCGAAAGCCAACGTAGCTGGTCGTATTTCCGTCGTGACCAACGGCGTAGATCCGGACCAATTCCAACCTCAATCGCCCGATCTGGAATTCCGTCAAAAACTTGGCTTAGAGAATAAATTTGTCTGCTCCTACGTTGGAACTATCGGCATGGCTCACGGTTTAGAGATCACCCTACGAGCTGCCCAATTATTGAAGGAAATGGGGCGTGAGGATATTATCTTTTGCAACGTCGGCGACGGTGCCCGAAAAAATCAGTTGATCGAGCAAGTGAATGACGAGGGTCTCGAACAGCTAGTGAAGTTTCCCGGCCGATTTCCCAAGAGTGATATGCCGAAAGTAATTGCCAGTTCCGACTGCCTTTTGGTTCATCTAAAAGGAACGGACCTTTTTGAAACCGTGATCCCCTCAAAAATATTTGAGGCGATGGCAATGATGCGGCCCATCGTCATGGGTGTGCGAGGAGAGTCTGCCGAAATTGTCCGCCGCAGCGGTTCCGGTATCGATATTCAGCCAGATAATGCGGAGCAACTAGCGACTGCGGTTTTGCGACTCTGCGATGACGCACAAAACTATCAAAACCTCTGTCAAAACGGTCGCACATTTGTCATCGAAAACTTCAGCCGGGATAGACTAGCCGAAGACATGCTCAATATCTTGGTGGCTGTCGGAAGCAGATAAATGGGCAGCAAAAAAAAAGAGCGACGCTTGGAAGCCAAAACATCAAACGTATTAGAAAGTGACGCTCAAAAGCTGGTAACTACTTGCAGCCAGTGGCAACGAGCGCAGCGTGGTTTACAGACCCTGTCCCATTACCGCTGGCGTCAAATAACGCGTCGTGCCATTAACTTGATATCAAATAAAATGTTGGCCGATAGGGTGATCGGTGGCATTCCTGTTCCGATCACAGTAACCATTGACCGAGACGCTTTCGCATTCCTGCTTGAAGAATTGCTTTCCGAATACACGGCTCATTTACATCACGGCCAATCGGAATTACGCGAAGGCAGCATTGTACTTCTGAATCATGCTGTGAAGTTAGGCTGGCCTTTGGATTGGCAGCACCCTGAAATATTGCGTTTGCCACATTTATGGCGGTTCCAGTTGCAGTACCACGAGTTTTTATTGGCTCATATCGCCGATGCTGCACCAGAAGAGAAGCCAAGTCACTGGCAGGACGTCTGGAGTGTGCTTGAAAGCTGGGTGGAGACATTCCGACCTGAATTGACCCCGATTCGCGGTGATGCATGGCACGCTTTTTGTATTTCACGTCGTATTCCAGTCTGGATCAGCCTGTTAACGAACCGTGATATCGATTCGACGTTAAAGGAAAAATTGATTCGCTCATTATTTCAGCAAGCGAGTTGGCTGCATGACCATTTAGAGACAGACCTCGGGGGTAACCACTTATTGGAAAACCTCACAGCTCTGGCCTTGGCAGCTTCTTTTTTAACTACCGATCAATCGATAACTTGGTTGTCAACGGTGCAAAAAAAACTTGCCGCAGAATTAGATTATCAGGTGTTACCCAGCGGTGAACATTTTGAGCGTTCCCCGATGTATCACTGCCAAGTCCTTCGCAATCTGTTATGGGTCGCCTTGGTCACCAAAAGCGTCTGCCCCTCCTTGAGTCATCGCTGCCTTGAGACTTCTCAATTCATGTTTGACTTCCTTAATGGCATCCTCCACCCAGATGGCGAGATCCCACTTCTGGGGGATATCGGGTTTGGGGAAGCCCCCAGCGTCGCACAGATTTCCCGACTCGCAGAAAAAAATCGGCTAACCCACTCGTTACGCGAACCCGGTGCTACGGTCTGCGGTAATTACTGGGTGCACCAACACTCAGCGGGTGACGATGACGTTTTGATCTTTGATGCGGGAGAGGTGGCAGCCTCGCATCTCCCGGCCCACGCACATTGCGATTTGTTAGGAATGGAAGCGTCAATCGATGGGCAAAGATGGTTTGTCGACAGCGGTAATTTTAACTATGAGGCCGATTCGATGCGGCAGTATTGTCGTTCATCTCTGGCTCATAATGTCATCACGATTGATCACGCCAATTCCTGTAATATTTGGTCACGATTCCGCATGGGAAACCGCGGAAAAATCAACAACTTTCAATTTGGAAATACTTTAAACACCAGTTGGGCCACGGCGAGCCACACAGGTTATCGCCGATTGGGTATTGCAGAGGTTGCGAGGGTTGTAGCGATTGAATCGAATAGATTCTGGCTTGTCGGAGATTTGGCGGAAGGGTCAAAAAAACGAAGTTTAGTTGGTTACCTCCATCTATCTCCAAAGTTAAAATTGGAGAGAGGCGGATCCGAGAATGAATTTCTACTTTTGCTCGGAAACAACCGGCGTAAAATTGTTTTCTTCGGCCTAGAGAACCTGACCATTTTAGAAGGCTGGTACTGTCGCGGATTCGGTTTTCGCCAATCAAATCTTGTGATCCAATATCAAACAAACGCCACCGCTGAGCCAATGGGCTGGGTGCTCACTCGAGCGGATTCCAAACCAACTATCACGTTACACGACCGTCAAATTTCTCTAGATTTCAAGAACGGTCAAGGCGATTCGTTTCATTGGCAATTCAACTGACGGAAATTTGCCCTAAACCACTATTTTTGGATTTAATGACTGTGAAAAAACTAGCCTGTATCGTGGGGGCTCGCCCCAACTTCATGAAAATTGCGCCGATATTGCACGCGTTAGCCGCCCACAAAAACGTACAACCCGTGTTGATTCACACAGGCCAGCACTATGACAAGAACCTATCGGACATCTTCTTTGAAGAACTAAAAATCAGCCGACCAGATATTTCTTTGGGAATTGGCTCTGGCTCACACGCCCAACAAACCGCCGAAGTCATGGTTGCAGTAGAAAAAGTTTTATTGGATGCAGCAGAACAAGGTCATCCGTTTCACCGCATGGTGGTGGTGGGCGACGTCAACTCAACCGCCGCGGCAGCAATAGCCGCTATCAAGCTTCACATCCCCGTTGCACACGTCGAGGCAGGTTTGCGCAGTTTCGACCGTAATATGCCCGAAGAAATCAACCGCATTTTGACGGACTCAATTTGCGACATGCTTTTAGTTTCTGAGCCTTCGGGAGTAGAGAATTTAGCCGCTGAGGGACATGCCCAAGAAAATATTCACCTCGTCGGAAATGTCATGATTGATACATTAATGACTCAATTGGAACGTGCTAAAGAATCGACGATTCTGGACAACATGGGGCTGAAAAAAGGACAATACGGTGTGGTGACCTTACATAGGCCGGCGAACGTCGATGACGAACAAGTGCTTGGCTCACTCATCGATGTACTTCTCGAAATCTCCGTCCAAACACCGCTAGTCTTTCCCATCCACCCACGAACGAAGAGTCGCCTCGAAGCGTTCGAGTTGATGTCCAAACTAGAGTCTGCGGCGAATGTGCACTGTATCGGCCCGGCAGGTTACTTGGATTTCCTTTGCTTGACATCCAACGCAAAAGTCATCGTGACGGACTCTGGAGGGCTTCAAGAAGAATCAACCGCCTTGGGTATTCCCTGTTTGACAATGCGTCCCAGTACGGAAAGGCCTGTAACTTGCTCAGAAGGTACGAGCACCTTGATTGGCAGTGATGCTGATAAACTTCGCACGCTCTTAAGTCAGGTAATTCAGGGCGAATACAAAAGTGGCAAATGCCCTGATTTATGGGATGGCAAAGCTGCAGAGCGAATAGCAGAGATTTTTGCTGCAGAATGACCACTTTCGGTAGACCTCAACGACATCCCAACGATAATGGAGATAGCCCAAGAGGTTCACTTGGTTTTGCTCACTTCCCAGCCTCTTTTTCATGGAAACGTGAAGGAAATAGATTGCCTCCTTCACGAATCGCACCTTTTGATAACTTCCCATTCCACTCGACCACTATTCTAGTATTGACATTTAAAGCCCGCCTAAAACTATGAATGAAGCAACCCAAACACAAACTTGCGACCAACTTTTTGAAGCGATTAACAACAAGACCGCAATGGTGGGAGTGATAGGCCTTGGCTATGTCGGGCTCCCATTAATTGACGCTTATGTTGAAGCGGGATTCAAAGCAATTGGATTTGATGTTGATTCCAAGAAAACCGAGGCACTCAACAAAGGCAAAAGCTACATCGCTCATATTGAGAACTCGGTAATACAAAGCTGGTTAGACAAAAGCTCATTCGAAGCGACGGTCGACATGAGCCGCCTGAACGAAGCCGACGTAATTTTGATTTGCGTACCAACTCCGTTAACCAGCAGTCGAGACCCAGATCTCAAATACGTTGAATCAACCGCTCAAGCGATTAAGCAGTGCCTACGCCCTGGTCAACTGGTCGTTCTTGAAAGTACGACCTACCCAGGTACCACTCGGGACGTGATCACGCCCATCCTCGAAGAGTCTGGGTTAGATGCAGGCACTGATTTCTTCGTTGCCTACAGCCCAGAAAGAGAAGACCCCGGTAACGCACACTACACAGCGGGTACAATCCCAAAGGTAGTTGGAGGGCTCGAAGCCAACAGCACCCGCTTAGCGACCAAATTCTATGAGCAAGCCATCACGAGCGTGGTGCCTGCCAACTCATGTGAAATTGCAGAGGCTTGCAAAATTTTGGAAAACACCTATCGCAGTGTCAACATTGCGATGGTCAATGAGTTAAAAGTACTTTTCCAGCGCATGGAATTGGATGTGTGGGAAGTCATCGAGGCGGCCAGCACCAAGCCATTTGGTTTCCAAGCTTTCTATCCTGGCCCCGGTTTGGGGGGACACTGCATCCCGATCGATCCATTTTACTTAACCTGGGTCGCGCGAAAATACGAAATGCCAACTCGGTTTATTGAATTGGCTGGCGAAATTAATTCGTCGATGCCACGCTTTGTCGTCAGCCGAATTTCTGAGGCATTAAACTCGGCGGGCAAACCCATTCGCGGTAGCAAGATCGGCATTTTGGGACTCGCTTACAAAAAAGACGTGGACGACCATCGCGAGAGTCCGAGCTTCAAGCTTATCGAATTATTACTCGAGCAAGGAGCGGAGATTTCTTACGTCGACCCGCACGTACCAACCATGCCCCATCCCATGCGTAATTACGACATGCCCAATCTGGACAGTGCGAAACTTGATCCAGAGTATTTGGGACACCTCGACTGTGCGGTAATCGTCACAGACCACACAGCTTTCGATTACGACTTGATCGTCAATAGTAGCAATATCGTCATCGATACCCGAAATGCCACCAAAAACGTGACCGACCATCGAGATCGTATCTGGAAAGCGTAGGCGATCAATTGCATATTGGAGGTTTGGGCGTTCCTCGTTTAATCAGGGCCGCTCGAATGAGTCCTCCAAGCCACTTTCGTTTCATTTTGTGAGGGATAAACCTCACGCTGAAGACGTGAAAAAGTGGTAAGTTATGAGTAAGCAATTATCAAAAGTGTCTCCCGCGTAAATCATGGACACAGAACAGAAATCTGACATCCCGGATTCCAAGTTGAATCAGGGAAAAAAAACTGATTCGCCGGTTAAGAGCGACCAGTCAGCTCAGCGACGCAAGCGAATGGTGTTGGTGCCATACGCCATTGCCATTGCTGCCTTGTCGCCACTGCTGGTCTACTACATGACCATCCTCTGGGGGCGTCCGCATTACCAATTCTTCCCATTCGCCCTGATCTTGGTCGGCGTATTCGCCTATCTGCGCTGGCCCCGTCATCTCGACGAGCCGTTTTTTAGCAGAAAACTAAGTACCGTTCTTTTTTGGGCGGGAATTATTTTTGGCATCGCTGCAACACTGTTTTCCGAAACTTGGTTTGCCGCTGCGTCTGCGGTAATGCTTTTGACGAGCTTATTTGCAAGAACTCGTGACGGTGAAGTTGCCGGCAAATCACTGCTGGTGCTTGGCCTGCCAATGCTGATCATACTCATGCCTCCTAACAACCTTGATTTTCGAGTGATCACGACACTGCAACAAGCCAGTGCAAAGGTGAGCAGTCTGTATCTCGACATGCTGAATTTCAAACATCATTCACCTGGGACGACTTTAAATTTCCCCGACCAAAATTATGAGGTTGAGCGAGCCTGCAGTGGCGTGCAGTCGTTTTTTACGTTGTTATTTTGCACCTCCTTTTTGATCATCTCACTACGCCGCACTTTTTGGCGTTCGCTTTTACTGTTGATTTCAGCCGGCTTTTGGGCGGTCTTCATGAATTCCATTCGAATTTTGACCATCCCGATCGCCGATCAAGTCTTTCAAATTGACCTGACCAAGGGGATCGCTCACGACATGCTGGGCTATGCCGCCATGCTGGTTGCAGTCCTGTTAATTCTTAGTACCGATCAGTTACTTGAATTTCTTTTAGGCCGAAATCGCAAATCGATGGCGGATGAAGAATCATCTGAGAATTGGTTTTCAAAGACCTTTATTAGGTCCCGCGACCAATCCAACTCGGAAAACTCACAAGGAAAATTCAAACCGGTATCAATTGCCTCTCAACGCGTTGCCATTGCGGGGGCTATCGTTGTACTTCTTCTGGGCAGTTTGCAGTTTTATGACTTCGCCAAATCGATGGGGCAATCCAATTCTCGAGTTCGCGCTTTTAGCAGAAACGTACTCATTGATTTGGATGAAAATGCGTTACCTGCGAATGTTGAAAGTTCCCTAGAGGGAAGAGGCTTTGACTGGGATAAGGTCGGTTATGATCGCACCGATCGGTCGATCGGCAGCGATTTTGGTCAACGATCGGATTCATGGACCTACCGATCTTCCGTGGGGGAATTAGCTCAAGCCTCGATCGACCAAACCTTCCCTGGCTGGCACGAGCTTACCACTTGTTACAAAAATTCGGGATGGAAAATCAACCCGGGAGCACGCCGTAAAAAAAGCACTGAATTCAGTGAATCTGGCGGTCAAATAACAGACTGGTCTTATATTGAATGCGACATGGTAGACCCAACCACGGGTCAGCATGGCTTCTTACTTTTCAGTTTCACCGATGCAAATGGTAATCCGATCGAAGCCCCCATTGAGTGGGGAAATCTCCGTGCGTTTTACGAACGGGCAAAAAACCGACTCTTTCACAGCTTGAGATCGTCTCTCTTTAGCGGCGAAGCCTATCAAATGCAGGTTTTTGTGCCATCGCAAAGCGCCCTTAGCCCAGCCCGAAAAGAAGAAATTCGCAATCAATACCTACAAATTCGGGAAGAGATGCGAGAGGCTTTGCTAACCTACGGTGGAGCTTCTCCGACGGAACTTCCGCAAGCCTCTTCCGCTACCGAAAAGTCCGCAGGTTCGGCTAACTGAAACCGCTTATTTATATTTTGTTTATTAGCCGTGCTGCCATGAACTGTTTTCGTTACTCAGCCGAAATACTAAACGGCAATTTGAATTCTAAGTCAGACCCAATTTCCTCGCCCCTCTCAGAATGAACACTATGTCGACGGGCAATAATATTAGCGATTTCAAGTCGAGAGACGACGTTGAAATAAGGCAGCATGAACAACGCAAGATCCTGCTCCCTTATCTGCTTCTCATCCTTTCGCAATTACCACTTACGGTGGTTTACCTTTTTGGTATCTGGAACGAGCGATCGCATTACTTAGTTTTACCCTTTGCAATCACCGCATTCGTTTTCTTCCTTTTTTATCGCTGGCCGAGAAATCAGGAAGCGGTTTTTTTTAACAGTTCGAAATCCGATTTCTTCTTGGTGCTCGGAGTGGTATTGGCCATCACGGCAACCCTCTTTATGTCTCCTTGGTTCAGCTACGCTGCCCTACTGCTTTTGCTTGGCAGCCTTTTGGCACGGACCAATGATCGCAAAGTTTTCGGCACAGTACTTGGAACCATGGCACCTTTACTGGTCCTTTTAAAGCTGCCGGCAGCATTTGATTTCGATACGGTCCAAGGCGATATCTCTTTCATCGGATGGATTAAAACCTGCTCAACCCATTTGTCCAGTAACATGCTGGACCTTTTGCTGTACCCACATAATTTAGCGGGATTCCGTATGGAATTCCCAACCCAACTGTTCACGTCCATTCACTTGGGCAATGGACTTTTTTCTATTTACATCCTTTTGCTCCTAACTTGCATTTACATTGCTGCCCGGCGTATCCCGATGTTTCGCGGAGCAATTCTATTGTTAGCTGCCACTTTTTGGTTCATCGCTTTCGAAGCTATTGAGCTTACGATTTGCGTGGTTGCCGCACTGTCATTTGAACAGGATCTCTATACATCGGGCTCCGCCAATACGTTGCTACAGATGGCTGGATTGTTATCAGCGATCGTAATGATCTTGCTCTCGGAAAGTCTTATCACATTTCTTTTCGGTCCGGTCGATATCCAAGCTATCGATGAAAACATCTCTTTCCAAAATCTCATCTGCCGGTTCTGGAACTCGACCATCTCCGGTGTCACCTCTCCCACGATTGATATCAATGTAAAGAAGGAAGTGGACTGGGCAAAGAAAAGGAATAGCTTCCCGGAAGGCTACACTGTCAAGTTTATCTGGGGGTCCGCCGCCTTACTGGCGGCGATTTCCATCATGCAAATCATTGGTTTGGCTGTAGCTTTTCAAAACTTAACACCGTCATTTTTAGATAACGGTTTTGCCCAAAACTCCGCATCCGTTGAATCGTTACTCACGATTCCGGACGGATTTCAGGCAATGGAATTTAGCGCATCGACACCCGAACCAAAATCGACTTTTGAAACGGATTCGTTTACCTGGAAAGTCGAAGATACCACCGGTCAAAAATACCACATTGAGCTAAGCTTTCCATTTTCCGGCTGGCACAACTTCGATCAGGAAGCCCAGAGCCGAGATTGGAAAAGAGAACGGGAACTGATGACCGGCGAGCTTTCCGTGGAAGGCAATAAAGTACCGTACGTAACGGCCAAATATCAAAATAGCATGGCACTACATCGCACGCTTTTCAACGCCCAACTCGATGGATTCGGAGATGGGTTTGAGCTTCCCTATCTATGGAGTAATTTTCCTGCATTCGTTGAACGTGGTGGCAAAAGGTTATCAATCCGCACCCGCCCCCGATTGTTATCCGGACGCTCTATCGAGATACAAGTCTATTTAGATACCATCGGCCCAAATCCACTTATCGATATCGAAACGGCCCGGGTATTATTCAAAGACATTGTTGAACAGGTGGAGGCGGCATTACGGACTGGGGTCCGTTCCAACCCCTCTGAAGACTCTTCATCCCAATAAGCCCTCGAGAAAACTGTGTCCAAGGACGAGCCTATTATTTCGATTGCGTTTGCCAGAGCGGGCCTATTAGGCAATCCCTCGGATGGTTACCACGGTAAAGCAATTGGTATTTCAGTTCGAGATTTCCGCGCTGTTGTCACGATAAGCAAGGCACCCACGCTGCGATTTCTTCCGTCCCAAGAAGACCAAAGAATCGAATTTGATTCGATGGATCAATTCGCAACCCATATCGAAAACTTTGGCTTCTATGGTGGCCTGCGATTAATCAAAGCGGCCGTCAAACGGTTCCATGCATGGTGTCGCGACCACGCTGAAATATCTTCCAAGACGTTTGAGATTCAATACCAAACCAATATCCCAAGGAGCGTTGGGCTCGCCGGTTCCAGTGCGATCGTGACGGCAACCCTCAAGGCATTGAGGCAGTTCTATCAAGTCACTATTCCAAATGATGTTTTAGCCTCTCTAACGTTAAGTGCTGAAAAAGATCTACTTGGTATACCAGCCGGCTTGATGGATCGCGTAGTTCAATCGATCGAGGGAATGGTCTTTATGGACTTTTCAAAAAAGTCGATGCAGACCAAGACAGGGGTATCCGTTGGCCAGTACCAATCTTTACTACCCACCTCCTGCGAAGGACACTTATTTCTGGCTTGGGCAAGCGATGCTGCAGAGCCTACAGAAGTCCTTCACAATCGTTTGCAAGAAAGATTTAATCAGGGTGATAAAGATGTTGTCGAAGCGATGAGTAAGTTCGCCGAATTTGCCGAACAAGGTAAATCGGCGATCCAAAATAACGACATCCCGCAACTTGCTACACTCATTGATCGAAACTTTGACCTGAGAAAAACAATTTGCCAGCTACCAGCGCTGCATCAGCAAATGGTAAGCACGGCCAGGTTGGCAGGCGGTTCGGCCAAATTCTGTGGTTCGGGTGGAGCCATTATTGGGACGGTCGCCGATCCAGATGCCTTGGCATCCGTGGAAACTGCCCTGAAGGCGATCGGTTGCGAGGTAATTCAGCCGACCCTTCGTGCTGTGGTTGCGAGTGACTCTTAGAGGTTAAACGTGAATCCTATTTTTTGGTTTGGAAGCTATGTGGAATCTCTGAACAATGTCTGCGATTCTCCAAGATAACCAGAAGCGATCTGGATCAATCTTTCGCCGGGCAATATAGCCTAGATGCCCACCTCCCTTGGTTCGAAATGTTTGAATCGCAGGGGACATATCCGAATCCGAGAAAATAGAGACCGGAATCACAGGATCATGCTCGTCAACCATGAGCACGGTCGGCACCTTGATGTTAGTCAAATACTGCCCGGCGCTTGCTTGTTGGTAGTAATCGTCAATATCTTTGAAGCCACCGGCGAGCGCAGTAAATTGAGTATCAAACTGCTTAAGCGTTTTAGGTTTTCGCCGAATGCGAAAATCTACCATATCCGGCCGGGCCGCTCGTCGCTTCCGTAAACGGGCCAACATCACGCGGGCGAAATAACGGTCATAACCGCGAGACAAACCGGATCCAAGTTCTTGAGAACAAAGTGCCAGGTTTACCGGTGGTGCTACCGCAACAGCAGAATCGACCTGAGGGTGGATCTCTCCAGCATGCAATCCAAGATGATGCAGCAACACATTCGCCCCGAGGGAGAACCCAATCAAGGTAATGGGGGAATAAGGATGACGCGATGCAACGTATTTTACGGTCGCGTGTAAATCTTCCGAGCGCCCTGCATGGTGGTGGTACCGCGCCAATTTCAATCCCGCCCCAGATCCGCGGGCGTCCATGCGAAAAACACCGCACCCATTATCCAATAACCGGTTGCAGGTTCTTAACATGTACCCGCTACTGTGGCATCCCGCTAAGCCATGCAAAAGGATCGTTTGCCGAGGATTGGAATCGTTACTGCGGGGTTGGTTTTCCTGGAGAGCGAGTTGATCCCCCATCGTCGTATCGATCGAATAAAAGCAAGTGTCCTCGGGTTCCGGAGGAACGGGCAAAAAGGGACTGAGTATTGTCTGCGCATGGGCGCTGGGCAGTAGGCGGGACTGTTCAAAGGCAGGGAGATCGAGGCTTATCAAGGGTCAGGAGAGAAGGTTTTTCTGTTGCAACATATCGACAATTTGTGCCACACATTCGGCGGGGTCCAGCGAATCGGTTCGTAGAACGAGATCGGCTTTGACAGGACTTTCATATTGTAGCAAAGCTTCGTCGGTAATTTCTCGTTCCCCCAAATTTCTTTCACGACATAAATCCGCCGGAGCATTCAAATGCACGATTACGAACCGTTCTCCACCAATGACCTCTGCAGCTTTTTTTCGTATTTCCTCGCGCGGTGCGACTAATGACAAGATGCTAATCATGCCTGCCTGGTTAAATAGCTTGGCAATTTCGGAACAACGCCGCACGTTTTCTGAACGATTTTCTTGTGAAAAACCGAGGTCCCTGCTTATTCCGAGCCGGATATTTTGACCGTCTAAAACCACGGCACTGCGACCTTGTTCGAACAGAGCTCGTTCCAAACCGAAAGCCGTCGTCGACTTACCGGATCCCGGTAATCCGGTTAGCAAAATGGTGACCGGTTGTTGACCAAACCTAGCAGCTCTCTCTTCCAAAGATACCTTACTATCAAAACCGACAAGCGTTTTGGCCCGCGGCTCATCATCCCAGTGATCCTTGCGAGTTTCACTGGTTTGGCGGTCTAAAATCATACCCGCACCCACCGTTTCGTAACTGATGCGATCAATGATCACGAAAGCCCCGGTTGAGCGATTCTTTCGGTAGCTATCGAAATTCACGGCCTCGCTCAACGACACCTTCACTCGGCCGATCTCATTCAATGCTAACGCGGGGGCAGCTTCGCTACGCATGGTATTGACGTCTATGCGATAGCGTAACGTGCTGATATTACCCGGCACCGTCTTGGTCGTTTGCTTAAACAAATATTGTTTACCAGGCACCATGGCCTGTTCCGACATCCAGACAATCGTAGCGTCAAAGCGTTGCTCGATCTTGGGAATATTCCCCGTCTTCACGATCATGTCACCACGACTGATATCGATTTCTGTTTCGGTCGTCAACGTGACACTCATCGGTGCACAGGCCTCATCCAGATTACCGTCATAAGTAACGATCTCTTTGACAACGCTTGTTTTTCGTGACGGCATAGCAACAATTTCATCGCCCACCCGGACGACTCCAGAACTGATCGTTCCAGCGAACCCGCGAAAATTCAAATCGGGCCTGAGAACCAACTGCACAGGAAATCTGAAATCCTGAAGGTTTCGGTCAGATCCAATATTCACCGATTCAAGAAAATTCATAAACGTTGAGCCTTGATACCAAGGCATATTTTCACTGCGATCCACGACGTTGTCGCCATCCAACGCACTAATCGGAATGAAATGTAAATCGGGAATCATCAAACGATCACTGAATTGACGGTAGTCATCCAGAATTTGCTCATAAATCTTCTGGGAAAAATCGACCAGATCCATTTTGTTGACAGCCACCAGGATGTGTTTGATTCCCAGCAAAGAAACAATGAAGCTGTGGCGGCGAGTTTGCTCAAGTATGCCATGACGAGCATCGACCAAAATAACAGCCAAGTCTGCCGTTGATGCGCCCGTTGCCATGTTCCTGGTGTACTGAACGTGCCCAGGGGTATCCGCAATGATGAATTTCCGCTTTGCGGTTGAAAAATATCGGTAGGCAACATCGATCGTAATGCCTTGTTCCCGCTCCGCTCTCAAACCGTCGGTCAGCAGTGCGGGGTCAAAGGTACCGCCCGTCGTGCCATGTACTTTGGAGTCTTTTTCGATTTTCGCAAGTTGATCTTCATAGATCATCTTGGAATCGTACAACAAGCGACCGATTAACGTGCTCTTGCCATCATCAACGCTGCCGCATGTTATGAAACGCAGGAGTTCTTTTTTTTCATGCTCCGCCAAATAGGCATTGATGTCTGTGGCGATAAGTTCAGATTGATGTGACAACGAAGTATTCCTGGAAATTTAATTTGCGATGGGGGAAAGGGAGATCGGTGGAATCCAAGCCTAAAAGTGGCCTTCCATTTTTTGTTTCTCCATGCTTCCTTCTTCGTCGTTATCGATGGCTCGTCCCTGACGCTCGGAAGTGGTCGCCAATAACATTTCCTGAATGATTTCAGGTAATGTTGTCGCGGGAGATTCCACGGCACCTGTCAGCGGATAGCAACCCAATGTGCGAAAGCGGATCGTTTTCATCTCAGGTTCTTCACCCGGTTCCAGTCGCAGACGGTCATCATCGACCATCACGAGAATGCCGTTACGTTCGACCACCGGTCGCTTGGCCGCATAGTACAAGGGCACAATCGGAATTTGCTCGAGGTGAATGTATTGCCAAATATCTAATTCGGTCCAATTACTTAAAGGAAAAACGCGAATACTCTCCCCTTTGTTGACCCGAGTGTTGTACATGTTCCACAACTCGGGACGTTGATTCTTGGGATCCCAACGATGGTTGCGATCACGAAAAGAAAACACCCTCTCTTTCGCTCGCGATTTTTCTTCATCGCGCCGGGCTCCACCGAACGCAGCATCGAACTCATGATGATCCAGAGCCTGTTTTAAGGCATCAGTTTTCATCACGCTGACATGCTTTGTACTATCATCTGGCGGGTACAGTTCGAATTTGAGGCCCTCCTGATTGACATGCGTCAGCACATCAAGGCCGAGCTCATTCTTGGCATAAGACTCGCGGAACTCATACATTTCACGAAACTTCCATGTCGTATCGACGTGCAATAACGGAAAGGGAGGTTTCGCGGGATAGAAAGCTTTCATCGCCAGATGGACCATGACCGACGAATCCTTGCCAACCGAGTAGAGCATGACAGGATTACGAAACTCAGCGACGACCTCGCGGATGATATGAATGCTCTCCGCTTCCAACATCTTCAAGTGAGTGAGTCGGTAACGGTTCAAATGCGAAGCGGTCTCGCTCGTACCAGGTTCGGGGGTAAGATCGGCCATTGATTATCTGTTGCATATTAAGGGCGCAATTCGGTCTGTTGTGAATTTCCAATATAGTTGGAGTGCCTTTGTTCAACAACGCAATACACCGCATAAAAGACTGACTGACACTGCCTAAACAACGCGAACCAGCTAAGGCACCCAAGCCCGCACAACTCGCGGTGTTCGGGTCTTTAACTTCCGCTATCTATTTTCAAAATGCCCGAGCAATCAGACGGCAACCAGTACCTTCCTTGCTCCCATTAGGTTGCTACAACCCTTCGATTCGTCACAACCCCTACGCTGCATCAGCTGCAAGTGTTCGTTTTATCCTGCATAGCTAGGTGGCGACAATCGCCACCCGCATGAGATTTCGAATCACCCCTTAAGGGTGTGAAACGCAAAATTCAACGACCCAGCAGATCAAAAGCCTGCAGAACTTTTTCCCGATGCTTACTACCGAATACGAGTACGATTAGTTGCGACATGATTTCGCGTTCATTTCTTGTTAACCATGCCTCGCCGCCACCCATTTGAGCAATCTCCACAAAGGCCGACAGACGCTCCTCGGAGTGACAGGTAACGGTACTAACAATCCCTTTTTGCTTTCGACGAAAATCACTAGCTAGTCTTAGGCAATAATCTTCATCGCCGGCATGTGGTGGTGCATCGCCGAATAACAGAATGACCTTTCGCGCTTTTGGTCGATATTGGTTTTGCAATGTCGCCCATTCGAGTCCTGCGTTTACGGCTTCCGGATTATCGCCACCGCCCCCCGCGGACACGTCCGCAAGGAAATCAATGATATCTCCTAAGTTATCGGTTAGAGGCAGACCCTTGACGACATACTTGGCTCCGACATCTCGATAGGTACAAACACTGATTCGAGTTTTTTCGACAATTCGAAACAACACCGTTCCCATACGTTCGATCTTGTCTTTAACCTGTTGAATCTCACCTTCCATGCTGCCCGTGCTGTCAAAAACGATGACGATCTCGAGGCCATTTTGATTCAGTTGCGAAATCAATTTTTCAAATTCCTCTCCGCCAGGATCTTGCGGTTCCTGTAGGTTAATCAAAGCTGGTAAATCGATTGAACCTTGTGCGCCGCCTCCCGGATTCAACACGGCTTCGTTCATTGCTCGCCGCGAGGAGAGAGCCGAACTGGAGTTCGATAGCATCTGCTCAGAAAACAGATCCACAGAGGTGTCATCACTATTCAATTGTGGAGTTTCTAATTGCAGGGTCGACTCCACTGAATCTTCGAGGTTGACCCGATTCATGGTGCCAATATTTACTTCGTCCCCTTCACTCAAATCATCGCCCGAGAAATATTGGTACGGTATAAGAAAGAGCACGCCTACCAACAACACATGTAAAAACACTGCCCCCAAAATAGAGAACCAACGCTCCATCCACATGCTGGGGGGTATTAACTCACCATCCAGCCTGCCACTGTCGGCAGCCTTGGGAAGAATGATGGTGGCTTTGCAATGCGGGCATTTCCCGCGAGTACCCAGTTGTTCGGCAGTGATGGTAAAGCCATCACCACAAGAGGTACACAATAATTTCATAGCAGCGCCAAACTGAGCCGAGTTTTAATTTACAAAGAGATTATTGAGCTCGGCTGAATTGGGACAAGGTGTCAAAAGCCATTGAGCAACCCGACTTGGCAAGCGAGAGGAAAATCACGTTGACCCCGGGCACTGCAAAAGCGACCTAGGAATCCACCGCTTTGAAATTCAAGATCGAGCCACTCCCTAGGGAGACATTTACTTTTGCTCAGCGTTATTCGTCACCGCCACTCGATCGTTCGCCGTCTGCTCAAAGACATCGAATTCGGCCCAAACAGGCAAATGATCAGAAACAGATTGAGCCTGCTCGAGCGTCAGATTGAACAGCTTCATGAAATCAAAAACACCAGCCTCTCCGGTGAACTCACTGGTTGCCAACGGGTCCAGCATGAAGTTGTCGAATTGGTTCGTAGAAGAAGTGTTGGTGGGCATGTCGGTGTTGACCGCCTGCAGTCCACTGTTGGCGGCCAGTTCGTTTAACTCGTAGCCACCGATTCCAAAATCACCGGCTAATATGACATCATCTTCAGCACGCCCGTCATTGCGTACGGCTCGAAAGATCTGCCCTAGTTGGCGCATTTCGTTTTCCGGACTATTGGGATCCAAATGAACGTTAACCAATGTAAATGTGAATGCACCGTTGTCCGCCCGCGTTCGAAACCATGCGACCAGTGGGTCACGCTGTAGTACATCATCGGGATCGTTAATATTGTAGTACTGCCCCGAATCAAGCTCGACAACGGAGGCGTCAAAGAGAATCACAGACTGCTGCTCGGACGCCAAGCCGACCGGGTTTGTGCCACGCACCATCTCAAACTTTCGCCCTGTCGCATTGAGATTTTTCACGAAGCGTTTGATGGCAAAAGGATCAGCCGCGTCAAACTCTTGAATGGCGACGACGTCAAAATGCCGAATAATTTCGGAGATGATCGCGACATTGCGGGGGTCCTTGGTTTTGGCATCATTCAGACCATTGGCATTGAAAGAACCGATTCGAATGACATGCTCAGCCGGGCTTCGCCAAGGCGCATTTTGCGGCACGGCCCCGCCACCCAGTTCGCTGATTTGATGGCCCAGGAGTCGAAAGAAGTCGTTGGTACTCCGGATCTTATCCATGTTGACCAGCATCCAGCCACCAAAGACAAGAAATCCAATAGATCCCAAAATAAACAATAATCTGCGCATGAAATACCCAAGACGCTTGGCGATCGGAGCGATAGAAAAACGGGGCCTAGTTTTGAATTCGGCAAATGGACGGCCCCGAGTTTGCCCGGCTTCAGAATCGAGGGTTAAGCGGGTGTTATCGCCAAATAACAGCTGAACTTTGCCCCAAGAGCATATCGCTGATGCTCGCTAACCCGCATCAGCCGAATAATCGGCATCGTCGGAAGCCGCCGCATCATTCCGGGGCTTCTCTTTTAGGACATCCACAGCGGTTTGGTGATCCAAATTGGGACGGAAGACGATCATCAAAACCAACGGCATGAACCAAGCAATGTACAAGCCTCCCCCATCACCATGCCAAAACTGGACGGCGATCATCGCAGCAGCCGTCAAGCTGATAAGCGTCCCCAGATCTTTGCGAATAGGCCAAAACGCATAAGAGATACAAAGTACGAAATAGCCCACCAGCATCGGCAAACGGAACCAGCCCTCCCAGTTCAGTGCCCAAATACCACCCAAGCCTTCGCTACGCGGCCATATGAATCCAAAGATGGATTTTAGCTGTGCGAGAAAGCCACTCACGTCCGCCGAGGTGAGAACCAAACTGGAGACAACCAAGGCGATGGCTAGAACAACCCCCAACACAAATTGGTTACGACCACGATTCCAATAGTAGCTTATCCAAAGGGGTAAAAGAAAAAGGGGATAATAGCAAACACCGGCCGCAGCCCCGATCAGCACACCTGCGGCGAAGGGCCGGTTATAGCAAGCGATCGCCCAAACTAATAACGCTCCCGGCAACAGGTGCATCGAATCACCTGCGAACTGAGCCGTATAGGGCAGCATGAGGAAGACCGTTGCCATGGCGACCCCCATTTGAAAATTACCAAAGTGCGCGTACCCGACATAAATCAATCCCAAGACAATAGAGATCTGAGAGAGGATTGCCATAAATCGGGCCACCTCAATCAACTCAAATTCTCTTGGCATCTGGCTCGCCGAATCATCCGCCCCTCCTCCTTTTGATTTATCGACAAAGGTTTGGATCGAGGGAATAACGTGTAACAAAGGATAGCCAGGACCATACTTTTGCAACTGTTCCGCCGCTTCTTCGGAATTTCGCTTGACCAGATTCATCGCGCCTTCAGGGCCCGCCAAGTTTGCTGGCTCACTCAACGAGACGTTAGCGAACAGAAAAATCGCTAGGCTACATGTCAGGAAGACCAAACCTCCCAACTTCAGATTGGGCTCCAACATCGGCTTGCGAACCAGCAACTGGTCGTTCAACAACCTGATTAGCCATACAAACTGGATCGCGAATAACCAGACAAAGCCGTATCGCTGCAGCTCTTGCCACATCGTCAATGGTTCAGTCAATTCCATCTCTGGCTCAGACGAAATAGTGTCAGCAGGCTCGAGTCGAGATTCGCTGGCAGCACCTGAATTCTCTTCCATGGACTGCTCATTTTGGTTGGCTTCCACAGCCACCCTCGTCGAGCGTTCCATGGTTTGTTGCTGCAACGTACCGTAATGCACCATCAGCAATCCGGGAGCCAACAAGATGATCAGAATCAGGTCAAAGTTTCGAAAGCTCCAAAAACGATTGAACTTGAAAAAAAGCGCAAGCATTAGCAACGAAGACAAATAAGCCCACGTCGATGGTTCAATCGGTTTGAATCCAAACGGAAAGTAACCCATATACTCGCGTCGAAAGACAATTGTTTTTTTGCCGACAAAGCCGGTCTTGAATACGTGGCCACGAGGCAACGCATCATTAAATCAAGAATCCAATCAAAATATTCACCGACTCGGAGCCCACACCCTTCTTTCTATCAGAAATAGGATAAGGCCCCTTAATCCGCAGCGACTTATTGTAGGCCAAATATTCAGCCCTACGAGTCACTGCTAAAAGTCCCTTGGTTTTGTGCAATTATGCGATGAATACAACGAATTGGTGAATACCGGTTTGTAAATTCATTTTTCAGCTTGGCGATTTCCCGCAAGACAACTCAGACTTTAATAGTGATTCCAACCCCTCGTCCAACCTTGTAGATTCCCGCTGTCCCAAATTCTGTTCGGTTGTTCACCGCCAAGCCGCCAAGCTACCCTTCTTCACAATCTACCCAGATTCGCGCGCAGCGAATTGTGACGATCGGCTAGTTCGGCCTTCACCACTTTTGAGCGTCGGGCTATATTAGGCGGTTTTCAGCAACTGCAGGATGCAGAAATATGAAATACAAGGTGACCCTCGCCATAGCATTAGTCCTCGTGTGGCTGGTTTGGTCTGGTCATTACGATAAGCCGTTTATCTTATTGCTTGGCGCGATTTCGTGCGCTTTTTCGATGTACCTATCCTGTCGCATGAAAATCGTGGACGAGGAAGGTGCACCGGCCCAACTCGGTTTGCGGCCTTTCATCAGTTATGCACCATGGTTAGCGAAAGAAATTGCCAAATCCAACTGGGATGTAACCAAGGTTATTTTGTCGCCCCAAATGCCCATGCAAAGAAACATGGTCACCGTTACGGCTCACCCAAAGACACAACTAGGGCGAGTAATCCTGGCCAACTCGATTACGCTAACTCCGGGAACCGTGTCCGTGAGCATGGAAGATGACCAAATTTTGATTCATGCGCTTTCCTTCGAAGGAGCGGCAGAGGACATCTCCGGAAATATGGATCGACGAGTTCAGGCACTGGAGCGTCGAACCTAATGATTTTTCTGGTAGCCGCTATTTCGATATTGATAACCATGTGCCTTGCATTGATTCGGGCCATGTTGGGCCCGACCGTATTTGACCGGGTGCTGGCGCTCAATATGTTCGGTACCAAAACGGTGCTTTTGATCTGCGCAATCTGTTTTTTGACGGAGCGCACTGACTTTCTTGATTTAGCACTACTCTACAGCTTGATGAACTTCATCGGCATGGTCGCGTTATTAAGATTCTCGCACTACACCGCCCTGGATAAGGAGGTGAGTCAATGATTTTGACCATACTGACTGTTGTTAGTTGGGTACTAATCCTTTCTGGCGCTTTTTTTTCCATCATTGGCGGCATCGGCATCGTTCGCTTTCCCGAGTTCTTTTCGCGGCTGCATGGCGGCGGTATTACGGACACGATGGGAGCCGCGTTGATTGTGTTGGGTTTGATTTGTCTTTCCCCCAGTATCCTTGTCGCGATTAAGCTGATGATGATTCTGTTTTTCCTATTGGTCACGAGTCCCAGTTCCTGTCACGCATTATCGAATTCGGCGTTGGCGCAGGGATATTGGCCTGAACTCGACAACACGGGAAAGTCCAAAAACAAATAGTCAGCCCATGATATATATCGACATCATTATTTTGACTTTACTGGCCGTAACCGCCGTCACAGTCGCGCGGATTCGCGACCTTTGGGCTGCCGTGATGTTTACCGGCATCTACAGCTTTCTAGGAGCCAGCTGGATGTTGCTGCTGGACGCGCCGGACGTGGCTTTCACGGAAGCCGCCGTGGGGGCAGGAATTTCGACGGTATTGCTACTGGTCACGTTAGCGCTCACCAGCAAGACGGAAAAAACTTCCGTCTCGGTACCTATCGTACCGTTGTTAGTGGTAATCGGAACGGGTGCCGCGTTGATCTATGGCACGCTGGACATGCCTCATTTTGGTGACCCCGACGCACCGGTTCATACTCACCCAAATCCAGGATTCGTGGAACGTTCTCAACCGGACATGCATGGTCTGCCCAACGTCGTCACTGCCGTATTAGCGAGCTATCGAGGATACGATACTCTGGGCG
Organism: uncultured Pirellulaceae bacterium; assembly: GCA_905480235.1. Lineage (GTDB taxonomy): Bacteria > Planctomycetota > Planctomycetia > Pirellulales > Pirellulaceae > CAJQPP01. Next base: position 35,441 of record CAJQPP010000012.1, read on the forward strand.
AAACAGCAGTGATTTTCACGGCCGGTATTGGCGTGCTGTTGATTTTAAGAAGAGAAAAAACATCCACTGAAGCCGATGATTCAACCACGGAGGGAACCTCATGAATTCGTTCCCGATCGTACGAATCGTCTCAAAGATCTTAATCCCCTATATTTTGCTGTTTGGCCTGTACGTTCAGTTCCATGGTGATTTCGGCCCCGGTGGCGGATTTCAAGCCGGAGTCATCCTCGCTTCTGCATTGATCCTGTACGGTCTCGTATTTGGAATCCCTGCCGCCAAGGCGGTTGCGCCCCCTTGGATCGTTGAAAAATTCATCGCACTGGGAGTCCTTGTTTACGCAGGTACTGGTGTCGCTACGATGCTCTTGGGAGGAAACTTCCTGGACTACGATGTTCTTGAACACCACTTCCTGACTGAAATTACCGTGGGTGGCCAAACTCTGCATATGCTGCCGAGCGGACAACATTTGGGAATATTTTTGGTGGAAGTGGGTGTTGGTATCACCGTTACCGCTGTCATGTTAATGATCTTTTACTGCTTTGCGGGAAGGGAGACATCCAGTGAGTAACGATCTGTGGCAACTCGCCATAACTACGGAACAGTTCAAAGGCTTATACAATTACTGGATCGTCATATTTTTGATGATGACTGGTTTCTTCATCGTGATTTCTCGCAAGAACATGATCAAAACCGTTATTGGATTGAATATTTTCCAGACGTCGGTTTTCTTGCTCTACATCACGATGGGTAAGGTAAACAACGGCACGGCTCCGATACTCGGGCCCGAAGACGCTCATCATGATGATCATTCGCACGACAAATCGCATGACGCGGAACACGCCGCTCATCCATTTTTGAATCAGATTTCCGAGCAGACTCCAGCACAGAATGTGTCTGTGGGGAATGAACCAACTGCGCCCTTGGAAGTGCTTGCGGAGGCCGGAAACAGCGGCCTCATTTATTCGAACCCTCTGCCCAGTGTCCTCATGCTAACTGCCATCGTAGTCGGCATTGCCACGACGGCATTAGCCTTGGCGCTGATCGTCCGTATTCGAGAAGATTACGGAACCATTGAAGAAGACGAAATCTTGATTTTGGATCGGGAGTCGTGATCGAACATCATTTACCGATCTTACTGATTGCCATCCCCTTGATGGCCGCTCCCTGTTGCGTGCTGATTCACAGTCGACGCCTGACGCAGCTATTGGCATTGGTCGTTTGCTGGCTTTGCTTTGGCATTTCAGTCTGGCTGATGACAAAAGTCATGTACGAAGGCGCGGTCACCTACAACCTTGGTGGGTGGGAAGCACCGTACGGAATCGTATACGTCGTCGATTATCTGAGTGCCTTCGTAATGCTGTTTGTTTCAGCGCTGGCTGCGATCGTGTTGACCTATGCTCCGACGAGCGTTCAGGCAGAAATCCCGGAGCCCAAACAGTACCTGTTTTACGCCACTTACCTGCTATGTTTGACCGGTCTGCTGGGGATTTGCATCACAGGTGACCTGTTTAATGTTTTTGTGTTTCTGGAGATTTCATCCCTCTCCACCTATGCCATGATCAGCCTAGGGAAAACACGCCGCGCGCCGCTTGCCGCTTTTCAATATCTGATCATGGGTACCATTGGAGCCACGTTCATTCTTATTGGAATCGGCTTGCTCTATCAAATGACGGGCACGCTAAACATGGCGGATATGGCTCAGAAATTGGAAGCCGTTCGTGCCGTGGATGGCGAAACCTGGGTCGGCTCGAGGACCATGTTGGTTGCGTTCGCATTCATGACCGTCGGCCTAAGCATAAAAATGGCGGTCTTTCCGTTGCATTCCTGGCTACCCAACGCCTATACCTACGCCCCGTCTGTCGTAACTTGTTTCATTGCTGCGACGGCCACCAAGGTATCGGTTTATGTTTTTCTTCGGGTGGTCTATGAGATTTTCACGCCTACTTTTGCTTTTTCTATCCTGCCACTAGACACCGCCTTGATGGCGTTTTCGCTTATCGGCATTTTTGTCGCCTCGCTGGCAGCGATTTATCAAACGAATATCAAACGCCTTTTGGCTTATTCAAGTATCGCCCAAATTGGCTATATGCTTTTGGGAATAAGCATGGCAAATACGGCAGGCCTGACGGCTGGAATTGTACACATGTTCAATCATGCCCTCATCAAAGGCGGATTATTTATGGTCGTGGGCTGCCTAATTTTGAGAATTGGTTCTGCCAAACTCGAAGACCTGCAGGGAGCTGGAAAAACCATGCCTTGGACGTCATTTGCCTGGGTGCTGGGCGGCTTGGGTTTGATCGGAGTTCCATTGACGGCTGGCTTTGTGAGCAAGTGGCTGTTACTGACCGCCGCTGTTGACTCGCAACACTGGTGGGTCGCCACGTTGATGTTATTAAGCTCTCTACTGGCGTTGGTTTATGTTTGGCGTGTCGTAGAAACTTTATATTTTGCCGAGCCATCCGAGCAGGCTGCCTCTGCAAAAGAGGCACCGCCTTTGATGCTTATCACCACCTACGTTGTGGTTGGTGCGAGTATTGTGTTTGGAATTTGGACAGAGTTTTCGGCCGGGGTAGCGCTAGAAACGGCCCAACAACTTTTAGGAGTGACGCAATGACTCCTGAAATGATGATTCAACTAGGCATGGGGCTTCCCTTGCTGGCCATGGCATTAGTCGGATTGACGGGTTCTCGTCCCAACGTCAGGGAAGCCTGTACTCTGATCACTTCGTCGGTATTATTCTATGTCACTTGCAACCTAGCCTCGTTTGTATTCGCGGGCCAACGTCCTGAGTGGAACTTGGGCGAGATGATACCCGGATTCGAAATTGCCTTTCGCGTTGAACCCTTGGGAATGCTGTTCGCTTTGGTCGCATCCGGTTTGTGGATTCTGACCACCGTGTATGCCATTGGCTATATGCGGGGGCACCACGAAAAACATCAAACGCGGTTTTTCGCGTGTTTCGCGATTGCGATTTTTGCAGCCATGGCAGCGGCTTTTTCAGCGAACCTTTTCACGTTGTTTGTTGCCTACGAGGCCATGACGATTTCGACTTACCCGTTGGTCACCCACCACGGCGATTTGAAAGCCCGCAATGGTGGCCGCGTTTATCTGGGGATCTTACTTTCGACATCCGTGGCATTTTTCATGCTTGCCATCGCCTGGACATGGTCCGTTTGTGGCACGTTGGATTTTCGCGAGGGCGGCATTCTAGGTCTTGCCCATGCCGAAGGAAAAATTTCGGATACCCAACTGGGTGTACTTTTAGGGCTTTTTGCATTCGGCATCGGCAAGGCGGCCTTAATGCCATTCCACCGCTGGTTACCCGCAGCGATGGTGGCCCCCACACCCGTCAGTGCACTTTTACATGCCGTAGCCGTCGTGAAAGTCGGCGTGTTTACCGTCTTGAAAGTCTGTGTCTATATCTTTGGCATCGACCTGATGTCACAAACGGGAATCAGTGACTGGCTTTGCTACGTGGCAGGAGCCACGATTTTGTTGGCTTCATTGGTTGCCATGACGAAAGACAACTTAAAGGCACGCCTCGCGTATTCGACCGTCAGCCAGTTGGCATATATCACACTGGGAGCAGCTTTGGCGACCGATGTCAGCGTAATCGGTGGTGGCATGCATATCGCCATGCACGCGGTCGGAAAAATTACTTTATTTTTCTGTGCTGGGGCCATCTATGTTGGTGCCCACAAAACGAATATCAGCGACATGCGTGGTTTAGGTCGCGCTATGCCCCTGACGTTCGGTGCGTTTTTCATTGCCTCGCTCAGCATCATCGGTGTACCGCCTGGCGGGGGCGCCTGGAGCAAATGGCTGTTAGCCCTGGGTACCGTGGAATCTGGAAAGTTAGCCTTAATGGCAGCCCTCATGATCAGCTCGCTATTAAACATTGCTTATTTGATCCCCATTCCCATACGAGGATTCATGACGCCGCCGGGCGAAAAACCCAAAACGTTCAAGGAAGCACCCATGATGTGCGTCGTACCGCTTTGTATTACGGCCGTCGGCAGTGTGGCGTTGTTCTTTGTAGCCGAGCAAATATACGAATGGCTAAAACCCATTACGTTAGGAGGGTAGGGCGGACATCATGACAAATACACCATCTGATCACGCTCCTGCTCCTGATAACCCAAGCTGGTTTGAACGAAATGTATCGTTAATCATCGTCGGCTTGGTCGTCGCATGCGTCCTTTCCTTGTTGGCGGAAGTGATTTGGCACAGTACTTTTTTTGACGAAAAGCACCCCGCACATTTCAAGCTTGAAAACACGTACTTCTATTCTGCAGGCTTTGGCTTTTGTGCCTTCGTCGCAGTGGTCTTTTTGGGGAAGTTATTAAGGCCCATCATCAAACGACCGGAGGATTACTATGATCAGTAGCCTCCAAAATCTGCCGCCCGGTATTTTGATGGTCGTGGGCTCACTGTTTTTACCCTTACTGGGTAAACGGTTTGCCGCTTGGGGTGCCTTGGCATTATCGATTACCAGCTTGCTCTTTTTCGCGACGACCAGTTTCGGAATCTACGGTTCGCTCGAATTGTTCGGGACAACGCTGGATTTAGTTCGAATTGATAAACTAAGTTATGTGTTTGGTCTGATCTTCCATTTGGCGGCGATTCTATCATCGATCTATGCCTTGCATGTCAAAGATGGATTACAGCATCTCTCAGGCATAATGTATGCCGGCGCGGCGATCGGCGCATCTTGCGCCGGTGACTTGGTCACGTTATTTGTGTTTTGGGAACTGACCGCAATTGCCAGTGTCTTTTTGATTTGGGCAACCAATACCGAGCGTTCTTATCGAGCTGGGATTCGCTACTTGATCATTCAGGTCACCTCGGGTGTCTTGTTGCTTTCAGGCGCCATCATGCGATATGCCGAGACCGGTTCGTTATCGTTTGGTGGTATGGGCGAGTACGGAGTGATTGGTATCGAATCCACGTCCGGCGTCCTGATCCTGCTGGCCTTCGGTATTAAGTGTGCCTTTCCATTACTGCACAATTGGCTTCAAGATTCTTATCCAAAAGCGACGCCGACCGGCACGGTCTTTTTAAGTGCCTTCACCACTAAACTAGCCGTTTATTCCCTAGCACGTGGATTTGCTGGAACCGAAGAACTGATCACGATCGGTTGCGTCATGACGCTTTTCCCGATCTTTTTCGCAGTCATTGAAAATGATTTGCGGAAGGTCTTGGCCTATAGTTTGAACAATCAACTTGGCTTTATGGTTGTCGGCATTGGAATTGGAACCGAACTGGCATTAAACGGGACCGTTGCCCATGCATTTTGCCACATTATTTACAAAGCCCTCTTGTTCATGTCGATGGGAGCGGTGCTTCATCGCGTTGGCACGACCAAGGCTACCGAGCTCGGCGGTCTACACAAATCCATGCCCTTAACGACGATATTTTGTTGTATCGGCGCAGGCTCGATTGCCGGTTTCCCTTTGTTGAGCGGGTTCATCAGCAAATCGATGATTATCACTGCCGCGGCTGAAGAACACATGCTGGCCGTGTGGATCGTTTTGTTAATCGCCTCCGCAGGCGTGATGGAGCACTCGGGAATTAAGATTCCATTTTTCGCCTTCTTTTCGCACGACTCAGGAAAGCGTGTCAAAGAGGCACCTTGGAATATGCTTGTCGCCATGGCACTCGCTGCCGCCATGTGCATCGGATTGGGCGTCGGCTATGAATGGCTTTACGCGTTGCTGCCATTTGAATCCCATTACGTGCCTTACACCATGGCTCACGTGATCACGGTAATGCAACTCTTATTGTTTGCTGCCTTGGCTTTCGTTGTGCTCATGAAAAGTGGTTTGTATCCACCGGAAGAGCGCGCCTTAAATCTAGATACCGACTGGGTCTACCGAAAACTTCTGCCCAACCTACTTGGTCGCTTAGCCAGCTTGGTCAAATTCGTCGATCAAGCAATCCGCAAAGCATTTTTGCATCTTTTGGCTCGGTTCGAAAATCGATTGCAATCAGCTTTTTCAGATTCCGGGATGATTGGCCGTACTTGGACTACCAGTGCGATGGCCGTTTGGGCCAGCCTGTTGCTAGGACTTTGCCTGTTGCTTTATTACTTGTAAACACTTGAAAAGACCCGGGAATCCCCCACGCAGATGATGCAGGGTGATTTCGTAATAGGCGTCCCAGCAGGGGAGGCCATTTTTAACGCCGAGAATTATGATTGGGTCTTTAGGGGCGTTTGCTGGCAACTGGTCACACAGCGATTTTTCACAAGTGTGATTCGGTTACCCGTTTGATTGTGATGCACTTCGTCCATGAAACTGCGAATCAAAAGCAGTCCTCTGCCAGAGGGTCTCAAAATGTTTTCGGCGGTCGTAGGGTCCGGTAACTTTTGCGGATTGAATCCTGGTCCTTCGTCATCGATTTGAAAACGAATGGATTGCTCGGTAAATTCCGCATGCACGCGAACTCGCCTCTCACAAAATGGTGCAGCATCTTTGCGTTCACGAATCTTGTTTTCATAGGCACTGCAGTCCGTAGATTCTTTTAATTCAGAATCGACTTCCAGATTTCCATGGCAAATCGCGTTGCACAACGCCTCTTCCAAAGCCATGGAAATTCTGATGCTGTCTTGTTCAGCCCAATCCGGAAGGTTGGTATCCAACGTTTCGATCAGATTACGAATCTGTCCTACGTTATTATCCAAAACAAACGCGAGGCTGCGTTTCACAGAACCCATATCAAACGCTTCGCGAGATTCTTCGTTCGCACGTCGAACCGATTCCGCCCAATTCAGAACATTGCGAACCGTGGGTACTAAATCGGTTTTCAAACGGGACTTGAGAGAGAAATTTGCCGCGCCGGCTTGCAAGGCAGCAACGGATTGTTTTTCACTACCGAACGCCGTCACCAAAACGACAGGAACCTTCAAGAATTCGCTGCGAATTGCTCTTACCAGACCTAAGCCATCCAGTTCGGGCATCTGTAAATCGGTAACCACGATGTCATAAGCTGACTGACGCATCGCATCGATGGCTTGATGTCCGTCATTAGCCGTCGAAACCGTCCAATCAGTGTTCCGCTGCAGCGTGGCACTAATCAGCATTCGGTCGACAGGGCTATCGTCAACAACGAGTATTTGGACCATGCGGCTCGAGGAAGGAATGCAGATGGTGAATGGTGAAAAGACTATTTTCCTGAGTACTCGAAATTATAGGTTTCCGCAAAAAAGAGGGAAACGATTTTTTGGCTGTATTTGTCCAAAAACCCACAGAATCTTATCCGCAATATTCGGCAAAAGCCGGTCATTCGCCTGTAAAGGGGCTTAATTTCGCCTCTATTCGAATTCCGTTTCGAACGTTCCGCGGCTCTTATCCGGCAACCGGGCATAGATCTCAATGCTATCGGGGCGATTAATTCCGACTTGGTAAACCGCTCCCGATCGGTGAACGAATCGATTCAGTAAGTACCGCCGTTCCTCGCCTGGCTCTAGGGGAGAGCCATGTTCGTAGATTTGGTAGTGGCCGCTGTTGATGCGGATATTCAAATGGGTCCAGCTCTCCTCACCCGTGTTCTTTATGACCAGTTCGGCATTGGGAAATTCGATCCGGTCTTCTAAATCGGTCTCTGCATAGTAGTTTTGAGGCGGCACATTGACAAAGCTGCAGTCCGCGCTGAGATAATCAGGTTTAACCGCCGGCATCGACCAGTGCAGGATCAAAACCGTCGCTATCGGAACAACACACATCAAAATCAGTAGTCTCGTGAGTCCCTTCCGGCTAAGCCCCGGAGCATTCGCGAGGTGGGTTGAAAGGGGTTCTTGGGAACCGGCATCAGCCATTGCTGCTGAAGCGTCTCTTTGCTGTTGTTCCGCAATCTGCGTTTCGGTCGCCATGTTTGCGTTTTTCTGAGAAAGTATGGTTTCTGGAGAAGGCCTATTCTAAACGTCGGCCTGCCAATCGCCAATTCACAAATCCTTCGTAGGATCCTCGATTGACAATGTTATGATGAATTTAGTGGGTCGGCTTTTGCGGGAAATCCGCCAAAGTCGCCGCTGTAAAAACCGATTATTTTTCCACCCCATAACACACCGTGTCCGGAACCAGAGAACGAGTTGCCGTAAATGTAGGTTGGTTGATCAAACTGCGCTGGGTCGCGGTTGTGGGGCAATTCGTAACAATCCTCGGTGCCTCACTGTTTTTAGGCATCAAGCTCCTAATTTGGCCTGTTTTCGTGGTAATCGGCCTAACCATCCTCTCAAATGCTCTGTTGATCTATTGGATGGGGCGTGACGACGGGTTGGATTTGGGGGAATCTGGGCGTTTTTTCGAAAACGTACTCGGTTGGGTCATGACGATGGACATGCTTTCCCTCGCGACTTTACTGTACGTAAGCGGGGGGCCCTCCAATCCCTTGTGGTTATTCTTTTTCGTAAACCTGAGCCTCTCGGCGGTTGTTTTGGGCAGGACCTGGGCATGGACCCTAAATCTGGTGTCGATCCTGTGTTTTTGCGGCTTGCTCTACAGCCACCTACCCATCGACGAACTGAACATGGGACTCTCCCTTCTGCCAGTCGCAGAAAAAGGGAACTGGTCCTTAATTCAACAGGGACTTTTGATTGCCTTCGCAACCTGCAGCAGCGTCATCGTTTATTTCATGACTCGGGTCACCGGTGCATTAAGACAGCAGGAATTGGATCTACGATCCGCTCAGGAAACTCGCTCAAGAAATGAAAAACTGGAAGCCCTCGGGACGCTGGCTGCTGGCGCTGCTCACGAACTTTCCACACCATTAACCACGATCGCTCTGGTGGCAAAAGATGTCGAACAGGCGTTGAACCAACAGGGCAGCACGGACGAAGACATGATCGAAGACGTCGGATTAATCCGCCAGCAACTCGATCGCTGCAAATCCATTCTAGACCGCATGGCGAGCCACGCTGGTGAAACCGTTGGCGAAATGATGCAACGCACTACGATCGCAAATTTTTTCGACGACGTCTGCGAAGGTTTAACCAGTGATGAAGATTGCATTACCGTGAAATACATCCACGATTCGCAAAATCATCAAATCGAGGTCCCGGTGGACGCACTTTCGCAAGCGATACGCGCGTTGTTACAAAATGCATTGGACGCCAGCACCTCTGATCCCAATGTAGAAGTTCGTATTTCGCGGAATGACAATCGCATGATCTGGGCCATTCAGGATCACGGTACCGGTATGTCGCCCGACGTGCTGAGGCGAGTCAGCGAGCCCTTTTTTACCACTAAGTCACCTGGCAAAGGGATGGGATTGGGCGTCTTTTTAGCCCGTAATGTTATCGAGGAACTGGGTGGGTCGGTTAGATTTCAATCCAGCGATGACCCATTTCTTCCCACTGGCACCACGGTTACGGTTACGCTGCCCTGTGTTTGCAAATTCGAACCCCAGAATGTTGGAGAAGATGCATGAGCGAAAGAGAGCGTCCCATTTTCTTGGTAGTCGACGACGACGATACGCTGCGCGGTCGCATGGAAAAATCACTTACACGTCGGGGTTATAACGTTTGTTGCGCTGCGAATTATGACGAAGCCGTGGAGGTTGCCACAGCCTGCCAACCCAAGCTTGCCGTTTTAGATTTAAAGATGCCTGGTAAATCTGGCTTGGATTTATTAACTAAACTGGCAGAGATCTCACCGCAAACCCGATCCGTTATTTTGACCGGTTACGGCAGCATTACCAACGCCGTAGAGGCCATCAAACTGGGCGCGGTTAACTACGTCACCAAACCCGCTGATGCCGACCAAGTCCTGACCGCATTGGAAGAAACCATTTGCGATGAAGTCTCCGATGAAATCATTCCGCCCTCGTTGGCCACCGCCCAATGGGAGCACATCCAGCGTGTTCTGGCGTCTTGCGATGGAAATATTTCCGAAGCCGCGAGGGTGCTGGATATCCCGCGGCGGACTTTGCAGAGAAAACTCAAAAAGCTGGCGCCCTAATTTGCCCATGCGTGCCGTGGCATCCCGCCTGCCGGTCGAACCGGTTATCGGGATTGGTATGGCGAGCACGTTGCTCACCGCATTTAGACAACCGGCAAAGCCGATATTCCTAAAGGAATGTCGCAACCATCTACCTATCTTCGTTTTTGCTTGATCAGCTGCTGGGCTGGCTTTGCCCTGATGATGCTTGTCCTCTCTGGGCCAATCTCTCATTCTATTGAAAGCTGTGATGTTGTTTCGACGGCGTTTCTGACTTCAGCCGAAGAAGGTGATCTGGTTGGGCAAACGGATTCTCTCCACATCTCACACGGCCCCGGCGACAGTTTAACTGAGCAAGTTGCATTTGCGGCCGCTGACATGGCAGCTGACGTACTGGTGGCGTTGGATGGCAAGTACGCGGACAAACGTCCAGGGAAAGTTCATGCGGCGTTTGTGTTGGCCTTAAATGGTGGGCACCGCTTAAGAGTTACCGTCAAATCTCTTCGACCCTACCTGACAGCTCATGAATATGATCTATCACGCAAATGGGTCGATGAAGAATCCGCACATTACGACGCATTGATGGATCGGCGGGTTGCCATCATGCATTGTGACCGACGAGAGCTGATCCCGGATCTGCTCGAATACAACGACATCGCCATTCAATTACTTTCCAAGAAAATTAATAGCGAGATCGTCACAAAGATTCATGCGCAGCGGGCTTCCACACGGAAAGCCGAAAGAAGAAACGAACGTAAGCGGGGCTTTTAGGCGTACCTTTGGTATCCCCCTCTGATCATGAAAAAAAGCACCTTATTACTTAGCTTATTCGTCACGGCCGGTTTAGCGTTTGCATCCATCTCCACGCTAAAATCCCGTAGTGTAACACCGCGACGATTGAGCACGGCAGATCCAGTCACCCAAGCGGCCGCCAAACGCATCACCGCAAATGAGATTCCCGCGAAAGCGATGACTCGAAATTTCGTAAGCCAGCATTGCTTGGCTTGTCACTCTGGTGAAGATCCTGCGGGCTATCTTTCATTGGAATGTTTGACGTTGTCGAATTCCGAAATGGACGAGACTGAACTTTGGAACGATGTGGCAGAAACGGTAAGCCAAGGCGCAATGCCACCCAAGATACATCACTCCCAACCGACCCCTGAAGCGGTCAGCCATTTCCTTTCAGCGTTGCAGAAACGTGCCCTGCTCAAGCGGCAAATTGCCCAACCGGTAGCGAGCATGCGTCGCCTGACTCGGCAGGAGTTAGAAAATACGATTGGCGATCTCTTCCAACTCCGATCTCCACTCTTTCATTCGCCAGACAGCCTGGTCCTCAATGACAAGTACTTCCAGCCCCAGTCCCGTCGCATGCCAAATTACATGATGGTATTTAGTCATCATGAGTGGTCTCATCGCAACCCCAGCTTTTTTGAAAACATCCCCGCCTTACCCCACGACCCGCCTGTCGAACATGGCTTTCGCAACAACCAAACCGGTATTAGTTTTTCGCCCCTGCAGATGGAAAGACAATTTGAGTTCGTTGGGAGCCTCTTGAACCATCCCGAATTCCAAAGATCCTCGGCAATTTGGAGTGAACTTTTTGAGTGCGAATATGCCGCATGGAACCAACAACTAAAATACGGTGAACAGCAACTCGATACCTTTATCCCGCGTGCCTTCCGCCGTCCTGCAAACCCGGTATCCAAACAACGCTGGAAACATCTTTTCCAAGAACAACTTAGGGAAAATCGCAATTACACAACGGCGATGAAAACGACGGTCCAAGCCATGCTGGTGTCACCGAGTTTTCTTTTCCGCACAGACAGGCTCGCCTGCTCAAATGGTTTCCCGGATTGGTCCATTGCCAGTCGACTGAGCTATTTTCTTTGGGGGAGCATGCCAGACGAGACGCTCTTTCTATTGGCCGCACAGGGGGAACTGAAAAACCAAAGGACCGTTCGTCAACAAGTTCGACGCATGCTTCAAGACAGGCGGGCACGCTGGCTTTCAACAAGCTTCGGTATGCAGTGGCTGCAAACCATGAAAGCTATCAGCTCCCGCCCGGACGAGAATCTCTATGAGCATTACTACCAGGACATGAGGCATTCGCTGCCAGGCGTTTTTATGGCTATTGAACAAATGTTATTGTTCGAAACCATCTTGGTGGAAAACCGCAGTATCTTGGATTTTATTGACGCCGATTTTGGTTACCTCAATCAAGTATTGATGAATTGGTACGGCCTCGATCCCCAATCATTGATTGGATTTATACCCAAACCCGAAGACACAGAAGATTTTTTTCGAATCCAATGGCCGGATCGCAAGCGTGGCGGAATCATTTGCTCAGGGGCGACGTTGGTCAGCACTTCGGCGACTCACCGCACCAGCCCCGTTTTCCGGGGCGCCTGGATCTTGGAAGTGATTTTCAATCGCCCACCGCCGGCACCCCCAGCCAACGTGCCGGAATTAGCAAGCGAATTAGCCCACGGATCCCAGCCACTCAATATTCGAGAACGGCTTGCCATTCACCGCCATGACAAAAACTGTGCTGTTTGTCATGACGCCATGGACCCACCAGGTTTTGCACTTGAAAGATACGATGCCGTGGGACAGTTGCGCGTTCAGTATGCGGATGGCACCGCCATCGATTCTAAGGGAGCTGTGTCAGGCATCACCGCCGATGGGATTGAGGATCTAAAGGATGTCATCCTCCGTCAACAAGATAAATTCACGCAGGGATTTGTGGAGAAATTATTCGAGTTTGCGATAGGCCGAAAACTCGATCGATCAGATCTCGACACCATCGAAGATTTAGTAGAGACCGCCCAACAACATCAATTGGCATTCCAAAACATCATCGAGGAAGTGGCGCTCCACAGCGTGTTTCCTGAATCCTCCGCACGGGTACCGCAAAGCCACCTTTCATCGCGCCCGCAAAACCATCCCAAATGACCTACATGTCATGGCGAGAACCTAAGGCGTTTTTTTGGTTTTGCCGTCGGGTTTAATATGGGCTTTCCCGTCTTTTGCATCTTGAAGATGCTGCTGCATTTGCTCTTTGGGAAATAGCTTTTTAACAAGGATCCGTGTCTGGGAATTGAGTGCTTTGGTATCTGCCTCCAATTGAGCGTAGCGCTCGTGGAATGCCTCGGCCTGGTCGGCAGCGGTGGTCAACTCCGCTTGGCGAATCTCTTCATATCGTTCACGTAAAGCCTCGTACTTGGGCTTTTCAGCCATAATAATATCTCGCGCTTGAGCGGTTTGCTCGTCCGTGATCACGGATTGATAAGGCATTAATAAAAACTTGATGGCTTTTTCAAAACTGGGCTTCAGAAAACCGAGGTAACGCCGCGACCAGCCTTTTTTCGGATCGATATTAAATGACTCGATCGTCGTAACCACATCGTGATCCGAGACGCCTTCCCAAGCATGATTGACCGTCGCCTGGTTTTCAGGACCGATGCAGTAAAGAAAGCGGTCGGTACGGAAGTACAGTCGATCTCCGGACGGTACGATGGAAGCCATCAAGGGCAGGTCTTCGCTGCATTCATTCGTCGCGACTTCTACACAATCCTCGTCGGCAGTAAAGACGGAGATCCCTGCATCTTGAAATGGCATGTAAAGATGTTTACCGGCTAACAAGGGTGACGCAAATGGACGCTCGCGGGTTGCCGTGCGGTGTCGTTTCAGCACCGCACCGTCTTTCGCATCCAATACCTGAACAACGCCGCTGTCGTGAAAAATGAAAAGTTTCCCATCTCGAAAAACCGGTGAGGAAACATTCGAGCCAATCTTGCCAACCTCCCATAATTTGTGTGATTCGGTCACATCGCCGCTTCCTCCCAATTGAATCGCCATCGTCTGTTTTGTTTTGCCGCCTGTTAAGTAACAAACGCCATCAACGATAATGGGCACGGAAACCACGTAATCGAGGATCCCAGAAGCCTGCCAAAGCGGTTGACCGGTGGTCGGATTGAAACCGGCAACGACGTCTTTACTGGAGACGACCATTTCATCGATACCCTTGGCATTCTTGCCAATGACAGGGGTCGACCAGCACTCACGAACTTGCGGAATCGTCCAAACACAGGCGCCCGTATTTTTGTCGAGAGCGTAAATGGTGTCGCTTTCGATGCTGGCGTTAACGATCAACAAGTCACCGTACACTATGGGAGATGAACTGGAGCCAAAGTAATGCGTCTCCAACCCCAAGTTTCTTTGCCAAAGCAACTCCCCATCTAAGTCAAATGCGAATACCCCGGTCACGCCAAAGAAAACATAAACATGCTGACCATCGGACACCGGAGTGGAGGATGCGAAACCATGCCGAACCAACTCGGGGTTCATTTTTTGCAACAAGCTAGTTCCGGTCACTTCCCGCTGCCAAAGCGGCTGACCTGTATTTTTGTCGAAACACAATAGATGGTGCCGCAGGTCTTTTAATTCACCCGCGTTTTCCACAGTTAAACCAAATCCATCGAAAGCAGTCACGAAAATGCGATTTCCAACGACAATGGGTGTCGCAGCACCGCGACCAGGAAGCTCCGATTTCCATTCAATCCCTTCATCGATAGCCCATTCCAAACGGTACTCGCTGGAAGTTGAAGAGGTAAATTCGGGGCCGCGAAACTGACTCCAATCTGCCTCTTCAGGCACAGGGTTGGACGACGCGGTCGAGGCGGTTTGCGGTTGGCTTTGCGTGGCATTGCCTGAGGTTTCTTTCGCCGCAGAATCGCAACCTGCCAAGCAAAGAGCGAAACCGCAAAATCCCAGAACGAGTCGGTCGAACAAGCGGATTACCGACGTATATTTAGACATTTCAAACGCCCTTTTGAGGAATTCCATTTTTATTCATCAGCGAAAAATCGTTCAAGCAGGTCACCAGCCTAACCAATCTTTTGGGTGATCGAGATAGCAATATTACCGGCCTCCGATAAACGGTCAGCCCAACGGATATCCGCCCTACGGCGATTGCATGCATTATTGAGGGTGACAATGTCTCTACCTTCAATTAGCGAACTAAGATTAAGATGGAAATAGTGATAGATTCCTTGTGCTTCTGGATCGGACTGCAGCCATAATTAATTACATGGTGTCACGAAATACGAATTATTGCCACAAACCTCTGGGCTTCCCCGTGGCGGGGTGCCTCATTGCGTTGATGTTCGCACTATCGATCGGTTGCAACGCTCCCGAAGCGGCTCGAAAAGAATCGCCAGCAACAAATAACTCGTCGAAAAAACAGGGACCTCAAGCGGCTACAAAAACGCAGGTCAAGACCGACGCGAAGCCCGGTTTACCGCCGCAGCAACCTTCCCAAGCCACAGGCCTAACCACGGATGTGATCCCGACACTTTCTCGAGACCCTGTCGAGCCCCATCCAGAGAGCCATCGGTTCACCGACGCACAACTCGTCAAAGACCATACCATCTATGTGCTGGCATTTGATTCCATAACCCGTCACACCTATTTCCTCTCGCACTATCGTCATTTGATGAGCGGAGACCAAATTGAGGCAGCACGCAATTTAGTGGACAGCTTTAAACCTGACTTCGCCGAATTGTCCGTAGAACGCGAAACCATCATGAATGGAGCAACGGACCAAGCCGATATGAAAACGCTGTTAAAGAACAACTCGGTTAAAGTATTATTGCTCTCCCGAAAAGTCAGACGTGGGATCATGCACAACGTCTACACAAAAGAACAACGCTTGGAATACAACGCGGAATTCAATGCAAATCGCAAGCAACGCGAACTCAAAAAATCCGGTAAGAAACTACTCCCTTAATGCTTCATCCCCCTCGAGAGTCCTGACGCGAAACTATCGTGATTCCTAACTTCCTAAAATTCACTTCGTCCCTCTTGTTGAGCGGCATACTGGTGGCCACCATTCCGCTGGCGATGGGGATGCTGCCGTCTGAAACGACGCCACGGCATTCACTGCAGGTGGGTTCGCAACCGACCGATGAATTCGCTGAGACCGCGAGAACCTTTCTGGAAACACACTGCCTGAAATGCCACTCTGGCGAAACGCCGAGGGCAGATTTGAACCTTGCTCAATTCGACAGCCAGGCGACCGTAAACAAGGATCTGGAAACTTGGGAATTGATCATCGACTCTATCAACGATGACTACATGCCGCCTTCGGAAGAGGCACGCCCAACGCAGGAAGAGATCAACGATCTAAAAGACTGGTACC
>CAJQPP010000013.1 GCA_905480235.1 uncultured Pirellulaceae bacterium
TTTGCCGCATAACCAAAGAATCATCTCCGACCTAAAGGTCTTCTTGGATGACCAACGCCAGAATTATGGACTAACACCTCAAAATAACTCCCAGCTTCGGCAAATCCAAAACCTCGTCAATCGTTACCAATCGGGTGGCAATGCACCACCTATCGGTAATCCCCCGCCTTCTTCCACAGCACAATGCCGATATTTAATCACGGTCAACACAGGTACGGCGGTGCTAAGTCCCAATTCTAACTTGCTCCAAGGAGACGGTCCCGGAACGGATACGAACGTGACATTCACCATCGTCGGTCATGGGGGCCTAAGAGTACCGTTGGGACCCATTTCCGGGGCCCAAAATGGTTACCAGCGTGGGCGGTACCTTTTCGAATATGGCAGTCAAGATTCGCTCTCGATACAGGGCGTTGATGTTGGCAGCCTCCGTAACATTGAAGTTCGACGGGATAATAACAATAGCTCCAGTTCGGACTGGCAAATCGATTCGATTACCGTCGAAAAGCGGGCGTTAAACGGAGCTCTCCTGAGCCGCAAAACCACCCCCTATGGACAATGGCTGCTGAATACCCGATCGCATATATTCCGCTTGCAATAAGGACTCACGTAATCAGCGTTCGAAAATTTATCTTCCAGAAGGCCGGGAACATTCTCGGCTTTCTTTACCTGCTGACTTCGAGCCATTCTTATTTTAACCAACAGGCTTTGAGCCAAGAGGACCTGAGACTCCTTTTTTCTGCTTGGATTTCACAATCCAGATGGCTACAATTTCGCACGCAATTGACAGGCGGGTTTTGCTCCTGACAATTCAGGCCCCCTTAGCTCAATTGGCAGAGCAACTGACTCTTAATCAGTAGGTTATTGGTTCGAGTCCAAGAGGGGGCACTTCTTTGGTTTCAACCGTCTTTCTCCGGTCCAGTCGGCCATTTTCCCACAAAAGCCATCAGCGCATTTGCATTTGGTTGGTGAGTAAAGAAGATTGCAGTGAGTAATACAAAGTCGTTGTTCGCCAATTGCGTCGAAGTCGTCATCGTTTAACTCGAAGTAATTCTTATCAAATGTACCGCTGCTATGTCCCATGAAAGCCAAGACGGCTGGCACGCGATACAGACCGCTATTCATCAATTCATTTTCTCTAGTGACTCTAAGGTTTTGGCAGAGCTTGACCCATGGCGCCAATCAACCATCTTTCATCAACTTCTTCTCTAATGTTGTGGAACCATTTACTCCAGTTCACCTTAGACCGGTCAACGTCGTTGAGCTTGAGAATACCTCTAACCACATAACCTTCCGTCGGCCGACCTTGCCGCTCAAAAATCATCTGAAGATATTCTTCTAGTGGTGAGTCGGCGAACATCGGCATCAATCTGTGAGAATCTTTATGACGCCCTGTCTTGAGCGCTGGCATATTGATCCGCTTACGTGAGAATTCCACATCATCCCACCCAAGCTGAAGGGGTTCGTTCTTTCTCGCTCCGGTCCAACGCAACAGAACCCCGTAAATAAACCAGCCTTCAGGAATATCACCATCATCAAAAGCGGTTTTCAAATTATCATCAACCCATTCAAGAATTGAATAAGGAATTTGGATCCTGCTTTCTTTTATGCGGGCCGATTGGTCCAAAGGCTTGTTCACTTTTAGACCATCGAAAATATCTATGTGTAATTTCTTTTCTTCGTTGATACGTTTGAAGTAAGTCTTTATCTGTTTGAGTTTCCCTAACCAAGTGTCGTAAGCGTAATCCTTCTCTAACTGTAAAAACGCCCGAAAATCGCTCGCATCTTTGGCGGTAGGTTTCCGACCATCAAACTTGGAGGAAGGTAAGATCGACCCAATTTTTTTTGACGACGCTTTGATTTTCGTTTTATGTTTTTCACAAACAAAAGTTAAAAAGAGCTTGGCTGTATTGAATCTTTTTCTAACTTCGTTTGGCGTCAAGGAATTGGCTTTGACTTCCCTAAGATCATTATCAACACCGTTTTGAAGCGCAGCGGATAGATGATAGTCATGCTTTATCTCTATCTTGCAAGCGCACTTTGATACTTAAATACCGCGGGGAAAAGCCGTCTTATCGCAGTTACATGTAGTAGGCGATTTGTATTTCCTTAATTGGCTGCCCATCCGGCAGTTTCGAGACTACACACCCAACCATACGAGGCGCTCCCCCCTTTACGTTAGGTAACTAACGTTCGTATTAAGTCAATTGACAGCTCTGAGAATTCTGAATTAGCATAAAATACTCTTCCCTTAAAAATTCCTAACGGACCCTTCCCTACCAAAAAGGCCTGCTGATGTTTTCACGCCCCCCCCGCGATCGCGCCAGTCACAAAAACCATCATCGGGCCTTGAAGATGGAGGCGCTTGAACCGCGATTGTGCCTGGCTGGCGACGCGCCTTTTTTAGCGAGCGAAGTACTCGTTCAATTCACAGCTAATGCGGATTTGGGTGAACGACAAGAAGTCCGTGGCCAGCTGAATGCCAGCCTGATGCGGTCCATTCATACCCGAGCGATGCAGGCGACGGGAACGGGCGTGATTGAACGTTTTCAACTCCCCCAAAACATGCCCGTTGATGCCGCGATCCGAGCATTACGAGGAAACCCCCACGTGGTCGTGGCCGAACCCAATTATATCCTGACGGCTGCGGCGATCAGCAATGATCCCGGTTACACCGCTGGGAATCTGTGGGGGATGGAATCGGACGACTCTCCAGTCAACGTCGGTCCGGCGGGGACGACCAATTTATACGGCAGCCAAGCAGAAGAGGCTTGGAACAAAGGGGTTACCGGCTCTTCATCGGTTTATGTGGGAATCATCGACGAGGGCTTTCAATACAACCATCCTGACTTAATTGACAATGCATGGGTCAACTCGCTGGAGCAAAATGGCACTCCTGGCGTGGATGATGATGGAAACGGTTATATTGACGATATCCATGGATGGGATTTCTATAACAACGATAACACACCCTACGACGGAACTGGTGACGATCACGGAACCCATGTTGCGGGGACGATCGGTGGCACTGGCGGAAACGGACTGGGCGTGGTCGGCGTCAATTGGGACGTCACGATGATTTCAGCCAAGTTCCTTGGAGCGAATGGTGGATCAACGTCCGGTGCCATCGAAGCAGTCGATTATCTTACCGATTTAAAGATCAACCACGGAATCAATCTGGTCGCATCCAACAACTCTTGGGGGGGCGGAGGATACTCCAGTTTGCTGGAGGCTGCGATCACGCGTGGAGCCCAAAACGACATTCTGTTCATAGCGGCAGCTGGCAACAATTCCTCGGACATCGATGCTTCTGCCTATTACCCGGCAAGTTATAGCACGACTTCAGGGGCCGGTTACGACGCGGTCATTGCGGTTGCTTCGATCACCAGTTCCGGCGGTAAGTCCAGCTTTTCAAATTGGGGAGCGACACGCGTTGATATTGCTGCCCCGGGATCGAGTATCTATTCAACTCTACCCGATGGGTACGGTACTTACAGCGGCACCTCCATGGCCACCCCCCATGTGGCCGGAGCGGCTGCCCTGTATGCATCTCAATTCCCGGGAGCTTCCGCTGCTGAAATCAAAGACGTTTTACTTCAAAGTGCGGTGCCCACCAATTCCATGAATGGCATCACCGTGACCGGTGGACGGCTGGATGTGAACGCAGCTCTGGAACTTGGTAATCCGGCGGGACTGCAAGTCAACATTGACCCGGCAAACTCTGAAGTGTTGGAGGGTAATTCAGGCGCAACATTGCTTACCTTTGAAGTCAGTCTGGATGAAGCGGCGGCTGATAACACAACGATCACGGTGGACTGGCGTTTGGAGTTCACCGGTGACGCCAGTGCCAGTGACTTCACAGCCAACTCACCGTTGGCTGGCGTACTAACGTTCGCAGACGCCACCAATCCAAATGCTTTAAGCCAATTGATAACGCTTGAGGTCATAGGCGATTTTTCACCTGAGCCCAATGAAACCTTCGAAGCCGTCATCGTATCCACTTCCTCCGGAACGCTACAGCGCACCCGTGCTACGGGTACGATCATTGGAGATGACGCTGAAATTGAAGGGACCATCTGGAATGATGCAAACCGCAACGGCTCAGTCGATGCTGGCGAAGTTCCGATGGCAGGCGTTACCGTGTTCTTGGATGAAAATAACGACGGAATTCTTGGCAACGGAGAGCTTTCGCAAATCACCGACGCCACGGGTGGATATCAATTCCTGGTCACCCCCGGCAATCACATTGTCCGACTTGCCTTAGGTTCGGAACAACTACAGACTTTCCCCACGAATGTCGACGGTTCGCTGGACCCCGATGATTTTGCAGAAAATGCAATCTTGAATGAAGTCCGCGCACCCGCAGCCACGCTTTCGGGTGTTGGCTCCAGCGTTGCTGATGCTAATGTGACCGCATTATCGGCACCCTATACTTCCACTGGCACGCGCAGCTTTGCCAGCAGCTGGAATAATGGATTATGGAACACGGGCGACGCCGAATTGCGCGTCGATTTCTCATCGCCAGTCAACAGCGTCAGCATAGATGCGATTTCCGATGACACATCCGATTTCGCGATCCTGAAGGCCTATGATGTGTCGGGAAATCTGGTGGGTGAATATACGACGGGTGACTTAGCAACCGGTGTATCCGAAACGATGACTGTAACGGGCACGTCCAACGAGATCAGCTACGTCCTAGCAGCAGGACTGAATGGACAATTTGCTTGGTTGGACAATCTTGTTTATTCCTCCATTAATGATGGAAGTAACATTCCGATTCGTGTTAACGTTGGCCCCAACGTCTCCAGTGGCAATGATTTTGGAGTTGCGTCTAATGCTTTGCTCTCTTTAGTCATTAACCCGGATACTTTTTCTGAGGCAGCAGGCGCAGGGGCTGCGAGCGGAACAATCAGCCGAACCGGTGATACCTCCGCAGACCTGTTAGTTACGATCAGCAATAGCGATGAAACGGAGGCATCTACGATCGCAACCGTTACCATTCCCGCAAATCAAAGCTCGGTTGATTTCTCAATCGATGCCATTGATGACGCACTGGTAGACGGTGAACAAGTCGTGACATTTACCATCTCAGCAGATGGCTACGACAACGTTCAAGCGGAAATAACGGTCACTGACGATGACACCCCCCTGCTTGACCAGTTGTTTGCGGATACGACGTTTAGTAACGGCCTGATAACCGGCTCGTTTGACTCCGGGAACATCATCGCAACGCACGCTGATCCCCAAGGCGCTGGTCAGCAAACACTTACCGAGTCTTCAGAGCCTGTAACAGGTGGAAAAAAACCTAAGTACTCAAGCGTTCTGGAGTACCACTGGTCTTTTAATGGGCTAAGTCAGGCCAGCACATTTCACGTGGATGCAGCGCAAACCAACGGTGACGACAATTTCCGTTGGGAATTCAGCAGCGATGGAGGGGCTACCTGGGCGGTCTTGGGGACCACCACCTTTACGGCCCAAACGTTAGAAGTGAATGGGCTCAATATTAGCGGCGACACACTCGTTCGAGTGGTCGACACCGACCGTACCGGTCTTCGTGGCAGCTCCAGTCCCACTCTCGATTCCATTTCCGTTGATCTTTTGTACTTTGAGTCAGAGACCGGTGACTTACGTGAACCGGTTTCGGTAACAGGAACTGGCAACGCAGAAGAATCAGCAAACGCACCCGTCACTGGCAGTTTTACGTTTACGCGGAATTCCAACGTCGGTGACCTTACCATTTTCTATTCCGTCGATTCGGGAAGCACCGCCACCGCAAATGTTGATTACGTCGCGGTGAGCGGTTCCGTGACAATTCCGGACGGCGCTACATTCGCAACGGTTTCCATTAATCCTCTGGACGATCCCGATAGCGAGGGGACTGAAACCGTGATCGTTTCCATTATCGACGACCCCAGCTATGACTACCGCGGATCGGGATCAACGTCGGCAATGATCGAAATATTGGATGATGATCTAAGTTTCTACGCGGCGAATAGTGAAACCACCATAGACGGAACGATCATTGCTAATAGCTACCTGCAAACTCAGGTCGCTGATGGTGTCGTTGAAACGATCGAGGAGTTTCGCACTGGTGGGCGACCCAGTAACCGGGTCTCTTACATGGAACATCGATGGACCTTCAATAATGTCTCGGACGTTCAGAGTTTCTATTTGGAAGGCTACCGAAGCGATAACAACGAAGGAGATAATTTCTTATTCTCATACTCGGTGGATGGCCAAAATTGGATCGATATGTTTGAAGTGAACAGCTCAACCCAGTCACTGTATCAGCACTCAATGTCAGTTCCAGTCTCGGGTGACCTGATCGTTCGAGTCGTTGATACGGGCCTCAATTCGCCAGGCAGCAGCAATCGCGATACGATCAGCATTGATCACATGTATTTCAGCTCAACGCCTTAAACGTCGCCAAAGGGACCGCTTCCGCAAAGTTCGCGACATGCGGAAAAATGGCAAACCGATTCACACTGACGACCCTCCTCGCTGGGCGAGCGGAGGGTCGTCAGTCGTGTATGTCGTTAATCCAAATCCGTTGATTATTACGATCGATCGCTTGGCAAAGCCTGCTGACGGTTTGGGAAAATATTCGGTTGGAACATTTTCGATCGTGCTCCGTTCGCGAACCCTCCGTATTTTGCAGTGGCAAACGTCAATGGGTGTCTTTGTGCCTTCCCATCTTTGGCGATCGCATTGAAATTTTTCCTTTACCGAAATCAAGAGCTTCCCACTTTAATTGCAGCGGCTCATGCTTTTTGAATCCGATTGCATGTAGGGGTATTAAGAGCGAAAAACACATCTCGCATTCAAGGCTTACCCTAAATTACAAGGAGCCAAGAGTCGCTGCGAGTCGGACGGTCCAATCTCGCAGCGATCGTTCTGTTAGAGGCCACTTCTGTTGCGCCCTACACGCGATTAATTCCTCTCATAAAACACCTCATTTCCGCCTGTGACGAAACGCAGTTTGTCCCCCATAGGAGTGAATTTCCACGTATTTTGGCCAGACTCGTTCACGGCTTCCCAAGTTGTATCGTCAATTTTCGTCCATACAAACTTGACCTGTTTACCGCTATCAGTGACACACCAATTTGTAATCTTCTGAATTCCGCTATCCCAGCCAATCGTACCGTTAAGCGACCAATCCAGATCGCCATCAGCACCCACATTGAGCATTTGATTATTCAGAAAGTTCATTCCCGGACTCCAGTTGATCGTCCAGAGTATCTTGGCACCATCCTCACCTGGCCTCTCCCAGTTCCCAACGAATGCATCCAACTCTTTGACATGCTGATTGGTGGTTCCAGGGGATCGTACCATTCGTTTATTTTCAATATCCCAAGTCTTGTCGCCCGTCGATTCCGTGTATCGGAACGAGTTGGGACCATTTTTTTCAACACGAATTTTCCCCTTTAAGACCTTGCCGTCGATCCCCGATAATGTCGAGGTGCCCTCCCATTCCGAGTCGGATTTAATCTGATACCGCAACTCTAGCCGGCCAGTAGAAGGGCCCGTCCAGTTTTCTACAATTTCGTTAGTTACGGGATCCCAACTGCTGAGCCCCGTCGAGTTATGCGTATCGCTGCGAAAGGTCATGGTCAGGCAGGTACCACCACTGGCCCACCGCGTGGAATAAAATCCGCTCGTTGACTTACCATTTTCCTTTGCCGTAAAAGTCCAGTCACCAACTAAAAAATTCATCTCCTTGCGAACCTCGTCCGGCAACACCATGGCCTCTTGCGCAACGAGGCTTGTGGGCTGACATGCCACAAGGAGTACCACACCAAACATCCATCGTAAAAACATAAGACCCATCTTTCTTTTTTTGTTCAAAGTTAGTTTTCGAAACCCAATAACACTCGCAGATAGCATGAAACGGTCAGCGGATTACGAGTGGCTGACCTTTGCAGCTTTTGACAACTTGGCCCTGCTGCTCTTAAGCCAGGTTTTGCTGCCGTACCGTTGGAGCAAATCGCGATTTGGCAGACAAGAAACCACTTGTTTGCCGCCCGCGCGGTGCACCGATATCCCCTCTAAATGATGAAGTCTGCCACGTCACAGGATGGTCTGGATTGGCCATGAATCACGGCTCGCCTTCCGACTTCGATTTTTTGACCAATTCAACCTTGCCGTTACGGATATTTAACAAGTCGCGAGAAATCTGCTCGATCTCTGAATCATGTTCGGTAGCCACATCTTTTCCGAAGGCGATAAGGGAATCCATATTGGCGTCGCTTACGTCAAACCATGACGACCATGAGCCTTCGAAAGGCTTGTCGATTCGGTAAAAGTGCTCGCAGATTGGCATTCCGTCGGGCATATTATCGTCGATCGCGAACTCGCTTTCGAACGCCGTATCGGCGTGGGCCATCATTTGCAGTACGTGTGGCAGCCACTGGGCTAGCCCCCAGTCGCTTACTTGGCTCACTTTATTTTTTGAACTTGATCCGCCCGTGCCGATCGAGACCATATACATACGCTTTCCAGGGTACAGATTCGAAGCGCCCATGACCGCCGAGATGACTGGATTGGGCGCGTAAGTCGTGGCGTCGAGGATCAACCCAACCTTCTTACCATCGGTCGAGCTAACCTGCACGGGCATAAAAATGCCAGGGACGGTCGTTGCCGCAATAAGGGTGTCGGCCACATAATACTCATCGCTGCCCGGCACCTCCGAAGAGGGTACCTGTCGACTTCGAAAATAGAAGGGCAACCCAAGTGTGTCCGCATACGAGGGAAACCAGACAGGCTTTACAAGGTCAGCCATGTGCACATCGCCAATACGATTCACAATTTTTTCGCGCAAACCGATTCGAGGAAACTTCGGTCCAACAATGCCATTCAGCGTAAAGGCACTGTAGAATCCGGGCACCGAAAAGACATCTGTACCAAAGCTGCGATAAAAATTTACTAGCTCTTTGGCGCTGTAGCGTGGACGCCCGTCTTCTCCCGGAAGCGATAATAAAACCGCAATGATCCCGCCCGTTGACGTACCTGTGAGTACGTCGAAGAGCTCGGCAGTGCGTTGACCGCTGGCTTCTTCGAGCGTTGCAAGAATCTCCAGCGTGATAAGCCCGCGGATACCGCCGCCATCGAGCACAAGCACACTCAACAAATCGCGATCGATGGCTTCCGCTACCTTGTTGTGTGGCGAAATGGTCCTCTTGAGTGTATGTGCCGCAGCAAGCTGCTTGCGAGCACTGGTGACTACACGTTGACGACCAAAAACAAAAATCGCCAGCATGATCACAATCAGGATCGTTACGCCCGCAAAGCCGCGGAATAGAGTACGCCAGGCGACGCGGCGAGGCGTTTTATCATGGCTAGTTGGCATCTACCGGCCTCCACTCCAGAGTCAACGATACCGTGTCGCTATCCGTCATCTCGTGACACAAAATTGACCCTTTTTGATTTTGCTTAACCCACTCAAATAATGCGATTTCAGAATCTGACCGGCACTGCGGATTCATTGGATTCTCATGAAGGTTAGGAACTTTGGCACCTTTACGAATCGATTTTGGCATTCGACTAGATATTTGCCCGGGTAGAGCATGCTCAGATTGACACTTTGAATCTGAACGTAGTGATTCACTATCCACCTTTCGCCACTTGGAGAGGAATTCAACAAGGTAAAGGGCGAAGCTTCATTCACCGCACCCTTCCTGTCTTTTTCTGAAATACCACGCAAAGCGTAACACCACGATCCAGCCGAAATAATACAGTAGAAACCCTACTTTTATTTGCCTGCCAATCAATTTCCAGCGATCCAAAGGAAGGTTTTTTATAGAAAGCCTTCCTACAATCATCCAATGCGAAGTGATCGATGAGCCTAGGATTTTTTTGAGGCATCGGAAAGTTGAAAATGTATGACAACCGCTCGGGGCACGGCGAAAATACCCGGCTGTCGTGGATCAAAATCCCTATCTGTTTATTTTTTTAGCACCACCGGGCCCAAACGATGTGGCACCCAACATAACGCATCCTGCGTCGCTGCCTTACCAAGATCCAGTCCAGCTAATTCGGCACGAATAGCATCTGCGGCGTTACTCAAATAACAGATCGTCGTTGTGGCAATGTCCGCATGTCACATCATGGTCTTCAACGTCTGTTGTAATACCTTCCTTGACCATCTCGATGCGAATGCGCTTCACCGTTCATAGGCTGTCCGCGTTTGTCCTGCACTTGTTTTGGCGTTGGTTGTCTTGCTGGTTTTCACAAACACCTTAGCGCCCCGCTTAGAAATAATAGTGTCTCCAGTTGAACGGTTACGACGGTCACCGGGAAATGGAATCGCCAGCACCACTCCCACCCTTTGATTCTCTGGCATCTGGGTTAAAAACTTGGCGAAGTCTGGAGCCAACGGACCCGTGCTTTTCATCTCCAGATCTTCCGCAGCCGGTCAGTGCTTTCTCACGGTGCTTGCCACCGTCCTTGCGTTTCTTCAGTCCGCACATATCAGAAGTATTCCCTGACCCGTTGTCGGCCCCTGTGACATCCCTAGACAACTCATTGGTTTTTTTGAGGTTTGTTGTCATGCCCCACATGAGAAACAAAACGTTAAAAGAATCTATTCGAGTTTTTGGCGCACGAGGTGCAAAATCGTAAGTATGAAAAGTGCTCCTGCGAAATAGTATGCAAACAGAAGTACATTCAGGTATTTCCATGTGCCCATGTCAGCGTCTGGGTCAAATAAGTTCACGACTAGAACTAGGGGCATCGCAAGAACAAGCGGCAATAGTTCGAGAATCCAGATTGTTGAAAGATACGTGAGGACAGTGGCAATTAACGAACTTATAAAAAGCGTTTCATTAATATCTACCTCTCAGAAAGAACCGGGGTTCCAAGTGGAGATCGCAAGTTGGATCTGGACTTGAGGTCTCCAAGTTCAAATTTACACACGCCGCAAAAGCATTCGTTTTCGAGCATTTATCGCGCTGTGTAATTCTAAAATCTGGGGAGTATTTCAAGCTGTTGTGCCAGAGGCAAATCTACGAACGTTTCAAACTCTTCAATGAAGTCTGCGGAACTCTGCCCAAACGTTTGCTGAAACGCTCCCTCCCAGCCTAATTTTGACACTTGGGGATGAAACGACTCGAGCAGTACATTCGCGCCATGTTTGTTCATGAGGTACGCGACCGCCCAAGCACCACTCTCATAGGCCAGTTCTCTGCAATCCCCTTCGTAAGTGTCGGGCAGTATGCTTGGACACGATTTACGTTTTTCTTGCACGAGTTGCATTTTACTTGTCATACGACTCTTCAGGTCAGGCCAGTCGCGGCCTGAATTTTTCCATTTCGGCAGCTTACCCGAAGCCCACAATTTTTCTGCCGTCATTTCCGCCATCGCGACAGCAGAACCTTCCGCAAACCACACCGGCCCCATCTGTTTTTGACGAGTTGGATGATCCTTGGCTTGAATAAACGCTTGCTGAATGGAATGCCAGTACTCATGGAAAATCGTGATCTGGTCGCCTTCACCGGCGATATCAAGCAACCCAGCAAAGCCTAACGGAAGGGACGAGGAGTATCGGTGAAATCCCCATTCTGATCCGCCATTGTGCCCGGCACTCATGGACGCTCGACCCGTTGCCACCGCATCGGCACCGATCTCTTGGTAAGAAAGGAAACCATGATCCTTATTGTTACGATCGCGCAGGCAATCCCGTTCCGTCATATTTCCGCGAGCAACTCTTCGTTTGCAGAACTTAGCGTTTAACTCCAACGCCGCGTCTCGGTCCGTTCCCAATACCCAATACTCGAGCCGCCCGGACGATCCCCATGTTTTCACTGCTAGAGCGAGCGTTTCGGTGACGCCTGCCGCCACCTCTTTCGAGACATCGGATGCCACGAAAACTTCGACTTGATTTTCCTGTTTGATCCCAAATAGATTGGTCGGCGGGCCTGCCTGAGAGGAAGCCCCGCTCTCTTGCACCAAACCAACCATCATCAAGATTGCCAAGTAAAAAATCATAGCGGCTCGATATAAAAATCGCAGGTTTACGATAACAGCTGAAAATCGCAACGACAGAGCATCGTATGTTAGCCAATGGTGTCGAATTCACCGACTGCCATGACGAGGGCTGCTCAGTGAATTGCGGATGATCTATGACAGACAAATCCTCGTGTTCGAGGACCATCATAGACAAGCTCCTTGTGAAATCCTATTCAAGGCTTTTAACGTTTTCCCCCCGAACTCATTGGGGTGCGATGCATGCTACTGTCTTTTTGGTATGCTCAAATAAATTAGCAAAGAGTCTCGCCGCCATGCAAACTAGCATGGGCCGGTTACTTGCCGGATTCTCCAAGGAAAAACTATGCTCGATCCCAGATGGGTAATGATCCTGACCATCTCCTATGCTCTCACCTGTTCGGCACTGGCACAAATGATTGAAACGACTGAGAAGATGAGTGCTGAGGTCAGCGGCCACCAACTCACCTACCTACTTCAAGTACCGGCCGCCAAGCCACCCGCCGAGGGATGGCCACTGGTTCTTTTTTTGCATGGGTATGGTGAATGTGGCACCGATATCAACTTGGTCAAAGTTCATGGACCTCCCAAGCGTTGGCCAGACATAAAAGCTTTACAGCAGTGCGTAATCGTTTCACCGCAATGCCCCGTCCGCAGTTGGTGGCGGGTGGCGGCACTTAAAGCACTGGTTGATGAATTGATTGACCAACGAAGTGATATCGACTCGAACCGTCTTTACATCACCGGCCTCAGCATGGGCGGGTACGGAACATGGAGTTTTTTGTCGAATTATCCAGATTACTTCGCCGCCGCGCTGCCGATCTGCGGAGGTGGTAACCCGTTGCGGCTATCGGATAATCCAAGCATCGACGAAACCGGAATCGTCAACGAATTTTTGCCCGAGGGATTGCTTCGTGCCAAAGAAACTCCGATTTGGACCTTCCACGGAACCGAGGATCAAGCCGTTCGCATTGAAGAGACCTCACGTCTGGTCGATCGTTTGGAACAGGCATCGGCACCGAACATTCAATTTACCTCGCTCAAAGATGTCGATCACGTCCGCGCCTGGCAGATTGCGTATACCGACCCCAAAGTTTGGGAATGGTTATTTAAGCAACGAAAACAGCCTCGCTAAGGTTCAAAAGTCCGCTCGGCAAACGAACCTGCTTTCGCTGCGTTCCCACAACCCGCTCTTCCCTCAAACCAGCGAACCACCATCTCAACTAGTCATATCGTGAAAAAATCTCGTTTGGATTACCAAGCTCACCCTATTCCCGCCATCCATTACAATGGCATCAGCGTGCTCGTACGACCGAGCGTTTTTGGATGCTTTTAAGCATGAGCGAATCTATGGAATGGCTTAATTACCATCACCTTTATTACTTTTGGTTGACCGTCAAAACGGGAACGGTGGCTGGCGCGGCAAAATCGCTGCACCTAGCCCGACCGACGGTCGCCGCTCAGATTAAGGAGCTGGAAAAATCCTTCGGTGAGAAGTTATTTGACAAACATGGCCGTGGCTTGGTGCTAACCGAGTTCGGCGCACAAATTCATCAATACGCCGATGAAATTTTTGCCATCGGCCATGAGCTACGCGAATTTGTAAAGCTGGGCCACAATATCAATCGCAAACGTTTTGTGGTCGGCTTGCCTGATGTCGTACCGAAACACATTGCATTCGAGTTGCTAAAGCCGGCACTCCACATGCCGGAACGCCCACGCACCGTATGTTACGAGGGAAAGCTGGTTCAACTGCTCACCGATTTGGCTTTACATAAGCTCGATCTCGTAATCTCGGACGCTCCGGCACCCACGACGCTAGAACTAAAACTCTACAACCACAAACTTGGCGATTGCGGTCTCTCGATGCTGGCGACGCCGGCGCTGACAAAAAAATATCGTAAGGGGTTTCCCCATTCTCTTTCTGACGCTCCGGTTCTGTTGCCCACCGAGCATACGGCGGTGCGCCGTTCGCTGAACCTGTGGATGGAAGATAACGAGATTTTCCCCGAGATCGTGGCCGAGTTCGAGGACAGCGCCCTGTTGAAAGTATTTGGACAAGCGGGAGAAGGCATTTTCCCCGTTCCCACCGCCATCGAATCGCGAATCAAGCGTCAGTTCAATGTCCACCTAGTCGGCCGCGTTGAGGAGATCCGCAACACGTTCTTCGCCATTTCGGCTGAGAAACGAATCCACCACGAAGCAACGCTTGCGGTGATTCGCCAAGCCCGCAATGAATTATTCGAATCTTAATTCGCATGCAAGCCGGGGTGAGGGTAGCCCCGGATCACCTCTATATTGATTGACTGGGATAATCGTCTAGCGTCTCATCCCGATCAGGAGAACCGCGGAAGAAGGACCGTCGATTCAGCTCAACTTTGGGGTCCGAGTGGAAACGGCCATGCAGCGAATCCCAGTCAAGGACCAATTTCCCGCCCATCTGCTCATGCTGTCTAGCCCAGTTCATGAGTAGGTCCAAACAGGCGTGATCAATATAGGTCAGTTCATCAAAACTGATGTGTAGCTCTGTCGTTTCCGGAACTTCTTCTAATTTAGCAGCCAACATCGGCAGTCGCAGAAAGGTTGCTGCCCCTCGTAAAGTGAGATGGGTGCGGTCGCTTTCGGTAACCAACTCGGATTCGAGATGGGAAAATCGATGCAGTAATTTCGCGGCCGATAACAAAATACCGACCAGCACGCCTACGAGCAGATCTTCACCGACAATCACAAACATTGTCACCAGAAAAATTGCCGCCTCACTACGACTGGTTTTTCCCAGTTCTCGCAGCTGTTTGATGTTGACGAGCTTAAATCCAATGTAGACCAAAAGAGCACCCAACGCGGCACGCGGTATATAAGCCAATACGAAGGGGAGCAGGACGACGAACACAAGCAGCCAGATCCCGTGCAACATGGTCGAGGTTCGTGTCTTCGCTCCCGAATTGACATTTGCCGAACTACGCACAATCACGCCCGTCATCGGCAACGCACCAACCAGCCCGCACAACACATTCCCGACTCCCTGAGCAGTCAGTTCTTTATCATAATTTGTACGCGTGCCGGAATGCATTTGATCAATGGCGGTAGCACACAAAAGCGTCTCAGCGCTGGCAACCAACGCGATCACAAAAGCACTCGTGAGCACCATAGGGTCCAGCAAAAGCTGGAACCAGGTCCAAGTCACAGGGAGCGTGGTTTCATCAAAGATGTTGGCGGGAACGTCCAGTCGCTGCACCTCTAGCCCGACCACGTTGGCAAAGATCGTCGCGACCGTGATACCCACCAAGGCAGCGGGCATGAGCTTCATTTTCCGCGGCGCTATCAGCGGCCAACCGATGATACAGACGATGGTGACGATGCCGGTCAGTGCCGCCAAATGGTGATTGGCCGACGTGTCGTTAGAAAAACACTTAATAATCGCCTCGGGAATTGTCGCCAGATATTGCAGTCCACCATGGGCTTTCTCGCCATGCCACATCGCAACGTGATCCAGCATCACATGAAACTGGCTCGCTAAAATTAGAATGCCAATACCAGCCAGCATGCCCTTGATCACCGCCGGTGAGACGGCGCGAAACCATTGACCCAGCTTCAACTTACCTGCTGCAATCTGAATGATTCCGGCAACGAAGACCGCTGTTCCTAACACCATGAGTGAATATGCGACCACATCGCCTTCGGTATACTCGACGCCTTCACCCACCTTGGCCAAGAAACTCTGGCGGCCTTTGGTTAGCAAGTCAGCCACGATAACGAACAGGCCCGCAGCGGGGCCGCTTACCTGAAGCGGGGAACCTGCCAACGCGCCGGCGACCAAACCACCGATAATACCGGTGATCAGAGCTCGGGCCGGGCTAACGCCGACCGCAACCGCAATCCCGATACAGAGAGGAAGCGCCACCAGAAAAACCACGATCGAAGCCATAAAATCGGTCCGAAATGTTTTCCTCCACGTGGTTTCAGATCGATCGTTACTAAGGTGTTCAATATTTTCGGTCATTTAATTTCTATCTTAGGTTTCGTCAGGTATCGGGCGCATGCGGCGAGCACGGCAAGCTCGATCAGGCAATGTTGAATCCGGTCAGCGAAGTCTCATTCAGAAAATCTACTTGGCCTGATTCGAAATGGTAAACCCAGCCCAAGAGTTGGAGGTCACCAGCAGCGACGGCGCGTTGAACGCATTCGTATTCTCGCAGATGGTCCAGTTGCAGTAACACATTTCCACGGATGGCGTCCGACAGCGATAGATCGCCATCGCGAAAGCGTTCTAACAATGCTTCACTGCGTTTTACCCAGTCTCGAATCGCAGGCATGGATTCTAACGATTCAAGGTTCAGCAAACCGGTAACCGCGCCGCAATGAGAATGTCCGCAAACAATGATTTGAGAAACTTTTAATACATCCACGGCGTACTGAATCGTTGCCTCGACCGACAATTCACCCACACCCGGCCGTGGCACGATATTGCCCGCATTACGGATTACAAAAAGCTCTCCAGGAGCCGTTTGGGTGATCAAATTTGGATCGATACGGGAATCTGAACAGGTAATGAACAGTGTCTCTGGTGATTGCCCACCTTCGAGTTTTCGAAATTCTTCCTGCCGTTCAGGAAAGACCTGAGTTTGGAATTTTTCAATGCCCTGATTTAATGTCATTCTCTTTTTCCTCTGCTCTATGTTGACGCACGGAGTCCGCAATCACCCAATGTGGTTTCAAAGCAATAAAGAACAATTTTCTTAGTCCAACGAAGCAGGTCATTAACCCACGGACGGACGAAGCACTGCTTTGACAAATGTGAGATTCACAACAACCGGGTTTCCCACACCTCGATTCACGCTCTTTCAAGTACTGCGTCGAATCATGGAGGATTGCCAGCATCGCTGTGAACGATTTTCGCCGGAAAAACCTGAGGCGTTGTGATTTACACTATCCTTCTACCGTAAAAGCCTGTCAAAGAAAAAGCAGCATTTCGTTCATCAATAGGAAGAAAAAATCTTTCCTATGCTTTTTGCCCTCGGCAAGCCTTTTTTAAATAGGTATTGGCAGTCTAAAGGCAGCAGCAAAAGCAGCTTTTCCTGCCCGGATTGGCAGAGAATTCCTTGGTGTCAGGCAAGCTGCTAGCGATTACCGTGTGCGGGGATCACGGGTGATGGACCGCAAGAAAGACGGGTTTCCCGATCCTCGGCCCCCATGGTCGGTGAGCAAGCGAGCCAACCGACCCATTTTTACTGCATGGGAACTTAGTTTTTCTCCCGCTGGACGACCTTCCACAATCACATAGAAGGTCGCTGAGGGTTATAATCCCGAATCTAAATCAAGCCCTTACCGCGCCCAACCATCTTTTAGGAGAAATTGCATGTTGTCGAATCGGTCTATTTGGATACTAGCAGCCTTGGCCATTTTTGTACCCACGCTCCCTTTGGCATCGGTGTCGGCCCACGCTCCGACTTCCACCCTCGTTTCCACTCTCAAAACGCCTCACTGTGAAGTCCCTTGCGGCATTTATGATGACCAAATGCGTTTTGAGCAAATGCTGGAGGACACCGCCACGATTGCCAAAGCGATCACGAGCATCAACGAATTTACCACGAATATGCAGGGCCCGCCCACTGCCAAGGGAATCAATCAGACCATGCGTTGGGTCACCACCAAAGAAAATCACGCCACGAACATTCAACACATTGTCAGCCAGTATTTTCTCACACAACGGATTAAACCCAGCAACGAGCGCTACGTCGACCAATTGAAAACTGCCCATGCCGTGATGGTAGCCGCCATGAAATGCAAACAGGACGCCGATCCGGCGACCGCCGAGACATTGCAAAAAGCTATTTACGATTTGTATCGCGCCTACGAGGGCAAAGAACCCGATTTGCAACACGACCACGAAGGCTAGATCCTGAAACGGGACTTACAGCGGGGCAAATCTTCCATTCCAAGCCAAATTCATCTTTTGGCTTGGTTTCGGGGGTTTGCCTTTTTTGCTGGAGTTTTGGTTACTTCCGTAAGCCACGAAAAGTACATTGCCCTACACTAGGGCGACTTATTTCTCCACTCTGTGATTTCAAACCATGCCAAACATCAGTTTCGCCGAACAGGTCAATCACAACTTTGATCGAGCCGCTTCGCTGACCAATCACGACCCCAGTCTTTTAGCGCAGCTACGCGTTTGTAATTTTGTTTGTCGGTTTGCTTTTCCGATTGAACGTGACAACGGAAAAATTGAGGTCATCCGTGCTTGGCGGGCACAGCACAGCAACCACAAATTACCTACCAAAGGCGGCATTCGATTTAGTAACGATGTCAACGAAGATGAGGTAATCGCTTTAGCCTCTTTAATGAGCTACAAGTGTGCGATCGTCAACGTACCTTTCGGGGGAGCCAAAGGCGGTGTCAAAATTGACCGCCGCCAATATTCTGATGCCGAACTGGAGCGGATTACCAGACGATTCGCCTTCGAGCTAAGTCGTAAAAATTTCATCGGTCCAGGTATTGATGTCCCGGCCCCCGATTTCGGGACGGGAGCACGGGAGATGTCGTGGATTGCCGACACTTATCAGGCTCTCAATAACGAAGAACTTAACGCGTTGGCATGCGTTACTGGAAAACCTGTTGCCTTGGGTGGGATTCGGGGGAGGACCGAGGCTACAGGGTTAGGCGTTTTTTACGGCATCCGTGAGGCCGTCAACGTAGCCGAGGATATGAAACAGCTGGGTCTCCCGCTCGGCATGGAAGGTAAGTCGGTCGTAATCCAAGGTTTTGGAAATGTGGGTTACCACTGCGCGAAGTTTTTTACCGCAGCGGGGGCCAAGGTCATTGCAATTGCGGAATGGGACGGCAGCATTCACAACCCGGCCGGGTTGAATATCGCTGAGGTTGACGAGCATCGCAAAGAAACGGGATCCATTGTCGGCAGTCCAGATTCCAAACAACTCGATCCTTCCTGTGACGCATTGGAGCTACCATGTGACATCTTGGTTCCCGCTGCATTAGAAAATGTCATTACGGATGAGAATGTGGATCGTATCCAAGCATCCATTATTGCCGAGGCCGCCAATGGTCCCGTCACCGCGGCAGCAAGTGAAAAATTGTTTCAGCGTGGTGTCATGATTGTGCCTGACGCATTCTTGAACGCTGGGGGCGTCACCGTATCCTATTTCGAGTGGCTAAAAAATCTGTCCCACGTGAGATTTGGGCGGATGGAAAAACGCTACGAAGAAAATGCGTTTCGCCGGGTGCTCAAACTTGTCGAAGGCGCAACTGGCACCGTGATCACAGAGGAACAATTGCGAGTCGCCGCTCATGGGGCAGAAGAACAGGAATTGGTACATTCCGGTTTGGAGGAGACCATGTCTACCGCTTACCACGAAATTCGCGCGTTGCGGTTGAAATTGGGTGCGCCAAAAATTGACCTGCGAACGGCATCTTTCGTGGACGCGATTAATAAGATTGCTTCGTGTTACGGCGATATGGGTATCTTCCCGTAATCTCCCATGAGGCACAAAAAAAGCCCCTCTCGAATTCGAAAGGGGCTGCTTTTAATCGACTTAAGCAATGGCTTAACTAGTCATCTTTGTCGCCAGCTTTTTCTTTTTTCAGCTTCTCAAGAAACTCGCCGATTTCGGGGTATTCATCTCCACCTTTTATTACGGCCATTTCGGCCAGCTTAATCGCCTCGTCCAGATTACCTTGCAGATAAACGAGATGGGCCGCGGTATCCATCAAGGGAGCCCCATCGGGAGCCAGCTTGATACCTTTTTGGGCAGCTGCATAGGCAGCCGCTATGAGTGCCGGACTGACATCCTTGCCACTATCTTTGAGTTGGACCACGGTCCAAGCCATTTGGTTCAGAACTTGGGGGTTGTCCATTTCGGCTGTCATTTTCGTCATCGCTTCGGCGGCTCCTTTGGAGCCCGTCATGATCAACAACTGGGACCGCATTCGTCGCATGGGTTCC
This sequence comes from uncultured Pirellulaceae bacterium, assembly GCA_905480235.1. Lineage (GTDB taxonomy): Bacteria > Planctomycetota > Planctomycetia > Pirellulales > Pirellulaceae > CAJQPP01. The sequence continues at coordinate 19,934 of CAJQPP010000013.1, forward strand.
ATGATGGAATCATCGCTATTTTTTTGCGCCATGCTTTCGATCGTTTCGTCCAAAAGATTAAGCGCCTCTTCCGTTTTATCTTGTTGCAACAGACGACCCAGCTTCGCTTGCATCACTTGCATTTCCTGCTTTGCTTGGAACGTGGCCGCAAATGCCTTTCGATTCCACTCGCCATCCAGCACCTGTTCAATCACCTTGTCGAGGTTATCCATGGGGTGACCAATCCACTCGATCTTCCCGGTCTTGCCCACTAGAAAAGCGGTAGGAATGCCATTCTGTCCTGCCGCCCGCATGTAGTCTTTTTCGGCTGATCCATCAGGATCGGTGGTCAAGCAATAGGCACTGGTAAGTTCCTTGTAGGTCATGTCATCTTTACCAGGCACTTTTCTTTCCAAAAAACCTTCGACGGTTTCCAGGTCCTCGTCACTAATACTTACCACTTGAAATCCACGATCGCCGAACTCCTCTTGCATCTCGACAATATGTGGCATGCTGCGAATGCAGGGGCCACACCAAGTTGCCCAGAACTCAACCAAGTAAACCTTTCCGTCTTCGAACTTGGTAACCGCGGCAAATTTCCCATTGCCGTCTTGTACCCAATGCTCCACATCCAATACGGGTGCGACCGAACCGATGGTTAACATTTCGGGGGCCGGTTTTTCCTCCTGCGCAATCAAGCCCGTTGCTAAAATCCCGAGCGTGGCGAAGCATGCCGTAATGGCAGAGCGAATATTCATTTTTTAGGTCGTTTCGTGTAGGGAATGGTATGAAATCTCAGTCGGTATTCTGCTCATCCAACGTCGCAATGCAACCGCAGGGAATTTTCGCCTCGAAAAAAGCTTTTATTCGAGTATTTTGGCTCCGTACCCCCGCTGGGGACGATCGGCTTTGCTGCGAATTTTTCATTCCCCGTCCTTAGGATACCCCCGTTTAGTGCCGCCCGAATCCTTTACGTAACAGATAATTTATTGAGCTTCGGGAGTTAAAAGGCCGCGAAATGCCATGCTGATCCGGTGACCATCTGGCGTCTCCTGGATCCATGGATGAGTAGCATCGACTCCTGCCAAACAATGATCCAAGGCACGTAACGATTGATCCATCATGCCGGGATGACTGCCGGGAAAGAAATTACCCGCCTCCAGAGTGGCCTGAAGAAGACCTCCCAAATCGCTCGGGGACTGAGCCAATCTGGGTAGCGAGTTCGAACAGACGATATCCATCACAATAATCAAACTTCCACCCGGAACCGCATGCTCTAACAACCGCGAGATGTGGCTCTCACGACAGACACGAATCATCTCGCTCATTTTTTCCGGGTCGTGCGAGAGGCAATGGGCGATCGGGATCATGAGTTCGGGAATCATGGAATTTGAAATGATTAAATCGAACTGACCTAAATCGGGCAGCGAATGTTGAGCGATGCTTTGGCAACCTTGTTTCCACTCTTCGTCCGTCAACAGCCGACCCTCGGATAACAGTGCATCAATTCCGGTTAAATCTCTGCCGTGATGAAATATTCTCTGTCGCTCGGCGAGATCTTGTTCGCGTATCACTTCTTGAATGCCCGCTTTATCTCGGTCGATCAGGTGCACCTCGTGAAACCGCTCTAATAGGCTGCGCAAACCTAGCGCCGTGCCATCTCCCACACCGACAATACCCAAGGTACCGCGGCGCCCGCGCGACGCGGACGGTAGCATTCGCAGTATTTGGGCGCGATGAAAAGACGCCTTCTCCCAAGGTGACTCACTAGAACGCCCCATGATCGAACCATGCTGGCGACGCCCCAAATATTCGTATTTGTCTTCCGCCATCACTGTTCTCCTGTGGAAGGACTTATTTACCTTTTGCAATTTATTCGCTGGCGGTCTGCTGCGTGCCTTCGTTAGCAAACGGCATCTCCAGGGAAGCACCGATTCGTGAAAGTAAAAGACCTACCAATGACAATACCGTCCAGAAGGGCCAAGTATCGGCCAGGCTTCCTGTGGCATGTAGATTCCGCCACGCACAAAGAACCACGATAACACTCAATGTCGCCCATCCTGATATGGGAACTCGATTCGCATGCGCAACCGCTTGCTTGGCCACCACCAAAACCCCAAAAATGGAGATTGCCAAAATCACAAACTGCCAACCCATGAACAAGCCGGTGGTCCCAAAACAAATGGCCGTAGCTCGACTGTTGTTGGCCTGATTCGGATTCTTGGTAAACCAAATTTGCAGCACTAGACCGAGGCACATCCCGACGGCCCAACCTAAAAATCCGGTTAACCATATATCCGACCTGGGCAGCTCCAGCGTTTGATCCGGCAACACATTATGCCAAGGAACCGGATACAGGACAGGCAACACCAGGGGAGCGACCAGCCCTATCAGCCAGGAAAACACCAGGGTTTTCAATGGAATACGACTGCGATCAAATGCCATCAACGTCCACGTTAGCAGCATCACCAGCAGCAACATGTGATAGGCGTAAATATAAATCAGTTCCCATTTGGGCGATAAAACAACCGCCAGAATGCCGGTACTGAGGTATCGTCGATCCCACGGCAGGTTGGCCCCCGCCGATTGAAATTGGACCAAAAATATTAACAAGAATACAAATCCAAAAACGGCTTCCACGATCGGGTAACGAGGCGAAATTGGCAAACGGCAAACTCGGCAGCGACCACGGAGTTTTATCCACCCAAACACAGGGATATTGTCTGCCAGACGGATGGGAACTCGGCAATAGGGACAAGCCGACCCATTAGACACGACTGAGATACCGCGTGGCATTCTCCAAACGACCACGTTGATAAAGCTGCCCACCATGCTGCCGAAAACAAAGAACCAAAACGTGACCAGAGCTTCCATCACGCGGGATCGGATCCATCCCAACCAAACGGATACAGCTGGATCAATCGGAAAAAAGGGCTCCAGCAATGGCGTCACACCCATCAGAAAAATGATGGCCAAAACCACAACCGTTACCAGATTGCGAATTAGATTCGAGCGTCGGCGTGGCATTAAGAAATCGCAATAGGTTCCACGAGATAGGAAGGATAGGTGATTGTTGCAAAAACGGGCTTGGGCCGCCAGTTCCATGTGCTGCGTAGTTTTGGTCCTATTCTCCGAACCGAACTTTCTCCAGTCGCTTCCGAGATAAAACCGCGCATCTATTTTATTTACGAAACACCGACGAATCCCTAAGCATGATATAATCGGGCCGGATGCGACATCAGCGACTGGCGAAATTGAAATCTTCTGGGAGATTTCGCTCGCCGATCGCCCCTGAACCGGGCGTCGCATGCCGATCTTAAAATACCTTGGATCCCTTGGTCCATCTATCATTTGGAGGCCGATTTGCATCGGACATTTATGAAGAACCGCGCTGCCATCCTTGTATTAGGTTTTATGGGGTTCGTATTTTTTTCGAGTTCACCTGCACAGGGTCAACCGCCGTCACCGATTCAAGATCTAAAAGATTGGCTGGCCGATTCACAGCGAGCTGGCATCAACGAACAGTCTTGGGCGACCGCCGCGCTCACCCAGGCGCAATCGGACGAAGCGAAAGAACTGCTTTGGCAGGATTTCGTGTCTCAAATCAAACAAAATCGAAAACAAGAATGGGATTCCAAGGTCATTGCGATGGGTGACCTGAAAATGAAATTTGATTTCAAGGTTTTCGGTAAACCGGGAGAGAATGGGCGTCGATTTTTTATCTCCATGCACGGGGGAGGCGGCGCACCACCCCGGGTTAACGAACAACAATGGCGAAACCAAATTGGGTTGTACGAACCCGACGAAGGCATTTACCTGGCACCCCGAGCACCCACCGATACTTGGAATTTGTGGCACCAGGCTCACATCGATAAATTTTTTGAGCGGATCATTCAGGGTGCCGTCGTCTTTGAGGGTGTTGATCCCAACCGCGTCTATTTCATGGGTTATTCGGCCGGCGGGGACGGTGTTTATCAACTAGCACCGCGTATGGCAGATCATTTGGCGGCCGCCGCCATGATGGCCGGTCACCCGAACGATGCCAATCCATTAGGTTTACGCAACATTGGATTTACATTGCACATGGGCGCAGAAGACGGTGCCTACAATCGCAATAAAATTGCCGGCGATTGGAAGATCAAACTAGCGGACCTGAAAAAGGCTGACCCACAAGGTTACCCTCATGAGGTCACCATTCACCAAGGCAAGGGACACTGGATGGATCGAGAAGATGCCGTTGCGGTGGAATGGATGTCAGATTTCAAACGTAATCCATGGCCAGAAAAAATTGCCTGGCATGTGCGCAACTCGGAGCCTCAAGAATTTTATTGGTTACGCGCAGAACAGCCCCAAGCAAAAAGCGACATCATCGTTTCGAGAGCCGGACAGACGATCGAAGTGCAAAAGTGCCCAACTGAAGACCTCGTGATTCGGTTAAACGACGAAATGGTGGATCTGGACCAGCCCGTTGTGATTAAAACGCCCGCCGGCCAAGCAACCTCCCGAACCTGCCAACGAAATATCGCGACACTTTATAAAACGCTACAAGAGCGAGGTGATAAGTCCTACATGTTTCCCGTCGAAGTTTCCGTCTCGACAAACCAGCCTTGATCGGTCCGGACGACGGCTAGGCAAATGGAAAATCCGAATCGAGAGATGATTCTGATAGTTCGGTAATAAAGGTCGATAATCGGGTTACCAGTACCTGCATCAGCTGGCGTCCTTTTTCAGCGGTCGCGGCATGAGGATCGGCCGCACCTGAATTGGTGGTTAGCAGATGCCATGGACGCGACACCGAAACCCAACCTTGATTCAACGCTTCAAAACGAGTTTTTCTTTTATTTCCCTGATCACCGGCTGGCCTACCCTCTTCATCGATAGCTACAAGTTCCGGAAAATAAGCCAGGCCAAAGGAAGTTTCCATTTCGCCCGCATGGTCTTCTGGCTTTTCGAAAATATCATGATAGACGTCGTTGACTGAATGGAACCAATCGCAAAGAAAAAGATGCCCTTCGGTCTGAGCTCCCAGCTCGCGTACGATGGGCTTGAGCGCATTTCCGCCGTGGCTGTTAAGAAACAGGATCTTGCGAATTCCGCTGTCTACAATCGACTCCAACAGATCTGAAACCAACACCGTCATGGTCGATGGATTGACATTTAGCGCCAACGGAAATTCTCTCATGTTGGTCTGTGTACCAAACGGAATCGTGGGTAACAAAACCACTTTCGCACCCTGCTTCCAAGCCGCTTCACAAACGTGTTGGCCGATAATGGTGGCTTCTAGTGTGTCGGTTGCATACGGAAGGTGAAGGTTGTGCGGTTCGGTAGCCCCGAATGGTAGAACCGCGACCTCAAACTTTTGGTCGCGGATTTGGCGGTAGTTAGATTCTGCCAGGTTCCATGGTTGATTCATCTTGTCTAGCGTAATCAATCAGTAGCCCGAGTGCCTATCCCACAAGTTCATTATCTTGCTCCCCGTACCCGATCAATGAACTCTGCGCAATAACCGTACGGGGTCTCCCTCGTCGAGGTGCTGGCCAGCGTGAACTCGATGCGAGTGCTTTCGTTCTCGTCAGGTCATTTGTAACGCAAGGCAAGCGTCAGCAATGCTTCGACTTGAGATGCTTCGGACAGGTCTACATTCCGCTCCCCAACCTCTGGCGGTCGTGATTTCGAGGGTGTCTGATACTTTAATGAAGTTGTCGAAGACGATGGTTGAGCCTTCGCAGCTCCCACCAGACCAATCTCGTACAGAGCGGTAAACGTGCGCCCTGCACCGATTTCCCCCGCGTCCATTGCATCATTATCAAAGTCTTGGGATTGCGACATGCGATTCCCGTAACCGATCTGCAATTTCACATCCTTGGCTATCGTAACCAGGCTGGCCGACATTTGTTCAACCAGTACCTTACGGGCTTTCCGAATCGTGTCGATGTAGGCATAAATTCCATTTCCCTTGTTGGCGATTTGACTTGCCACCTGCCTGTATGACGAGAAAGCCGTCGGGCTGTTACAGGTTTTTCTGCAGTTGCACTTATTTTTTGTTGCCCTCGAATGAGGCGACATCGAAATAGTTTGCGTTCCCCAAAAATGAGCCGCGGCGTGATGGCAGGCAAAGCCAAATTCCATCGCAGTCTAAGTCAGTTGATGAATCTTGGGCGGAAGCAACGAACCGACGCAAGGTTGGCAAATCTAAAAATAGCCCGCGCAAGAGGTGCTATCTAGGAGGGAGGAGACACAATGCGTTCCTTGTAGTGCTCACGCCAATCACGGCAGCCCTTGCTGCCGACTTCAAAATCACGACAGACACGAGGGCGATATTCATGATGCTTGCAGCGTCGCGTCTCCATATCAAACCAGACACAGGGACCATCCAGATCTTGGCCTTCTGGTTTTTCATATCGTTCAATGAACTCCACTAACTCTCTTTTCAATGCTTCGGGCATCGCGGTCCAGTAGACGGCATCAAACGATTGGTCGGCGGGATGCATGAAAGCCGGATATCCCATGTGCATGCAACAAACGCCGCAACCTTCGCAATCGGGAATGACAGGTAGTCGTTTGTGTTTGCTCATCGTTCGCCGGGGGTTACTCCTTTTGCCGTTGGATCTAAGCCTGCAGGCCAAGGATTGGAGTTTAGACGAAGATCAAGAGAAAAGCTCCACCATTTTACTTTGGCGATAGCCAAAAATTCTCTGCAGATCCTTTTCTACCAACAGGGGGTGCAAAATCACTCCGGCCCAAACCCGGTAATTGACCACGTCTGTCATTAGGGTTTGCTGACCCTGTTCTTCAAAAACATGTTCGTGGTGCCACGCCCGGTAAGGACCGCGCAACTGTTCATCAACAAACCGCTCGTTTGGCTGCCAAACTGAAATGTTAGTTCGCCAGCGAATAGGGATTCCCCGCAATCGGATCTTGTAATCGATTGTGGCACCCTGCCTCATCTCAATCGGCAGCGGTGTGAGAATGCGAAAGTTCAAAAATTCAGGCGTCAATTTTTCCAGATTGGCAGCGTCCGCGAAGAAAGGAAAAACTTCGTGCCTGGGTTTCGGCAACAGCGCCTGAGTTGTCAGCCGCCAAGACGACCGTCCCAGTTTCTTAATCCCAATAACAGGGTTGGTTTGATCTGCGGAGCGGGTCAACATCTCAGTCTTTTCATAGCAACTTGGTCGGCTGCAAATCTGCAGTTCTAATCATTGGGTATCGCAATAAGCTTGCTCAAGACCACGAGCAAAATAAGGCCCCTCAAAGTCCATCCAATTGTGCGAACCCAATTGCCTGCCACCAGGGCCTGAATGGTCGGTAAATCAAAACTCTGTGTCAGCCGCCCGTGTTGCGGAACCTGGACGGCGGCGGTCGCTATCCAAACAACGATCAACAATCCCAAACCAACTCTCAGCAAAACTCCCAAGTCGGGAGTGGGAGGATACCAAGCCAGGGCTATCGCCGTAATTAACTCCGCGACCATGACAGGTCCCACGATGAAAGTAATCAGTAACTGATGGCGTTCCGAATACAGTTGAAATTGTTCTTCACCCACGTTGGCAAACAACGGATAGTGCACGACCTGTATTAACCAAATCAAACCCACCATAAACCAGGTCGTGGCGAATTGAGTCAACAAAATGGTGTACATACTTTTCCTGCAAAAACCTGCGTGCAAAAACAAAGCTCGGCAATCATGAGGAGAATGATTCTGGCGTTCCCATAATTTTGTCCGTCACGATCAGCCTCCTGCCAGCCCCAGAACGAATTTGGAAAGCGGATTATTGATGAATTAATTCCTCGCTCGATCTCGCAAATTTTGCGGTCGGCTCCAATAGGTAATGCCCCACCAACCATTGCTGGCCGTTTTGAAAACCGAAGAGTTCGGCGCCTGCGATCAGGAACAATCGCCAACGCTGCAACCAACGCGCGGCCTCTTTGTCGCCGTAGGTGGCTCGTAATATTTCCATGGCCGGCTCTTTCCGCTCATCTAACAACTCCAGCCAAGCATTACACGTTCGCTCGTAATGCGTCCCGCTCCAGGACCAGGACTTACGCACCCGCATGTCCTGTTTAAATTGGCTAAAAATATCAAATGAGGGCATGATTCCGCCGGTGAAAAAGTAGCGTCCCATCCAATTCGATGCGCCTTCGGTTTCGAACTCGTAAACAAAATCTTCATGACAAAAGATATGCACGAAGAGCTTGCCATCCGGTTTCAACCACCCGGACACCCGTTGCAGCAGTTCCTCGTAGTTTCTCATGTGTTCAAACATCTCACACGAAACGACGCGGTCAAAACGCTGCTCGATTTGGAAGTCATTCATATCAGCCGTGATCACGGTCAATCGATCTTCTGCGTGAATTTTTTTTGCCCGAGCCATAATCAACTCGCGCTGCCATCGGGAGTTAGAGATCGCCGTGACCGTGGCGTGTGGATATTTCTCGAGCATCCAAAGCGTCAGGCTGCCCCAGCCACAGCCCAGCTCCAAAATATGCATGCCGTCTTCCAGTTCCGCGCGTTCGCAGGTTTGTGTGAGCGCCGCTACCTCCGCCTGCTCGAGATCGGTGTTTTCATTTTCAAAAAAACAGCAGCTGTATTTAAGCCTCGGGCCTAGCATCAATTCGAAGAATTCAGCCGGCAATTCGTAGTGCTGTTCATTGGCTTTTTCCGGTACGGGAGCCACGGGCGCTTGTTTCATCTGCCCAGCAAATTGTTCGGTGCTTACATTCTCGCGGCGCAGCTCACGTAGCCTAACGTCGCATAAGCGACGCGTTAACGCACGCGTCACACCGTCCGGTAACCAGCCCCGTTCAATGGATTCAATAACAGCTTTGGTGATAAATTCCATGATATTCTCTTGAGTGATTTTTGAGCGTTTTGGAAATGGTCTTGGGTGCCATGAACAGCCAGCCCCCAGGAGTCAGCAGCCACGGATCACGCAACCACCTCATTAATTTCCACGCCCGGTTTAGATTTCGATGACGTACGATCGGCCTCGCTACGAGGCGATCGACCCTGTTCCCGAGATTGCGATGGCAAAAGCTGGAGTTCCCGATCAAGGGGAGAGGTCTTCGAAGCGTGGTTTACAAACCAAAGCTGGGTCACATTGACATGACGCTCCATGAAAGCCGCTTCACAGTAACAAAGATAGTAGTCCCAAATACGAATAAAACGATCGTCGAAACCGAGTGCTCGAACCGCTTCGATCTGGTCGAAGAAAGCAGACCGCCAGCGTCTTAACGTCTCAGCATAATGGCTGGCAAAGTCCTCCATGTGCACCATTCTCAACCGACTCTCCCGAGCCATCGATTCTGATAACGCCGTTACGGAGGGCAAACAGCCACCCGGGAAGATATATTTCTTGATGAAATCTACGGTTCTTTTGTGGTGTTCAAACCGGTGGTCGGTGATGGTGATGGCCTGCATCAACATTTCACCCTCGGGTTTTAATAACTGACCACATTTTTGAAAGAACGTGTCAAAGTACTGATGCCCGACCGCTTCTATCATTTCAATGGTCACCAGTTTGTCATACGTCCCCGTCAATTTTCGATAGTCTTGCTTGAGTAACGTGATCTGGTCTTCAAGACCCTCATCACGAATTCGCTGTTGAGCAAATGCATGTTGTTGATCGGAAATGGTGGTCGTGGTCACCTGGCATCCGTAGTGTTTGGCAGCGTGCACTGCCAACCCACCCCAACCAGTACCGATTTCTAACAGGTGATCCGACCCCTGCAAATTTAATTTCCGGCAAGCCCGGTCAATCTTCTCCATCGATCCTTGGTAGAGGGTATCCTGGGGGTTCAGGAAAATTGCACTGGAATAAGCCATCGAGGGGTCGAGAAACAGTGCGAAAAATTCGTTGCTTAGATCGTAATGTTTAACAATATTCTGCTTCGCATTCGAAACGGTATTTCTTCTTAAAAAATGCCCTGCTTTGGCCAGCGCATTTTTTGCCAAACTGAATGGCCCGTTGGCCGTGTCACCCTGTGGCAAATTCCTAACGAGAATCCGAACAAGCGAAGTCAGGTCGTCACAACTCCATTCACCGCGCGCCAGCGACTCGGCCGCGCCGAGTCCACCCCCGGTCACCATGGCTCGGTAAAAAGCCGGATCGTTGATCACAACTTGGGCCTTTAGGGTGCTGTCAGCATCGCCGAACAAATGAGTCTGCTGGCCCTCCTGGACCGCCAGAATGCCGTCACGCAAATTGTGCAGGCGGCTTTGAACGAGCTTTCTAAAGTAATTTTCAAACATAATTTTCCTGGTGTGGTCCAGCGACCAAGGGTGAGGATTGATCTGTTTCGCCATATTCCACTGACTCTTGTGTCAGCTCAACAGCTTCTTCGTCGTTACTTTTTGGGTTCGGAAAAAAAGGTACTTTTTTCCACTTTAAACGCAATGCTTGCCAATAAATCCCGGCAAATACTTGCCCGGTCATCAGTGGGTAACGCACCAACATTTTTCGTAAATTTGCCGCCGTTAAAGGTTCTCGCTCCATCGACATCGCGACATTTAACATGCGTCGATCTTGTTGGAAATTCGCTATGCCAATATTCAGTTTTTCGGCGGATTGGGAAATTCGCCATTGGTAATGCATATCCATTGGCAAGAAAGGCGAGACATGAAAGTCCTTCGTTAGCATTTCCCGTTTCCCGGAATGCTGGGGTGAAAAATGTTCGCCCCCGAGCACGTAACAATGTTGCTCGCCCCAAGGTGTGTTGTTTACTTCAGCAACGACTTTTTGCAGCTTCTCCTGCCGATCGTGGCAAAAGAAAAAAGAAACGGGATTCATCTGGAAACCGAAATATCGCAGATGGGTTAGCAAGCGGATCGGTCCCTCATGTGCTTCGCCCGTTTGTTCTTTTACCAGTGCCCGCACCGAATCACTTAAAGACACCGACCGATCACCTAGGTGCTCGCACCGCCGGAACCAAGCCAGGTTGGGCCGTTTGGTCGACCACAACCAGCGTTTGTTAAAGACCGTATCCAATTCGTCGAGATCGAGATACAGCATGAACAGGCGATAGGTAAATGCATGCCGCGCCGGATGAAACCGACGATGCAAAACCTTCCCTTGATAAATACAGCTGTTCATTTGACTTCTAATCAATCTATCCTGATGTTCCCGATACCCAGTCCGCACATTATTTTAAGGATTACGCGTTGGGTCGAATTGTTTGGCCGGGTTTGTTGTCGACCGGTTTTTCCATTGCTCGACCACCGCCAACCCACTTACGACGCCATCCTCGTGGAAACCATTTCCCCAGTAGGCACCGCAAAACGAGGTCCTTTGGGGTCCTAGCAACTCGTTATGGCGTTGCTGCATTTCTTTCCGTCGCGCGTCAAACACAGGGTGCCAATAATTAAACGATTGGATAATTTTATCCGGATTGATGCGCCGCGTGTTGTTTAGCGTAACGCAGAACGTCTCCTGGCATGCAAAGGATTGTAAGATATTCATGCAATATGTGAGCGATGCTTTATCCTCTTGGGAATCCGGCATCAAATAGTTCCATGCCGCCCATGCTCGTCGTCGTTTTGGCAAAATTTCTTCGTCGCTGTGCAACACCACGTCATTGGATTCGTAGGGAAAAGCACTCAAGATTTGTCGTTCGGTGGACGTCGTCTTGTCTCCCAGCAACCTTAACGCCTGGTCAGCATGACAGGCAAACACTACGTGATCGAACTCTTCACGCCCACCCGCGAAAGATACCGTAACCTGTTCCGGTTGCCGGTGCACATGGTGTACGGCGGTATCCAGTCTAATGCGATCTTGGAAGTCGGCAATCAACGGCGCCACATAACTCCGCGACCCTCCACTGATGACTCGCCACTGCGGACGGTTCTTGACACTAAGCAGCCCGTGGTGATGGTAAAACTCGGCAATAAACCGAATCGGAAATTCTTCGAATGTTGACTGCGGACAAGACCAAATTGCCGAACCCATCGGCAAGAAGTAGTAATTGTAAAACTCGCTTGAAAACTTGTTTTGCTGAAAAAATTGCTTGACCGTCATGCGGTCATCGCCACCTTCGATCAGCTGTAAGCCCGCTTTGTTGAACTTGATAATACCTTGTAACAGGCGATAAAATCGCGGCCGGAAAATGTTTCTTCGCTGGGCAAAAAGTCCGGGTAAATCGGCACCGCGATATTCCAAATCCGTTGCGTCACAACGCACGCTGAACGTCATGGGAGCCGGTTGCGACGGTACCTCCAATTGATCGAGCATCTCAATGAAGTTGGGATAGGTTCGGTCATTAAAAACAATAAAGCCCGTGTCGACTGACCATTGCCGCCCATTTCTTTCCACGTCGATGGTGTGAGTATGTCCACCCACCCAGGATGACGCCTCGAATAGAGTTATGTCATTTTCGGCGTGCAGATGCCGCGCAACGGTTAAGCCTGAGATACCCGATCCAATAATTGCGATTCGCGGACGATTCACGATGCGCTTTCCTTTGCCAAACGATCCGAGGAATGAGACTCGCTCGACTGCCGAGAGTCTTGGGTTGGGACCCGACACACCCCATCTTTGCAACGGCCAGTGAGGCGAGTTCGGTAACGCGCGAAAACCCGATAACCGATATCGAGGCCAAAGCGAACCACGGGCAATCTTGACATGTGAACCGCGAACCCGAAGCCGGCTGCATTATAAAGATGTCGGAATACTTCGACTCCCTTGACCCACTGTCCGTCGGGTAGGCGACCATGTATCTCGGCCATTAACTCTGCATAGGTTTTACCGCAGGCGACTTCATCAAATTGTGGATCGGCGATATCCACGAATTTGATTTGATGGTTCCTGTCCCGCTTCCGCAGCCAGTCAATTTCCCGTTTGCAAAGCGGGCAATCTCCATCGAAAAACACTTGAAATTGATCAGACTGGCTCATGGCGACATCCAAAAAAACGCTCAAAACATTCATTTTCTACCTGCAGCTTCGAAGTCGCCAAGGGTGCAGATTCAACAATTAATAACAAAATTTGGGCTTTTTCGTTTTCTCTGCATCTGCGCTGCGGTTCCACGAGAATAAAAACGTGCAAAACGTACGTTACTTACAAAAGCGTTCGATTATTAGTTCTGGGAGAACACTCATGAAGGCAGAAAAGCTCACCCCCAAAAAAGTCGCCATGGCCATCGGAGTTAGCGAGTCTTCGATGAAACGCTGGTGTGATCGCGGTTTAATCGATTTTCAAACCACCGCTGGCGGCCACCGTCGTCTTTCGCGACCCTCGGTCGTGGATTTCGTGCGAAATAGCAAGCATTCGCTGATTCGCTCGGAAATGATCGGTTTACCAACCGGTATCCGACCCAGCGAACGCGACGTCAACACAGCACGTCAAGATTTTTTGGCAAGCATCGTCGAGGGCAACGAAGACTTAGCAAACCAAATCATTTTGGAGCTTTTCCTATCTGGCCAATCCGTCGCTGAAATCGGTGACGATGTGATTTCCCCCGCATTTCAGGAGATCGGCATTCAATGGGAACTCGGCAGCATGGAAATCTACCGAGAGCGAAGAGCTTGTGAGATTACGCTTAAAATTTTAGCCGAACTACGCCTGCTACTACCAACGCCGGATGCCAACGCACCGATGGCGATTGGCGGAGCACCCGAAAGAGATAGTTTTTCCCTTCCGACGAATCTGGTGGAAATGGTTTTCCGCGAGGCCGGTTGGAGAGCCCAGTCGCTGGGTAGCCAATTACCATTCAACACGCTTGCCGCTGCTGCGATCGAGAACCGACCTCGGTTGTTTTGGCTGAGCGTCTCCGCGATCACGGATGAGGAAGAATTTTTGGAGTCCTTCGAGCGTTTCCGTTCTTCCCTGCCAGCCGATACCTTCTTAACCGTTGGCGGACGTGCACTGCACGGCGCGACGCGGCAGAAGATGCAGTACTCCGCTTTTGGCGATAATCTGCGTCAGCTGGATTCTTTGGCTAACACGTTAAAGTCACCGGCGTTTCCACCGACCGTTCCAAGATTTGGTACGGCCGCGATCACCAACTATTAACACGCTTGGTTTTTGCGATCTAAATCACCCTTATTATTCGTTCTCGAAAGGCCCCCAATGAAATCGAACGTGTTCACAGGCATCGCCCTACTTGTAGTTGCTGCTTGTTTTTCATCGTCACTCCAAGCCCAAGAGTCCGAATCGACAAATTGGAGTCAATGGCGTGGGCCTGCTCGAGACGGCAATTTCACGGGTGAGCCTTTGCCTGACAAACTAGACGATTCCACCCTCAAAAAGGCGTGGCGAAAAGAACTTGGTCCGAGTTATTCGGGTCCGATCGTGACCGATGATCGTGTCTTTGTGACGGAAACCAAAGACAAAAAATACGAAGTCGTCACAGCCTTAGATCGCGAAACAGGCAAAGTAATGTGGGAGACTGAATGGAAAGGTTCCATGAAGGTTCCATTTTTCGCCGCCGAGAATGGAAGCTGGATTCGATCGACTCCCGCTTGGGACGACGGTCGTTTGTACGTGGCCGGTATCACTGATGTCTTGGTTTGCCTTGATTCGGACACTGGCAAGATTCTGTGGAAGAAAGATTTCCCCGGAGAAACGGGTTCCAAAAAGCCTGACTTCGGTTGCGCCTCATCGCCAATGATTCTCGACGAAGCCCTTTACATGCAGGCTGGTGGCGCCCTCTACAAGCTAAACAAAAAGACCGGCGAAGTTATTTGGAGCGCCTTGTCCGATGGTGGTGGCATGATGGGCAGCGCTTTTGCTTCACCCACCGTGGCCGAACTAAACGGCGTTCAACAGTTGTTGGTTCAAACACGCTCGCACCTGAACGGTTTAGACCTGGAGACAGGCAAAGTTCTGTGGTCCCAGCCAGTGCCAAGTTTCCGTGGCATGAATATCCTCACGCCTCTTGTTCACGACAATAACGTCTTTACCAGCTCCTACCGAAATCACTCATACATGTATTCGCCAGTCAACAAAGGCGGTGAGTGGAACGTCGCCGAGAAATGGAAGGTGAAAAAGCCAGCATACATGTCGACACCCGTCGTTAAAGACGGAAACGTTTACATGCATTTGCAAAATCAACGATTCACATGCATCGACTTGAACAATGGAGAGACTAAATGGACCAGCGCCCCTTATGGGAAGTACTCCAGCATGATCATTCAGGGGGACAAAATTGTTGCCTTGGATCAACGTGGAGAGTTGGTCATGTTCCGGGCCAGTCCCGAAGAGTTCGAGCTGTTAAGTGAACACCGAGTCAGCGATGAAGAGACATGGGCTCACCTCGCAGCAAGTGGAGACGAGCTATTTGTACGCGAGCTGAATGCCATAACGGCTTTCCAGTTCGATTCAAAATAGCAGCGGAGCCAGGTGGCTCTAAATACGAAATGCGTTCAGGCGGCCTCTCGAGGTCGCCTGTTCTTTTTTATGGCTGTCATGGTAGAAACCGAAACGCTCTCATCGAGTGCCCGTCGACGCCGCATGGCTAGTTTGATTGCTTAGCAGCACATTAGTTAGCCATTCGTTTGCGAACCGAGACTCCGGATCAAATTTCTGTACCACCGATCGAAACTCATCTAGGCGTGGATAAAGTTGTTGGTTGGCATCACGACCCAACGGATTATATTTCCCCCAATGACTACGGGCATGGAAATGATCGGCCATGTAGAGAGCTAAGAAATTCGCAAACCCAAAAAATCCCTGGCGACGCGTCGGCTTTTCAAAACAGATCAGGCTAATGGCGTACCAATCCTGTAGGTCATTTTCGTTGACGGGACTCGTCATCGACACGAGTGTTTCGTCCGCCAGCACCCGGCGTATGCAAATCGGATAGTGATGCTGGTAGATACCGTGACTGGATTCTGGGATCTTTTGCTGGAGATCGGAGGAAACAGCCTGCCCCCCGAAGACCTGAATAATCTGTTTAACGTGCTCGAGCGCCTTTTTAAGATCAGCTCGTCGCACGAAAACTTCAATTTCGATGTGCCGAAATATATCATGATCCATCGTTAACATTTTTTGCGAATTGTCCACCACGCGCCAATTTTTAACAACTACCAAAGGTAAGACGGATTTAAAAAAAGACCGGATCAAGCCCTTCACGCGCATTATTCTCACCAGCACAAAGATAATTAGATGCAACGCCCAGTCGATACCAAGGTGCCAGTAAATGCGGTAAAGCGCTGCTAATTTACTCCGTGGCTGAGTCGTTTCCGTGCGATGTTGACCAAACCAGTGCCAGCTCCACGGCATCAGGTAAAACTGCTGCAACGGGTATTCGCTTTCCAACGCCAATACCTGTTCGAGTGTTTGGTAACGAGCAGAAAATTCAAGGACATTGTACGCTGGTCGTATCTCCATCTCGACTTCAACAATCACGCCCAACAAACCTAACGAGCAACGAGCTGCCGATAATTCCACACTGGGACCCCTGATCGTGCTGACCTTGGGTGCACCGGTCTCTTGGTCGAAATGCGCCACCCGCACGCTTCGTATGTACTGGGAAAGACTATTTTTACCTGAGCCGTGGGTTCCTGTGGCTGTCGCACCCGCCACCGTTTGCTCGTCGATCAAACCGGACGTCGGCAACGATTTACCCTGTTTGGAAAGTACCTCGGCTAAACCCTTGATCTGGCACCCCGCCCCGACGTGAACCGTATCATCCTGAGGACTGACGCGAACATCATTGAAATGCTTTACGTTTATCAACAGGCCATCCGTTTTTATCGCATCACTCCATGCATGTCCGCTGGCAATGACGCGAACCTTGAGATCCTTGTGAGTCCGCAAAAGATCAAGCAACTCGGCTTCATCCCTTGGCTCGGCGTAAACAGCTGGGGTGAAACAAACATTGTTGCCAAAATTACTAACCTGCCTCTCTAGCATCATTTCCTATTTCGATAAGAACTTATTTTTATATTCACTCAGCTTGGCCCTGTTCCGCCTATTGCAGTATCTGCAATTGCGGGCGTTCCCGCTGCAATCTCTCAACGCCTGCAGAGGTCACCTTACTTAGTCTTAGATCGACTAGTTTGAGCTTTGGCAATTTGGCGAGCTGCGGAATGCTCGCGTCAGAAACCGCCGTGTCGGCCAGCCAAAGAATTTGCAGCTCCGTCATGCTGGTTAGCTTTTCGATTCCCGCATCCGTTATCTGGGTATTTGCTAAATCCAGTTCCTGCAAACCGGTCAAAGCAACGATGTCATTTAAGCCTTTGTCGGTAACCCGGGTAGCGTCCAGAAATAGTCTGCTCAAGACCGACATGCCTCGCAAATTTTCCAACGCCTTGTCTGAAATCGGGTTGTTCGACAGTTCCAACCATTGCAAATTCCGGAAGCCCTTTAGGCGAGTGATATCTTTATCCTGCAAACCACCGCGACCCAGTGCGAGAACGTCGGGATTTTCGCGGGCTAGGTAACGAGCGAACTCTTCGCGATCAAAACCCAAGTACTCCTGATAGGCCCGGTCCAATTGATCCAACGCCAACGTTCGCTCAGCCAGTGTGCTTTTGAACCGGCGATCCTTGTAGAATTCTTTGATAAGACGAAGAAAACCATCTCGGTGCTTGCCTGCCTCGCCGTTCATTAAATATTGACTAACACCGCTGGCTTGCGTGTAGAGTCGTTTTATATCCGCGTTGCTTTGCAGATCGTCACGGCCCATCGCATCCAGTTCGATCATGGGGATAAAATAGCCTTCTCTTTGGTTTCGCAGGCGCGCATATTGCAATCGAGTCGCGTCAAAGCCCCCCAACGTAACGTAGTGATTGCGTTCCAGCATCGATTCAAAATACATGGCGATGCCTTCTACCCACCAAGCATGGCCGCGGTCTCCCACACTTTTATTGACCCCTGCATTTTCCTGTAACAGTTGATGAATAATTTCGTGGCGCCAAGTTTCGATTGGCGGCTCTGCGTCCCAATAAAAGAAACTGGCTCGCTTGCCTTCTGCGTAATAACCGGAAGAGATAGCAATGTTATCGACCGCCGCTAAATCCGTTACGTATTGTTGTTTGTCGCGAAACAGAATGACTTGGTATTGCTTGCTGCTCGACTTGTCCGCACCATCTCCCGCCAACCAGCGCTGGATTTGCCGGGCATTGCTCCAATAATCAAAAAACACCTGCCGCCATACCCAATAGGTATTTTCCAACTCCTCCGCCAAAGCGACCCCCGCATCCTCGCCCGCTGCCGAATAAACTTTAAAGTGCGGTGAGTTGATCTCCCAAAACGTTCCCTTCTCCCAACCCATAATTTTTTGCCGGGTGCGCGATAATCGAGCCGTAATCGGCTTGGCGGATCGCACCCAACCAAGGGTCGGATTTTCGCGAAAGCCCAGCGCCTTGCGGGCAGCACGATGATCTGGATCATAAACCAGCGTCTCGTGCAGCCACTGATAAGACTCGGGACCGCGTTCATTGTCGGCTGCCAATTTTGCCAGCTCGAACAGCCGCTCGGCGTGCTCCTGTTTGATGATTTTCAGCCGCCGCTGAAAGCTTTTTTGTAGCTCGCTCGCGGTCGACTCATCCAGTTTAGATAGCCGGGATGGCGGTCGAAAAATGTACTGTCGATTAGGATCGCGAAGAATATCCCAAGATTTGGCTTCCGCTGCTTCAGCGGGCATCTGCTGGTCGTTACAGGTTTTCACCAGCTCTTGGATTTGGTCACGCAAAACAGCTCGAGAGTCTGCATAAAGCTGATTAAAATCAGGGCTTTGGACAGGCGCGGAGGTCTGTCGAGCAGCGACATTTGGGGCCGCCATACTCGCTAGGCACAAAAGCCAAAAGAGTCGGTACGTAGTGATCATGAATCCTGTAAAGCTGATTAATCGACCCCCCGCCCCATTGTACCAAGGCGGGCTGATTAACGTATACCAAGTGCGATGCCGGCCTGTGACGGTTTTAGGGGGCCTATTCGGCGCGAAAAACAAACTTCTTGATTTCTACGTGTCCGTCGATGTTGACCATAAATATCCGCGAGCTTAGAATCCCTATCCCGACGATGGTGGTTGTAGCTCAGTTGGTTAGAGCATCGGATTGTGATTCCGAGGGTCGGGGGTTCGAGTCCCCTCAACCACCCTGTAAAACGCGAGTCTCTATACCGCGGATGGGTCAATGTTACCAAAACGATTACCTGGATGGTAAATCGACCAAAGCACCTCGACGGTTTCGTCGGATTCTATGCCGACATAAAACCGCATGCTCGTATCGATCGACGAATGCCGTATTAAGGTTTTGAGAAACGCTGGCATTACCTTTTGAGAATTTCTGGCTCGAAAAAGCCGACGGAAATCCGACCCTCTCGGTTAGCGGCCACAACTCCCGACGCTCAACCGATGCGGATTAACCTCTTTTTAACCGCGTTTACCCCCAACCGTGGAGCACCCTCGACCGCTGGCAACGGATTAAAAACGAACCCGTTCCGATTACCTGGTGGGATGGTTTCCAGCAATTCGGCAAACTCGGGCGCCACTGGTAGGATCTCGCGGCGATCGCTCTTTTGTTTATTTGCTGGAATATTAAACGCGGGGAATCGAACGCTGTAATCCACCATGATTCGATCTAGGTCGTCCCAGGATAGATCGTGCGATTCGATCCTAAGTGCCAGATGTCCTCATCTCCTATCGTGTTTCGACCGCTCGGCAGATCGCCCGTACCGCATATTGCGTATCATTTGCATTATTTACTGCGCGTAATAGACGTTCCTGATTTCTATTTTAGCATCGCTCATTCCATTGCTCCCGCGAACAAACAACAGACTCGTCACGTCCGTCAAATTGGCCGATTGATCCATATCCGCGAGCGGGACGACGTAGGATTTCCAAGTCTCGCTTAATTGATACTTACCGCCTGGTTGAAATGTCACGCCATTATTGGTTTGGTTACCTGCCGTATACAAACCTGTTTGAAACCCGATTTGGAATTCTGCATCGGGCGTGCCCTTAATGTCGAAATGCAATTGACCTTGTGAAAACTCCGACAGATTTTCGCCTTTGCCATCGGCTTGTATCTCCAAAGCGCAGCCCCACCATTTGTTTTCATTGTCTCCCATGACGACATTCCAATGACCATCTTCGGTAAGTGAGCATTGACAGGTGCCTTCCCAAATATTGGCCTTCAGTCGCTCGCTGGGAAACGTTGCCGAAGCTGTTTGCGGGGGCAGTGAATCGTTGCACAAGACTCGATAATGGTCTTCCTGAATCGGTTGGCCGGCGACGTGATCCGGGTTGACGGTTTCGATGAATTGATTCACCGGTTGGGAGGAAATATCCAAGATTTTCTTCATCACTACATTGATATCACCATCATGGGTTTTTTTGACCGGAGCTGCGCCGCGTTTTAGCGCTGACAAACCGGCACGATCCACTTGATCCCAAATCGCGAATTTTGCCTTGCCGTCGACCGTAAAGATGCCGAAATGATTTTCTGATCCCGCTTGATTACCAGCATCCTTCCACGGCTCGTCGAAAGCCTCAAAGAAAAAACAACTGACGCCTGCTTTATCACTCCATTGTCGCATGCCGTCATAATATCGCTTCTGCTTGTATTCATCGGCAGCTCCGGAGCCCTTCTCTCCGTAAAGCCCGTTGTCATTCGTGGACCAACCCGTCTCACCAATATGTACTGGTTTTTGGGGATCAACGTCATGTACAAATGCCCTGGTTTTTTCGTATTGCTCGATCGCGTAAGCGATCGCGCGATCCATGGCTCGATCAGCTTTTGCCTGTCGAGAGGCATCCTTTCCCGTGTCCGGTGATTGCCAGTACTCGGCATTGTAATGGCTATCGTGAAAGGGATACGTGTGTAACGAGACGTAGTCAACCGCGCGGATTAACTGTTTCAACTCTTCCGTTTGATACCCGATATCCCCACCCCCCCAAGACGCGAAATTATCAGAGCTGGTTATCCAAAGATCGCTTGGCAAGTCGCCTTGTTTCTTAAGTTTTTGCAGATACTGAACCCACTTCAAAATTACTGCCGGTCGTACGAAATAACTTGCGGCCCAATTAACCATCGCCTCATTACCCACGGCAATGACTTTCACCGATTCGGGATATTGCTTGGCCAAGCGAACCGCCGTTTCGATTTCGGCTGTGTTCTCGATTTCGTCTTCCACCTCATGATTAGGTGCATCTGTCCAGGCACCTTCACAATCGATCCACACGCCCAACATGACGTACATTTCAAATTTTGGATCCTCGGCCCTCAACTGGTTGATTGCTTTCAGCAAGTTTTCAGCGTGGGCATTTTTTTGCGTCTTATAGGTTCGCAAAACTTTAATCCCCAGCGCAGACAAAATTCGCAAATCTTCTTTGAGTTCATTGACCGTGGGAACCTTCTCTTGAGAGACATGCCGGAACCCGCCAAACGAAATTGCCGCATAATCCGGATTTCCCAAGAGCTGCGCGGCGGTCACAGGGGTCGCGCCCACTTGAGCGGCAACACCCGACGGCAACATCAGCACGAACGCGATAAAGAAACAAATTCTGAACAAAGCACGATCTCCCTCAAGCATCGAAAATCTTCATCGGCAAAAGTTAACCGATGGATAATGTCAGCCAGTGAAATGGAACTAACAAATACACGCCTCCATATTAATTGATTCTGGCGAGAGTCTGTAGAACATCTTGGTTTTGGGAGAGGCGCGATACCCGGCTCATGATCATCGCAAGCTGGCGTCGCTTATCCGGTCGCAGCGACCAAGGTATCTTTAGGTGCCTTGCGCTCGTTTCTATTGAGATTGAGGTGCATCCTCTCAAGCAAAAGAACGGTTCAATAAACTGCCGTTTAAATCGTTCGCTTCGTTTAGTTTGGGCTGACTTAACCGCCTTTTCGGCATTAGGACTTTACACTTCAAAAACGCTGTATTATCGTGCGGTTGTTCTCTAAGAGAACTTTTCCGAGGCATAGCCAGCTTGATGGGACTTTAAACGTGTCGTTTTCGTCCCTCGAAAAAATTTGTCGCAGTTGCTGATAACCGCGTCAATGTCTTTGCCAGCCAAGCTCGGGGCATCGTTGATTGTCTTTCGTTGCGCCCCTGAAGTTATCGTCACCTTGTCAGGTCGATGGTCTCTGAGCATGCGTTTCGAATAGCAACTTAATTGCTTGTTTCAGTTCTTGGCTAAAAGGAAATTGCGCTATGCGTACCAAATCTGCTAACCCCAATCGGGGCCCTCGACAGGCGTTCACATTAATCGAGTTGCTCGTTGTCATTGCCATTATCGGCATTTTGGTCAGCCTGCTCTTACCGGCCGTTCAACAGGTCCGGGAAGCAGCACGCCGAATTCAGTGCGCGAATAATCTCAAACAAATGGGATTGGCCGCCGCAAACTACGAGTCCGCTTTTTCAAAGTTTCCCGCGCTTTCACTCTTCCCAACGGAGACCCCCGGCGGGATACCGTACAGCACATCGGATTCTCGCAATGGCTGGTCGGTTCATGCTCAATTGTTACCGTACCTGGAGCAGGGCAACTTGGAATCCAAGATTAATTTCGACTGGGGCTACAAAGACCATCCCCAGATTAGTGTGAACGGCGAGTTCGCGCAAATCACCCGATTCCGAATTCCCACCTACCTTTGCCCTAGTGAGATCAAAGACGAACGCCGCGGAGAAGGAACGGACGAAGAAAACTACCCGTTAAACTACGGTGCCAATGCCGGAATCTGGTTTGTTTACGATCCCCTGGACGCGCGGGATGGCGAGGGTGCCTTCCGGACTGGAAAGAGAACTCGCGTTGCCGAGTTTACCGACGGAACAAGCAATACGGCGATGTTCTCGGAAGTGAAGGCTTACACTCCCTACTTCCGAAACGCGGGCAATGATCCCGGCACTTTAGAAGGGCTTCAAGATGGATCGTTAACGCCCGCCGATTTGATCGCCTTAGGCGGGGACTTCAAAACCAACTCCGGCCATACCGAGTGGTGTGACGGCAGAAGCCACCAATCTGGTTTTACTGCCTTTTACCCACCTAACACTCAGGTTCCCTATACCGTCGGTGGTACCACATACGACATTGACTGGACTAACTGGCAAGAAGGAAAAGCTTCGTCGGGAAATAACACATTCGCGGCGGTTACTTCGCGAAGTTACCACGGAACGGGAGTGAACATGTGCCGCGTAGATGGATCTGTGCAATTCATCTCCAACGATATCGACCCTTTAGCTTGGCGATCGTTAGCCACTCGAAAAGGCGGTGAGGTGCTTGTGTTGGAGTAGTCTTCTCATTGGACGATAAAGCAACTAAAGTGAGGAGAGAGCAGCGAATGCCTCTCTTCGCTTTATTTTTTGGCTGCGTTACTTCCCTGTCGACAAGATTTCAAAATGAGTGACCCCGACAACTCAAATCAGCCGACCGAGATAGGCTCCTTGTCAGCGGAAACAGCGGCTCAATTACCGAAAATTGTCAGCTTCGATACGCTGTCACGGTGCGGCGATGAAATCTGGATCGAAAACAACGGGCAAATCTACCGCCTGCGAAGGACTAAACAGGGCAAGTTGATCCTTACGAAATAGCCGGGTTTACAAAACGGCTGGCCAATACCGCTGCAAACACGCGAAACATCTTTCATCAAGCCCGTCGACGTCGCAGTGGGAATTCGCAGGTCAATTTCTCACCGCTGGATCCCAAAAGCGGTTAGAATTGGCAACCTTTGACGCCGCGAGCCAACAACGGCTTTTTTCAGCCGCTGCTTGAGTTGTCCCTCCACCGCCCAGGGCCTATCCATGAAAGTATCTACTGAGCCTGTTTCCGCTGCTGACAAGCGTCCGGAACCCGTCATACAGGTGTCGAAATTATCCAAAGTTTATCGAGACGGCCTAATTTTTCGAAAGAAATTCACTGCCCTGGACCAAGTTACCCTGGAGGTCGGAGCCGGGCAAATTTTCGGGCTGCTGGGTCCTAATGGGGCCGGTAAAACAACATTTCTGAAAATTTTGCTCGGGATCATCAAAAAGACCAGCGGCCAAGCCACATTGCTCGGAGCCCCGGCAGGAAAAGTGCAAGGCCGCACCCGAGTTGGCTTCTTGCCCGAACACCTTCGCATGCCCGCTCACCTAACCGGATTTACCGCCCTGGAATACTTCGGCAAATTACAAAACCTACCCCATTCCATGATCCGCGAAAAACGTGATTCGATATTAGACTCGGTCGGACTTGCCGGACGCGGAAAGGATCGGGTGACAAAGTACTCCAAGGGGATGTTGCAGCGATTGGGTTTAGCTCAAGCGTTGCTTCATGATCCCGAACTACTAATTCTCGACGAGCCGACCGATGGTCTTGATCCCGGTGCTCGGGCAGATATGCGGGCGCTTATGAAAAACCTGCGTGACAAAGGCGTTACCGTTTTTCTAAACAGCCATCTGCTACAAGAAGTGGAACTGGTTTGCGACCAGGTAGCCATCTTGAATAAAGGCCAGCTACGCTATTGCGGCTCCGTTGATCAAATCGGTGATTTCGTGCGGGCCAAAACGGGCGTTGCCGGAATTAGTATCAACTTGGAGGTTCGCGGCGACGAAGCCTCTGTTCTAGAGGCACTTGGTGATCCCATGCAGGGGAATTTCGAAATTCGTCGCATCGATGCTCTGCCAGAGCGAGTCGTGCTATCTCTGAGTTTCGCCGGCCAGGATAGCATCGATCAGGCCGTTGATCGCATCCGCCAAAAAGATATCAGCTTGGTACGGCTGACGCCGTCGGCAGCTACCTTGGAAGACGCCTTCCTAAAAATCGTATCTAACGAAGCACCCATTTCTAACTCTTCGTAACCGCCTCGCCGCCCTTTTCCGTCACCATGCCTAGCGGCACTCTATCCCCACCAAACCATTTTTATACCGTGATTAAAAATGCTACGACCTTATATCGCAGTGATCCAGGATTCCTTCCGTGCAGCCTTTAGCTCGCGTGTTCTTTACATTGTATTGGCTTTAATTGCGGTCATCTTGTTGGTGCTGGCCCCATTTCATTCCCGCGAAACGCTGGAATGGAAATTCTCGGACCCGCAAACCGACTTTACCAACCCCGACAGGCTTGCCAAACGCTTAATCGATGACGGTAAATCTGGCAAGCGAAAAAGCATCGCTCACGTCTGGAATCAGTTATCACCGGATTTCCAAGAAGCGCTCGAAAAACAAGTGAGTGAACCCGATGACACGGAATACCGTGGTGGTCCTCCACCAGGGTTTCGGAAACGGAAACAGTTCAGCAACGAGTTCAATGCGCTGATGGAACAGACAAGTCTCTACGACGAACAAGCCTTCGCCGGCAAGCGCTTGAATGAGGAAACGCGTGAATTAATTGACAAGGGTGATCAGCGTTCGAGTATTGAGGATTTGCGTCTCAACCGGTTGTTGCTCAGCACGGCGCTGCGACGGGACATGGCTATGCCAAGCAAGACGCAACTGGATTTTTATTATTTCAACTGGCAATGGTCAGCCTTAACTACGACTCAATCACAAACCAGTTTTGCTAACGAAGTTAAAAGCTCTCTGCCGACTTACTTCGACAAATTTATTATGTCGATCGGTATTTTTATCGCTATTTTAATAACCGCATCCATTATTCCCGAGATGTTGGAGTCGGGTTCCTTGAACCTGTTTTTGAGTAAACCCGTGAACCGTTGGGCCCTGTTATTAGCCAAATATGTCGGTGGTTGCGTTTTTATCTTTCTTTCCGCATCACTATTGTTTGTGGGATTATGGTTTTGGTTGGGCATACAGTTAAGTATTTGGGATCGCGCGATTCTGATCAGTATTCCTACCTACGTGCTCGTCTTCGCTATGTACTACGCCGTATCTGTGCTGGCTGGTATCTGGTTTCGCAGCCCCATTCTTTCAATCACTTGTGCCTTGCTGTTTTGGGCGGCCTGCTGGGCCATTGGCTCCGTCAACGCTTGGTTGGATTACTCGCATTACAACACCTCGGCTCGACAACTTCTTGTTTCCGGGGAGGATGTCATGATGGTGGATTATCTCCAACGACATTCCGTTTGGGACGCTGCCGATGAAGCATGGCGCAACCCGTCGAAGCGCGACAAGGACGAGAGAGAGAACGGTTTGGTCTTTGCTGCCTTTTTTGATCGCTTGGATCAATTCCCCGATATGCCCGGGCCCGCTGTTAATCAACTTGACCAAGAGTTTTTGTTTGCCGACTCCTCTCTGGCAAACGCCTTTACTAAACAAGAGCTCGCTATCTCAGGTAGCCCCACCGAAAATGGTGAAGCATCCAAAGACCGAGGTATCTTACCTAACGGTACCATCGAATTTGTGCACTCGCAGACGCTCGGGACACTCGCCATCAACGACGCTGGTACTGTTTTCCGCCAGCTAAAGGTCGAAACCGACGCCTCGGACGACGAAGAGGAAACGGAAGCGGAAAGCGACAACAAAAAGAGTTTAGCCTCGGGCATCGCTGACCGACTTTCCGGCTTGCTGCCAATCGCAGCCACCACAGGTGAGTATCAAAAAATATCTGCGACGAATCAGTTCGAAATCCCCAACTCCCGTGCCCTTGCTTTGGATCCGAAGACCAACTTTCTTTACATGTACAGTGATGGAAAGTTAAACGCGCTAAAATTGGACGAAGCAGGCAATTACGTCGATGCAGGTGCAGTCGAGCTCGGTGACCACGAAAACAATAGCATGACGGCCTTTGTAAACTGCGGTGGCTCGCATATTTTTGTGATGTTGGGTAACGGTCAATTCTTCCAACTGGATTCCAGCAATCTGTCCATCGAACACTCAATCAATATGGGTAACCGAGCTGCAATCCGTTGCATGAGCGCGTCACCCGACGGACGTTTTTGCGCTGCCACTTTTCGTGATGGCACACTTTGGATCTACGATGCCGATCAGCAAAAAACCTATGACGGGATTTCGCTGTTGGGAACAGATTTCATGGCATGTGATTTCGATAATTCCAATCGTCTATGGGTGGGAGATCGGTTTCGGTCTGTCTATGGTTACGATCTAGAATCTGGCGAGAATATAATTGCCTACGAACCCGCTGCTGATTGGATGACAAACGGATACCGACTTCTGGTTAGGCCCCTTTATCGAGCTTTTCCTAAACCCGGTGAATTTTACAAGTTGATTTCGCACCTCTCCACGAGCAGCAGCACACGGGACGATCTCGACGTCGATCTGACGCAATTACCCCACATCGATAACCCGTGGGCACCCCTGAAAAGCGGAATTATTTTTACGGTATGCATTCTCGCCATCGCCTGTTTTGTCTTTCAAAGGATGGATTTTTAGAGGTTTTCCGTCTTTTTCCAAAACGGGGACCAACCTTGTCCGACTACTTGCGATATCTCAAATGCAACGGAAAATTAAATTTGCGAAAGGAGTCGGAAATGGCTAAGTACTACACGACATGCGGTTCATTGGAATTCCTAACCACAGCTGAGGACCCAAGGTCCGCGGCATTGTGGTCAGCCCATCAGTTTCTCTCCAGCAAAATCGAATTGGAGTCGATCGCTTGGGATGATCCCGAAACGATTGACCGGCAAGATGTGATGGAAGCGATGCTGTGCCTATCAGATACCATTTTCGTATCTGAAATTGGCTTTGGCCGTGGCGACGCGGCGATTATTGACACCGCTGACCTGCTGACCGAATGGCAGCAATTGGTCATCGCTGTCACAAGACTGGAATCCGCCCTGGCTGGGCGGTGAGTCCTGCCCACACTGAATGCGTTGCCGCTTACTTCATGAATGGTTCATGAAATCATCGGTGGCGGCTAACCTTGGCGTGGCGCCGACGAAAACGTTTTCCGTGGCGCAATAAACCCTGCTGTCTTGCGATTTTGGCTCAGCAGCCCATCATCCGTGTCCAGCGACCCGACCATCAACTCAATCACCAACACCAATTTCTTGGTTACAAAGTTGCATCATCAAGTCAAACTCTTCCTGTTCGTGTTGCAGAAAAGTCTGCGTAAAGGTTGAGAATCTTGATACGAGTATCGGTAGTGTGGGTCGTAATTCAATTTCGCGGTACAGCAGGCCTTCTGCTAGATCGATAATGGAGCAGATCTCAAGGTAAATTTGCTCGTGTTGTGTTTGCAAACTTTCCGCTCGACGACTAACCGTCGGTTGAATCAAGTGAGCCGATTTGAAATAACCGTAAAATTCCTCCAAAGCAAAATACGTTTCCAGTTCATCCCGGAGGGCGTGCATTTGATTCACCAACGCTGCTGAATCTAAAGACAACTGGTTTACCAGCAACGCCCGAATGTCGCGAATCAACTCCTCCGGCTTTTTGGTGCCCTGTTTGATGTCATTTAGAAAGGCGACGTTTAATGTCACTCCCTGTAAGCGAGTCATGCCACCACGGGTATCTCGGACGTCTCTTTCAGTCAACCAACTGCTCATTTTTAGCTCCCTTCGTCGGAGGTCAGGCCTATTGCAACACATGGCCAGCGTCGCCCGTGCTGCAAGATCGCTCTTTCAACTTGTAGGTGCCCTTCTCTCTAACCCAAGATTGTAGGCATCAGGGGGCCTTCGATTCAAAAAGCTGGCATGCTCGCAGTGAACGAGCAAGTGCAGCGAAAATGCCGTTGATAACGCCTGTAGAGCTGTAGCGCCCGAAAATTAACCCTTGTCACAACGGTGGAGTTGTTCCAAATATTTTGACACTCACGCGGATTGGATGAACTTTCATGTTGTTCAGGACGCCCTGTCGAATCAAAATAAGCGACTGTTAAAAAAGGACCCAAGAGAAATATCCCATGGCTCATCGATCCAAATTTCAACAAAACATCATCAAGAATTACTATGACAATCGTGATGCGATTGCGTTGCAACGGGCGCAAGAATTAGTAACGGAGCTATATTTATCCAGTGGTAAAGGGCGAGAAAAACACTGGAAAAGCCTGCGTGTCCATCTGGAAAAGCTCGGCGTAAAGCCCACCACAATCGCACATATGGAAGAAAAGGATAATCCAGAGCTGGTCGCCAACCTGATTACGAAACTGGATAAAAAGCAGGATGAGTAGCGGTTGGCGTTCGCCAAAGTCTAATTAAATACGCATGCAGTTTTCTGCTATCTCCCCAATAGGATGTAAAAACCTTCCAATTCGATCCTTTCAATCTCTATAGGTAGGTATTCATTCGTTCATTTAGAATGAAGGGTCTGCTTTTTCACGAGAATAAATGGAAATCGATATGGCCAGTCAAGGACGACAGGTTCTAGCGCAACGCAACTTACTAAGGATGGCGGATCGAATACCCGTTCGACGATTAATATTCGGTTGGCTTTGCTGTGGCTGTTTTATCGCGCTGCTATTCGGCACCTCGGCAATCAACGCTCAGATCACGGATTACCGCGTTCCTTTAAGCTGGAAACAAGACGCTGAATTAACCGACATTCAATTTATCGATTCCAATCATGGTTGGATTGTTGGCGACCGCGGTCTGGTAATGACGACCGATGACGGTGGCAAAAAATGGCGTTACGTCACTCTCAATTCTCATCGCGATGAGACGCAAGAGTTTACGATCCACTGTCGTTTAGAGTCGGTTTTCTTTGCCTCACCGACGCATGGATGGATCGCTGGAGGTTATTCCAATGCGAGTTCGACCACCAGCACGGGAGTGCTTTTCGCGACCATTGATGGCGGTCAATCTTGGAAGCGTTTAGCCGGCGTAGCGCTACCAAAGATCAACGCCTTATTTTTCACCACCCCCCAAGAAGGGATCGCGATTGGCGACGGGAATTCTCGGCAGCCTGCTGGTGTGTTTGAGACCCGCGACGGGGGAAGATCTTGGTCCACATCCGTCACAGGTAAA
Organism: uncultured Pirellulaceae bacterium; assembly: GCA_905480235.1. Taxonomy (GTDB): domain Bacteria; phylum Planctomycetota; class Planctomycetia; order Pirellulales; family Pirellulaceae; genus CAJQPP01. Next base: position 49,650 of record CAJQPP010000013.1, read on the forward strand.
GTTCGGTCGTGGTCTGTTGGAAGTTACGCCAAGGGTGTTACGGTGATGGCCTCCAGCGACGGTACACTTGCACGACACACCCACCAAGAATTAAGTGAATCGCTCGTTCAAACACCCAAAGAAGGGTTCTCAGCTCAGGGAAAAATTCGAGAATTACGCATGCTCGATGAACGGTTTGGTTTCGCTGTTGGCGATATGGGGCGGTTCATTATTACTCGAAATGGCGGATATTCGTGGGACGCGGTTGATACGGATATCGAGGAATCCGTGGATTTTCAAACCGTAGAGATGCATGGAGATCGCATTTGGTTAGCTGGAAACCCTGGCTCCAAAATCTGGAGTCGCACGATCGATCAATCTGTTTGGCAACCATTACCAACACCAATCTCCACACCAATCACTCAGCTAGAGTTTATTGATCAGAATGAAGGATGGGCTATTGGGTTGTGTGGCGATGTCATCCACACCACGGATGGTGGCCTGACTTGGGAGATTCAACGTCGCGGGATGGGAGGCGTTGCATTATTGCAAGTGGCCGACCGAACCGAGGATTTCATCCCTGAGTTATTCAGTAAATTCTGTGGCGATGAAGACTACATTGGTGCGGCTTTATTGATGAACGGGTCTGAGCCCTCCGAGCAGCCTGGTGTTTTGTCGGCTGACGCGCCTACCCTCGACCATCTTCGCCAAGCGATGTCACGCGTGGGAGCCGGTTTCGTCGTCGATCGATCTCCACCCTCTAATCCACCGGCTACATTTCAAACGCTAGGTCCCCCGGCTGTGCTAGCCCGACAAATTCGTGCATTAAAGCCACGGGTAATTGCCCTCTCGTCTGGTCGCGCCAAGAACTCGAATAATTTGCGCAGCATTGTTTTGCATGCTGTTAAACTCGCCTCTGAATCAAATGATAAAATCAGAACCAGCCTACCACCATGGCAAGTTGGCAAAGTCGTCGTGATCGACCGTGGAGAGGTGGCGAGCTTGAAAATCTCCCCCGGTCATTACATGACTGACCTTGGTGCGCTACTTACCGACCACTCCGCTTTAAGCCGGGTTTTGTTAAATCAGTCGGTTAGAGATACCTCTTCCATTTCACTCACGACGATTTTCACGAGCCCTTATGCAGCTGGACCAAACAACCGTCTCTTCGCAGGGATCGAAAATACTGACGCAGGAGTACCGGTTCGCAAAGGAGCCAGACGCACCGCCGGTAACATGGCTCAAATGCGGCTGTTAGCTGGCAAGAGAAAGACACTTGACCGCATGGTCGCCGGATCACCCAATGTCTCCGCAGCCATTTGGGGTCGTACCCTGTCGGAATTTTCTATGCAGCTGGATGATGCCGCCGCCGGTGTCTGGCTATATGAGCTTGCCAATCTTTGCGAAGCCACCGGCAGTCCGGAAATTGCCGCTCAGACACACATCTATTTGACCAAACAGTACCGAGGACACCCGCTGACGACGGCCAGTTTTCGTTGGTTGTACAATTATTATTCGAGTGCCGAACAGGCTCATATCGCAGCGCTGTCGGCCAAGGAGGTTCAGTCGACTCCATTGGAGCCTGCCACTTCCGGCTCGACACCGCTGACGCGACCGGTCCAACAGAGCTTTGGCAATGTAAACGTCGTAGCTTGGGAAGTCGAAGATCCGCGGAATGAAAATCGGCCGTTGCCAACCATCGAGTGGAGTGAAGACGATCGGAAAAATTTGTTTCGTCGACGATTTCAACAGGCCCGCTCGATTGGCCAATCGTTTTCTTTGGTCGACCCCACCGCATTGGACCAAGGGCAACATGCCTTGGCTCGCATCGGTCTAACTCGCCGTCTAGACCCAATGATTTCCGTCACCGAACAACTCAAACGTCTGGCAAACTCGGCAGATGCCCCTGTAAAGAAGGTGGCTTTAGGAGAGCTCGCCATTGCCCACCGTCAATCGGAATTGGGAATGCAGCCTCACCTGGTTTGTAGTCCAACCCAATCAAAACCGTGGCTCGATGGGCATCTTAGCGATCCGATATGGCAAGAAGCCATTGCTCGGAAATCAATGGTTCATTTACCGCATATCGAGAAAACGCAACGCGATGAAATTTTCTTTGCTGCCGACGATACGTTTCTTTACATCGCCGTGCGTTGTCATTTGCACGCTGATCAAAATCATCCATTACCTGAAGACGCGCGTGCCCGAGATGCACGCCTGGATACGGCGGATCGCGTAGAAATTGCCATCGATATCGACCGCGATTACAAAACATTTTTCCTCTTTAGCGTTGATGCCTCTGGTCGAGTGGCTGACTCCTTTGGCGACAACCGGGAATGGAACCCTGTTTGGTACGTGGCAAACCATATCGATCGAGATAACTGGACCGCTGAAATTGCCATCCCGCTGGAAGAAATTTCGACCTATGGTGATTTTTGGTCGGTCTCCGCGAGTCGCCATAGTCGCAATCGACTGATTTCTCGGACTTCGCAGCCAACGCCCGAGAAGCCTGCCGTTGCCATGGGAATCCACCCTTCCCTGCACTCAGCGGCTAACGAACAACGCACTGCTATGCATTCACTTCCGTTGCAATCATTTCGGCTTTTGAAAATGCCCTGGGCCGTTAGGAAAACCCCTTAACGGTGGTTTTTGGTTGCCAGCAGGTGTTAAAGATTTGTCTTTGCCACGAATTATTTGCCAGCATTTTTGATGGCAAAAAAATTTTCAAAACTCGCATTGCCGCCGCGGCATGTAACCTTTACAAACCTCCATGCAAAATACGGTAGTCGGATTTCGTCCCGCACTTGCAACGAACTCCTTTATCACTGTGTTTTGTTGATTCAGAATTTTTGTGGTTGCATGGCACGCTAACTGCATCTGAATAAAGCAGCTGCGTTTGCAGCCACCAACCAAAATTGGATACCAACCGTTCACGAACTTCACCGCCAATCAGGGAGGATTGATCTTGAAGTCGTCTTTACAAATCATCGCTATCGTGGCTTGCGTTTTCTCGCTCGCCGGAAATCTACAAGCACAAGAAAACAGCGGCATGGTTGCCGTCTTGGACGTTGCTAAAGTCTTTGAGGACAATACGGTGTTCACCAGCCGTATGGATGCCATCAAACAGGAGGCGACCAGTTTCAAAGCTCAAATGGAGCAGGAACAGGCTCAAATTCAGATGGAAGCTGAGCCCTTAAAAGACCTCAAGCCTGGTTCGCCAGAGTTCAACGCTTTACAGGCCGCGCTGGAGCAGAAAACAGCCGGCTTGAGAACCAAAGCACAACAGACCAACACAGATTTGCTCAGCCGCGAAGCTCGTATTTATTACGACACCTACCAGCAAATGCAGAAGACTGTGGCGGCCCTCGCTACGGAATACAACATTTCTTTGATTATCCGCTTTGACAGCCAATCCATTGATCCCGCCAACCGTCCGGATGTTATCAAGGGTGTCAATCGAAACGTGGTTTATCAAAAGAACCTGGATTTGACCTCCTTGGTCATCAGCAAAATGGGTTCTGTGTCGACCGCTGACGCGGGCGGCAACCTTAATCAGTAAGACACTGATTGATCGAACAAACAATTAAGCCTCGGGTCAAAGATCCGAGGCTTTTTTCGTTTAAACACTTTTTAATCATTTACCGGTATCTACGCTGCAACGATTACCGCCACGCTTTTTGGCCTGATACATCGCTTTATCTGCTGCATCCAGCAGTTCCGCAACCGAGGGTTGGTCCATTGATTCCACCAGACCAATACTCAAGCCAATGGCTGCGTGCTGACGATAATTCTCCAGTGAAGAATACATCGAATCGATGAGACGGTTTGCGACAATGACAGATTTAGCCATCTTCGAGTTCGGCAGTATTACAGCCATCTCATCTCCACCGACTCGAAAGACCAAATCGCAACTACGCAGATTTCCCTTGATCGCCGAGCCAATCACCTGCAACAATTGGTCTCCTGCCGCATGGCCCAACCGGTCGTTGATTCGCTTGAATTCATCAACGTCGATCATCATCAGGCAAAAACCATTCCCACCCCGACTCTGCTCGATGAAGCGTTGCCGCACAACTTTTTCGAAACTGCGTCGGTTGGCCAAGCCGGTTAAACCGTCGGTTTCTGCAAGTTTTCTTAATCGATCGACCTCTACGGTCAACTCAGCCAAACGAATTCGTAGTTGCTCGTTTTCCATTTGGGTTTGTTTAGCGTCGTTCTCGTGAGAGCGCTCGGCAGATGTTTTTTCGGTAGGATGCTGACCGGCCAAAGGGAACTTTCTAAAAAATCGGGGCGGCGGCGACCGATCGAGGTTAACATGCAAATCTTGTTGGGAACAGATAAATGCCCGTGGGTCCTTTTTTCCTTATGCCGTAGAAACTTCCCTTAGCTTACCACTGAAAGGATGTTCTTTGAACATTTTGATCGTAGAAGACCCGGACGTTGCCCATCTCGCACCGGTAACTACCGGCCGAGCGATGGCTTTGGTGACCTGCGCAGGATGGCGGTTGTACGACCTGGTAAAAGAGATCTCATCGGAGATCACCTTTTTGGTCCGCGATTACCTCGCGGCTACCGTCGCGGCCGATCTTCCCGATGTTTCGGTCAATGAGTGGGGTGATGATTCGTTTCTGATGTTAAACGCGCGGTTGGCTCCCACAGCGTCCAACCTAGCCGCTCTGCAATCGTGGATGCAAGACAACTCGCACAAAACAGACCCCTCGGTGTTGGTGACATCCGGACAGGTGGTTGCTGCAATTGCAACGAAGCAGGAGATGCAAACATCCGGCTTGTGCGATCTTGGATTGAAGCAATTCAAGGACGCCGGCTATCAGCCATGCGAACAATCTTTAGATATTATCAAATCCTTGCATGACCTGATCCGCATCAATGAACACTCCCTCACCGACAATTTGAATGGTCGCTTAAAGCGTAAGTCCTATTTTGAAATTGCGGACGGCGTTTTTTCCGCTGATGATCGGCCTCTCCCCGATCATATTGTCACGGGCACTCAAACCGGTCCCATCGTCCTTGAAACAGGCTGGTCCATCGGACCGTTTACATTGTTGCAAGGTCCCATTTTCATGGATACCCATAGTCGAATTAACGAACATGCTGCGATCAAGGAATCCGTTTCCATTGGTCCTACTTGTAAGATCGGGGGCGAAGTAGAAGCAACCGTCATAGAAGGTTTTTCAAATAAACAGCACCACGGATTTCTCGGCCACAGTTACCTGGGAAGTTGGATCAATCTCGGTGCCGGCACCTGTAACAGCGACCTAAAAAACACCTATGGTTTGGTCAACATGCAACATGGCAACCAAAGAATTAATACTGGCATGCAGTTTGTTGGGTGTTTTATCGGTGACTATGCCAAAACCGCCATCAACACTTCTATTTTTACCGGCAAGACGATCGGCGCCTGCAGTATGGTTTACGGTGTCGCCAGTAAAAACGTATCTGCGTTCACTAACGATGCACAGTTGTGGGGGCGGGCGACGGAAATTAGTCCCCAAGTAATGATCCAAACTCAAAAGCGCATGTTTGAGCGCCGCCATCGGATTCAACGCGATTGCGATCAACATCTGCTGAAGTCCATGTTCGAGTTAACCCGTCAAGAACGAAACGGTTTGATTTGCGAACCACTCGTTTTTTGAATCTCAAAGCGTACAATCGTGTTTCGCTTCCATCCAAAGCTAATGCGGCTTTTTGGATCGCTTAGCGTTTACTCAGAACCGCTCAATCGTGTCGCATTCCAGGACTCCCGTTTAGATGTCAATTGCTGCTTTTTATAAAGACACGGGTGACGAACCCGCAATCTCGTTTGAACTTTTTCCACCTAAGACGGAAAAAGGCAAGCTCGCTATGTTCGGCCATCTTGAACGGTTATTAAGTTTCCAGCCCCGCTTTATTACTTGCACCTACGGCGCAGGCGGATCCACTAGAGACAAGACGCTGGAGATTGTCGGTGAAGTAAAACGCAAGTATCACATTCCCGTGGCCAGTCATTTGACAATTGTGGATGCAACACAAGACGATCTGCGCGACTACCTGGCTGCCGCCCAGCGAGATCAAGTAGATTATATTGTTGCTTTACGCGGTGATCCGCCATCAGGGCGAAGCTTTTTTCAGGCCGCCTCGGGAGGTCTACGATACGCCAATGAGCTTGTCTCTTTGATCCACAAAGAGTTTCCCGAATTTGGTGTGGCAGTCGCCGGATATCCGGAAACCCATCAGGAATCGACCAGTCCCGACGACGATCTGACAAACCTAAAACGCAAGATCGACGCCGGCGCAGATATCGTAATTACCCAGCTCTTTTACGACAACGAAGATTTCTACCGATTTCGTGACCGCTGCGACGATATCGGTATCAACGTTCCAATCGTGCCTGGAATCCTTCCCGCACTGAGCTTGAAACAGGTCAAGAAGATTACCCGCCTATGCGGTTCGCGTTTGCCCAAAGAATTTGAAAGTCGGTTCCATCAAAAGCCCGACGATGACGCTTGGCAAAGGCAGGTTGGCATCGATCACTCCGCTCACCAGGTTGAAGATCTAATCAAGCAAGGTGTGCCAGGATTGCATTTCTACGTCTTGAACAAGTCGGAATCGACAACTGCCATCCTTGACTCGCTCGATTCTCTCGGCCGCTTGTCGGTGTAATCCAAAAAGTTCGCTCAGGCAGTCGCTTCGATTTTCACGCAGAGTTCGCGAATTCGCCCGACCATGGAAAATAGGCCGTTGCGACGGTTGGGGCTCAAGTGCTGGTTTAGGCCAAGCGAGCTGAAAAATGCTTGGGGGTCTTCTGCGATTGCCGCCGCTGGTGTCTTTCCGTTGTAGAGGGACAACAGCAATACAATTAGGCCTTTGACAATCATCGAGTCACTGTCTGCTGAAATGGCGATCTTCGTCGAATCACTTGCTGAATCTAGATGCGACTTCAGGGCCAGCCAAACAGTACTCATACACCCGTGTACTTTGTTTTCCTCGACTTTCAAATCGAGGTTCATGGCCGGCAAGTCGCGGCCAATGTCCAAAATAAATTCATACCGCTCCTCCCAGTCTTCGAGTTCTTCGAATGTCTCGAGTAGTTCAGAAATGGGGGGTGGAAACTCAGTCGGCATGATCGTGCTTAAAAAATTTTTCGGTGTTAAGGGTAATGCTAGTCACCCACCTCGCAAAAGAAAACGGCTTATCCAACCGCGTGGTCGTTTTCTGCCCTTTTCACGTGTGCGCGTAACTCACCTAACCAAGAATTTGGGCCTATTCGGAATACCCAAGCTCTACGAATCAAGCCTTAGAGAGCCGTTACGAACTAAGCCGCGCGTTTCAAAACCGATCGCAATTCGTTCATTTCCACTTGCATCGCCTGTACTTCAGCGGCTAGCGCTTGGTAATCGGTTGCACCATTAGACGTGGGTGCGTACTCCAGAATCGATTGACCAAAACTGGGAGCTTCGGCCAAACGTATATTTTTGCGGATGCGGGTTTCAAATATCTTCGCGCCCGACCAGATGCTGCGCTGCAAGCGTTCTTGCTCAAAAAAGTCAGCTACGTCGCCCATCACCTCATTAGCCAATCGTGTACCGCTCTCAGCCATACAATACAAAACGCCCGACAATCTCAGACCTCGATTAAGACGCGTAGCAACGATATCGATCGTTCCAAGCAACTTGCTGAGGCCATGCAAGGCTAAAAAATGCGGCTGCAAAGGCAAGAAGACCTCATTGGCACACGTTAACGCGTTGGTGGTCAGAATACCCAGCGATGGCGGACAATCGAGTATGACGTAATCAAACTCAGCCGCGTCTGCTGCTAGGCGATCTTTCAGAATCATCTCCCGACCTACCTCGCCGGCTAACTCCATCTCGGCAGCCGCCAAATCGAGGTGAGAGGGTGTGACCCAAAGATTGTCGGTGGCCCGCAGGCGAACCTCGGAGATGGGCTGTCCATCGGTTAACACCTGATAGATCGACCCTTCACCGTCCAAAGCTGCTAAGCCTAGGTGCAGCGACGCATGAGCTTGAGGATCTAAATCAATCAACCAAACTCGCTTGCCCGTGGCCGCCAGTGAGGCGCTCAAGTTAACGGCTGACGTCGTTTTTCCTACGCCACCTTTTTGGTTGATAATTGCGATCGTTCTGGTTCGGTTTCCGGATGACATCGAGGAAACTCCTTTTTCCTGAATCGACGGGCGATTGCGGCACGTCGGGTGATTTTAACCTCGAGAGTATAGTTGGACCCTTGGTTTTGATCCTAGGTTAATTCTGCTAGCTATTTCGACGATATCGGTCGCCACAATCTATGCAAGGTTGGCTGCAACGCGGGCGGGCTTACTTATTTTTATCCACCGGCGTCAACTTGAATGCGTTGAAGAATCGATCGGCCAATGCCTCATCCGGAGCTGTGCTTCCGGTGCGGATAATAGATATCTGAAAGACCCGCCGGCCGTCTAATATCAGTTGCGAGTGACCGGCGATTTCTCGTCCGCGTTGCATGCCTCGATAAGCGAATCGACGCGCCATATGCCCGTCGATTTTCTGTCGATCAATATTGTCCGTTTCCTCGTCAGCGTTGGCATCCCAAGGCACGAGTTTGGAAGGGATCAATCTAAGTAACGTTCCAGCGATACCGCCATCGAGTATTTCATTCCGTTGTTTATCATTTTTCGGTATTTCCTGAACATCGTGATAGGCAATTACGACGTTCAATTTTCCCTTTTGCAGGGCAACGATATACATTTGTATTGGTGATTTTTCGTCGGCATTGAGTGCAATCTCTCGGGAAACCAGGCGTGGTTCACCTGGCAAGAGCGCCTCAAATCCGCTGCCTTCGGGACTGATGGACTGCCAAATGATGTCCGACGAATTTAGGGTCGTTTTGGCGGTGGATGGCGGGCTCTTTTCTCCTGCCTCTTGACCCTTGAGCGGATATTGGCAAGCGCACAGTCCCGCCACCAAAACCAGGAAAACTGTCGTCGAGTGAGCATGTTTGTTCGTCATAGCCAGTGATCCGCCGTGTATTACCCGAGCTTACGCAATTGAATCGATTGGAGATTCACGATGAATCAACCGCTTGGGTCTGTCAAATAGAGTGATAATGGTTCTATTTATAGGGAATTTTCCGACCATGATGGATTCTTTTTCTGTGTGAATCGCTGGAATTTGATCCCTGAAATTTCCTTGTAAAGAAACTCGGATAAGGCAGCAATTACAAGTTCCGCTGTTTATTATGGGGGAAGCCTTGGGAGGGTTGCCGTCGTTAATCGCGCAATCCCACCCGCGCGTCACACACCGCACACCGAAATCAACGAAAAAGCCGTATCCCCGTGTGAAGGCTGAATTTAGCTTTTCTCGCGAGACGATAAATCATTTGATGAACATTGCCCGCCGCCAACATTGGACCACCGTTGTGATACCTTGCCTTATGGCAATAATCGCGACGACTTGTTATGCGCAAGATGACCCGTTTGGCAATTCTGACGATCCCTTTAATACGGGGGCTCCTGTCCAAGCGGATACCAACGCGCCGATTGCGGCAACCCGGGGTGCCAGTGAAGATCTTTTGAACATCGCTCGGCCAAATCCGGTGGTCAATGCCATCGTCTCGTCCAATCCGACGCAACCCTTGGACCTCATTAACGCGATTGGCTTGCTGTTAGACATCGACCGCCCGGATTTAGCAGCTAGTTACTTAAAACAACTGTCTTCATTGAATCTTAGCGATCAGCAATATTACGATCTTTACAAGCGGGCTGGTTCCGGAAAAATTTTCCGGTTAGCGACGCAACCCGAATTGGATCCTGAGGGAAAGACGATCGCCAAAGGAATTCTCGACGGGGCCGATCGTTTTGCGACTAACAGCAGTCGCATCAACGAACTCGCGGAAAATGCCGTTACCAACGAGGACCGCTACCAACGCAGCCTTGCACTTGCGGACCTCCGATTACTTGGTGACGCGGGCGCTACTGTTTTAATCGAAAAGTTGGTTGACCCAGCTTATAAAAGTGTCTGGCCGCGTATCCGCCAAGCGATCAGCTTATTCGGCGACTCAGCGGCGGGTCCGTTGTCGGCGGCCCTGCAATCCAACAGCTTGAAACTGCGCGTCGAAGCTCTGTACCTGTTGCGAAACATCGATACATCGGACGCCGTGGAATCTTTGACCGGCGCGATGCTTTCTAACACCAGCACTGATTTGCAACGAGACGTGGCATCCCAGAGTTTGAGGCGCTTGCTCGGCCGAGTACCTGACGCCGATGAATCCATTCAACGATTAAGCCAGTCCACCCAACAGTATTTGTTGGATCAGGTCGCTATCAGCCAAGATCCTGATGACATGGTTAAATGGTGGAGCTGGCAAGATGAGCAGCGAAAATTCGTTTCCAGCTGGTTAACCGCTCAAACCGTCGCCCGGATCCGCAGCTTTCAAAGGGCCGAGACCTTGGTCGGTTTAGATCCTGACAATCGAGATTACCAAATTCTGTATTGGTTAGCTCGCCTGGAAACAGTGAAATTGTCGGGGGGTCAAAACAAACCGCTCCTTCAGAAGATCCTAAAACCGTTGGTTGATGCCCTCGATCCGCAACTGGCTAGAGACGTCCTGCACGAGGCCATCCGCACCCAGCGGTTTAACGCAGCCATCGCCAGTTGCGAAATACTGGGTGCTATGGGCGATCCGAATCTCCTGAGCACGGGAACAGGTGGCGTTCCGAGTCCACTCATAGAGGCTTTGAACTCGGGTTCTGTCCGTTTGACGGCCGCGGCCGCTGCAGCCATTGGCAAGATTGACCCGATTCAATCGTTTCCTGGAAGCAGTGATTATCTATCAGCATTGGTTTACTTGTCTCGTTCGAGCGGAAGTCGCTCGGCCATCGTTGGTCATGCTGATTTGGAGATCGCCCAATCATTGGCAGCCCTAACCAGCCGTCAAGGATTTACCGCACGGGCAGCAACGACCTCGCGAGACATTTTTGCACAAGCCCAAAGCGATCCAGACCTAAGCTTGATTATTTTGAGCGACAAAGTCTTCCGTCCCAGTTTTTCGGAACTGGTGCAAGCCCTCAGGTCAAATTCCCGTACCAGTCACATCCCCATCTTATTGATGGTAGAACCTGAAAACTTGGGTCGAGCCGATCGACTCGCGGTTCGGTACGACGGTATTTTGGTATCACCCATGGTGATGAACGAGCGCGTCATTGCCCGGCAAGTCGACAATTTGTTAAGTGGCATCAAATATGACGATGCCAACCAGGCCGAACGCGGCGAGAATGCTGTGAAAGCGTTGAACCAATTGGATCGATATGCCTCACAACCTGAGAAATACCCTTTCTATGATGTCTTGTCTTATCAAGACGAACTATTGGGTGGTCTGGCATCGCCTTCGCGAGCTGCCGGTACCTGTCGGGTTTTGGGAGAAATGGGCACGCCGGATGCTCAGCGACGCCTGTTACAATTTGCCAGTAACCTGCAACTGCCCCTCGAGTTACGCCAAGAAGCCGCAGATGCCTTTGCGGTCGCTGTGCAGAAACGGGGCGTCATGTTGTCAAGGCAACAAATCATGGCTCAGTACGAACGATATAACGCCAGTGCTGACGACACAGCCGAATCACGCGCCCTGCTCAGCACCTTGCTAGATGTACTCGAAAGCCGCTCTAGCGATTAAAGTGCCCGTCTAGCCGGCAGAGCTTACCCCAATTAAGCGTTAAATAGGGCGCTCCGGTCGCGGCCTTTCGAAAAGCCGTTGGGCCATCGCCAATCGCTGGTACAATGCTTTTTTCGGCATACATTCCCAGTTGCTACTTTTGCACCCGCCATGGATATCGCTCGCTCTACCGATCGACAGAAACACGTCATCGATGGCTTGATCGGCAATAGTCGAGCCATTCAGAAGGTGATTGATCTCACCCATCGGGCTGCCAGCAGCACCGCCTCTGTGTTGCTGCTGGGCGAAACCGGAACCGGTAAAGAATTGCTTGCTAACGCACTGCACCGCAATAGTGCCCGCTCCAGCGGCCCTTTGGTGAAAGTGAACTGCGGCGCGTTGACCGAAAGCCTACTTGAGAGTGAATTATTTGGCCATGTTGCAGGTGCTTTTACGGGTGCCGTCGGCAATCGGACCGGTCGCTTTGAGGCGGCGCACATGGGAACCATTTTCCTGGACGAGATCAACTCCACCTCTTCCATGTTGCAGGTCAAGTTGTTGCGTGTCTTGCAAGAAAAAGAATTCGAACGCGTGGGCGATATCAAAACGATGCAGGTGGATGTGCGAGTCGTCGCTGCCAGCAATCTGGATCTCTACCGCGAAGTCTCTGAGGGTCGCTTTCGAGCTGACCTGTTCTGGAGATTAAATGTGATGCCAATCCAATTGCCACCCTTGCGCAGCAGACGCGAAGACATCCCCTTGTTGGTCGATCATTTCTTAAAGCAGTACACGAGAGAAAGTGCCATCGATGTCAATCGCGTGCATCCAGATGCGATGGCTGCATTGAAGGGATATTCTTGGCCCGGCAATGTAAGAGAATTACAGAACTATATCGAACGTGCCGTTATCCTCAGTAATAGCCGAGAGTTAACACCCGACCTATTACCGGGCACGGTTACGGGTACGAAGAAATCCGAGGACGTGATTTATCCGGTGGGCGACCCCAAGAAATTGATCAAAGAGTACGTATTCCATGCAATGTCGACGGCGACGCCGGAAGATAAACTCTATTCGAAAATTGTCGAGCCCTTGGAGAAAGAAGTGTTTCTACAAGTCATACAGGCTTGTCGTAGCAAAACAAAAGCCGCAGAGCGGCTAGGAATTAACCGCAATACCTTGCACAAAAAGTTGAAAGACTTCGGCCTGGAAAAAGATAGCAACGACTCGTAGGCCTGAGCTAAGTGATAGAAGCTACGTATAAGCAACGGCATTTTGTATCTCGGCGCCGACGCAACAACCAGACGTCGTGATTGCTTCGCTGCCAATCGTCTAGCGTAGCATCACCCTTCTTCCTCGTCGTCGTCTTCGTCGTCGTCTTCGTCGTCATCGTCGTCGTCGTCGTCCCACTCTTCTTCTTCGAAGTCGTCGTCATCGACTTCTTGCCATTCATCGTCGTCTAGCTCTTCTTCATCGTCGCCTTCATCGTCATCGTCGTCGTCGTCGTCGTCGTATTTGTTGTCGTAATCTTCGTCGTATTCATATTCGTAGTCATCGTCTTCTAGCTCTTCATCATCTTCGTCTTCATCATCGTCGTCTTCATCGTCGTCGTCTTCATCGTCGTCGTCTTCATCGTCGTCCGCTTCATCGTCGTCGTCTTCATCGTCGTCGTCTTCATCGTCGTCGTCTTCATCGTCGTCCGCTTCATCGTCGTCCGCTTCGTCGTCGTCCACGTCATCATCACCTTCGTCGCCTTCGTCGCCTTCGTCGCCTTCGTCGCCTTCGTCGCCTTCTTCATCCTCTTCTTCATCCTCTAACTCTTCATCCTCGTCGTCCGCTTCGTTACGAAGAACGTCATCGAACGATTCGTTTGACAAAAAGGGTGAGGTCCGCGCAATACGTTCCCAATCGGCAATCGCATCTTGGTCGTCGCGGGTTTTTAAGGTAGTCAAGGTCACGATGTTCACTCCTCTTCAGGGTCTTCTTGGAGTTGATTCGCCAGTGCGTCAAGGTCGTCAATATTCTGCGAATTGGAATCGGTTTCGTCGAGAGCGCTGGGAGAGATATTCGCTGAATTTTCTTTGTCTGCCGTCGGGCCATGTGACCAGTCAGGCATACCCTTACCGCGTAATTTCTCGCCCCGAGGGAGAGCCTCGATGCTGGACAGCCCGAAGATCTCCAAAAACCGTCGCGTCGTGCCGTATAAAAACGGGTTACCCAGTTCTCGGCTACGCCCGGCTATTTTAACCATTCCGCGATCTAGCAACTGGCGTAACAGCTCTCCGCAATTTACACCCCGAATGGCTTCTATGTCCGCCTTCAGCACCGGTTGCCGGTAGGCCACGACCGCCAATGTTTCCATAGCAGGCCCGGATAATTTGATCGCCGACGAGGCGCTTTGGAGTTTTTTCAGCCAATCGCTGAACATCGGTCGGGTTCGTGCCTGAAACCCGCCAGCCACTTGGGTGATAATAAACGCTCGACCGGCGTCGTTGTATTCTTGGTTTAGATCTCTCACCATGGTGCGAGCTTGCGTTCCGTCTTGCAGGCCAGCTAATTGACTTAATTTCCGGCTGTGAAGTGGTTCCTTGGCTAAGAACAGGACGCTTTCTAGTCGCCGTAGCGGATCAAGTTGTGCCAGCTGGATTTTTAGGGCCTCGCTGAACCCTGGGTCTGCCTGAGGATCTGGCGCTTCGAACCCTTCCTGAGTGGATTCAAATTCCGGATCGGCGGTCGATTCCTCGGACTCGTTCATCACTAGCACATCAGGTAAAACGCCCGGGTGGTGGGTCAAAATTCGCTTGTCGAGAAGAGGGCTTTCGGTCTCGGCAAGTATCCTGCAGCTCTTAAACGCAGGCAACCCCGATCATCGTGGTAATAATGGAGGTCTCAGGGTCAATCGGCAATTGTCAGCAGCTTGTTTAGACTTTTCTGGAGGACTCGCAATTCGGCGTTCCCTTGTGGACACTGGTGGTATTATGCGGTTGCGTTATCGGCGGCAATTTCGGTCAATGCTACCTCCGGATCCTTGCACTTTTTAGTCGCGAAAATACCGTATGACCCACATTTATCTTGACGCCAATTCCACGACCCGCATGGATGACGCCGTGCGGCAGGTCATGATAGATACCTACGGTGAAAACGACGCCAATCCAGCAAGTCAGCATCGACCTGGTCAATTGGCGAGGCAAAAACTGGAGAATCTGCGTTCTGCGATAGCAGCACAACTGGGGGCGCGACGGACTGATCGGCTAATCTTTACCAGCGGTGGCACAGAGTCCGATAACTTGGCCGTGATCGGTATGGCCGGCGGTCTGTCACCTATTTCCGGTGATGAACCAGCAGAAGTGATCGTTTCGGCGATCGAACATCCTGCCGTGCTAGGAGCCGCCGATTTTCTCGCCTCCCAGGGTTTTGTGATCCGCAAGTTACCAGCAGATGCTCGCGGTGTTGTGAACGTGGATACCTTGAAGCAATGGATATCGCCGGCCACACGATTGGTCAGCCTGATGCTTGCGAATAATGAGACTGGCGTCCTTCAGAATGTCTCGGCGGCCGTGGAAATTTGTCGCACACGCGATATTCCAGTGCACTGTGACGCCGTTCAGGCACTCGGCAAAATACCGGTCGTATTTCGCGAACTCGGGGTCGATGCGATGACCCTAACAGCTCACAAAATCCACGGTCCGCGTGGCATTGGCGGTCTATTGGTGACCGATCGCATTGAACTGCAACCTTTGATGTTTGGAGGGGTACAACAATTGGGACAACGCCCTGGCACCGAAGATATCGCCTTGGCAGCTGGGTTCGCTAAATCAGTCGAATTGGCTACGTCATTGCTCGCGGAACGATCCTCGTGGATTCGGCACTGCCGCGACCAATTCGAACAGCTAATTTTGGCCGAATTGCCAGACACACATATTCATGGCCGCGACGCGGAACGATTGCCACACACCAGCAACCTCAGCTTCATTGGTGGACCCAATATGGCCACAGTCGATCGCCAAGCATTGATGATGGCAGCAGACATTGAGGAGGTTGCGATTTCGACCGGTTCGGCTTGTACTAGTGGTTCCAGCGAACCCTCTCACGTACTGACCGCGATGGGCTGCGAAAAAGCGATCGTGGATAGTTCGATTCGGGTTAGTTTCAGCGCCGCAACCACGAACTTGGACGTCACTGAGGGTGCTCGACGTATCATCAATTGTGTCAAGCGTTTACGTCAACAAAAAAGCCGTCGAAATTAGCCTTTGGCACCTCCTCGCAGCTTCCCAAAAATGGTAAAATTCGGTCGCCTTTAGACGGCTTAATACGAGCCACCACGGTTGTTCACGATTTCTCCGGTCGCCCATTTTTTTAAGCGGTTCGTAGCGAGACCGAATTTCCGTGGTTGAGTTATGTCTCTAGGGCCAACATTTGAGTCCCTTTCGACGCGAGTCGCCTTTGTCTATCAAATCGACAACGTTTTCTTTTCCTTTACGCTCACTGGATGCGTTGGCTACGGGTGCGCCAACGTCAGCTTTTCTGCTTAACCGTTTCTATGGAGATCGAGCAAATCAGCTTGTTGGACGTTGGTGTGATCACACATTCATGGAAACGCTGGATTCGCCCTGGCCTTTGGTACTCTACGGACCTTCGGGAACCGGTAAATCTGCGCTCGCAGAGACGTTAGCATGTCGCAAGAAGCTTAATTGCTTGCGATTAACGGGCGATGAATTTCGACGTCAATTTCTAACGGCCCTCGCGACTAAGTCCATCGCCGATTTTCGGCAGCGTCGACAGGATCATGAGATGTTCGTTATTGAGAATCTCTGTCTTCCGGAAGACGAGCCTTCTCTGATTCGCGAATTCATTCAATTTATCGAATATTGCGAACAAAATCAGAAACCGTTGGTGGTTACGGCCGTACGTTTACCCGCCTTACACGGTGCTCTCGCTGGCGTGAGATCACGACTGTCGGCCGGATTAGTAATCGAAATCAATCGCCCGGGCCTCGAAGCTCGCCGCGCAATTGCTGCCGACCTATTAAAACGATTCGAATTACGAATTATGGACGAGGATCTCGATTGGTGGGCAAACTGGTTACCCGACACCGCACCCCTTATTCGAAATCAGATTTCCAAAATTGCTCTGGCCGCCACGGATTCGTTATTAACCCGCGATATCATCAAGACCACCTCTAGAGACCCCGACTCGGATCAAGTACCTCAAAGCACTAAAATATTACTCAAACTAGTTAGTCGTCGATATGGCGTTCAACTTGGCCAGATGTTGGGCAATAGTCGCCGCAAAGAGGTCGTCCGAGCACGCTCTGTCGCGATGTACCTAACTCGCGAATTGACCGACATGACTTTCCGGCAAATCGGCGAGTCCATCGGAGATCGCGACCCCTCGACCGTTCGTCACGCTTACGCTCAGATCCAGAAAAATCTGCAAACGGACCCGCTAACTGTCGACGCCGTGCTGTCTATCACCGCCGATTTTCAACGACAAACATCACGCGGGAAAACTTGTTTGTTTGTTGATGGCTCTCGTTCACAAAACGAGCCTGTTAACAATCATGCTTAAAACCTCGCGTTCATCAACAATAACCAACATCTTCACGAACACTGTTCATTCACTTTACAAACAACTTATCCCGCCTGCTTCGCGACATGTTTTGTTTGCTTTTACCGAGCAAGGCATCTGTTTTTGCAAGTTATCAACAAATTCAGGTGGATCACTAATACTGATATTAAATAAGAATTTAAATAATCAATAAGAGAGCACTTCACAGCGTGCCTCATTAAGGGAAGACCCAACGTGAAAATCAAAATTAAACGAGAACCCTTTCTAAACGTATTCTCAATCGCCGCCATCGTAGCTCCGTCTCGTAGCCCAAAGACGATTCTCCAAAACGTGAAGCTAGAGGCCACCGAAGGCTCTGTACGGCTGACGGCCACCGATATGGAAGTGGGCGTCAGATTGTGCCTGGAGGACGTTGAGGTGGAAACACCAGGCTCCGCTGTCATTCCAGTTGCCCGCCTCAGTGCAATATTGAGAGAGTCCAGTGATGAAGAACTCAATATCTCAGCGGACACCAACAAAATCCTCGTAACCGGTAAACAATCCAGGTTTGAGTTGGCGGGACAGAATCCGGAGGAGTTCCCAGAAGTGGCCGATTTCTTTGAAGAGGATTATTTTGAGATCCCCGCCAGCACTTTGAAAGAACTCATTAAACGGACATTGTTCGCCACGGATGCTGAAAGTAGCCGATATGCACTGTCGGGCGTCTTGCTGGAAACCGACGAAAATAGCTTGATTGCCGTGGGCACCGACGGACGTCGACTGGCCAAGATGGAAGCGAAGATCACCAAGCATGGCAATGCGGAAGGATCGAGTGCAGCAACCATTGTACCCAGCCGTTCGATGCAGTTGATTGAACGAACCTTGCCGGCAGGTGATCAACCGGTTCAGATTGCGGCTCGAGAAAATGATCTTCTCGTAAAGCATGTAAACGGCGTATTCTATACCCGATTGGTGGAAGGGCGTTTTCCTAAATGGAGAGATGTGTTGCCAAAACGAGCAGATTCGATACGGATCGATTTGCCGGTCGGGCCAATGTTCTCGGCACTTCGCCAAGCAGCCATTGTGGCTAGCGAAGAGAGCCGCGGCGTCGATTTTACATTCAAGGACGGGTCGTTAGTTTTATCCAACAATACAGCCGAAGTCGGGCAATCGAGAATTGAATTGCCGGTGTCCTACGACAAGGAAGAGCTAACGATTACGTTGGACCATCGTTACGTGGCAGACTTTCTGAAAGTGTTGCAGGCAGATAAATCATTTACGTTCGACGTGGAAAACGGCGAACAGGCAGCGTACTGCCAAACCGACGACAGTTATGGTTACGTGATTATGCCGCTGTCGCGAGATCGCCGATAACCTAGGTGCCAGCTAAATTTCATTGCTATGAGCGGTCAAGAAGAACAGTACGAATTAGATAAAGCTAACGCGCACTTCAAAAGGTATCGGCGGTTCGAACGATCACCCCAGAAGGCTGCTGATTTACTCAGCCGTCTGATCTCGAGAAGAGGCTTTACTCAGGATCAGTTTAATGACGAATTGCAAAACGCATGGCACAAAGTAGCGGGAAAACCATTCGCAAATAAAACACAGGCTACGGTTATTAAACGAGGGACGCTGGAAGTGTTGGTCGAAAGTTCGCCAGCCATGCAGCAGTTAGCCTTCAGCAAATCCAAACTATTAAAACAACTTCAGACGGAACTACCGGACGCTAAAATTAAAGCAATTCGCTTTAAGGTCGGGGTAATTCGTCATTAAACTTATCGAAAGTACCAGCCCGAAACATGGCCAAGAAGCAACCTAAACAAGAATACACGCACGACGATATTCAACACCTTTCTGACTTGGAGCACGTTAGAAAGCGGCCATCGATGTATATCGGGGATACCGGTGCCCGTGGGCTTCATCATCTGGTGTACGAAGTCGTGGATAATTCGATCGATGAAGCTATGGCAAACTTTGCCAGCATGATCAAGGTACAGATTAATAACGATGGATCCGTAACGGTATCGGATGACGGCCGAGGTATTCCAGTAGATCGCCATGACCAATTAAGTGAAGAAGAAGGTCGAGAAATTACCACCCTTGAAGGGGTGATGACCAAATTGAAGTTTGGTGGGAAATTTGAAAAAGGTGTTTACCAAACATCAGGTGGATTACATGGCGTTGGTGTGACAGTCGTTAATTTCCTGTCTGAATGGTGCGAGGTTGAAGTAAGCCGTGACGGAGCTGTTTATCAACAAGAATATGAGCGAGGTATTCCGGCGGGAGAGGTATCCAAAGTCGGCAGCTCGGACAAAGTAGGTACGAAAACCACTTTCAAACCCGACCCGCAAATATTCAATCCAACTAAATTTGAATATTCCATCCTTAATAAACGGCTACAGGAATTAGCTTTCTTGAATAGCGGTGTAAGAATTGTTTTCAGTGACGAGCGAACCGGTGATAAAGACGAATTCTACTATGAACGAGGAATAATCGAATTTGTTGAACACCTGAACCGGTCCAGTGATCCCATTCATGGCGATGTGATTTACTTGAATGGAGATACGAGTGGTGTGGGATATGAAATTGCCATTCAGTACACGACAGACCTGGCAGAAAATGTTCATTCCTATGTGAACAATATTAATACCTACGAAGGCGGTACGCATGTCTCAGGTTTTCGTAGCTCACTCACCCGGACATTGAATAGTTACGGTCGTAAGAACAATATGTTCAAAGACGTATCCGTCACGGGCGAAGATTTCCGCGAGGGACTGACGGCCATCCTGTCGATTCGCGTACCGGAACCAAAATTTGAAGGTCAAACAAAAACGAAACTGGGTAACAGCGAAGTCGAGGGAATTATTAACTCAGGCTTTGGCGAATTCCTCGCTAAATACCTGGAAGAAAATCCCAAATCGGCAAAAACGATGGTGCAAAAAGGGATTCAAGCTGCCCAAGCCAGAGAAGCTGCTCGTAAAGCGAGGGACTTGGTCAGACGTAAATCGGTTTTGGGCGGCGGAGGACTGCCTGGAAAACTGCGAGATTGCCTGAGCAACGACATGGAAAAATGTGAGTTGTACTTGGTGGAAGGGGATTCTGCTGGTGGAAGTGCCGAGGGTGGTCGGCTGAAGGAGTTTCAGGCGATTCTTCCGTTGCGTGGAAAAATCATCAATGCTTACAAAGCGCGAGAAGATAAAGTCCTAGCGAACGAGGAAGTTCAAAGCATCATCAACGCGATTCGCATCGGTGTGGGGGAAGATCTAGACTTGAGTCGCCGTCGTTACAACAAAATCATTATCATGACGGATGCCGATGTGGATGGATCGCACATCCGGACGTTGCTGCTCTGTTTTTTCTATCGACAGATGTACCAGTTAATTGAAAAAGGTCATGTTTATGTGGCACAGCCACCCCTGTTTCGCGTCCGCAGTAAGCGAAAAGTCACCTATGTGCAAACGGAAGAAGAAATGCGCCGCCAACTGCTTGAACGCGGTATCGACGGTGCGGAATTAGTTGCCGAAACCGGAGAGACGGTTAAGGGAGAAGATATAGAATCGATGTGCATGACGTTGTCTAGCTTGGATGATGCCATTTTAGCTTTGGAACGACGTGGAATAAATCTTCGCACACATGCCGAACGAGCCAATTTGACTGATGCTCGGCTGCCGGTTTATCACGTGGTGTTAGATAACCAAAGCCATTGGTTCAGTAACCGCAGTGAATTAGATACGTTCCTGAAAGAACAACAGGAGACTGGCGATTTAAGGGTCAGTGAAAGTGCGGATGCTGACACGTCCGAAGAAGGTGAAGGCGAGGAATCAGAATCCATCGAAGAAGATACCCATACGATCCAACTTAATGAATTTCATGAGGTTCGAACCATCAATGCTGGCCTTAAAGAGTTGGCTAAATATGGCTTCGATATTCAATCATTGCTGCCGCAGGAACGCACTGGAATCGAAGAGCCACGCTACATTTTAAGACGAGGTGATTCGGAGATTGGTCTGAATGACCTACGCGGTCTGCTGCAAGCGGTTCGTGCAGCGGGTGAAAAAGGGATAACGCTGACACGCTTTAAGGGACTCGGTGAAATGAATGCCGAGGAACTCAGAGAAACTACTCTAGATCCAGAGAATCGTAGCCTGATTCAGGTGAGGATGACCAACGCGGCCGAAGCCGATGAGATGTTCCGAGTGCTAATGGGCGATAAGGTCGAACCACGACGGGAATTTATCGAGAAGCATGCACTTGAGGTTAAAAACCTGGATGTGTAAGACGCACGGCACTGGCCAGTAACACCAATAAGAGACCCTTGAATGAGCTGGCCAAGTGATGTTCCTGGTGACGGGTTTGATTTTAATCGTCGCCTGCGTTGTGTTATTCCGAGAGCAAGATTTTTTGGCCATTCCTCAGTAAATTAAGACTCGCTTGCTTAATCTGCTGAAAATCTTCCCAGGGGCCGCAAGTAAATAGTCCGTCTAGCTGTCATCGAAAACATCATCGATAGGCTGCGACATGAAATCATCTTCCAACGAACTCTGGGTGACGGCAGCTTCGCTTGGATCTATTTTACGAACAAATATTTTGAACATGCGTATGGCAACGACTTTGATGTGGTCACCATTCTCGATAGGTAAGCCCTCACTGACGGCATCATATTTCTGACCGTCTAGGACGATTTGACCACTCGGGATCATTTTGCTTTTGGCGACTCCAACTTTGCCAACCAACGTCAGTTGTTCGTCGTAATGTTCACCCTTTAGGCGAACATCGTCATCATTCAGCCGCTTGAGCAGAATCCTCCGTCCGATGGGTGTGTTCGGCCAAACATTGACGAAAATCATGAACATAACCGGAAGCAGAATTCCAATGGCCATGATGATCATCACGCCCGCGCCAAGACTATGCAGGAAAGCCATAATGATCGAAGAGATCAATAGGGTTCCAGCCAGCAATGCCAGTAAACCAGCGCTGGGAACGAACATCTCGATGCCAATCACACCGATTGCCGCGGCTAACAGAATAAAAGACCACCACAAACTGTTCATTTTGTTCCAAACACGCTTTCTGGTTTTAAGAGTTACTCTCGACGAATTCTACAACCACTCGATTACCGATCACTTCGACGACGCGAATAGACAGGCCTCGTTCAATTAGTCGGCCATCAGAAATGACATCGACCAGCTCACTCCCTATCTGGGCTTTGCCTGCAGGAACCAACGGCGTCATTGTCAGGCCCGTTTTCCCAACCATGTGACGTCGGTCTACTAACGACTCTTTTTGATCACGCTGTTCCGGAGAAAGAGACTCGTCAGCGGTAGGTGGTTGGAGCATGATACGGCGGAACACGGGCATCGTGGTCAAATATTTGCGAATAAAAAATATCCCTGCAAAGAAACCACTGCCGGCTGCAAGAACCATTGAAAGTGAAGCCGGTAAACGAGCGAGTTCTTCGGAGTTACGAGGAATGATAAAAGTCTGTGATGCGAGCACAATGCCAGCCACAATCATGATCAGTCCACCAATTCCAAAAACACCAAATCCGGGGATGACGAAAACCTCTAACAGAACAAAAACCACACCCACTACAAAGAGCATAATTTCCAACCAGTTCGCATTTCCGTCGAGATACTGACTCCAAAAGAACAACATCAGGCATACCGTGCCAAGAAACCCGGGGATGCCGATTCCAGGATTTGACATTTCGGTCGACAACAAGAAGACCGCTCCAAATAGCAGCCAAGCGGCAATCCACGGCGAAGCCAGTTCCCGCGCTAAATTCTTAATCCACTTATCAGCCGGCGAGGGTTCGAGTCGTACCGGATCATCTATTAACTGAAAATCAGTTTTCAACTGTTCGTAATCGTCAACCATTGACCGCGAGATGCCTACGCGAGTCGCTTCAGCGGCAGATAGGCCCCGGCTTAGGTCGATACGCTCGACAGCCGTCCACATATTGGGATCGGTTAAACCCGCTAATTCTTCATCGGACAACAACTGAAACTGCCCAGACTGTGTGTTGCGATATCTCGAAACACTCAAATCCGGATCAATCAGGCCTTGGGCCAGTGACCAACCGGTTTGTTTATCCTCACAAATGCGACGGATGAGTGGTGCCGAATCTTCAAGTTCCTCGGCAGTAATCGGAATGTCACCCGCTGTACCTAAGACGCCCGCATTCGTCATGACAATTTGATCACAGGCAAGAGCGATTAATGATGTAGGGCCAACGGCAGGTGACTCGATCCAAGCAACCGTAAATACATCGTTGGGATTCAGGGACGCTAACTCCTGAGCGATGCGCAGACATGCATCAATTTCCCCGCCTGGTGTATCGAGTCTCACGATCAACATGTTTGTGTCAGGTTGAGAGATCATATGATTCCCCAACATGCGCGATGTCCAATCAGCTTCGGCGGAATCTACAAAATTATTAATAGGTAGCTCCGCGGCTATGCGAACTCCGCCATTGGCAACTCTATTTTCGAGAGTCTGTGGGTCTAAGCCGAGACGCGTTGCGAGATCGTTGCGGGAGGAAACGCGATTTTTGATAAACCGCATTTGCTGCATCTCTTGGCTGTTGAACATGGGCAGCGCACCGGGACTGTTAAGAGTCGTGGACTTAACGACATTGCCAGCAGCTTGCTCGGTAGAACGTTCCTTGGCATCGACGTACGTGACGTCACCTGCACTGTTGGTGATGCGGTAAAGTGCTCGTCCCTTATCTACGATTGCGTTGACCCAAGCCAGTGGGTACTTGCTGCGACGTTCCGCAATATTTTGATAGGTTCCCAATTCCAGTGACGGGTTGGCTGGTGCATTAACGCCAGCTTGCCCAAACGCCGAGTCTTCATGCATGGCGATTTCGTTACAAGCTAAGGCAATTAACGCGGCGTGACCTTTTAATTGGCTGGACGGGCCTTCGTTGTTATTAGCAAACCCTTTGCCGCGGGGGATGTACGCGACGGTGTACAGTCCCTGCAGGTTTTTCCCGCTCAACAGCACCGCAATGTCGAGGCAGTTTCCAAGCTCGCTACCCTGCCCCGTCACGCCATTACTGGTATCGAATTCTAAAACCAGCACTGGTCGCTGGTTCACGGAGACGATGGTCGATGCTTGATCGACAGCCGCTTGAATTTGTTGCTCAATCAAGCCAGCTGTGCGGTCGTCGATCGGCAATGGTACCTGAACCAAAAAACCCGCTCGGCCTGCGGATTCTTGTTGGTTACTGTCTTCAGCATTCTCTTCTTGGGCGAAGCTGGATGGTTGCCCAATGACCAAAATGGCCAAAAGGAACATAAGCGTTGGTATCAGTAATGAGCTGAGATTTTTCATAAATGATATATGGCAGCGAAAAAACCGATTAGCTTGTTACTGTAGAACCGTTAAAACGCGGCACATCTAATTAATTATAGGGTTGTTTATCGCCACGGAAACGCAATTGCAATTCGCCGGAAAACAACCGATCTTGGGGTCAATATGTGCAGTTCGGTACGGAAATCGTTGGAACTGGCCTATTATGAGTGCCGTCAAAGCGAATACGGCAGCCGCACAGAATTTCAGCGTTTAGATTAAAATCGGTCGAATTGCCCTGGCGACAGACAGTAAGCCTATCTCAATCGGATCTTCGTGTTCAGTGCTATCAACGGCCTTCCGGCGGCAAACATGTCAGCGACAAAACCAAGGGTCAAATTACTCGACCCAGCCGGAATCGATGAAGATCGCTTTGAGGATCAGGTAGAAAATAATACTCAGCACGGCGCCTGCGGGAATGGTGATCGCCCAGCCAGCGATGATGTCGCGCATTGTCCTCAGATTGAGGGCATTAAGGCCACGGGCCAAACCCACGCCTAGCACGGCTCCCACGAGTGTATGGGTTGTTGACAGTGGAAGTCCCATCGTCGAGGCGAATAGAATCGTAATTGCTGCTGCGAATTCTGCACAGAAACCACGACTCGGTGTCAATTCGGTGATCCGTTTCCCGACGGTTCGAATCACTCGCCAGCCCCACGTCGCGAGCCCAATGACGATACCAACCCCGCCCAACGCCAAAGCCCATTTCGGGGTCTCAGCCTTGCTGGCGACAACGCCCTCACTTACGGCCTGATAGGCAGCAGATAGAGGCCCAATCGCATTGGCGACATCGTTGGATCCGTGTGCGAAGGCCACCAAACAGGCCGTCAGAACTTGCAACACGACGAATATTTTTTCCACCTGAACCAGGTCCTGGGAATCGGTATTTGCAACGACACTTTTACGAGCCATCTCAGATACGGCATCCATTTCTTCGAGCATTTTTCCTGCCCGTTGTTCAATCTCACCACCAGCACCGCTACGAACGCGTTGCAGATGCATGCGTGCCTTGGCGATGGATCGAGTCACGTCGGCATTAATAAGGGAATTGCTATTGCCATCTTCGGAAGAGGAAACGGACTGATAATTGCGGAGCATATATTTAGTGACGACGAAGGCGATGGCACCCAGCACCACAGTCACAATTAACACCCACATAATGAACTGAGGGTCTTTGGGATCGTATTCCAGTCTTTTCCAGAATGCCTTTAGACCCTTGTAGGTCGTGACGCCTACCAAGACAGATATCACGAGGAACATCAAGTAAGGTATGACAGATCGAGCAGCGCGAACGGGATCTTTCTTGTAGAAAACGGTCCGCAAAATGATGTTGAATATTAAGTAGGCGATGGCACCGGAAATTAGCGGCGAAACTACCCACCCAGCGCTGATGATTCCCACGGTCCCCCAAGCGATGCCCTCGATTCCCAACGCCACGCAACCAAATCCGACGACGGCGCCGACGATAGAGTGGGTCGTAGAAACCGGCCAAGAAGCCCAAGTGGCAATCAGCAGCCACGTACCGGCAGCCAGCAATGAGGCTAACATCCCGCAGGCGAGGTAATAGTTCGCGATGTCCCCATACAAGACGGTCAATGCCTCCGGGTCGAACATCTTCTTACGAACGGTATCAGATACATCCGCTCCCACCACGAAGGCACCAGCAAATTCAAATATGGCAGCCAATATTACTGCATTTCGAAGGGTCAATGCGCCGGAACCAACGGAGGTACCCATGGCATTGGCTACATCGTTAGCGCCAATATTCCAAGCGGTATAAAATCCAAAGAGAAGAATAAGACCAATCAATACCCATTCAACGCCAGTCATCGTGTTGGTTTACCTTCTTAGTGGTGGGTGGTTTGGAAACAGCAAACGTTCTATTCACGTATCAGCGATCCAGCAGTGCGCGGTATCGTTATTTCAGGCTAAGTGTTTTTAAGACACGCGCAGCCAAGTTTTCAGCCAGGTTGGATATTCTTCCCAGGACGCGTGTAACTCGCATCCATAGATGGAACTCTCCGGCGGTCATTGTCGTATCCAAAGCGTAGATCTTCTTAAGCAATTGTATTTGCACAAGGTCGCATTGATGCTCGGCAAACGCAGCGTCATGAGCCATGCGGCGGATCTTTTCGGCTTCGGCTCCACCAAATCCAGATTCAATTAACTCGTCCAGCTCGTCGATAATCTCTGCTACGATATGAAAGGCTTTAATGTTTAGTTCACGGAACGTGACAAAGTCTTCCCGAAACTCATCGGGGAATGGTAATGGCTTCATTGTCAAAACGACGCAAACGTCCTCGGCGGTATCAGCAATGCTGTCCTGCAGAGAGAGAATTTCAAGCACGTCGGAACGATCGATCGGCATGAAAAAGCGTCTTAGCAACCGGTTGCGAACATCGGTTTTGATCTGGTCCGCCTGATGTTCCAGCTGAGAAACTTCCGTAGCGAACATATCCAGCTTTTCAGGCTCGCCATCCTGTAGCGCGTCGAGGGCCTCGCACATTTTTTCAATGCACTTCCCAACTTGGCACATGTGTTGTTGAATCTGACTGAAAGGCGACCGACCAAAAAGCTTGCCGATGGTGCTCATGTCAGGTAAACCTCAGAAAATCGTGAAAGAGCAAAGCAGTGATTACAGCGCGAAAGTCTACTGTTAAGAAATTGTTAATAAAAGTAGGCCGACCGCATTGGACTGGAAATGCCCTAGAAACCGGCAGAAACTAGCAATATGAGATTTTCCAAAGCACTCCCCAATTTTCTGCTCGGCTATATCAGCCTTCATTTAGTGATTGCTGCCATATTTTTGTTCGTTTTGACAGGTTGGTTACGCGATCAGCTGCTGGATCAAACCCGGCTGAGAATGCAGGATGTCAGCTACGGACTGCGCGAACACGTGAAAGCGTTACCGGCCGGAATGAACGACCCAGAGTTGCTAAAACATGTGCAAAACCTCGAATCGCGAGTGCAAGCGCGATTTACGATCGTGGATAGCGAGGGTCAGGTCCTCGTCGATTCCCGGACCGGATACAAGGATATTGGTAATCACGGTTCGCGGCCTGAGATCATAGAAGCACGACAGAAGGGGATCGGGTTCCAGCAGCGGACCAGCGAAACGCTCAATTTGCCACTGCTCTATTTGGCGATTCCACTATATGAACCTGGTGAATCGATACCGAATCAACAGAATGGGTTTGTACGCGTAGCTTTCGAAGAACAAGCCGTGTTCGAGACCATTCGCTCGCTACAGAAGTTCCTATGGATTTTCACGATCGGTTCTGGGGTGCTGGCTGCCGCTTTAATGTCACTGTTCGCATTTCGGGAGATGCAGCCGTTGCCAAAATTCGCGGAGGCAGCCAGAAACGTGGCGGCAGGTAAGTACGTCATGTTGCCGGGGCTAACCCGTCGAGAGGACGAATGGAAGTCCTTGGCGGACGCGTTCGCCGTGATGCAGGCCGAGTTACGCCAACGAGAAACACGACTGCGAGAAAACAGCCAGCGCATCGAGGCTGTGCTCGGCAGTATGGTAGAAGGCGTTTTAGCGGTGGATAATCAGCAACGAGTTTTAGTGGCGAATCAGGCCGCATGCGAGATGTTGGATGTAGAGCCAGCGGACTTAACTCACAACTTATTGCAGGAGGTGGTCCGCATACCGGAACTAGGCCACGCCATCCAACATACGCTTTTAACCCACTCAGAGCGGCAAACGGAATTCGAAACACTATCGAATCCCAGGCGGATCTTGGAAATTCGCGTTGCACCGATGCCCGAACAAAGAGAATTTGGCGCAGCAGTCGTAATGCACGACGTGACGGATCTGCGGGCCCTTGAAAATATGCGACGAGATTTTGTGGCAAATGTCTCCCACGAACTCAAGACACCTCTGGCATCGATTAAGGCTTACGCAGAGACACTGCGTCTGGGGGCCATTCACGATCAAGAAAATAATTTAGATTTCGTAGAGCAAATAGAAGATCAGGCCGTGGTATTGGATCGGCAGATCGCTGACCTCTTGCTGTTGTCGGAATTAGAGTCTGGTAAGTCGACTTTTGAATGGACAGAAGTTGATTTGGCAGACATATTCCAAAAATGCCGAAAGCGGTTTCTGGTAGAGGCCGAACGCAGGGATTTGGAGATCGCGATTGGTGTTCCCGAAAGGGGCTGCATCTTCGAAACGGACCGCGTTGCTTTGAGGTCGATCCTCGATAATTTGGTTAGTAATGCGATACGGTATGCCCAACCTTCGAGCGAAGTGAAAATCTCTGCAGTTGATTATCCCGAGAGAGTTCAAATCATGGTGACGGATCATGGGGTTGGTATCTCGGATGAGAACCAGGAACGGATCTTTGAACGATTTTACCGGGTGGACAAAGCACGCTCTCGAGACCTCGGCGGCACTGGATTGGGTCTGGCGATTGTTAAACATACCGTCAATGCCCTCGGCGGCACGATTGCCGTTGAAAGCAAACTCGGTCAAGGCACGACCTTTAGCGTGCGGCTACCGAGGAACTCAAACGCGGTCAAAGACTAGACGGGCCAAACAGGCGGTAAAAAAACGGTAAGCCAGGGCACGCCTTTTCAGCCATTAAGAAAAGTTAATATTCGACATCTGTGTCGTTTCTTTTCGCTTTTACCGAATGCTAGGGACCGATCTGGCACCCTAACGAGTTCCTAGGATTTAAGAATTCATTTGTTAAAGAATTCTTAACAACATCTTAACAAAGCGATGGTATTTTCCCGCCTAAGACGCTGGTGACAACGTCTACCCAGTCAATGCAAAGAAAGCATTGAATTCTTTAGACGCCTTTCTTTTGAGACAATAAATGAAGACTCAACACCTCGTTTTGTGGTCAACCGGGTTGGCTTTGGTAGTATCCGCCAGTTCGTTGCAAGCACAAGACTTCTCCAAATTGCGGGGCACCGTGGTGATCGATGGTTCCAGCACCGTTGCCCCGATTTCTACGGAAGCAGCCAGCATGTTTTCCGAAATCAGTCCGAACGTTTCGGTACCCGTAGGGGTTTCCGGAACAGGTGGCGGTTTCAAGAGATTCACCAAGGGTGAAACGGACATTTCAGATGCCTCGCGGCCGATCAAATGGAAAGAGTTTCAGCAATGTAAGGAAAACCAGGTTGAGTTCATCGAAATCCCCGTTGCCTACGACGGTTTGACGATCATTACCAGTCGGGAAAACGATTTCGTCGATACTTTGACGGTTGATCAGCTGAAACAAATTTTCCGTGGCGATACGATGGCAAAAAAATGGAGCGATGTAGATGCTTCCTGGCCGGATATGGAGATCAAAATTTTCGCACCGGGCACCGATTCCGGAACCTTCGATTACTTCAAAGAAATCATGGTGGGAAAAGAAAAGACCACCATCCGCGGTGACATGTCGGTCAGTGAGGACGACAACCATATTGTCACAGGTGTGGCCAACACCAAGAACGCGATTGGTTTCTTGGGCGCTGCTTATTACTTTGAAAATACGGACAAGCTGAAGTGTGTCAAAATTGTGAATCCCGAAGGTGTAGCCGTTGAGCCGACACCCGAGAGTATTGAATCCGGTGAATATGCTCCATTTTCTCGTCCGCTATTTATTTACATAAACCGGAAAAGTGCCAAGCGTCCCGAAGTAAAAGTATTTGTTAAGTACTACCTCGAGAATGCCGCCGAAATGGCAG
Source organism: uncultured Pirellulaceae bacterium (assembly GCA_905480235.1). Lineage (GTDB taxonomy): Bacteria > Planctomycetota > Planctomycetia > Pirellulales > Pirellulaceae > CAJQPP01. The sequence continues at coordinate 79,845 of CAJQPP010000013.1, forward strand.
AAGCCGTCGGTTACGTTGGCTTGCCAGACGACATCTACGATACAGCCATCATGCATTTTGACGAAGGTATCAGCGGCACTCACTTCTGGAAGGCCGATGGAGAAAAAGCGGAAGGTGCGCTGAGCGATATCTACACTGAAAAAAACTTGGTTCGTTAGACCGTATTAAGACCTTTCACATTGAGTGGCTTGTGGATGGCAGAGTGGCCACCAAGTCGCCACTGTAAGATACCCAAACATGGAGTGAATTCGATTGAGCGAAACGACACAACTACCTAAAGCTCTGATGAAGCGCAAGCTGAAGCCATTGAAATGGGTGCGTGCTCGTGAATGGGTGATTAAGAGCGGGTTGTTGAGTGCGACGCTTTTTTCCATTGTTATAACGGTGTCGATTGTCTGTTTGCTATTTAGCGAAACGGTCAGGTTCTTTCAGTTTGATCGAGTCAGTGTGGGAGATTTTCTCACGGGAACAACCTGGTCACCCACGCTCGGTGCCGGTGGGCAATTTGGTATTTGGCCGTTGGTGTGTGGGACATTGTTAATTGCCGGTATTGCCATGATCGTGGCGCTGCCGTTGGGGCTGATCACGGCGATTTTTTTAAGTGAGTACGCGCCGCGGAAATTGCGGAATGTGTTAAAGCCGGTTCTTGAAGTCCTGGCAGGTGTGCCAACGGTGGTTTACGGCTTTTTTGCGCTAACGTTTATTACGCCATTTTTACAGAACACTTTCGGCATTCAATTAGAGTATTTTAATGCCTTGAGTGCGGGAATTGCCGTCGGCATCCTTTGTATCCCCACCGTCAGTTCCTTATCCGAAGATGCACTACAAGCGGTACCACGTCGGTTGCGGGAAGCCGCCTACGGGCTGGGCGGTACTAAATTTGACGTCGCCACCAAGGTCGTTGTGCCGGCCGCGTTGTCGGGTATTATCTCGGCATTTTTACTGGCAATCGCCCGCGCCGTGGGTGAGACGATGATTGTCTCTATCGCAGCGGGCGCGACACCACGTTTGACACTGGATCCGCGCGTCGAAATACAAACGATGACCGGATACATCACCAACACAGCCAAAGGCGACGTATCCAATTTTGGCATCGAGTACTTTTCCATCTATGCAGTGGCATTTGCCCTGTTCGTGATGACCCTCATTGTCACTTTGGTGGGGAATTTGATTCGATTAAAATTTCAGGAGGCGTACGAATGAATGCCCGGCCTGATTTTGGCAAATTTGAGATCACATCGATTAAGGCCCGGAAGCGTTGGAGCAATGCCTTTCTTTTTCTGTGCGCAGTGACGTCCACGTTTTCGATCGTGATTTTGGTGGTTTTGATTTCCACAATCGTGATTTCCGCAATGCCCGTTTTCGGCCCTCACAGCGATCGATTGGAGTCCTCCAGCCGGATCATATTTTCACAAGCCTCAGCAGGCAGCGAACGAGATTCTTTAGGCGAGGGCGACCTCGTTCAGGGGATCTTCCGGCCCGAAAAGCTCGTCCGGGGTGGCCTCGGTAAAGTGAATGACCAGTCGCTATGGTCGGAACAGGAGCCGACAGAAACGGGAGTTAAAATCGGCTTTTATGCGTTTGAAATTTCTGGGGCATCCAAAGAAATAATCCGCACGATGGGCAATGCGAAGGGCCCGCAGAGTATCGAGTCGTTGCTGGAGCGGTTGGGCGTTCCCATGCCTGAGGAAGCAGCGAATGCCGGTTTGGTGGTGCTAGAGAGCGCAACGGGCCAAGTAAATTTCGCTGAAATAGAAACAGATGGGCCGCTTGTAAACGAAAAACTTATCAAGCAATTTTCCTCGGTCAATGATTGGACCGTAACGTTGCTGGCGGGTGTTGTATCGGCAAACGACTTCGCTGAAATCCGATTTCAAAAATCGAATTTAGGTGAGCTGTCGAAGATCCGGAAAACGCGTACTCGCAAGCGTGCCGGTCAAATGAAGTTGCAGATGTCGATATTGGCAGAAGCGGGCCATGAAAATGGTCACTACGCGGACATGAAACTTCGTCGATACACGGACGACCAAATTACAAAAAGCCAATTGAAAGTGGACTCGGCAGAGCTCAAGGGAATAAGCCGACGAAATAGAAAGGGCTTCGATTTAGGTGGCAGTTTCGACGTCGAATGGCGGTCACAGCCAGAGTCACATGCATCGACGTTGGAGCACGTGGCGCACTTCCTCACAGCTAAACCCAACAGTAGCGACCCCGCAACGGCCGGTATAGGTCCGGCATTATGGGGTTCGGTTTGGGTCTGTACTTTTTGTGCGCTGTTCGCACTTCCTTTGGGAATCGGCACAGCAATTTTTTTGGAGGAGTTCAAACCCACCAATCGATTTTTGTTGTTTTTGCAAAACCTTGTGCAGTTGAATATCACTAATTTGGCCGGCGTGCCGTCCATTGTTTATGGCATTTTGGGCCTCACGGCTTTTGCCACGATGTTTGGCGTTTTTGGGAGTGATAAAGAACCAATCTTTCGGTTTGGTGGCGAATACTATTACCAATACCTGTCGGAGGGCATGAGTCCGTTTCTGGTACCGGTGTCGGATCCGAGTACTCCACCGGAGCTGATCCCGGGGATCCGGGCTGAGGACGGAGATCACCAACCGATTACGTTAAATGTAATCGGTCCATCGGATCCATTGCCCGACGATGAAACATTGTTGCAATGGACTGTTCGCAGCGATTCCGAAGGCGGAATGCATCCGGAAAAACCATGGTATTACTTTCAGGTGCCTTTCGGGCGAGGGGTTTTAGCAGCCTCCCTGACGTTAATGCTTGTGATATTGCCGGTGATAATTATCGCCTCACAGGAGGCGATCAAAGCTGTGCCGTCTTCCCTTCGCGAAGGTGCTATGGGGCTCGGTTCAACGCGTTGGCAGGTGGTCAGAAATGTGACACTACCAGCGGCGATTCCCGGAATAATGACCGGCGCGATTTTATCCGTCAGTCGAGCCATCGGTGAGGCCGCTCCGTTGGTTGTATTGTGTGGTGTCGTCTACATCGCCAGGGCGCCCGAGCATCTGATGGATTTTATTTCCGTATTGCCGATTCAGATCTTTTACTTGACTGGCCAGCCGATTAGTGAAGAGGGGCAAGTCAATTTTCAAAATGTGGCAGCCGCAGCCAGCCTGGTTTTGCTGGTGGTTTTATTGTCTTTCAACACGGTTGCCATTGTCTTGCGACAAATGACCACCAAACCCCTTTCGTAACTAGTTAGATTTTGGATTGAAACGTTGTCCAATCAAAACGGTCCTAAACCAATGATTCAAGCTTTAGCAGCCCGACCTAAAAAAACGGTTAATGATAAAGTCATTACGCCTACGCCACAGTCGAATAAAACCATGATGACGATAGGGAACTTATCGGCATGGTATGGAGATTTTCAGGCACTCCACGACATTTCGCTCAACATTGCCGAGAACCAGGTCACCGCGTTCATTGGTCCTAGCGGGTGCGGAAAGAGCACCCTGCTTAAATGGTGCAACCGGATGAACGACGTAATTCCTGGGGCGGTCGCCAAGGGAACGCTAAAATTACCGGATCTGAATATTCTCTCTTCGGGAACGGATGTCGTCGCGTTGCGTCGAAGAATTGGGATTGTTTTTCAAAAACCCAACCCATTCCCAAAATCTATTTACGATAATATTGCTTTCGGTCCGAAGCTGCATTTCAAGAACTTAAAGCGCAACGACCTCGATGAACTGGTGGAGTGGTCATTGCGAAAAGCCGCGGTGTGGGACGAAGTGAAAGATCGACTGCGGCAATCAGCGCTCGGTTTGAGCGGTGGTCAGCAACAGCGGTTGTGCATTGCTCGTGCCATCGCCGTGGGGCCCCAAATCCTGCTGATGGATGAACCCTGTAGTGCGTTAGATCCAGCCTCCACGGCCCGCATCGAAGAATTGATATTCGAGTTACGAGAACAGTACACCATCGTGATTGTGACACACAACATGCAGCAAGCGGCACGGGTTAGCGACCAGACGGCTTTCTTTTTCGAAGGCCGAGTCGTGGAAGAAGGTGCGACGCAAAAGTTGTTCACCAATCCCGATCAAAAACAGACCGAGGACTACGTAACCGGCAAGTTCGGTTAGCAGATAGACAGAACCATGCATTTACAACGTGACATCGACGGGATCCATCAACGGCTGCTGCAAATGAGTGGCACGGTAGAGCGAATGATCGATAAAGCCACCCGGGCTTTGATTAATCGCACCCCCGAATTAGCCATAGAAGTGATACAAAGCGATGATGAGGTCAACCGAACGGAAGTTGAAATTGAGGAGGAGTGCCTCAAAATACTGGCTCTTCATCAACCGGTTGCAGGTGACTTGAGGCGTATTTCGACCTTGATTAAAGTGAATGCATCGCTGGAGCGAATTGCTGATTTAGCATGCAATATCGCTGAACGATCGCAGCAAATGCAAGAACATCTTTATTTCCCAAGCCCCAGCGGCATGGAAAAAATGGTGGGGCTGGCAACCGAAATGGTGCGTATGTCACTCGACGCTTTTGTCCGTGCTGATTCCGGGCTAGCTGCCCAGGTCATCCGCACCGATCACCGCCTAGACGAGCTGAATCGAATCGTTATCGACGAATTACTGGGCCTTATGAAAGAAGATGCCAGTCTGGTAGAACCCGCCCTGCATTGCTTTTCGGCCACCCGACACATTGAACGCATCGGCGACCACGCCGAGAATATCGCCGAAGATGTAATTTATCTTGTCGATGGCGATATTATACGCCACAAACATAGTGACTTAAAAGTGGAATCGGTCGAGACGATGATCCGTGACCTAGACGGTTTGGAGTAATTGGAAACACTAAAATGACGAAAACCAAAGTGCTTGTGGTTGAAGACGATCAGTCTTTGGCCAAAGTATTGGCATATAATTTGACGCAAGCCGGGTATGAAGTTCGCTCCGCATACGACGGTCAAGATGCGCTGACCCAAGCTCGACTGCAATTACCCGACGTGGTTGTGCTCGATGTCATGATCCCAATCGTCGATGGTCTGGAAGTTTGTCGGCGCTTGAGAGCCAACGAAGACACCTCGAAAATAGCGATTGTCATGCTCACGGCCAAAGGCGAAGAAACCGATCAGTTAATCGGTTTTTCAGTTGGCGCGGATGACTACGTAACGAAACCATTCAGCGTGAAGATTCTATTGCAGCGAATCAAAGCCATCGATCGTCGACGAAAGAGTGAAGATGGACAAACCAATTCCGTTAATCGAGGCGGAATCACGGTCGATCGGTTGAAGTTTCGCGCTATGGTGGGCGACCGTATTTTGGATTTGACGCCCAGCGAATTCCGCTTGCTCGACACATTGATTCGCCAACCCGGCCGGGCTTTTGACCGCAGTGAACTGATCGATGCGGCACTGGGCGCCAATACAATCGTGTTGGAACGAACCATCGACGTTCATATTCGTTCGCTGCGAAAAAAGTTAGGCAATTCGATTGCGATGAAAATTGAAACCGTCCGCGGCATAGGATACCGGTTCACCGAGCGGGCAGTCGGTAGCCCCAGCGAATCGACCGCTTGAACACGAAACCAGCCTTTTGAGCTTGCTAGGGTTTGATCCCCTGCGTGATAGCACCCATGGGCTAGTACTCCATAAAATCATGTAGCCCTGTATGGCTGCGCTTGGTAGTCTCCGCTCTTCCTACCCCGTACTTTGGCGAATCCACAACGCCTACGCCCCCGGACCAAGAGGATTGACAGATGAGCCGTAACACCAAGAGAACATGCTGGTTGGGATTGGTGATTCTAGTTGCTGGGTGTAATGCGAAACCGGAAGAAGCCAAAATGCCCGACGAGGTCGAGACGTCGGCCCAAGCATTAATTGCGGTGATTGACTTAAACGTTGTCGCCCAGGAAATTGGAGCTCAAGAGAAAATTGATCGCTCTTTGACAGACAAAAAGGCCGAACTGGCCAATCGCGTGACAGACTATGAAACGAACTTCCGCGGCGAATCTTCGGGACAAGAAGATGCGATTAAGCGCCAGGCTCAGCTGGCTCAAACCCAGCTATTGGCTCACCACGCCCAGTTAAAACAGCAGTTGTTGGCGCAAATTCGGCCAGTGGCTTACCTAGCGGCTCAAGAAAGAGGGATGGAAATCGTTCTGACAGCGGCACAGGTTTATGCGGCTGGCCCGAATGTGGATATTACTCAGGATGTGGTAAAGCGTATCCAAAGGATGAATCAGTTGGGTGACGAAGAAAAGTCTGTAGACCTGAAGGAATCTCCTGTTCGCGTCGCCGAACTGCCCAGCGGGGGTGGAGACTTCCAACCTCAGTAAATTTGGCCCGCAAGATGAACTTTTTGCCCCAGCGGCGAGTCCAGTAAGTAAACTACGAGGAAAACACAGCGAATTTTCAGGTCTTGTCGGCGAAAAACGTTTCACCTAAACTTGCGATTCGCAAAAAAACTTGCTCCTGTAGCTCAGTTGGTAGAGCGAGCGGCTGTTAACCGCTTTGTCGTAGGTTCGAGTCCTACCGGGAGCGCTTCATTGGGAAGGCCCAAAACCACGAAAATCGATCAGCCCGCCGGCTCTTAAGAGTCAGGCGGGTTTTTCTTTTGTGCGGGTTTTCGGCAGCAGAACCTGATATCTGCTCTCGGGTCACGCAAGTATCTCTTTCACCACTCTGGCAGGCTCAACACCCGTCAGCTTTTGCTGCAAGCCTTGAAATTTGAAGGTCAGCAAACGGTGATCGATGCCCAACTGGTGAAGAATGGTGGCGTTGAGGTCTCGGATATGAACACCCTGTGAAACAATGTTGTAGCAAAAGTCATCGGTCTTTCCGTATTCGATCCCGCCTTGAATGCCACCGCCAGCCATCCATGTCGAAAAGCAGCGACCGTGATGGTCTCTGCCGTTATTCAATCCACCTTGGCTGTAAGCGGTTCGCCCAAATTCGCCTCCCCAAACAACCAGCGTATCGTCCAGCAGACCGCGCTGTTTTAGGTCGCGGACAAGTGCCGAGCTGGCTTGATCAGTATCCCGACACTGATTGGAAAGATGCTCTACCAATGAATCGTGCTGGTCCCAACCGCGATGAAACAGCTGGATACAACGCACGCCGCGTTCGATCATACGACGAGCCAAAAGACAGTTCGCCGCGTAACTGCCAGGGACCCGTGATTCGGGCCCGTACATTTCAAATACATGCTCGGGCTCGTCTGACAGGTCGGTTAAATCGGGAACTGAGGTTTGCATACGAAAAGCCATTTCGTATTGGGTGATCCGGGTATCAATTTCGGGGTCCCCTGTGCGTTCGGCGTGACGGGCATTCAATTCTGCCAGATCGTCTAACTGACCGCGGCGGGTGCTGCGAGAAATGTCGGCGGGGTTGGATAAGTGTAGAACCGGATTCGCGCCTGAGCGCAAACGCACGCCTTGGTGTTTAGAAGGCAGATAACCACTTCCCCAGAGGCGGGAAAAAATCGGTTGGCCAGGATTCTTTCCCGTGCCTTGACTGATCAGAACCATGTATCCAGGTAAGTTCTCGTTTTCAGAGCCCAAACCATAATTCAGCCATGCACCTAATGAGGGGTGACCAATTTGTTGGTTGCCTGTATTGATAAAAGTGATTCCGGGATCGTGGTTGATGGCCTCCGTGTGTACGGCTTTGATCACAGCGATGTCATCGACGATTTTCGCCGTGTAAGGCAACAGGTCGCTAATCCAACGACCACACTTGCCGTGTTGGCGGAAGGGTTTAATGGGCGCATTGGTGAGAAACTGTTTTTGACCCGACGTCATGCTGGTGACGCGTTGCGTACCTTTGACCGAATCCGGCAGGGGCTCGCCGTGCATCTTGGAGAGCGTTGGCTTGTAATCAAACAGGTCGATATGGCTGGGACCACCCGATTGGAACAGGTAAATCGCTTGCTTTGCCCGGGGCGCAAAGTGTGGCAGGTCCGGTCTGCCAAGTGTGCCAGCTTCTTGAGGTTTACGAGCAAGAGGAGTCGAACTCAGCAGCGTGGCTAAGGCCGCAGCGCCGATGCCATTGCGTGCGTGATCAAACAATTGACGCCGCGTTAGGTAACGTTGAAGAAAGTGGGTTGGGTCCATCGTAAATTACTCCCGCGTGATCACTTCATCAAGATTCAACACAATCGACGCCACGACCGACCAAGCATCGAGTTCAGGATTGGTGTCGACATCCCCAGCGACCGAGCTCTCAGCATTTTGATAGGTCGCTAATGATGAATAATATCGATTAACTAGGATCGCCTGTTCGGTGTCGTCAGGCCCTCTCGCCGTCGCCAACCGAAACATGTATCGAACACGATCCTCGGCCGACTCGCCGCCCTCGACCATAGCGCGTTTCGCCAGCATACGAGCGGCTGCCACAAATTCTGGATCGTTCAACAAAACCAGAGCCTGCAACGGAGTGTTGGTCCGGGATCGCTGCACGGAACAGACCTCACGCGTTGGTGCATCAAAGGCAATCAACGAGGGCGGTGGGCTGGTGCGTTTCCAGAACGTATACATGCTACGACGATAAAGATCCTCTGCTTCGCTCGGGTAGAAAGCTTGTGCGCTAAATGCTTTTCCATAACCGAAGTGACTAATTTCTCTCCACAAACCGTGTGGTTGGCTGGGGTACACGCTAGGTCCACCAATACGGAAATTCAGCGGGCCAGCGATTGCCAAAGCCCCGTCACGAATAAACTCAGCCGGCAATCGGTAACGCGCAGCGCGTGCCAGCCACAGGTTGTAAGGGTCGTTTTGAATTTCGTCTCGTGGTGCTGCGGAAGATTGGCGATAAGTAGACGACATGACCATGGTTTTTAGTAACTGTTTAGTATCCCAGTTAATCTCCCGATAATGCTCCGCCAGCCAGTCGAGTAACTTGGGGTGCGTGGGATAGGCACCTTGGGATCCAAAGTCGTTCGGCGTGGAAACCAAGCCCCGGCCGAACAAGATTTGCCAGTAACGATTGACCGCTACGCGGGCCGTCAAAGGGTTTTGTTCGTCGACCAACCAATGAGCCAGATCTAAACGGGTGGGTAAATTAGGGTCGCGAACCGCGGTGGAACGGTTGATTAACCAAGGCGACATGCTGGAGGGGCCCAAGACTTTGACAAATGGCCAGTGAGTGGTTGCATGGTTTTTGTTGGTCCAACCCGGTTCCATTTGATCAGTGACTTTCCACTGCGCGTTAGTGGTGAGATGAACTTCCCCATCGGTGACTAATGTTACGAGCAAACCGGCGGGACCGCCTTCGTTAATAGCTTCTAGGGCAATCGAGTTTTTTCCTTGGCTCAGGTGTGCGACCACATCCAGGCTAGTCGGTTGGGACCAATCATTTTGATTTCCCAGCCTGTGTCCATTAATGAACGCTACGGAACGGTTGTCAGCTGTAAATTTGAGAATGGCGTGTTGAGGAATTTGATCTAATTCAAATTCATATCGGAAGAATCGGGGTAAATTACTCTGAGTTGAAGTGGCGGCTCCCAGATCATCCCAAACCCATTGGGCTGTTTGCCAGGCCGATGCCGGTGGTGGCTCGACGGGTGGAGATGCTGGTGTTTTAATCGAGAGCGGCGGCAGTACCGCAGGCACCGAGGGAGTGACGGGTTGGTTTTGGTCCGGCTGATCATATTGGCCGCGACTCAAAACAAAGGTTTGCCGGGGCCCCTGCTCTTTCATAACCATTACAGACGCTTGACCCGCCTCCTGATCCCGTTCCAAAACCGCGATCTCACGATTGATGGTGGTGACATGCCGCTCCCAC
>CAJQPP010000014.1 GCA_905480235.1 uncultured Pirellulaceae bacterium
AAGCAAGTCCCACCGGTCTGATAATTCCCTGCGATTTCTTATGAACTTACGCCTTACAAATCGAGCCTTGGGGTAAGCCATCCATTTGCAGCATTCCGGGAACCACCCCTGTATTCTCTAAATTCGCAAGTATTCTGAAAGGGGAGTCTTTGATCTCAGAGAGGATTTCCTGAAATCAATTGGTTTTGGATACCACCAGCCGGAAACGGGCATATCTTGACCATCTTCACATCGGAAGGAAAATGACCTCATTAGTTCCCGGTCAGAACGGGAATCACCGCCCTTCGCCCAGCCGGTCGCCCAGAAAATCATCCAGCTCGGCGATTGCGTAAATTTTATCCCGCGTGATAGTCCAGTCGTACTCGACGCGGCGGAAAATTACGTCTTTGCCATCTAAAATGACGTAGCAGCTACGCGGATCATTGTCGCGAGGTTGCCCGACGCTTCCCACATTCACCATGACCTTTTGCTCACTCAGACGATATTGGCCATTCAAATCGCGTGGCGACATAAATCGGCAATCCTCAGTAAACACACCCGGAACGTGCGTGTGCCCCTGAAAACAGTACTGTTGGATAAACGTGAAAATCCTTTGGATCTTTCGTTCGTTGTAGATGTCTTCGGGAAACACGTATTCGCACAGCGGACTGCGCGGTGACCCATGCACAAACATCATTTCGCCTTCTCGTTGGGTTCTCGGCAAGCGAGCCAGAAAAGCCCAGCGTGACTGATTCTCACCGGATTCTCTCTCGATTTGAGACCGAGTCCAAAAGATCGCTCTCTCCGCACCACTGCTGAACCCCTCGGGATCAAAAAGAGCCCCGTTGTCGTGATTCCCCAAAAGGCACATTTTGAATTCACGCGTTAGATCGATACAAGTGCAAGGATCCGGGCCGTATCCGATCACATCGCCCAGACAATAAATGTGGTCAACATTTTGCTGAGCAATATCATCCAACACCGCGCTGAGTGCCTCGGCGTTGCCATGAATGTCGCTGATGATGGCTGTTCGATTCAATTTTCGGACCTGAATGAAATTCTATTTCGACAAAAGGACCTTAAGGATTTAGCATCCGCGTAACAGTCGATCGCCAAGCATATTGTCTAAATCAGGAATAGCATAGATTTTCTTTGCCGTAGCTTCCTGATCGTACTCAACCCGATGGTACTCGACGTAGCCTTCATCTTCATTCAGGACAACGTAACAAGACCGGCGATCTTCATCGCGAGGCTGTCCAACGCTACCGATGTTGAACATCATTTTCTCAGCGCCCAATTCCATTCGATTGTTAATACTGTGAGGCGAATGAAATTTACCAGCCTGCGTAAAGACGCCTGGAATATGGGTGTGCCCCTGAAAACAATATTTTTCAAATCGGCTAAATAGCACTTCCATTCTTTGCGATTCGTAAACGTGTTCCGGGAAAACATATTCGTTGGTTGGATCGCGGGGTGAACCGTGCACAAAGAGGACATTGCCCTCGTCATGCCTACGAGGCAGTTCACCGATGAAATCCCATCTTCGATTTGATTTATCGACTCCATCAACTGTCTTTTCCAATTGATCACGTGTCCAAAAAATGGCTTTCAACGCGACAGGATTAAATCCCTCTGGATCAAAAATAGTTGCCTGATCATGGTTACCCAGAATGGTAAGCTCACAATTCTGAATCACCGCATCAAGACATTTGGTGGGATCCGGACCGTAGCCGATGATGTCACCCAAACAAACAATGCGTTCGATACCCCGCGACTTTATGTCATCCAATACGGCAGTCAGTGCTTCGTAATTGGCGTGGATGTCGCTGATTAAAGCTCTGGTGCCCGATGCCATAGAGAGAAAATTCCGTAAGGTTTCAAAAAAAGACCGGATGTGCGGTACGCCGGTTCAATGGAGTAGGGGATAAACTGATTGCAAAGTTTACGGTTTTCCCTCCAAATGTTCAATCGATCAGCCCGGTTCAAATCCGAACACAAACATGGATAATTCCAGAAATTACGGCATCCGGCGACAGAGCCCCTTTCTCTAGCCGCTGAATAAACTGGCGTATCAATAAAGCTACCCCAAACAAAACAACAGGAGTTGGTAAATCAGGTGATTCAACTAGCGCTAGAGACGTCGATCAGAGATTTTTCAATTTGCCTGCAAATTGATCAGCTGATCTTTAAAAACCCTTGTGAAACACCGGATGGCCGCGCGTCTGCCAGCCTTCTGCCGCAAATTGATGCCCTTTTACAACAAGCCAATCTACGCCCTGCTGATGTCGGGGCGGTCAGCATTTCCCTCGGACCCGGTTCGTTTACCGGGTTAAGGATGGGGGTCGCGACAGCCAAAACTCTGGCGTGGGCCTTGAATTGTCCGATTTACGCGGTTTCCAGCCACGCCGTCATTGCTTGGCAAGCTGCCAAAAAACTGGCAAATGAAGAGGCATGCGGAATCAGGCAAATTGCCGCCGTTATTGACGCCCAAAGAGGGCAATGGTTCAGTCAACTATTCACGCTCGATAAACGAGGCAATATCACCCCTGAGAGGCCGTTCTTAATCGTAGAGCCGCAAGCATTTCTCAGCGAATTGAAGGATTCCACTTGGGTTTCCGGACCCGGGCTGCATCGCTGGCAGCAAAAGTTGCAGTTAAAACCAGCAATCCAGTTTACTGAGCCAGGGCTGTGGAACCCGTCAGCAACTGCCGTCGCAGAACTGGTTGGCCAAGCAAATTATAATACGCCGCCCGTCGATCCAATGGAGTTAGTACCGGTATACGGAAGGAAAAGCGCCGCAGAAGAAAAACTGCTTGCGGGTGAGTTGAAATAACTTTTTGCAATGCCCAAGTTAGCCACGGTTCAAGGCAGGATGATGCCTTTTTCTTTGACTTGTTCCAGTAACTCATCAAACATTTGTTGGTCGGCAATTTCGCCACCGTATTGATACCAAACTTGAGTAATCAGTCCGTTGGATTCTGAATCCCGGGTAATCTCGTCCAGATAGGCTGTAACCTTCGCCGTTAAGATTTGCGAATCTTCGTCATGAGTTGTGTTCCATTGCCGCACCATATACTCAGCGACTGGGACCCGATACTTTTCAAACGAAGGACGTGCCAGGTTCCGATGCAGACGCCGCCAATGATGTTGTGGAATCGTGGCAAGGATCGAACGGGGTCTCTCATGATCGACGGGTTTATTGCGAAAGATGTCAACCGTCGCTCCGTTTTTCAGTTGAGCTTCGTAAACGAACCACGGGCTGTGAGGCGGCGGCACATCAAACATGCGAAATGACTGTCGCATGTTGAGCCACTTCCCAACCACTCTGGCTTCGAGTGGCATGAATTTTTTGCACAGCGGATGATTTATCGTGGCGATGTTCCAGGCTAGGAAATACCCCACCATGAAGACACAAAACACATTCGCCCAAATGGGTAACGCTGAGTCCTTTTGCGGGGCTGGCTCGGAAGCATCTCTCGTGAAAAAAAGAGAGGTCCAACGAACCCAAAAGGCACCGGGAAGCAAAGCCAACCAAAATGCGATGGCGATGGGTGAAAACAAACCGATGCTCATGCATGACGCAATGCCAAGGTGCAGGCCGACAAAAAACAACAAGGCAACGCGACGCCATAAAGCGTTTTTCCAAGGGGTCAGCAGCAGTACTGGAAGAACAAGCTCACCCGCCAAGGTTACCCAAGTGAGGATTTTCAAAATCAGGGGCCATTGCAATAACCACTTGCCAAATCCTGTCGTGTAAATATCCAGCTTCATCACGTATCCCATGGCGTTGCCGGAAAACCAAAAGTCATTCAACTTGGCAATTCCCGCAAAGAAATACAGACTGAATAATGTCAGTATCAAACCCACCGTGGCCCCGGAAAAGACCGGCTTGAGCGAAATCACTGCTCCGCGTTTTTTCGCATCTAAGGACCAGACCGCGTTCAGCGGCAGAAACATGCTCCAAAATAATGCCAACCGGAAAAGCACGTCACCCGAATGGAGAATCAGAGGATTTCGCATTTGCAACGAAACCAGCAACACCCAACTGACGACACAAGCAATTTTAGTTTTCCAACCCAGCATCATCATTAGCGCAGCCAGGGCAGCCACGACAAAGAGAAAGCTCTGAAAGGCAACTCCGCCATGCAACGCGTGAATGGACCACCCAAGTGGCTCGGTCGTCCCGGAAATCCTCCCAACGTATTCGTGCCAGACCTTAAGCGGGAAAAAACCGGCGTCCGTATACATGGCAGTCAGGGACCGCGCACGCATGCCTAAATCGATTAATACCAGACCGCCCAAAGCGACCCGCATGGCAGCCAAAGAACGCAGATCGCAAGCGAATACGCTTCGCCAAGCACCCTGTTTTTCCAGCGCGTCGGTTTTGGATTCCATCGGTCAAGAACTCCCCAATGATCATGCACGACCTGTCCTATCGATATTCTATCGTTATTGAAACAAACAGATCGAAACCAATCGTGCCGCAATTCTTTGGCTTTCAAGGAATTTGCCGTGATTATCCAACTAATGGTTCTAAACAGAATTTTCCCGGGCTGGTTAAAAAGGCCTAATCCGTCAGACACTTGATAAAGATCGTGAGAATCCAGCCTTGGGGCCTATGGAAAACCGCATATTTCCCGCGGCTATTCGCAGCCAACCGCAGTCATACGCAGCCAACCGCAGTCATACGCGGCTAGTCGCAGCAATTCTCCATCGATCCCTTGCGACCGCTGGCCGCTTCGCATGCTTGACCAGCTCAGGGAAGTTGAAATGAACGGGATTAAACTCAGCGGACTGCAAGTCAGCTGATTCCACGCTAACGCACCAAGCCAGCCTGAATATCGAGATCGAGTGCTGCAAACTGCTGAGCATCAAATTTTTCCAGAGCGATCGCACCCATCACAGCATTATCAGTACATAAATCGGGTCTTGAAATACACAGTTTTACGCCATGGACATCGGCAATCTCAGCCAACTTATTTCGTAGCACTCGGTTAGCAGCGACCCCTCCACCGACACATAGGGTTTTCAGTTTGGTGTGCTCGATCGCCTGGAAACTCTTTGCGACTAGGCAATCGACTACCGCTTGTTGAAAACTCGCGGCTACGTCGGCAATAGTCTGTGGCTCAAGTTCCAAATTCGCAAAATCTACGGAACCAGTTCCGGCAATCGCGTAACGCACCGCTGTTTTCAAGCCACTAAAACTAAATTCCAAGCGATTGGTCTCCCTGATAAAACTCCGCGGGAAATTGTACGCTTGGGGATTACCCTGTTGGGCCACTTTGGAAATGGCCGGGCCGCCTGGGTAGGGAAGCCCAAGCATACTGGCGACCTTATCGAAAGCTTCACCAGCCGCGTCATCGATCGTTCCACCCAATAAGTCAAAATCGAATGCACCTTCACAACGGTACAAGTGGCTGTGACCACCGCTCACTACGAGCCCCACACATGGAAAAATTGATTCCACCTCGTCAAACTGACAGGCGTAAATATGGGCATTCAAATGATTGATGGCAATCAACGGCTTGCCAGCTGCTAATGCAAGTGATTTCGCAGCCATTAAACCGACAATTAACGAACCCGACAGGCCCGGTTCATTGGCGACAGCGATGGCATCCAAATCGCTTAAAGATACCTTTGCTTTGCTGAGAGTCTCTTCGATCACCGGCAAGATTCGCTCGATGTGTGCTCGTGCGGCTAACTCGGGCACGACCCCCCGGAATTTTTCATGCAACTCAGCTTGGCTGGCTACCACACTGGCAATGACAGCGGGTCCTCGCGTCACCACCGCCGCAGCCGTTTCGTCGCATGTGGTTTCAATCGCCAGAATCAGGGGTGAGTTCATGGAATTCCCAAATGCAATTTCGTAGACTTGATATCCGGTAATGGCTGTCGGGCTAATTATGCGAAGAGCAGGCCATCCATAACAGGTTGGATGAGCGAATTCGCAGGTTCTTTTTCCAATTTATCAAACATGAACCGCCACAAGAAACTTGCCAGCCTCGGTCAACCCATTTAAGATTTCAAAAACCTTGTTGTTCCAACGAAAATCTCGCTATGAATTCGACCGAGCCAACTCGATATAACGCTCTTTGGATCCCCGGCTGGTACGAGATGGATCAACCACTGCAGCTGCACCAAACGTCCACGTTGTGGTTTTACCAGAACCCACCCTCCGACCTCCCGAATGTGGAGGATTACGACTTCGTTTTTTTCAATCAGCTGAGCGCTGCAACTAACTGCCAGGTTCGCAAAGCGGTCATAAAATCGATCACGCATCCCGCGCTGGGGTCAATTCGCCAAATCGATACCCAAGGGCTTGATTATGTATTCTTCACGACCGTCGGGGATGCCGTGGTGGTCAATGCAGAAGAAAGCCCCGGTTGCGTGAAAAACGGGGCATGGGACATCCAGGATTGGAGCATGACCGTTACGTTGGCAGAGGTTTCCGAACCGCTCGTCAATGACAACTAATTCGGAATGGGCCTATAATGGGTTGGCTCCCCCGCTGAAGATATGAGCCGGGCCGGCTTTTAGGTGGTTGATAATACCATTTGGCCTAATTTTTGCGGTTATTTACAAGCTTTTGCTCCGGGGATATCAGTACCCTATGACTACGTAGGGAATTTTTACAAAACGGCGTTTCCGTTTTATACTGGGGATTCGGTAGCTTCCAGACTTCTCTCTTTACGCGTTCCTTGAGTACAGGGTTTTTCATTGTTCCATTGCTTATTGTTGCCACCGGTGCTGATGTTTGTCAGCTCGTTTTTAATTTTGGGAAGCCAAGAATCCGAAACGACTGATTTGCCCGTTGCTGAGACAGGGATCTCAACCACACCCTACGCTCGCCAAGGCGAAAGCTCAGGCAAATTCACGCGTTTAGAAGTCACCCAAACGGGTTTAGATTTTGAAACCAAAGTCGTACCGGATCACGAATTAGCGAGACTGTACCACAGCGGATCGGTGGCGGGTGGTATTGCCATTGGCGATGTCAACGGTGACGGCAATCCAGATATCTTTTGCGCAGGCTCAGCTCAGCCGAGTCGGCTTTATTTGCAGGTCGGCGAAATGACATTTGAAGACGCCACGGACGCCGCTGGTATGGCAGACCCAAGTAACCCGTGGACAGCCGGCGTCAGTCTGGTGGATTTCGACAATGATGGAGACCTCGATCTTTACCTCTGTAACTACCTCTCTCCTAATCAACTTTGGCTCAATGATGGCAGCGGACATTTCACTGAGCGCGGCGCGGAGTTTGGTGTCGACGTTACTGACGCCAGCCTGATGGCTTACTTTGGAGATATTGATAATGACGGCTGGCTAGACTTGTACTTGTTGACTAACCGTCTTTATTCCGAAGAGGGCTGGGCAAAGGATTTTGAAATCATTCGCGGACCGGATAACCAGCTGCAATTGGAGGATCGCTACGCCGACTACTTCAAATTGGTTCTTCGGGAACAAGGAAAGTATCGGCTCACGCAAAAAGGCCGAGACGATTACCTATTCCAAAATAAACAAGGAAAGTCTTTCGAAAACATTACCAAGCAAGCCAACATTACCGGAGACGGCCACGGTTTGTCGGCCGTGCTGTGGGATTACGATCAAGACAACGACCTGGATATCTATGTCTGCAACGATTTCCAGGATCCTGATCGCTTATATGAAAACTTGGGAAATGGGCGTTTCAAGGATGTGGTCCGGGACACTTTCAAGCACACCAGTTGGTTTTCTATGGGAGCCGATGCGGCAGATGTCAACAACGACGGTCGAACGGATCTGTTGACCGTGGATATGTCGGCAACCGATCACTACCTTTCCAAAGTCATGATGGGTTCAATGTCGACCCATGCCTATTTTTTGGATACTGCCGAGCCTCGCCAATACATGCGAAATTTCTTACATCTCAATGCTGGTAAATCTGATTCAAACTGGAAACACAAACCCAAACCTCGGTTTCTTGAGACGGGTCAGTTATCTGGAATTTCCAGCACCAACTGGTCATGGGCGCCCGTGATGAGAGATTTTGATGCGGACGGTCGCGTCGACCTGTTCGTGACCAATGGACACGTTCGAAATTTTAATAACCCTGATATTGCTACCGACAAAACCGAAACAGAAGAGGACAAATCCTACTGGGAAATCCACAAAGACGAGAAACCGATGGCGCAGGTCAACAAGACTTTTCACAATCTTGACGGCATTCATTTTGAACCGATCGGAGCGACTTGGGGACTGGATCATCTAGGTATCAGTTATGCTGCGGCGGCAGGAGACTTGGATCAAGACGGAGACATCGATCTGGTTGTGATGAATGTTGACGAACCAGTTAGCATTTTTCGCAATGATATCGGCCAAAGCAACAGCCTTACTGTGAAACTGCAGGGCACCCTTTCCAACCGCAGCGGCATTGGTGCCAAGGTCCGCGTCGAATCACCCCTGGGAAAACAGGTCGTCGATTTTTCGCCGCAACGCGGTTTCTTGTCCAGTCATGAACCCACCCTTCATTTTGGCATGGGTAACCACACGAACGTTGAACGTTTGACCGTGGAATGGCCATCCGGCGTCGTCCAGACTTACCAAAACTTACCGGTCAACCAAGTCGTCACCTTGACCGAAAACTCGCTCGCAGAAAAACCCCTCGCGACCGCAGCGAAAAAGCCATTGTTTCAGCAGGTCGACGGCATGGGAATCGCCAGACGTAAAGAAAACAATTTCGACGATTTTAACCTGCAACCACTCCTTCCTAACAAGCTGTCGCAACTTGGACCCGGGATGGCATTGGGGGATCTCGATCAAAACGGGCGCGATGAACTTTATCTTGCAGCACCAGCCGGACAACAGAAAAGTCTGCACCGGTTGCCAGACCAACAAAACCTGAACAACCAGCTTTTCTTTTTTGGTAAACCCCTTGCTACAGACCAGGCCATCGAAGAGATGGCACCACTTTTCTTCGACGCAGATGCCGATGGTGATCTCGATGTTTACGTAGTTTCCGGCGGCGTAGAAAATGAGGGCAACCAAGAACTCCTGCGTGACCGCCTGTTAATTAATCAGGGCCAATTGAATTTCACCGCTGCTGACGCTGACGCGTTACCGGACACCCGTTTCTCTGGTAGCGCCGTGGCGGCAGCCGATTACGATCGCGATGGTGACTTGGATCTTTTTCTTGGCGGGCGGTTGGTCAAGGGTTCCTACCCCATGGCTCCGCCCAGCATGTTATTACGTAACGAGTCCAGCCAACAAAATGGGCCCAAATTCGTTAATGCCACGGCCGATGATTCGTCCGGTTTGCAGGAACCGGGAATGGTGACCAGTGCCTTGTGGTCGGACGTCAATGCAGATGGATGGTTGGATTTGTTGGTTTGCGTCGAATGGGGCCCGGTCCGGGTCTATCTGAATCAGCAGGGAAAGCTGGTTGAATCATCCGAGGCATGTGGAACGGCGGGTAAATTAGGATGGTGGAACGGAATTACAGCAGGAGATTTTGATCGCGATGGCGACATGGATTACATCGCCTCGAATCTTGGCCAAAACACAAAATATCACGCTTCCGATAAAAAACCTTCTCGCATTTACTTTGGCCGATTTGGTGAGAATGAGGCCCCCTCAATTATCGAAACAAAAACAACCGCGGATTGCGAACTCCCCGTTCGCGGTAAGAGCTGTTCACAACATGCCATGCCTCACCTATCCGAAAAGTTCCCGACTTATCATGAGTTTGCGCTGGCGGAATTAACGGATATCTATACGCCCAACGAAATCGACTCTGCAGAGAAATTCGAAGCCAATGAATTTAGCAGTTGTATTCTTTGGAATGACGGAGCGGGACATTTTTCGTTTGAACCGCTCCCTTGGATGGCTCAGGTCGCGCCTGCTTTTGGTGTGGTGTCTCTGGACGTGAATGCAGATGGATGGCGAGATGTATTCTTGGCCCAAAATTTCTTTACACCGCAACGAGAAACCGGTCGGATGGCGGGCGGTTTAGGCACGTTACTACTTGGAAGCGAATCCGGCGAATTTGAAACACAATGGCCTCACCAAAGCGGGATTGCCATTCCCAATGATGCCAAAGGGGTCGTGGTTGGCGATTTCAATCAGGATCTCAGGCCTGATTTAGCCGTCGCGATCAATGATCAAACACCGGCATTTTTACTGAACCGATCAACAAGTTATCCTCATTTAGTTCTCGAACTGGAAGGCCGTGAGGGGAACCGTCAGGCCGTGGGAGCGCGGGTTGAAGTATGGACGCAGGATGGGCAAGTGCAAGTATTGGAAAGTCGCGCGGGAGGTGGCTACCTTTCGCAGTCAACAGGCCGACTGCACGCCGGACTAGGAGACCAAAAGGTTGAGAAGATTATCGTACGTTGGCCTAACGGCAATTCGCAGGCGTTTCCTCCCCCCGCCTCAATTGCCACGCCTGTTTTGTTGAAGCAATCAGTCGAATGAAAGCTCTTTCGCCAAACGAGCGGCGTTCGCAGACCCATTCCGGATCCCGATAATTCCCGGACCGTCGAGGCATACAAAACCCTGAAAAATAATTCAAGCGTTGTTGCATGAGGCAAACGAAACTCGGCCTGCACGACGAAGGGAACCGGGGCGACAGCAAGGTTTGGCGAATTGCTACTAACCGCTTTCCAAAATCGGGATAGATAGCTTCCCGACTGAATCGGTTCCTGCGGCAGCACCTCCTGCTACCGCGTCGGTAGCATTTGCGGCAGTGAGACGACGGTCAACGGCGCAAAACGAGCCTGCCAGCAACCAATATCTGACCCGGCATTCTGCTTTGGTCGCTCCCCCGTTTGACTTTACGTACCGTATTGCGAGAATCGGGTGCTAAATTCACTCGAACTTTTTCTATCGCCTCTATCCTCATGAATTTGCTCTCGCCCGTGCTCCAGAAAAGCTTCCTGATTGGCTTGTTAATCGTTTGCTGCGTGCCGCTTGTCGCGGCGGCCCAGAAACCCATCATCATGCGTGTTGAGGCCTATCCAGCCGAACCATTCGGTGTCGCCAAAGTGACGTTTCGCATGGGGCAATCCGGAAAGATGATTCAGAATACGGGAGCTGTCCGCATACGAGAAAAAGCCGGTCGAATTTTCTACCCCGCTTTTTCAGAAGGATTGCTTACCGTTCTGTTTGATCGGCCCCGCGTCGGTGGAGTTCAGTCGGTCTGGTTTCTTTTCCGTGGTGATACCCCATTGGACCTAACGCTGTATGGCACCACACCCGTAGATTTCGTTGGGGAAATGAGTCCGTACCGGCCGGCTTTGGCGCGTGTGCTATTCAATACTTGGTGGCGGCAATTCAATGCCCAATCACGCCGAAATCTTGAAAATGGCGATTACCCGCCACTCGTCGAAACCTACCTCGCAGCCATGCTGGAGAATCGGCTTCGTTTGACCCCTCCGCCTGCCGAGCAATTCAAGCGGGGGCAAGTTGACGAACTAGAAGAGACGATGAGCTTGATTTTTGAGGTGGAATCTCTCAGGTCAGAGACTATCCGAGACATGCTGACCTTACCGGCGGATACGGAAATGGCGACTCAACCCGTTCCCGCACCTCCCCGATGGTCCTCTTCCACCAACGCTGTACCGAAGCAAGATATTCCCACCGAAACTCTAGTTCGTTTCGTACCGGAAGAATGTTTCTATTTGCGTTTCGGTAGCTGGGACAATCAGCTGTGGGTCAAGCGGTTGATGGAGGAATATGGTGGAGATCTTACACGGATGATTTCTCTGCGCGGACACATCGCCGGTGATTCGACCAAACTGTTAGACCAATTAGTTTTGGAATCGAACCAGGTGGATGATTTATTCGGTGGCAATCTAATTTCGGATGTCGCGGCGATCGGTACGGACCTGTACCTAAATGACGGCCCGTCCAACGCCATCTTGATGCTGGCGAAAAATAAATCTTTGGAAACACGAATCCGAAACCGTCGAAAAAAATATGCCAAAGATCATGCCGACGAGGGGGTCACGTTCACTGAATTGGAAATCGATGGGACCCTGGTCACCCTTCTATCCACTCAGGACAACCGAATTCGTTCGTTTTTCGCCGTCAAAGATCTTTGCCATATCACCAGCACATCGATGACCATCGTTAAACGCTTTCTCGAAGCTTCCAAGGGTGAGGGGAGCTTGGCGAACAATCCTGAATTCCAGATGGCTCGCGAGCGAATGCCATTGGATCGCGATGACACCGTCTTCGTCTACCTTTCACGACCGTTTTTTGAAAATTTGCTCAGCCCCACTTACCAGATCGAATTAATGCGGCGAAATCAATCCATCGCCAACATGCAGATGATTCAAATGGCTCAATGGGCTGCCCAAAATGAAGGCTTCGCCGTAGATGACATTGAAACATTGATAGCCAACGGTTTTCTGCCGGAAAATTTCAATCGACTGCCAGACGGCAGCTCAACTCATTTCGTCGACGGACAATGGCAAGACACGTTACGTGGCCTCCGTGGATTCTACAAACCTATCGCCGATATGCCGATCGAAGCGATTTCGCCCATGGAGGCGTCTTGGCTACAAGGTCGCATTCAATATTACGAATCCGAACTAAGAGAACTCGACCCCATTGTCTTGGCTTTGCAAAGATTCGAACGCGACAAAAAAACGGAACGCATTGTGATCGATGGTCGCATCGCACCATTTGGTGCAGAAAAATACGGTTGGCTGGGCAGCGCGTTAGGCTCGACTCTGGATTGGGAGATTGATACCGGACCCGAAGCATTGGCCTCGCTCCAAGTGAGCGTCGGCGCAAACATGTTGGCGAAATCCGGTGAAGATCATCTGATTTTCGGAGTCATACAGGGAGACCTGCCACCGAAAAACAATTCCAAACCTTCAAATTTCTTTGAGGTCATGAAGCTTCTGAAAACGACGCCCGGATACGTCGGTGCATGGCCCAGTGCAGGATACTTGGAACTACTGCCGTCGCTCAGCGCGCAGGCAGACTCGGAGGGATTCACTTATTCACGTATCCTCGGAATCTGGAGGATGCAACAGGATGATTTTTCATTGGCGGCATTTGATCGCCAAAGGCTGCAACAAGCCAAACAATACATCAAGGCTGTGCCCGCCGAACAGTCTGCCCAAATCCGACTTCGTATTGGTGATATCTCTTCATCGAATTTAGTGGAATGGGCGAACGTATTTTATTTTAATCGCAGCTGGGAAACCTCAGTTGCGAACGTGCAGCTGTTAAACATGCTTATCCAACAATTCAACCTTCCTCCTGACGCCGTGTTGGCGGATGCCGAAAAATTACTGGGGGTCAAATTAGCCTGCCCTCTGCAGGGCGAGTATAAATTGATCGCATTAGACGATTCTCGAGCGGAATGGCAATCCACGAACTGGCCATCGTTTGCCGATCCTCAAATGCCTGAGGACTACATGGCACCGCCTATCAAATGGTTCCGTGGCGTTTCGCTGGATGCATTTCAAATCAACTCACAATTTATTGTTCACGGTCATATCGACGTTGCCCGAGATCCAGCCAACATGGGTACTGGCGCGGGTGGGATCCTGGGGAACCTACCTTCGATCGATTTGTTTAAGGGATTTTCAAAGGTCGAAAAATCCGAAAAAGATAGCAAACCGAAACAACCTGCTCGCCAAAAACAGAAAGAAAAGACCCCCTAGCTTTCAGGTCAAAAGATAATTGCCTGCCACTGCTTACCGGCAAAACAACGACGAAAACGATTCCAACCGATTCCAAGCGAAGCTTCAAAAATCCGGCGTCATTTATTGACTACGATTTTTGGAGAAACCGTTTTTTATTGGGAATTTTTGGATCGGCGATGCGTAATACTAATAACCGCGTCGGTGCAGCTTTCGTGCTCACAACGCTGCCCGTGATTGGCACAAGCAATCCCCAATTTTATCCCTGAGAAAAATCGAATGAACAAACGCTGCAACTCATGGTTGGTGATTTTCGTGCGAAGTCTCTGTTGTGTCGCGTTTGCCACGCTTGCGGCACCTTTGCTCGGCCAGGAAAAGGACGCAGAACAATCACTCTGGGAAGGGATTCTAGACACTGAAAATCGCAAACTGTTGATGAAATTTGAATTTCATAATGATGAGGGAAACTGGACCGGTACCTTACACAGCCCGGACGAAGGGCATATTGAAATCCCTATTCCCAAAATGGAAATAACCGAGGGACAATTGGAATTTGTGGCACCTCAGGTTAAGGCAAAATTCTCTGGCAAACTTAGTGACAACGGTTCAATGGCCACAGGGCAATGGACCCAAAACGGCATCGATGTCGATTTCGTGATTCGGAAAGTCGATTCGTTAAATCTCCCGAAATTAAAAGAGTATTGGCAGGGCACGCTCAATGCTGGCGGTACCAAACTAAAGCTGGGTCTCAAAATATTTGAAACCGCAGACGGTGAACTGATTGCCAAACTCGACAGCTATTCGCAAGGTGTGACGGGAATTCCGCTGAAATTCGAGCAGGCAGGCCAACAGTACCTGTTCTCGCAGGCAACGATGAGAATGACCTACGAAGCAGAAGTAGGGGCTGATCGAAAAAATCTTTCCGGTACGTTCGTGCAGATGGGAAATGAGTTCCCGCTGGAAATGGAACGAATGGCTGAGAACTCCGAGCCAGTCGCGAATCGTCCGCAAAATCCGCAAGGGCCATTTCCGTACAAAATCACCCAAGTAACTTACGAAAATGAAACGGGTAACGTCACATTGGGCGGGACGTTAACCACACCAAACGGTGAAGGACCTTTTCCAGCGGCCATCTTGATTTCAGGATCGGGATCTCAAGACCGCGACGAAACCATTTTTGAACACAAACCCTTTTGGGTCATTGCTGATTACCTGTCTCGTCACGGCATTGCTATTCTACGATTTGATGATCGAGGTGTTGGAGAATCGACAGGAAGCGAATTACTTGCCACTTCCACCTCGCAGGACTTTGCCCAAGACGTACAGGCTGGCATCGATTTTCTGAAGACTCAAGCGAATATTGACTCGACAAAAATCGGGCTCATTGGGCACAGCGAAGGCGGTTTAATCGCTCCCATGGTGGCAACGCAGGGAGATGACGTGGCTTTTATTATCTCGCTGGCAGGGACCGGAATCGATGGTGGGAAAATCCTCACATCACAAATCCGGGCTGCTCAGGAGGCCTCCGGAGTCGATCCTGAGCTGGTCGACGCCGTCGGATTACTAACCGGCCAATTAGTCGAAAAAGTGTATGCGGATGAAACGGTCAACCAAGCATTGATGTTAGAGCTGGCAGATAAAATCGCCAATGACATGCCGGAAGAGACGGCAGCTCTGCTCAAAATGGAAGCCAAATCCATGCATAAGATGGCCGCCTTACCTTGGATGAAATATTTCATCAAATATGATCCGGCAGGTGCTTGGAAGAAAGTTGGTTGTCCAGTTCTGGCATTAAATGGTGAGAAAGATCTTCAAGTATTAGCGGAACTGAATCTGCCAGCGATCGAGAATGCGTTGCAAGAGGGAGGAAATCCCAATTTCAAGATCCTAAAACTTCCGAACCTAAACCACTTATTCCAAGAGACCGAAGGCCCCGGACTGGCTTCTGAATATGGCGTGTTGGAACAAACATTTTCACCCGCGGCCTTGAAAGCAATGAGCGATTGGCTTGATCAAATACTGCCCTAACAGAACTTCGACAGGACGTGAAATCGCAGGATAAGCTCGACGCCGCAATGGATTCCTACCCTTAGGCAGCCCGTTTCTCTGCGCGGCGTTTCAGCTTCTTCAACCTTCGACGATCAGCCTTGGATAGACCGTCAACCTCTTCCGCCTCGACTGTCAGCAGATAATCATCACCGACAGGTGGGGAGGATGTCTTCGGTTTTGGCGTCGCTTTGGTTTTTGTCCGCATCTTAGAGCTTAAGGGTGCCAGGGGCGCATCGGTTGGCGGTGTTTTCTTGCGTTTTGTCGTGCCGTTGGTAGTTTGGGTTTTAGTGCTCTTCTGTTTCTTCTTAACGGCAGAGGCGGCAGTTTTTTTAGCTGCTGACGAATCCTTTTTGGTTTTCGTTGCTACGCGTTCAGCTTCTTCATCCAATGCAGCTTCTTTACGGCGACGCATCCGAGCCTCAGATTTTTCCGCAGCGATCGCTTCGCGTTCATCGGCCTTTTCTTTTTTCTGCAACTCCTTTGCCTCTAACTTGGCTTGCTTGGCTGCTAACTTTTCTTGCCGAGCCTTTTGCTTTCTTTGCGAACGTTCGCTGACTTGAGATTCCTGAGTGTTTGATGTGGCTCTGGCTTTGACCAGCCCATTTGCGTTTAGGTAAACAAATCGAGCGTATCCTAAAACCGATACGAATAATGCAGTGCTACCAAAAAGGAGACTATTACCGAGCGATGCATGCAAATACTCTGAGCTTTTCGCCTGCACTTCAGGAACTTCATTGATCAAATGAGCAATGCCATAGGCAAACAAAACCGAAAACAAACCCACGACTGCCAATTTGGAATGCCGAACCTCAATCAAGCTCCGCACCAATAGCAGCAGTAAGCCGCCAAGTTTAATTAGAAATACCCACATCAATGTCGAGTTACCTGCCCCACCAGACCCGAGCGTATTGGCAATGACATTTCGAAATAACGATGCAATCCCCGTGACACTTGCCGCACTGGCAAGTAAAAAAAGCACCGCCAACCACATCCAAATTCGATAGGAGCCACGGTAATCGTCTCGGCGATGTTGCCGGAGCAGGAAGATCTGCAGACTAACGCAAGAGCTCAACAGCAAGAGAAAATTCGAATACCAAACACCCAATCCACGCCCGGTATTCAGCGAAAGGGCAGCGACCCCTTCCTCCCCGATAACTTCGATCCAATCCGGCGAATTCAAATGCAGCAGATTCAGTCCGGCGATCGCCGCCAACAGAAATGCGATTGCCGCAGCCATCGACCAAAAACGTTTGGGAATGAGATCCGTCGTTTTAAATTGGCGACTACGCCGAGCACCTTGTGTATATGGACGGGCTGCTGGACGGCGTGGTTCGGATTGGTTGGCCGGTTGTGCGCACGGCGTTGTCGCCGACTCATCTGATTGAGCGGTGTCTAAAGTTACGCGCCGTCGTCGCTGACGGATGCTCTGCGAATGCATATGGCAGATACCCAATTCCCTGCGTCAGTGAGCGCGCAAATCCTTCTGCGCGCATCCACAAGAAAAATCGGCAAGCCTGACGGTCAACTTGATGAACGCCCGAGCGCACCAAATTACCTGCCGAAAGCGCAAACCCCACCAGCTAGCATTCTTTTAACAGACATTATGCGAATGTATTCTTTAGCTCTCCGAGGCCGTCGATGCTGACCACCGTTTCATCACCTGGTTGAAGAAAAACCGGGGGTTTCCGCCCTGCGCCGACCCCCGCCGGCGTACCGGTAAATAGTAAATCTCCGGGCTGCCATGTACAAAATCGTGATAGATGAGCAATCAGATCATCGATTTTGAAAATCAACTTGGAGGTATTAGAGTGCTGCATTTCCACACCGTTCAAATGCAAACGGATCTCTAATTTTTCGGCATCGATCTCATCTCGCGTTGTAATCCATGGTCCGATAGGCGCAAAATCATCGCACGATTTCCCTAACAGCCATTGCCCGCCGGGCCGACCTTTTTGCCAATCTCTGGCGGTGACGTCATTGCCACAACAGTACCCAAAGACGTGCTGCCGGGCATTTTCCAGAGGGATATTCTTGCCTGCTCGCCCCATGACAACGACTAACTCCGCTTCAAAATCGACCCTTTCACTGATTTCAGGCAAATTAATGCACGCACCAGGATCGGTAATCGAGTCCGAGAACTTATTAAAAATGACCGGCAAGTCTCCGACCTCGGAACCCATTTCGGCAGCGTGTTCGGCATAGTTACGCCCTACACAGACGACCTTTTGTGGATGGAGCAGGGGCGCTAACAACTGCGCCTCGGAAAGGGGCACAGTAAACTGCGAAATCGGCACGGCTTCATTCTCGAAGAAGCGGATGAAACCGGCCGCCGATTCTGGGAGATCTTTTCCACATTGACCGATCAAGCGGATCATGCTGCCTTCTACCATTCCGGCCCAAGATTGTCCCTCAAAGATGAGTCTTGCAATTTTCATGAGGTTCCTCGGTGCGTCAGTGTAATCGTGTGTTGGGATACGTTGGGCTGTGTCAGGTCGGAGAGCAGTCAGCGGCAAAACCCGCATTATCGCTAATAATTACCGAAACGTAATTTTAATCGCGTTAACGCCGGGGGATTGCCAACAGGTTGCCTGCCTTCTCCTAAGCAGATGCCAAAATTAGATAGCTAAAAACAAAATCAAGCAACCTTGTTTGAAACGCGCTCCCAACCGGTAACTTTGACCAGAAAATCAAATCACCATGGAAGATCAAGCCACGAATGAGCTAACAGGTCCCGCCCCTGCATTAACTCCGACCGCTCCCAGCGGCTCTACTACTAAGCAACTTTTCCAGCGATGCCTAATCGACAACGTGAGGGAAGGCGTAATCATGGTGGATCAATACCTGAAAGTGAAGCTGTGGAATCAAGCAGCCGAACAATTGACAGGTATTCGTGGGCCGGGCATGCTCGGTAGCGATTGGTTGCCCAGCTACATCGATCTCCGAGACCGGTTTGACAAGGCCATCCCCGATAACGCTTGCCCAATAAAAGAATCAATTCGCAAAGCTGAGCAGGTGATGCTGGCCGCCACCGTAACCGGTCGTGGTGGCCGCCGAATGGCAATTGAATTACATGTCATCCCTGTCATGGGAAGAGATATGGGTGTTCGCGGTGCGGTCATCTTAATGCATGACCAATCTTCGCAAGTAGATCTTGAGCAACAAGTATTAACGCTGTACGCACACGCGACACGAGATCAATTGACCGGTGTCGCCAACCGAGCTCACTTCGAACGTTCGCTGGATGCACGCATCAAGGAATTCCACGCCAAGACCACCATTTCCAGTTTGATTGTTGCGGACATCGACTTCTTCAAAAAAATCAATGATGACTTTGGTCATCATATTGGTGATCAATCGCTCATCAGCTTCGCGAAAATCTTACAAGATAATACTCGAACCAATGATTTGGTCGCTCGCTATGGCGGCGAAGAATTTGTGATTGTTTGCCCCAACTGCACATTGGAAAGCGCATTTGAACGAGCGGAAGAGATTCGTTTAGCGCTATCACAAGCTCCGATTTCTGCGCTGAACGGCAAAAACATGACGGCGAGTTTTGGCGTTACTGAATTCCAGACAGGAGATACTGCCATAACCGCATTCGTGCGTGCCGATCAAGCGTTGTTGTTGGCCAAAGAAAGCGGCCGCAATCAGGTGCGATACATGGAGCCCAAAAAAACCGATGATGCGAAAGAAACATCGCAACCGCGAAAAATTCAATCGGACATCGAATGGATGAACCTCAAGGGAAATCTGCTGCTGCAACAAGAAGGTGAAATCACCTGCCCCTTAGAAATTCTAGTCGAGAAGATAAAAGGGGTCGTGGCTCAGAACGAGTACAAAATCGGTTCCGCTGAGGAAGGGTACGTGCAGATTCTTGTAAACAAGCCTTCCGGCACCAAGCCCAGCCTGATCAATCGGCCGCTGGCGTTGGTCGTTGATATTGAAACCAAAGAAAACATCCCCTCCACACAATCCAAAAGAAAGTGCCTACGAATCAGAATTACTGTCCGCACTTTGAAAAATCGCGATCGTAGACATAAGGATCTCGATCAAAAGGCGAAACAAATCATGAATCAGTTCATCGGTGACCTTGCGATGTTTAGGTTGGTTGAAGAGAAACTGGAAGCTCCAGAGAGTCGATATTGAGGTCCGCTGCTGGATACCGGGCCAGTCTCAACTCCCTAAAGTCGCGTTTTTAACGACATCTTGCCAGTAATCGACCAACTGAGGGCCGAATTGGCTGTCCCCAGCACCTACCCAATTGAACCCGCTTTTTTGTTTCGGTACGATCATCGCTCTCAGTTTGCGAAGCCAACGCTTGCAAACATCACCGTTTGATAGATCCGAATCAACAATCCGAGGTTTAAGATGGCCTATTCACTACCAGAATTGCCCTATCCATACGACGCGCTCGAGCCCCATATCGACGCCAAGACGATGGAAATTCATCACAGTAAGCATCACAACGGTTACGTCACCAAGGTGAACAACGCCATCGCTGGTACCGACCTCGAGTCGAAATCCATCGAAGAGCTCGTGTCTGATTTGAAGGCGGTTCCAGAAGCCATTCGCGGCGCCGTACGAAATAATGGTGGCGGTCACGCAAACCATTCACTTTTTTGGTCCGTCATGAAGCAGGGTGGTGGCGGTAAGCCAACCGGTGATCTCGCCGCTGCGATTGATGACGCGTTTGGCAGCTTCGATAATTTCAAGGAGCAATTTTGCACCGCCGCCCAAACCCGTTTTGGCAGTGGCTGGGCCTGGTTAGTGGTTTCAGATGGCAAGCTGGCGATTGAGAGCACACGCAATCAAGACAACCCTCTTATGGAAGGTCGCACCCCCATTCTCGGTATTGATGTTTGGGAACACGCCTACTATCTGAATTATCAAAATCGACGCCCCGATTACGTGGAAGCGTTTTTCCATGTGATTAACTGGGATGAAGTTGCCAACCGGTTCGCCGCGGCAACTGCCTGATTCACGCTTCCCAGAGCAAGACCCTTAGCTCTCCCAAGCAACTCAAACCACGAGCCAGGTCACGTAGTCAAACTACGGGGTGCTGGCTCGTGCTTTTGCTAGCCCCACCTCCGACAAAGTTTTTGATCTTGTAAAAATTACCGTTGACCGGTCTTTGCTCCTCTCCCTACCATCCCGCTGAATCGGCGCGCCATGGGTGCGCAAGTTTTTTGGCACCAATCCTGTCATTCGAGCAAAACGGGAAATCATGAGAGCAATTACTGCGGGCATCATCCTGACCACCGGTTGTCTTTTTATTAATTTGACAGGTTGCCAACTTGGAAAACCAAGCTTGAGCAGTCTTGCTTGGTGGCAAAATGATTCGGCATTGGCATCCCGCTATATCGAACCTCCCTCGCATCAATTCACGCCAAGTGAATCCGCTGTGGTGAGTAATGACCCAGCCCTACCGCCACTACCAACCGATATTCAAAAAACGGCGGATTCCTTTGAACAAGAAATTGCCCGATCCTATAAAGAGCTGGTCAAAGACTCAAAACAGAGCAATGCTGACCTAATTGCCGGTCTGGAGAAGACGCAGGCAACCGAACCGCTACTTCCTCAGACGGTACCGAACCCACCTGAAGATCTGCCTCAAAGTACTTCACCTTTGTCGCCTCTGAAAGATAATTCGAGTGCAATTGCTGCTTCAGATAAAACGCCAAATACAGGTGACTTTGTGCCCAACGCATCGAATGGGAAACCACAAAACAACGCTCTACCGGAATTAACTCCGCATAAAAAGGAAGTCTCTTCAAATAACGACTTTCAGCCTTACAAAACTCCGAACTACATGACTCTTGCGGAAGATACACTACCTCAGACAGAACCTGAGAAATTTGCCGCCCCTGTCTCCCGACCAGAGGAGGTAATACCACCAGCGACTAGAAATAATGAAGCACCGCCCAGGTTCGCCGATAACTCCAACTTCGCTCCCGCACCGACACTGACGCCCAAGAGCACGCCAAATGGTACGAACGCCGACAAATATCCGTCGACACCTCATAAATCTTTTGGTGCCGCTGCAGGAGCAATCCCACTGAATAAACAACAAATTCAGCCTAGCCAGAACGAACAATTTTTCGACTCGTTGGCGAAGAGCCCCAACGCACCCGCGCCGGGCGCACCCACATCAACACCGAATACCTCATCATCGCTACACCTACCAACTCAGGGTTCTTATGCCCCGGGTAGTATCTCGACCCCCAGCCCGATTGTTCCCTCGCAACTTAAATTGCCGATGCCGAATTCTCCCACGCTTCATTAATAGGCGGGTGCATAACGGGAAGGCACAAGCAAGTCCAACCCTTCGGATGGATCGGCAACTCAATCAGCGCGTGGTCCTCGCCGACTGCAATTAGATGGGGCCCTCACACCAAGAAGGTGAAAGGGCCCAATATCAGCCAGTGACGCTGTGCTTGTTGTGGAGGACGCTAGTCCGGGTACCTGAGAGTCACTTACGAATGACAGGTTTCCCATTCCGAGGGCGAATGTAACTTGAGGCCCGATTGCCACTTTTGGTGTTCAAAGGCTGGAGTGTTTGGCCCGACTCGGTCTGCGCTGTCGACTGCGGGTCTTCCAGTAATTCCATCGTGTATTTCCCAATATAATGCAGGTAACTGTCATCCCCTTCAAAGCCTTGGACTTTTTCATCCCACTGCACAACCTTCTTAGTAATGCGGCCGGCGTTTAAGTCAAAGAACAAAGCCCCTTGATTCATTTTCTGCTGGATCTGACTTTTAACTTTGGGATCTTCGACCGGAGTCAGCACTTCACGACGAAACGACACCGTCGCAATTCCATCTTCGACTTTACGAAGCGTATAAAGCATTCGTGTCTTAATCACCTTCAACGTACCGTCACCGCGACGAGCCTGCAGTTCCTCCGGAGTATTCCACTGGCCACCAAGGGAAATCGCCTCCTCGGGTAAAGGTAACGTAAATTTACCCATACCGAATTCCGCCCGACGAATATGATTTTCCTGTTGAATAATCTGCCCCGCCGGATTGATCGTGGTGGTAGAGATTGGCTTACCGACTTTCTCCGCTGTAGCCAGATAAATATCGGGAATATTCTCGTCTTTGCGGCTGTCATAACTGACCGGTTCCGCCTCGCCAATTTTTTGCCACTCCACGGCCGATTCCAGCTGATCCTGAACGGTGATGTTTCCTTTGGCGTCGACGCTAAGAATGTCCCAGACAATCACAGAGCGCGTCCTCAGTGACGTTTTTTCAGTGAAGCCCGCCATAGAGGTATCCGTGGAAGCGATCTGCTCCACTGACCAGCGAAGGACCTCGTCCGGTTGCATGCGGTATTGGAGTTTCCAAGATTGCCGTTGTTCAGCGCGACGAGTCGATCGATCGACAGCGCTGTCATCGTTATCCTGGGCTAACAAACCACAGGGGCTGGGGAACAAACTCAGAAAAATTACCGTCAGAATCTTTAGTTTGAAGTTCATGCCCGCCTCCATGCGAGAAAATAGAAATGCTTCTTAAATACGTTTAGCCACGAGGGCATTTAGTCCAATATTTCATTTAGGCGTGCCTTGGTGGGTGACAAAGTCACCTCGCCAGCCAAGTTTTTCGCGTAACGTGCGGTAGTAACTCTGCCCCTTGACCGCAATCAATCGAAAAACGGGCTTCGCTTTGTATACGTAAACTCGCGCCGCAGAATCCAAGGGCGCCAGTACCTGACCGTCCAAAACTGCTGATGTCGATTCGTTCTCGGTCCGTGCGACCAATTCGTACATGCGATCCGCGCGATCAACGACAGGGCGGACCGTCAGTGTATGAGGATTGATTGGCGAGATCACGAAGGCCTCCAAATTTTTTCGCAGAATGGGACCGCCTGCTGAAAGGTTGTGAGCAGTCGAGCCAACCGGCGTACTGATGATCAATCCATCACATGCATATGATGTCGCCAATTGGCCATCGACGTAAAGATCAATGTATTGCATCGAAAAGGGCGGACCCGAAAGAACGGCCAGTTCATTCAGGCCCAACTCATCAATGACCGTCTGTCCCTCGCGTTCTATACGGCAACGCATCATCAAATGCTCTCCAATTTGGAAGTCACCGGATTGGACCGACTGAAGAGCACTTGCTAGCTCTTCCGGTTGAACATCGGCAAGAAACCCTAATTTCCCGAGATTGACTCCCAAGACGGGTAACTGATTCTGCCCCATGAACCGTGCAGACCGCAGGATCGAGCCGTCGCCTCCTAAAACGATGGCGATATCAGCAGGATTTGCCTCAAAGTCAAATTGCTCGTCGAAAGAGAACTCTTCGGCGACGATTTCGGCATACTGCTCAATCACCGGCCTCAATTTTTCAATCTGCGTCAAGACCTTGGGACGTCGATCACCTGACCCCAAGATCAGGGTGCGAATTTTTTGGTTGACTTGACCGGGCTTGACCATTGCTTGGAGCATAGAAAAAGACAAAGGGCTGTCCTGTTTAAGGTCTCAGATTACGTTATTTACACCTTTTTGGCCAGAAGCCGCCCACCGCATTGCCATGCCTGACCGGCGAACAGAGAAATAAACCAGACCGTTTTTCGGCGCTGGCGGAATCACCTTTTGAGCGGCTGCTGCGGCGACACGGTAAAATTAACGGGTGGTCGCCAGACCATTGCCAGAAACAGAGTAGGTAGCGACGGCTAAGACCACCTGATTACAACCGGTTTTTCAACCCATTTGGCGAGACCCACCCATTCTAAATTACGAGTTAAATTGCCACCCATTGGGGGCTAACCACTCCCGACGACCTTACCATGTCACTTCAGGGGATGATTGATTTGTTACACCGAATCCCCTAACGTGCTTATCAGCTTACAGACCTTCC
Source organism: uncultured Pirellulaceae bacterium (assembly GCA_905480235.1). Classification (GTDB taxonomy): domain Bacteria; phylum Planctomycetota; class Planctomycetia; order Pirellulales; family Pirellulaceae; genus CAJQPP01. The sequence continues at coordinate 24,518 of CAJQPP010000014.1, forward strand.
CCAAGACTTTGGCATCCAAGCATCATGAGCAATTCGATCAGGTTGATTTTATTTGTGGGCCTTGCCTTTGTTTGTACTTTGCAAACCTCATGGGCCGATCGCCCTAATATTATGATCATCTTGGCGGATGATTTGGGATTTTCTGATCTGGGCTGTTACGGTGGCGAGATCGAAACACCCAACCTCGATCGCCTGGCGGCCAACGGATTACGTTTTACCAACTTTTATAATACCGGGCGCTGTTGGCCGACCCGCTCGTCTATTTTGACTGGCTATTACGCTCAGCAAGTGCGCAGAGACATTTTGCCCGGAGTTAAGCGTGGCGGAATGTCTGGCAAACGACCCGAGTGGGGCGCGCTGGCTCCCGTCCGCATGCAGGCCGCCGGTTACCGAACCTATCACATTGGTAAATGGCACATCGACGGTATGCCCGTGCAACAGGGGTTCGATCATTCCTATTTTCTCGGCGACCAAGCGAGGTTCTTCAGTCCCAAGCGTCGTTTTCTCAATGACGTAGCTTTACCTGCCGTGGAACGTGATTCGGGATACTACGCGACGATTGACTTGGCCGATCGAACTATCGAGTCGTTAAAAGATCACTCAGACAATCATGCCGACCAACCTTTTTTTCATTACTTAGCTTTGACAGCGCCGCATTTTCCGCTGCACGCCTTACCCGAAGACATCGCTAAATACCAAGATCGCTACGCGGATGGTTGGGATGCGGTGCGGGAAACCAGGTGGAAAAAGCTGCAGAAAGAGGGCATCCTTTCGGATGAACAATGTAAGTTGTCGCCAATGGAAATGGAGACGGGAGCTCCCTACCAGCGCCCTAAAGATATTCAATCCTACGGTGCCGGCGAGATGGCGTTACCGCAACCTTGGGATTCTTTGTCGAAAGAGCAAAAGCAGTTTCAGGCCACGAAAATGGCCATTCATGCCGCCATGGTCGATCGCATTGACCGAGAATTGGGAAGAGTTTTCCAACAACTTGAAGAGATGGGCGAGTACGAAAATACGCTCATTTTATTTCTGTCTGATAACGGTTGCAGTAGCGAACTGATGATCCGAGATGATGGACACGACCCCACGGCTGACCCGGGCTCGGCAGCCACCCATCTCTGCCTAGGGCCCGGCTGGGCAACGGCATCCAACACCCCGTTTCGCAAGCATAAGACTTGGGTACACGAAGGTGGAATCGCAACGCCTTTGATTGCTCATTGGCCGGCCGGGATCAAAGCCACAGGTGAAGTTCGACACCAACCTGCCCACCTGGTCGATGTCTTACCAACCATGTTGCAACTGGCCCAAACAGAACTGAAACCGGATGTGGGTGGCCCCGAATTTCCGGGAGAGAGCCTGGTGGATGCCATGCTGGATAACCAACCTGTCGATCGCGACTATGTTTGGTGGTCACACGAAAAAAACAACGCCATCCGAATGGGAAATTGGAAAGCGGTCAAGACTTCGGCAACCGAGTGGGAGCTTTATGATCTGTCCAAGGACCGCTCCGAAACCCATAATCTGGCAGGCGAGAACCCCGAACAGTTATCCGCACTTATTGCTCGTTGGAATGCGACCCGCGATCAATTTGCTGAGGATATCAAAGAATAATCCCGGGCCCAGTTACTTAACCACCTTGGCTGACTCTTGATCACTGGAGACACCATTTGGTTGAGCCAAGTCTCGGCAGACCGCCGCAATGCCATCGGCATCCAGTTTGAGTTCGGCGAATAATTCGGACCGGTCGCCGTGCTCGACAAACCGATCTGGAATACCAATCCGGTGGACGTGGGAACAATCGATCCCAACGCTGTTACCATGCTCCAATACCGCACTGCCAAACCCACCCATTAGCATGCCCTCTTCCACCGTCACGACGAAGGGCATCTCTTTGAGAGCCTTCGAAATCGTTTCGGTATCCAGTGGCTTAACGAACCGAGCACTGACAACCCCGATATCCAATCCCTCCTTGCGAAGCGCCTCGGCCGCACGAATGCAGTTACCAAGCGGAGTCCCGGCACACAAAATCATGCCATCAGTACCCCAGGCGAAGATCTCGGCTTTGCCCAACTCAATCGGTTGAGGCTCACGAGGCAATTCAATAGCAGTATCTTTCGGGTAACGAAGTGAGCAGGGCGTGTCATGCGTTAGAGCAAAGTCCAGCATCAGGCCGATGTCACCTGCATCCCCGGGCGCCATGACAACCATGTTGGGGAAGATTCTCATGTAGGCGAAATCAAAAGTGCCGTGATGCGTAGGTCCGTCTGGGGCAGTGAGGCCCGCTCGATCCATCGTGAAAACGACTGGCAAATTTTGCAAACAGACTTCTTGAAAGATCTGGTCAAAGCTTCTTTGCAAGAAGGTACTGTATATGTCCACGATGGGCCGAATACCGGTTTTCGCCTGTCCAGCGGCAAAGGCAACGGCGTGAGATTCGCAAATTCCTACGTCGAAAAATCGATCTGGAAATTCTTCTCGGACTGGCTCCAGCTTATTTCCCTGGCACATTGCCGCAGTGATCACCGTGACCTTGTCGTTCTTTCTCATTTGCTCCGCGATGGCGTCGCGAGCAAAATTGGTGTAGGCGACCCCTCCACTGGCGCTCTTAGGAACAACCGTATCCGCTTTCTGTTCGAACGCTGGAGGCGTATGGAAAAAGACCGGATCATCCGCGGCTGGCTTGAATCCATGCCCTTTGCTTGTGATCACGTGCAACAGCACTGGGCCCTCGATCTCCTTGACCATCTTGAGATATTTTTTAACGATCGCAACGTTGTGTCCATCAATGGGCCCAAAATAACGAAAGCCAAATTCCTCAAACATCATGCCGCCGTGTAAGCCAGCTTTTACGCCTTCTTTTATTTGAGCTAGTAATCTTTCGGTCGGGTCGCCAAATACGGGAACGCGATTCAGGACATTGACCACCTCGTTCTTGAAACCACTGTAGGCTCGGTTTGACCTTAACCGGTCGAGATATTTCGCCAGTCCTCCGACGCGGGGACAAATCGACATTTCGTTGTCGTTGAGAACCACCAAGAGATTACTCTTGGAACTAGCGACATTGTTAAATGCCTCAAAAACAATGCCTGATGGCAGGGCCCCATCGCCGATAACCGCGACTGCGTGCCGATCAGATTCGTCGTGTAGATCATCTCCACTACGGATGCCAACCATGGTGGAAACACTGCAACCAGCATGACCCGTGACAAACAGGTCGTATTCGCTCTCCGCAGGGTTGGGATACCCCATCAAACCGCCCCGAGTGCGAATGCTGGAAAATTTATCGTACCGCCCCGTAATCAGTTTCTGGGGATAGATTTGATGTCCGGTATCCCAAATCAGTCGGTCGTAGGCAAAATCATAAGTTGAATGTAACGCCAGGCAGAGCTCGACAACCCCTAGGTTGGAGGCAAAGTGGGCACTTCGCGTACTGAGTAAACCACATAGGGTTTCCCGAATCTCGTCAGCTACCTGCTCCAACTGAGCCACATTCATAGAATGTAATTCTTTGGGAGATTTGAGCTGTGGTAGTATTTTTGACATCGTTAGTGAGTCCTTTCCAAGACGTACTTCGCGAGGTTTCTTAAAGGTTCTGCTCGCGAACCAAAATCAGCGAGTGACTCAACCGCGTCATGCACAAGTTCCGCCGCACGTTTCTCGCTCTGTTCCACACCCAAAAGGTTGGGGTAGGTGAGTTTTCCGCGGCCATCGTCCTTGTTGGTCATTTTTCCCATTTTGGTCCAATCGCCGCGACAATCCAATAAGTCATCCACGATTTGAAAGGCCAATCCAAGATTTTTCCCAAATGTTTCCAAATCTGCGATTTGTTTCGGTGTGCCACTGGCGACCACCGCCCCGAGACGCAAAGAAACCGTCAGGAGGGCACCGGTTTTTCGCCGGTGAATATGTTCGAGTTTTTCCAAATCTCCCAATTGCCCGTTCTCCTGAGCGAGATCGTCGACTTGTCCGCCGACCAATTTGGTGGCTCCACAAGCCTGTGCCAACTCCATGCTGCAGGGAGAGGCAATGGAAGGCGGGTACTCGCTGCAAACGACCTGGAATGCGAGCGGAATCAGAGCATCTCCCGCGAGGATGGCGGTTGACTCGTCGAATTTCACATGACAGGTGGGCTGACCACGCCTCAGTTGGTCATCGTCCATCGACGGTAAATCGTCGTGGATGAGTGAATAAGTGTGTATCATTTCCACCGCACAGGCCGCCGGCAATGATTCTCGGGGGTCCTTGCCGCAGGCTTCACAAGCCATCATCACCAAGAGGGGCCGCAGCCGTTTACCCGGGCTCAGCAGACTGTACCGAATCGCCTCTCGAAGCAGGGCAGGGCAGTCGGCATTAAATTCTGTGAAACGAACCAATTGCTCGTCAATTTGCTTACGGGCCAAATCGAGATTAAAAGAGACGGTGTCGGCTGCTGATTCTGACATGAGTGGGCGATCACGATCGGTGGAATTCGTCCGAAATTATGAGGAAAAGTTCCGCATGTTCTCGACGTCTGAAACCGTTGCGAAGCTCCTTGGTTAACCCAAAAACGTTCAGGAATATAGTCTAGAACAATCGCCCGTCTTCGTCCACTTCCACGGCTGCATCGGCTTTACCGCGTGCTGGTCGATCCTGGGGCGTTTCTTCTGCGTCAAAAGGCGTTGTGGTTTCGCCACCATCAGCACTGACCTGCGTTAGCAGTTCGATTTTGCGGCGCACCTGATCCAACGAAGCGTGGCATTGTTTCAATAACTTGACGCCTTCTTCGTAGCGTTGAATGGACTCGGTCAGCGGTAAATTACCGGTTTCTAAATCGCCAACAATTTCTTCCAAATTTGAGATTGCGTCCTCAAATTTAAGGTCTGTTTTTTTGGAGGCAGCCTTCTTTTTTGCCATGGCTATCGATTCCTTTTGTGTTCATGTCACGTCTCCATGTTCGCACATCAAGATCGCGGCGTTATCTTTTGGGATCATTAATTGACTAGGCCTCTGAACTGATCCTGCCATCGGCGTTGCAAGACTCAGGGCTCTGGTTTTTCGATTCCCACAATTTGACTTTCAATTTTTCCGGTAGCAAGCCGTGTGATGATGCGGCTACCGAGACGGGCTTCGCCGGCGTTTCTCAAGATCTCACCCTCGATCGATTCGGTAACGCTATAGCCCCGCGATAATACGTTCAAGGGACTAATTGCCTGCAATCGCCCCGCCAACACGGCAATGGCGTTTTCACGTTGTTGCATTTGCTGATGGCAAGCGTGCTCCATTCGCATTTCCAATTCGTCGACGTTGCGCCGAGCGACATTCAACAGGTGATCGGGTTCTTTGAGTACGCGGCGAGACCCTAGCGAAAGTAGTTTTTCTCGCGCCCGATCGATTCGCCGTAACAATGCGGTGTGGAGACGCCCCTGCAATTCATTCAAGTTGCGGTTCAAATGCTGTTTAACCGGCACCACCAACTCACCGGCTTCGCTGGGTGTAAGAGCTCGCACATCTGCCACGAGATCACTCAAGGTAACATCTATTTCATGGCCGACCGCACTGATGACGGGTAGGGGACAATTCGCGATCGTTCGCACCAAATCTTCGTCATTAAAACTCCACAAATCTTCGGCCGAGCCACCCCCCCGCGTCACCACCAAAACATCCGGACGATCCGCCAGATTAGCAGCCAAACAAATGCCCTGAGCAATTTCCTTGGCGGCTCCTTCGCCCTGGACGCGTGCGGGAATTATCAAAATGTCTAAATTTGGCCAACGCCGATTAACCACTTGGAGAAAATCACGAACGGCTGCTCCCGTGGGGCTGGTGACCACCCCGATGCGGCGGGGCATGACGGGAATCGGCTGCTTTCGCTCGGCATCAAACAGCCCCTCTGCCGCCAACTTGGCGTGCAATTTTTTCAGCGCCAACTGTTGGGTGCCGACCCCTTTGGGTTCGATCTTTTGGATGATCAGCTGGTAAACGCCGCGTGGCGGGTAGACATCAATTTCACCGTGGCAGATTACCTGCATGCCATTCTGTAAATCAAAGCCAACTCGTTGAGCCGTGCTACGCCAAATGACCGCTTTTAACTGAGCATTTTCGTCGCCCAGTGTCAGATAAATGTGTCCGCTTTGTGGTTGGGTGAGATTGGAGATTTCACCGGAGACCCACAAATTTGGGAAACTATCGCGAAGCGTCCATTGCAGTTTTTGCGTCAAGCGGCTGACGGTAAGAACTTGCTTGGCTGGGGCGTTGGACTTAGACAAAGGAAAACAGAGCTACTAATGACAAATTTAGGTGAGCCGCATGGTAAACGGAACCAACAAGGCGATGGAAACGTATCAGGGATTCTTGGCCGCGACCTTCTGCACGGGCTGCAAATCGACTTCGTGCCCAATTTCGGACATGAGAACCTCGATGCCTTTCTCAATGTCATTGCCCAAGACACCCTTGAATCGAATGATCCCATCGGCGTCGATTAAGTAGACCGTGGGCCACTCGGACACGTTGTAAAGTTTGGCAATCGGTCCGGCCGTTCCCTCGGGACCGTTCCAGAAGTTTCTCCAAGGCAATTTCTCATTTTTCACACTCGCTCGGGCAACTTCCAAATCTCTATCCGAATTAATGCCTAACAAAGCGAAAGGTAGCCCGCTCATCATCCGCACAAGCTCACGTTCGTAGGGATACATGCGTCGACATGGAGGGCACCATTGCCCCCAAAAATCCAGCATCACGACCTTGCCTCGATAGTCGCTTAATTTGAAATCAAACCCATCGAGATCCTGCCCGATAATATTGGGAGCGAGATCACCTACGTTCAAATATTTCAATTCAAATAGCTCGTACTTTGCAACTTCGCCAAATGTATCGCTGGAACCCAACCCAGAACCCGTAAATTCGAGGTCGCCATAGTCTTGTATCAAACGCTCCAAATACTCTGAAACCTGCGTGGTCTGTGAATCCGATCGCTCCGCGTGGATGTACGCCAGCTGTTTCTCCGGCAGTCGATTTGCGAAATCCGGGTTGTTCATCAGCGTCGAACTGAAAACTGTCTTTTGGTCAAAATAGTTTTTAAAAGCCAAAAGCGACTCGGCTTGAATCACGCCAACGGGTGCCGATTCGACAATTTGTGTCAACCATTTCTCAATCGATGAACTCGGCACCTGCTCCATCAAATAATCCAAAAGCTTTCGGTGATCCAAACGATTAGGCCAACTCGTCAACAAGTAGTCCATGAAAAGCCCACGCTGCTCACCTTGGGCCACACCCAAGCCACCCAACGCGACATCGAAAGTCGCACCGCATTCAGGAAACATATTCACAGTCCTGACCACGTCATTAAGAAAGCCCGGTACCGGGTTGCGGGCCCCATAAATGGCTGCTTTTTGCTCGTCTGTTTTTGCTGCCTTCACCTCGACCTTGAGAGCCTCGACCCGTTCATCAAATTCGCCAAGCAACGTATCTGAGATCTGCTGCGCGCGGGCCTCATTGTCTGCCTTGGACTCCTGACGGACGAAAAAGGTCCCCTCAATGATGCCGACGGGCTGTTCCACGGAAACTGATTTGCTTTCCTTCTCCTCAGAACCAGGCGCCGGCGTTCCTGAGTCACAAGCAGGCAGAGCCACCGATAGTCCCAACAGAACCAGACAAATTTTTCGCATTTCAAACTCCGCAGAAGGGGCACGACAATACCTCGTATTCTAACCAAACGCAGTGCGTTTCAATACAGGCACTCGGGACCCACGCCCAGATTTTCAGCGCAACCCAGACAGAAGCTTCCGTACAACACACACAAAAACCACAAAATTGTTCGGGAACAGCAAAACCAACAACCGCAGCCGCAAATGGCCCCCGAGTTGGAATGCTGACTAGCATTTCAGGAAGATCTAATTGTCGCGATTTCTGGCTTTCTCAGCACCCACGGCCAACCACGGAGTCGACAGGCCTGCCACCGTAAACAAGTTCTCGTGAAGATCCAAAGAAGCCCGGTAAAACTGGCGATTCTGACCCTGCACGAGTTGTCCTGCCGCGGTGCGAATTGCATAATGTGGAATTGCCAGACTCCCTCTATGACAAGCGAAAATCTGATGTCGAACGCTACCCTAAAAAATGCGGCCGATTCTCCAGCGTCCCTCGAATCTACCGAAATGCCCCATCACAACCAAAAGATACAACAAACAGGCATCACGTTCGACGATGTGCTGATCCAACCGAGATACAGCGAAATCGTACCCAGCGAGGTTACTACCAAAACTCGTTTGACCAAGCGAATATCGCTCAATATTCCGCTGCTCAGTGCCCCCATGGACACGGTTACCGAAAGTGAACTGGCCATTGCCCTGGCCAAAGTAGGGGGTCTGGGCGTTATCCACAAGAACATGAGCCTAGAAGCCCAATGCGAAGAGGTGCGTCGGGTGAAGCGGTCCGCAAACGGGATCATCGATGACCCTCTCACACTGCCGCCCGATGAACCGGTCATCAAGGCGAAACAACTGATGGATCAGTACAACGTATCGGGCGTGCCGATCGTGCTAGCTGATGGCAAGCTGGTTGGCATTCTCACGCGTCGCGATTTGAGGTTCTTGGAGTCGGGCGATATCGCGATTTCTGAGGTAATGACTGCCGATCCGTTGGTAACGGCTACGGGAAGAGTAACGCTTGAGGAAGCTGAGAAGATTTTAACGGCTAAAAAGGTGGAGAAACTTTTACTGGTTGACGAATATAAGAAACTGAAGGGGCTTATTACGATCAAAGACATCGACATGGTCAAGCGGTTCCCCAACGCCTGCAAAGACGGGCAAGGGCGACTGCGAGTCGGTGCGGCGGTAGGCGTGAATGATGCAGATAGGATCGCCGCCCTGATCGACAGCGATGTTGATATCTTGATCGTTGATAGTGCTCATGGTCACTCGAAAAATGTAATTGAAGCGATCAAGGCAATCAAAGCCAGCGCGGACATCGACGTCATCGCCGGCAATGTCGCAACCATGGAAGGTTGTAAAGCGTTGATCGAGGCTGGTGCGGATGCCGTCAAAGTCGGCATTGGACCGGGTTCAATTTGCACCACTCGAGTGGTCAGTGGAATTGGCGTGCCGCAAATCACGGCAATTCACAACGCGGCTGTAGTCGCTCAACAACACGATATCCCAGTAATCGCTGATGGCGGAATTCGCTTTTCAGGCGATATCACCAAGGCCATTGTGGCAGGTGCCGACTGTGTGATGATTGGCGGTTTGTTGGCGGGTTTGGCCGAAAGTCCTGGCCGCACGATTTTGTACCAAGGTAGAACATTTAAGGTTTACCGCGGGATGGGATCACTTGGGGCTATGGTCAAAGGATCCAGCGAACGGTATCGGCAAGGTAAGCAGACTCAATCGGACAAACTTGTTCCAGAGGGTGTGGAAGGCCGTGTCCCGTTTAAGGGCCCTTTGAGTGATTTCGTATATCAATTGATCGGCGGATTGAAAGCCGGCATGGGATATTGCGGAACACGCACGATCGATGAACTGCGTACGGAAGCGCAATTCATTCAAGTATCCGCGGCGAGTGTAAGAGAAAGTCACCCCCATGACATCGCTATCACGCAAGAAGCGCCAAACTATAGCGTCGGAAGTCCGTCGCAAAACAAATCATAAGTATCGCGATGCACGACGCTGGCTTTTTGCCGGTCTGCTTGGGACTGCTGCGGCAGTCACTAGTTTCGTGCAATCTGGGACGGCGCAGCAGAGTGAGCCCCGCCGCATTGCTCCTCCCGTCCACGCCGCACCAGCCGGTAATTACCGGGCCCAAAATCAACTGCGGCAACCGCTTAAACAGGCAGCAGCGGGCACCACAGGAAGTTACCGCGTAAAACAAGCGGCTGCCTTCCAACAAATCAATGAAGAGAATAAACAGCAATACCTCAATCAACTCGACACCGCTGGCTCTCAAGTAAACGATCCTTGGCGAGCGCGGTCTCAACAGACTCCAGCGCCCTTGGGAACTTTCTCCGGCACGTCGAATTCCTCGCCGACCACCGACAACGCGGCTTATCGCTCCAATCAGACACCACCGTGGCAGGAATCGGAAATTTCCAATGTGGCGATGCCCGACACTGAAATTCCGGCTTCTCAACGAAACATCGCAGCGCCCAGTTTTGATTCTCCTCCACTGCGAAATCCGACCACCCTGGAAGCTCAGAACAGTAAACCTCTAGCTCCACCAGCCAACATCCCGAATTCCTTGGTCGATTCCAATGAGCGTGACGAAGCACCGGTATTAGACGATTTCACGCCGAACTCGCTTTCACTAAATAGCGTGGAGCCGCCGGCCATGGCACAACCACCGGCCATACAAGATTCAGAACAAAGCGTTCTCATCCGAGAACCATCACAAGCGACGCCGTCTGTCGAAAGACCCAACGCAGATCGGTCCAACCAACTGCGTGATGTAGCGGTACCCACGGGAGGTGAACGCAACCTACGTGGAACGCAAGTTCCTAGAAGAGCTCCACGGCAATTTCAGAGCATACCGAACAGTCGCCCCACCGCGGCCCAACCGCAATTCACACAAGAAGACGAGCTTCAGCGGATTGCCGAAGTGGATCAAAGCCGCGGTCGCAAATCGTGCGATGCCTATCGCACAGAATTGCTCAATACACCGATCACAGATATCGTGCTGGACATATCTGCCTTACGACCTTTGGCAGCCGCACAACGCACACCTGCAGGGCTGGATAGAACTTGGACCGATTGCAGCGGCAAGGAATTGGCAAAGGGTAAACTAGTTGGCCTGGAACGAAGCTACATCGTCATCGATGACGAAACCGGGCAAGGACGCTTGATCCCGATCGCCCAATTAAGTGAAATCGATCTTTTTGTGGTCACCCAATATTGGGGCCTACCGATCGAATGCAATTTGGGATGCGACACGTTTACTCCCCGAAACTGGACTCCCAATGCTTTCTTTTGGAAAGCCTCGGCCTTGTGTCATAAGCCCTTATATTTTGAGAACCGAGCGCTGGAACGATACGGACATACGCACGGCCCGGTCGTCGAGCCGTTCCACTCCGCAGCACACTTTTTTGTCAGCCTGATTACGCTACCTTACAAGACGGGAATCAACCCACCGAACGAATGCTTATACGCTTTAGGGTTCTACCGTCCTGGCGATTGTGCTCCGTGGCTCAGAGAGCCCATTCCACTCAGCTTGTCGGGAGCCGTCAATCAGACGATTGCCATCGTCGCCATCGGAGGCATCATTCCTTAACGATTTCAGATGGATAGACTTTGCCTCAAGCGATTAATCTGTCTCATCAAGCTCGTGGTTCTAGGTAATCGGTTAGCGCCATGGTTACCCAGCCCTATGATTTAGCAAGCTTTTACGTCTTGAGGGCGATTGGCTCGAACCGGCCGTAGGTATTTTTACCTACGGCCGTTCGGTTTTTAAATGACCTCATCTGAAATCTCGAGCCCCTTCGTTTGCCGCATCTATTCTTGGCGTCGCTTCGCCTGCTGACCAACTTCCCAAAACAAACGGGTAAACACTCCAACAAACTCTGCAATTCCGGCCTTTTGCTTGCCGAGCGAGCACACAAGGGCTTTTCCCCCGCTTACCAGAGGGCACTCTTGGGTTAGGCCTCGATAAATTCGTGGAACTAATCTCATGCACGCTTCGTCATAAGTACTGCAAAGGGCGTAAAAAAGACGTCGGGTAACGGCAATAACATGCGAGGAAACAAATAATGTTACGAATGGCAATCGGATGCTTATTGGCGGTTTTGATCGGCGGCACGGAATTTGTTGCTGCTCAGGGCGTACTTTTGACCGACCAGGATCACAGGCTGCCGCGGCTTCATGGACGGCACCATCAGATGACCCGCCCGGTTTCCAGTTACCGTATCAAGAGTCTGGAAATCAACTCAACGATCAACGACCAACTCGCGGTAACTCAGGTTTCTCAGACCTTTATCAATACGGGTAAAACTCAAATCGAAGCGTCTTTTGTTTTCCCCTTACCTTACGAAGGCGCGGTCGACAGTATGACATTCCTTGTCGACGGAAAAGAATACGAGGCAAAACTTCTACCTGCCAAAAAAGCTCGAGAGATTTACGAAGGCTACATTCGTCGCAACCAAGACCCGGCCCTGCTGGAATGGGTAGGCTTGGGTATGTTCAAGACCAGCGTATTCCCTATCCCGCCGGGTGCCGAGCGAACCGTGCAAATCACTTACACCCAACTCATTCGACAAGACATGGGTGTCAACGACTATTTGATCCCGCTTTCCACGGCAAAATTTTCCCAGCAACCTCTCGATACCTTCTCCCTCCGTTGCGTGCTTAACACCCATCAAAGTCTGAAAACGGTCTATAGCCCCAGTCACGGCGATCTTGATATTGAGCGGCCCTCTGACACCATGGCTGTTATTAAATTGGAACGCCAGCAATACACTCCCGGCAGCGACATCAGGATCCTGTACAGCGAAGATGATCGCTCATTGACAGCCAACTTGCTGTCTCATTGGTCAGAGGAAGATACGCAAGGCTTTTTTACGCTACTCGTTTCTCCTGATATTCAAAGCCCCGAAAATCAGAAACCGACCCCTAAGACCGTGTTATTTGTTGTTGATCGTAGCGGCAGCATGAACGGCAAGAAGATTGAACAGGCTCGTCAGGCGGCAAAGTTCATTTTGAACAATCTTCGTGAAGGAGACCTTTTCAATGTTGTTACTTACGCATCCGACGTTCAATCATACGCACCGGAACTTCAGATCTTTGATGCGCAAACTCGAAAATCCGCCTTGGCTTTTGTCGAAGGTATCTTTGCCGGTGGCGGCACGAATATTAATAGTGCGTTGGGAGAGGCCTTTCATATGCTGAACGCAGAAAGCGGCCCCACCTATGTTTTATTTTTAACCGATGGACTGGCGACGCAAGGCGTCACAAATGAGATGGAAATTGTTGCTAATGCCCGCAAAAACAATCGAAATGACGCGAGGCTGATCAGCTTTGGAGTCGGCTACGACGTGAACAGCCGCCTACTCGACAGGATGACCAGGGAGAACCACGGTACAAGTCAGTATGTGCGCCCTGATGAAGATCTTGAGGAACATGTAAGCAGCCTTTACGCGAAGATTGCTGCACCTGTGTTAACGGATGTCAGCGTGACCTTTATTGACAAGGGCACAGAGGTCCAAGACACCACCAATCGCATCTATCCGAGCAGGGACTTGGACCTGTTTGCTGGGCAACAACTGGTCTTGGTAGGCCGCTATCGGCAATCGGGTGACGCTCAATTGCGCATCAGTGGAAAACTAGGCGGACAACAACAGGAATTTGAATACCCCGTTAAATTCCAACCCAAGTCCAATAACAGTCGCAATATTTTCTGTGCAAAACTATGGGCTGCCAGAAGGATAGGTGAGATCATTGACCTGATTGATCTCGATGGTAAGAACCCCGAACTGATCAACGAGCTCGTCCTCCTTTCAACGGAACATGGAATCGTCACCCCCTATACCTCGTATCTGGCAGACGACTTGGCAAAACCGGGAGACTTGGCGAACAATCAATTGAGCATAGAGCGAGCAGGTGAAAAACTGGGTATGCTGGCAGACGAAAGTGGACGAAGTGGATTCGCACAGCGTGGTTACAAAAGCAGCCTGAAACAAACACAATCCACCTCCACGACTCCGTTAGAAAGCTTCGCCGAAAATGCCGCCCCAGCCGGCGCCGGTGCAGGGGGAGGTAGAGGTGTCATTTTATCGGCCACCGACAGTCCAAAGAACCTGAGCAAGGCACTCCCAGTACGTGGCGCTGGAAAGTTCACCGCCTACTTAAAAGGGAATATTTTGTTTGCCTCTAACGCCACCGACGTTGATCCTGAAAAGGACGCCTCAAAAATCATAGCCATTAAAAAGTTCTCCCCTGAGTATTTTGAATTAATTCAAACGACCACGGCAGCGGAGAATCAGTTACTGGCCCTGCAAGAACCCGAGGAAGAGATGATTGTTAGAATCCAAGGGGAAATCTATCGCTTGAAGTAAGCTTCGTGAAAGTGCGTGAACCCCCAGCCTTCGATGGTGGGGGTTCCGATGGGATACAAGAGCAGAACAGGGGCGATGTCCGCCCGTCTGCATCTCCTAAACGGGCTTTCTAGCGGTTCCGACCGGAACCACATTGCGGCACGCCTCATCCGCCACCGGGCAATGGGTCACACACGCCGCCCTCGGCTTTGTTACCACTGGAAGGCGTTGAGATAACGCTAAGATGTCTGGTCAAATGGGCACCTTGGCATTTCGGGCAAACTGGTTCTTTGCCACCCGTGACCAATTCCTCGAATTGGTTTTGGCAACCGTCGCATGAGTACTCGTAAATTGGCATAAAGCTTTCTCTCGTAAAAAAGCGCATCGCGGCTTTTATGTTGATCCTCAGTAGACTTGTATTGGACCAATTTCTTAATTTATCATCAAATGCAAATGCGATGGCATGAAATTTTTTGGTTCCGCAGTTCCACGTCTTCCCCAATAAAAATGTTGCCTCCTCCGATTTTAACCCGCGATCAGGTGCGTCAATTCGATCAAATTGCGATCGAAAGATTTGGCATCCATTCTCTGGTGTTGATGGAGAATGCCGCGAGGGCTGCTACTGACATCCTTTGCCAAAAGACTGCGAAGTCTTCGTCCGTGATACTTTGCGGCCCGGGAAACAACGGGGGCGATGGCTTGGTCATGGCCCGCCACCTACATTTGCGTGGTTGGAGCTGTAAAGTCATCTTGCTGGCGGAGCGAGAGCAGATGACGCCAGATGCGCGATCTAATTTTGAAATATTATGCAAGACTCGCGTTCCTGTGGTTGCAGGACTCAGTATTTCGACAGAAGCGTTTAGGCAACAAATTGGCGGGTTCGACTGGATCATCGACGCCGTCGTGGGTACCGGTGCAAAACCGCCGTTACGCTCCCCTCATCGGGAGTTCATTCAAATGGCCAACCTTCAAAAAGCCAAACGCATGGCAATCGACATTCCTAGCGGCTTAGAATGCGACTCTAAGCTGGAAAAACAAGAAAATGGGGTCGTTTTTAATGCCGATTTGACGGTCACGTTCGTCGCCCCCAAACCCGTAATGCAAACAACTACTGGCAGTTCCTTGTGTGGAGAGACTAAAGTAGTAGATATCGGAGCGCCCCAAGAGGTCTTCGGTTTATTGAGCGAATAAACGCATCGAAAATCAAGCAGGACGTTATGCTTATCATCACTCTGCATTTACTATTGGGATCAGCGACTGCATTTATTGTCGGCACGCTCGTTGAATACATCGTTCACCGCCTGATGCACGCCCGCGTTTTTTTGTACAAGATTCACGCCCAGCATCATCAAGCAAACCAGGGACAGGGCTGGTTGATGGAGTTCAAGGATTACTTTCTCCCCTCGCTGCCAGTTTTGATCATTGGTGCCGCGTTATTTTGGCTGCTGCTTACTCCTGCGGCAGGCATCGGTTTTGGGCTGGGCTGTTTGTTCTATGCCGCGGCGGCAGCGTACGCGCATCAGATCCAGCACGAAAACCCCGATCTCTGCTTTTGGATGCCTAGGCCCGTTCACCACCTACATCACAACGGTAAAATGTGGCACCACAATTTCGGCATCTTGGTCGATTGGTGGGACCGAGTATTCGGCACCTACAAGAAAGTGGAGTGGGAAAGACCGGAAAGAAAGCACCCACTTAGCAGCTATTTCAAAATCAAATGGTTTTAATCCCGATTTTGCCCACCATGGCGATGCGGTGAAACCATGCTCCGGGAACGACAAGCTTTTTAGAGATCCCGGAACTTGCCTACGGCGCTGACGACTTGCCTTCGGACTCTTTCACCCCATCGGGTTCGCTTCCAGCAAGATTCTTCCACTTCATGGCCCGACGGAATGGCTCGATTCTGAGTACGATTTGTCCGTTTTGAAAAATCCGCACGGTGCCGCTCGATTCGCTTACCACGACAGCGATAGCTTTCGTATTTTTGCTGATTGCAGCGCCCGTGTAATGTCTCGCTCCTAATCCGCTGGTCATCGTCAACTCGACCGGGTTGGTATCAATAATACGAGAGGTGGAGACGATCGTGCCTGCCGCGGAGATAATGAACGCCCCATCCATCTGGGCGACCTCTTTAACCCGCTCTCGAACTCCTTTATCGAAAAGCGTTCGCTCTTCTTTTGAGTAACCTTTCACCGCATCAAACCCGGCCGGTTGACTCTGTTCCATGACTTTTCGGTGATCACCGACGATAAACATCGTACCCACCGGTTTCCCCTCACGCCCTTCGCGCCCGACCTCAACCGCCAGATCCACCACGACCTTGAGCGTATCGAGCGGTACCTTGGTTTCTAATCGCTGGAGGTCTCTGGCCGTCAACCGGCCCAATCTTTCGCTTAGTTTTAGGACCGTTAACGTGTCCAGCTTGGCGAAATCGAAGCCTCGATAGGCGGCAACGACCGTTGCCCCCGGCTTAATCAACTCCTGTGCCACAGCGTCCAGCAAAGACTGCGTCAACATTTCTGCCACCGTTGCTTCAGGGCGATCGACCCACACGGAGGACAAGCCATGTTCGGCCGCCGCGGTTACCAGTTCGTTAGAGTTGCTGACAATTACCGTTTCAACAGACCCACATGTCTTCTCCAAAGCTTCCCAATCCGTCTCTTTTTCAAGGAACAGCACTAGGGCATCTGCATCGGCAGCGGCAACTAAGTTCAAGCCAGCGCCGATGAAGGAAGAGAAAAAATCCGGGTTTTTTGTAGGCACAGGCAGCAAATCGGGGGAAAAAGTGTTCGAAAACCTTGATCCCTGAATATTAATAGATTCCTGCAAAACCTCAAGCGGGAAGGGGCTGAGCCCATTAGCGAAACTTGGGATGAGAACTTTCTCCGTCTTCGTTGGCTGTGCGTTCCATATTTTCGTCCGTTTGTGGACTGACTTCCGCCAGATATTCCTGCCAAGCCAGGATGTCACTACCAAAATCTTCGTCGGTTATCTCCGCAAGAGCTTCAGCGGCGCGCAGTTGTAACGCGGGATTCGGATCGTTTAAGACATCGGCCAAAGTCTGTTGGGATTGATTTCCCGGAAACAAGGCGAGTGACCGAGTGGCCGCAAGCCGCACGTCGGTATCCGCATCCTGCAATGCCATTTGATTCAATAACTGAGACGCCAAATCGCTGTCCAATTCACTGAGCGATTTCACCGCCGCTTTTCGCACCTCGATTTCGCGGTCTTTGGCAGCTGTTTGTAAGGCAACCGCTGCCGTTTCAGTAGATAGTTCACCGAGTAATTGAGTCGCCTCAATCCGCATCAGCAAGACGGGATCATTGGCAACAATCTCTGCCAAATATTCACTGGCTTTTTCTTGGCTTTGCAAACTACCTTCGTTGGCTTTGGCCACGACTTCTACCATCTTTTTTTGACGGGCAAAGAACGTCGCAGCGATCTCCTCCTCAGCAGACCACTGCTGCCGCACCCAAGGTGCCATGTAACCAGTTTTCCAAAACATCCCCTCAGCACAACCGCTTATTAGGACGACTGAGAGGGCAATAAATAATAGATTTGAGTTTTTCATATGCATCGGTAATCTCGTCAGATTCGCGCAAAGATAGCCGGCCGGGGGTGCAGGACACTATCAATTTACACATTTGCCCGACACCCCAATTTCCCCAGTTCGATAGCATTTAATTTTTCTTGTGAATCCTGAGTTGCCAGGAGAAAACGAAAAAGGCCGCGTTGATAGCAACGCGGCCTTTTTGGCAGTTTTATCTATGGAATCCGTTGTTCGTTAAACGGACTCGGTAGGACTCGACGAGGATTCCAAGCGCTTAGGCTTTCCGCCTTTAGGATCACTAGGATTGGCACCTTTCTCTTCTTCGTAGTACTTACCAGCACCGTAACCATATCCGTAGCCATATCCGTAGC
Organism: uncultured Pirellulaceae bacterium; assembly: GCA_905480235.1. GTDB lineage: Bacteria > Planctomycetota > Planctomycetia > Pirellulales > Pirellulaceae > CAJQPP01. The sequence continues at coordinate 42,423 of CAJQPP010000014.1, forward strand.
CGTACCCACTGTAAGAGTATCCGCTACGGTAGGCACCGTAACTGTATTGGCTACCGTATCCGGATTGGACACCGACCCCATTAACGACAACTCCAACAATGTTTGCGCCGATGCTTGCGAGGACTTCGGAGGCTCGCTCTGCACTAATCTTCACGTTCTTTTTGATTCGTAGTGTCAAGACCACTCCGTCAACACGAGCAGCAATTGGGCACGGGTCAGTCACGGCCAAAACGGGTGGCGTATCGATGATGACAAAGTCAAAATTTTCGCGCATCTCGTCGATCAATTCCTTGACCCGCGGCGAAGTTGTTAATTCCGCTGGGTTAGCGGGTTTCTTGCCACAAGGCATAATGAAAAGCCCTTCCACTTCCTCGCAGTCATACACGCAATCCTCCCACTGGTTCTTACCGGCAAGAGAGGATGCAAAGCCAACTTCCGTCTTGATGCCAAACATGTGATGGGCAGTCGGTCGACGCATGTCGCCATCGACCAGCAAAACTCTTTTACCCGATTGCGCGATCGAAACCGCCAAGTTACAGGCAACCGTCGACTTACCATCACCCGGTGTTGGGCTGGTAACCTGAATCACGGAGTGTTGCTTGCCTTGCGTATTAAAGTAGAGTGCCGTTCGAACCGCACGGAATGCCTCCGAAGACTGCGACTTGGGCCGATGATAGGTGCAAACCACTGAATCAATCAGTGAGTCATCCGTTTTTTGCTTCTTGGAAGCCGCCATGACAGGGATGTGACCGATCAATGGAAGACCTAATTGTCGAGTGATCTCGTCAGGTGATCGGAAGGTCTTATCTGCGATATCGATCAGATATGCCAAGCCGAACCCAACCAAAGAACCAAGCAGGCCACCCAACCCGAGTATCACAAAGATGTTGGGCCAGATTTGAGCCCCTGCACTGGGCGGCGTAAGGGCTTCGAAATCATACCCCTGATCAGAGTCAAACTCGGTCATATCAAGCTGTGTCAAATTCTCCCGAGCGTTTGTTAACCAATCCTTGACCATATCGATTTCTTCCTGCTTCTTTTGCAGTTGATTTTCGATATTCTCAAGCCGTTTTGCTTTTTCAAAGTGAAATTTAAATTCTTCATTGACGGCCTGATAGCGTGCATCCAGTTGCCCGACCTCGCGGTCCACTTTTATTTTGTACCTGCGAATGATCTCTTGTGGGCTCAACACGGTACTAGCGACTCCGCCTTGCTCTCCGGATAACATGTCCTCTTCCATGTAACCTTTCCAAAGCCTTATTTGGCGGTCAACCGACTGCATATCAGGATGGCTTGCGCCGTAGCGTTGAGCGAGCTCGCTTCGGGCCATCTCCAGTTCGGTTATTTTCTGTCTTAAATTCTCCAAAGTGCGGGTTTCGACACCGCTGTCACGCATCTCTTTAATAAGACTATCTTGTTCCAAGATCCAAACAATTTGATCGTACTCGTCTGCCCCCTGGGCAATCGCATTATCTACAAATGCCTGTTCTTCTCGTGACGCTGTTAGCTGATTCCGTAAATTTGTTAATTGCTCATCAAGCTCACCAACCTTTACCTGGTGCAGTGTAAGAACCTTGTAACCATTTTTGGCTACAGCAACGGTGTCCATTTTCTCCCGAATCTGGTTAAACTCGGTGTTGGCCTTACCCAGTTTGTCCGTCAGGTTGGAGTCAACGGTGCGAAACAGATCGATCAATTCAGAGCTGCGTTTCTTGTATTTTGCCGTCAGATTTTTTTCGTATGTTGAGAGAGCGGCGATCATCACGCGCTGACAGTCGAGCTCATCATTGCATGAGTATTTCAGATAAAAAATGTTTGGTTCTTCGCGATCTGGCAGCACCTCAAGACCGCGCACGATCTCGGCGACACTGTCTTCGAGCGGCAAACCTGAAAACGTCGGATTCTTACTCAAATTTTCGTTGCCATCCAACATATTCTTGGCAAAGGAAGCACTCATCATGATCTTGTCATGGGCTTGGGTGTAACTCTCCAAGCCGGTGTAAGCACCCGGCTGCTTGTCAAGCAACGCGATGGGATTTTTCGGCTCGACTAAGATCTTGGCTTCACTTTGAAAAATCGGGGCAGCCTGAGTGTGATAGAGGTAGCCCAACCCGAGGCCGGTCACGAGACCGATCAATACGATCCACTTGCGACGGTTAAGGAGTCCCCAGAAGTCAAAGGTTGACTCATTGCTGGCGACCTCGCCCGGTAGACCTAGAAAAGGAGCTTGTCCTTGCATGGGAGCTTGTAGCGTTTCCACAGAGAATCCTCTAACTCAAGTTGTACGGCGTAAGGGGGACTGGCAGAAAAAAGAATCCGAGTGTCCGGTTATCACTCGTGTATCGGAGATTTTCAGTATAGCACTGCACATGGCCTCCTCAATGGTTTATTGGGCCGGTGACAAGGACTTTGCGGGCCGATCCAGTGGTAAAAAGCTGGTTTTTATAAGAGTCAACTCAAACCTCAAAGTCAAAGAAGCAACTCGACACTAAAGGACTAAACGCTCAAAGTTCCCATTAATACCCACAGACAAATATAAGGTTAGAATTCCCCCGCAAGTAAAGCTCGAGGGGTTGAGCAAAAAAGACCGATTACCATGCGGCAGAGTTAAACCCTCACTCGCCCTCTGCGCGACAAATTTCCTTTAAAAGGCTGAATAAAACACCCGAAATAACGCATTTGCAGCGCATTCCAGCAAGACTTAACAAGTCGCCCATTTTGGCTACTCGAAAATCGATCAGGCAATTGCTAGGATTCCGATCATGAGCGATGCAAAAAAACTTTCCCCAATGATGCAGCAGTTCGAGCAAGCGAAAATTGCCTGCGGCAATGCTGTGCTGCTGTTCCGTATGGGTGATTTCTATGAGCTGTTTCGGGACGACGCAAAAATCGCCGCGAAAGCTCTTGGTCTAACCCTCACTAGCCGCGATAAAAACTCCGCGAATCCGGTTCCCATGGCAGGGTTTCCCCATCATCAATTGGATGGGTATCTTGCTAAGTTGATTCGCCAAGGACACCGTGTGGCCGTCTGCGAACAGGTTGAAGACCCGGCCACTGCCAAGGGCCTGGTAAAACGTGAAGTCACTCGCGTGGTGAGTCCCGGGACCATCACTGATCACGAACTGCTGGATCCTCGTGAAAGCAATTTTTTGGTGGCCATTGTCGCCACCAAGGTTGCCAAGGTAGAGACTCCGTCATTGGGAGTGGCCTGGATTGACATTTCAACCGGTGAATTCGTAGCCAGCCAAATTGCAAGCAACCGGTTGCTCGATTTCTTGGCGCGGCTTTGCCCTAGCGAAATCCTGTTACCTGAATCACTCGAGTTGGAAATTCCCGCATACTCCAATTCCCGCGAACCCGTAATCACGAGACAAGCGGATTGGGTGTCGGCCACCAAGCACGCCAGTGATACGCTTTTGCGGCATTTCAAAACGGCTTCGCTAGATGGTTTTGGTTTTGGCGAAGAAGATGTCGTTGCGTTGCGAGCCGCCGGCGCCACCCTGCATTACATTTCAGAAAACCAACCTGCCGCGGTTGACTATGTCGACCAACTTGTACCGTGGTCGCCTGGCACTTCGATGGAAATTGACCAGGCCACTTGGAGGAGCCTGGAGATCACCCGTACCATTCGCAATGGTCAACGTGAAGGCTCCTTGTTTGATATGATCGACCGCACGGTCACCTCCATGGGGTCACGCCAACTCGGCGCTTGGTTGTTGCAGCCGCTGATTTGTGACATCGCTATTGGGGAGCGCCAAAACGCCGTCGAGGAACTGGTTCAGGCAACATCTCGTCGCAAGGCATTGCGTGATAAGCTGAAAGGAATCTACGACATCCAACGGCTCTTGTCTCGCCTAACTTCCGGGAGAGCGAGTCCACGTGATTTGGGAAGTATTCAAAAAACCTTGGCGACGTTCCCCGGGCTTAAATCGCTCTTGGCCGAAAGTCGCGCGCGGACGCTTCAAAAAATTGAGGCCGATTTGGACCTTTGCCCTGATCTGTTTAAACAACTCGATGCGGGTCTCGAAGAAAGCTGTCCTCTCTCGCCCAAGGATGGAGGATTTATCAAAGCAGGATACCGTCCTGAGCTCGATCAATTCCGGGAGTTAGCGGCGGGCGGAAAAAAATGGATCGCCTCTTACCAACAACAAATATCTGAAGAGACCGGAATCCCCAGCATCAAGGTCGGTTTCAACAAAGTCTTCGGCTACTACTTGGAAGTCACCCACCTCCATCGAGATAAGGTGCCTGACTCCTTTATCCGCAAGCAAACGCTGAAAAACGCTGAGCGATTTATCACGCCTGAACTCAAGGAGTATGAGGACAAGGTCCTATCGGCCGATGAAAGAGCCAAATCGCTTGAGTATGATACCTTTTGTGAATTACGTGATTCGGTAGCCGCTTACCTTCCACGTTTAAAGTCAAATGCCGAGTTGATCGCTCGCCTGGACGCTTTGGCCGCGCTGTCGGAACTCGCCACCAGCCAAAATTATGTCCGACCGCAAATGACGAAGGATGCAATCGTCAATATCGTCGATGGACGTCACCCCGTTCTGGATATCACCGAAGCGCTCGGTACGTTCGTGCCAAATTCCACATGCTTGGATGAAGACCAAGGATTAATCCACTTAATCACCGGCCCCAACATGGCTGGTAAAAGCACTTACATCAGGCAGACAGCCTTAATTGTCTTATTAGCTCACATCGGCAGCTTTGTGCCAGCCAGCGCAGCAACGATTGGAATTACCGACCGCCTATTTGCTCGAGTTGGCGCCAGCGATGAACTGTCTCGCGGGCAAAGTACATTTATGGTGGAGATGACGGAAACGGCAAGGATTTTAAATACCGCCACGCCGAGAAGCCTCGTAATCCTCGATGAAATCGGGCGGGGTACCAGCACCTACGATGGCGTCTCCTTGGCTTGGGCAATTGTCGAATATCTCCATGAGAGTATTGGTTGCCGAACGATGTTCGCGACCCACTATCATGAATTGACGAAACTTGAAGATACGCTCTCGAGCGTGGTTAATTACAATGTGGTCGTCAAAGAGTGGCAGGACGAGATCGTATTCCTGCACAAAATTGAGCCCGGTGCTGCTGATAAGAGCTACGGCATTCACGTCGCAAAACTGGCAGGTGTCCCTGCTTGGGTAAATCGGCGCGCCGAACAAATCCTTACCCAACTGGAAAACACTCAATCGGAACCCGTGGATGTACAGCGTGCCGCCGATCATCCCGATAATGGTGAAATTCAATTGACCCTATTTGGTGCGGCCACCCACCCTTTAATCGACAAGATCAAACGTATCGACACCAACCACGTGACGCCTATGGGAGCACTTGAAATGCTGAATCAGTGGCGTGAAGAGTTGACCGATGAGAACGCCAAAACACCGGTTTCGCCCCCCAATTGAAGCATCCCTCAGTCACGAGAACAGCATGGATCCCAAAGTCGTTCACACCGCCCAGAATAATACCGAAGCCGAGATTCTGAAGGGTTGGCTTGAAGAACAGGGCATCCAAGCCAAAGTCGTCAATGGCGAAATGAATAGTGGGGCTTTCGAGATCATCGAAACGGATCCCCAAGTCATCGTGAATGCCGAGGATTGGGATAAAGCGACGGAGATCGTCGCCGCCTTTCAACAGGAGATGTCCCAACAACCAGACATGTCCGAGTTGTCGGACGCCGAAGGGCAATTTGATTGGCCCATGTGCCCCGTCTGCGATGAACTGAGGCTCGCACGTTGCGAAGGCTGTGGCAAAATCAGCAACGAATTTGCCGCTGAGGATTCACAATCCAAGGATCATGTGTTCTGCCCGCAATGCGACGAGACCAGCCGCATTACCTTTCTCGATCTTTGCAAATATTGCGAACATGACTTTACTGGTGCGACACCCAACAAGGTAGCGATGACCGACGTGGACTCCACCAATGTCAACCGTGTCTTTATTTTAGTGGGTAGCCTCGCTGTCCTCATCCTAGTGCTCACCATTTGGTTTCTGGTATTTATGAAATAAAAACCAGAAACTTGCCGAGACAACAGCTATAACGGAATCTAGGTGTTCTGCCCCTCGATTGGCGCGGCGCAGAAAACCTACAACCCGACTGCCGCTATGCCACAAGGCCCTCTCGTTTGGAGCCGATGATGGATAGGCGGGCATTGCCAACGGACGATCGTTACCGCAACCGCCTAAACGGAATCCAAAGTAGCGTAATTCAAGCACATGATCCAACGCTTCTGTCTTTACGGATTCCTCAAAAACCAACGGTATTTCGAACCTTATTTCATGCTCGCGCTTTTGGCACATGAATTGAGTTTTTTTTGGATTGGCATGCTCTATGCTTGCCGCTCAGTCGCAATGAATTTTCTGGAAATTCCTTCCGGCGTGGTCGCTGATTCGTGGGGCCGTCGAGGGTGCATGATTTTTTCTTTCTTTGCCTACATTGCCAGTTTTTTATTGTTCGGCTTGGCACCCCACTGGATTTGGTTTTTTCCGGCGATGGTGCTTTATGGCATCGGCGATTCTTTTCGAACCGGCACCCATAAGGCGATGATTTTTGAATGGTTGAGACTGCAGGGAAGAGAAGAAGAAAAAACGCGTGTCTACGGCATTACGCGCAGCTGGAGTAAATTTGGTTCCGCGGCTAGCGCTATCTTTGCAGCGATATTCGTGCTCGTAACCGGCGATTATCGGATGATCTTTTTGTTTGCAACCATCCCCTATGTCCTGAACATCATTAACTTCCTCGGTTACCCAAAATCTCTCGATGGAACCCATACCCACCCAACGAAAAAACCCTCGCTTTCCGGTATCGCCAAGGACGCTATGGCCAGTGTGAAAAACACATTGAAACTTCGTCCCTTGCGGCGACTAACTTTCGAATCCATGGCATGGGGAGGTGTGCTACAAGCCGTCAGAGACTATCTGCAACCGGCGCTCGCGGCATTGTTCATTGTCGCCACGTGGACAACGGTTAACTCCCAAGACCCTTACGGTTCGGCACAACAAAACCCTGGCGTTGTGATCCTGATCGCATTGGTTTACACACTGATGTTTCTAGCGAGTGGATGGGCCAGCCGGTCAGCACATCGTTGGGTATCAAAGTTTGGTACGGAAGCCAACGCAGCGCGTCGACTTTGGTTGTGGAACCTTGCACTTTACATCACGCTGATCGGATTCGACCTCTGGGGAAGCACTGCGGTGGTGGCTTTGGTGTTAATAGCTCTGCTCATTTTACAAAACGTATGGCGTCCCATACTGATCAGCCGATTTGACCAGTACGCCGATCCTGCCAAGGGTGCTACGGTTCTTTCCATCGAAAGTCAAAGTCAGCGATTCGCAACTTTTTTTGTCGCGCCCTTGGTCGGCTGGTCGATCGACCATGTCGCGACCCAAGGTTTGCCGGGCAGTTTCTGGCCCATTGGATTAGTCGGTGCAATGGCTGCGTTTGCCATCCTGTGTAGCAGTGGTTCTGAAAACAAGCAGGCAGTTCAATTGGCGAAGTGAGCGCTGCCGCGCCGCCGTTCCTTTTCGCGAACGGCTAGATCCTCAGACCAACCGAAGCTTAAGTGCCCGCACCGAAAGGACCCTGCAGGCTGCGAGCTTGGTGGTGAAAGCCCGACGCGACCCTCCATTTCAAATTGGATCATCACATTCAGGTCGATCTATAAGCCGGGTTCTGTGAGCGATTCGAAAACCACTCGATGTCCATTTATCTAGGATGACAATTGCTCGTCATCTCCAGCAGCCTACCCGGAAGTCATAGTGCCGCGAACCACGACTGCTCCCTGTTTGACCTTGCTCCGGATGGGGTTTACATGGCCGACTGGGTCACCCCAATCGCCGGTGAGCTCTTACCTCACCGTTTCACCCTTACCATTCCGACGAGTCGGATTTTGGCGGTTTACTTTCTGTTGCACTTGCCCTG
>CAJQPP010000015.1 GCA_905480235.1 uncultured Pirellulaceae bacterium
AGCAGTAAATTCGGCTCATGTAACAAGAGCGCCGCCAATTTGACTCGGGTTTGCCACCCTCCGGAAAGCCCCGCTACCGGTCCATGCAGGTAATCCCCTTTTAATTCGAACTGCCCCGCCACTTCACCGCACTTCCAATCCGGTTGCTTGCTGTCACGTTGCAAAAAATCCATCGCCGACTCACCGGGCTCGAACGGATCATGTTGCCTGAGGTAGCCAACTCGCAAATTTGGGTGCCTGATTACTTCCCCGGCATCGAGTTCCTCTTCCCCCAATAGGATCCGCAGCAAGGTCGATTTTCCCGCGCCGTTCCGCCCTACGAACCCGATCTTGGCATCATCTGTGATGGTGGCTTCCGCGTTATCGAGCAATATTTGGTCGCCGTAACTTTTGTAGGCGTTGCGAATTTGAAAAAGTACGGCCATGGAACCTATGATCAGAAAGGGCAAAACCAGCGCATTTGTCCGTCGACGAAGCGTCGCAGAATACTGGATTCCAGCCTTTTTCTCAACCGAAAATTGCCATTACGCCCTGCCAAGCGCCACAAAGGATGTCGCGGTCGGTCGGCAAGCCCAGAGCCTAAGGCGGGCGAGGACATCAATGGGCCCCAAGAGCCCCATGCCTAGAGCGGTTTCCGCTGGCTCGCATGAAATTCGGAGTCGAATCCCCACGATTAAGGGAACTGGCCCAGCCCCGCAAAATGGCCAGGGCCCGGAGACTGGACACCCTAGCGAATGACTTCGCCCGAAACGTCCAAGATCTGGGAATTAGGAACCGAATTCCCAAACGTTTCGAATTCATCAAAGGTCCAAACTACATTCTTGGTTTTCGGGTCGATCTCCACCAGCAATGGATTATCGGGTCCCGCGTGGCAATTCCCAATCACATAGTGCCCGTTGGGCAGCACCTCCAGAGTGGTCACCCACGCCAAATTAATGTTGGGCAGTTCGTTTTGTGTAACGCTCCAGACAATTTCTTTTTTTGGCGTCACCTCAATCACGCTGTGCCCGTTTCCGGTCGCAATCAACATATTTCCATTGGCCAACTGCACAGCGCCGAATACTTTATTCCCAAACGATTCCGGCCCATGACCTCCTTTGGCTTGCCGTCCAAACATGGGAATTTCATATTCCCAGATAACTCGCCCTTGCCCATCGTATTGGCGTACCTTGCCATCGCCTTCGTGGCAAACCAGGTAATTCCCATTGGCTAATTTCCGCGCCAAACGAGTATCGGTATGCGGATGAGGCCGGTCTACTTTCAACGGGATTTGTTTTACCAGTTTGCCCTCCCGGTCGACCTCAATAATCCGTGCCGGCCCCGATTCGGCGATCATCACGTCGCCATTAGCCAGCGGTTGGAAGGCATGTATCTCGACCTTCTCACCTGGTTTGGCACGGTTCTGTTTTGAACTGTCGTATTTCCAAACAATCGCCTTGCTGGCGATATCAATCTCAACGACCCGATGGTTGCCCTGTTGCACCATAATCGTTTGCGGTTGGCCCGTTGCATCGGGAATCACGTGAATATCATGGATTCCGCCCCACGGCATTTCCCATTCAATGTTCCCCCCGGCATCAACGATGGCCAGCTTGCCATTCCCTTGAGTGACCACCCGGTGCGATGTTTCATCGGCCACCAACGAGCCAAACACACTGCAACACATGCCCAATAGAAAACAGACCACACGACCAATCGGGAATCTAGACATCACAGGTTTCTCCGCATCAAAATTGAAAGACTAATTTTAAAATTCTCTATCTCATCGCAGTCGGCGTTAACCACCGGCACGATTGTCGTTGGGTGCTCCAGGGCAATGTGTTTAGCCGACCGTTTGCAAACCGGCGGCAATGCCATTGACCGATTGCAATAGGGCATGGCGGATGGCCTCTGCCTCTTCTCCTTCGGGGTCCGCGCGTAATCGCTTCAACAACTCGACCTGGAAATAATTGAGTGGATCGACATAGGGATTACGTACCCGAATACTGTGCTGAAGCCATGGTTCCTCATGAAGCAATGTATCGCCTCCCGTTATTTCCAAGACGAGTTTTCGACTCAATTCGAACTCATCGAAGATATCCTGAAAAACCGCTGTACCCACCCCATCGCCTGCCAATTGAGCGTACAGTTTGGCGATATCCATATCGGCACGACCCATCCCCAAATGAACATTTCCCATTAACGTACGAAAGAAGGGCCACTGCTGATACATCTCCTGCAATGATGCCAGTTGTGATTCTCGCTGTGCTGCTCCACTCCCGTTTTCTTCGGGTCTCGCCAACCAACTTGCAATGCCTGTTCCCACTCCGTACCAACTTGGGACATCAGTTCTAGATTGGGTCCAAGCGAACACCCAAGGAATCGCGCGTAGATCATCCAAGGTGTTCGCGCCCTGACGACGCGCGGGTCGGGATCCGATATTCAAGTTTCCGATTTGATCGATAGGAGAAGCGGATTGAAAATATTCCACGAAATCACCTCTTTCGACCAACGAGCGATATTTCTCGTAGGCCGCAAGACTCAGTTGATCCATGATCTCCGCCCACTGGTCTAGCCGTTTGTAGGTAGGGCGTTCTCCGGTCGAACAAAGCACCGCGTGGCACAATTGTTGAAGATGCCGATGAGCGATTGCCGGCTCGCTATACCTCGAGCTTACGACCTCACCTTGCTCGGTGATACGAATTCGCCCGCGAACCGACTCATGGGGTTGCGCTAGAATCGCCCGGTTGGCGGGACCGCCACCTCGCCCCAACGATCCGCCACGCCCATGAAACAGGGTCAACAACACATCGTGCTTTATACAGACCTCAGCAATCTGCCGCTGGGCAGTAAACAGTTTCCAATTAGCTTGCAAAAAACCACCGTCTTTATTACTGTCGCTGTACCCGATCATGATCTGTTGTTGCCCACCTCTTTGCTGCAGGTGCTTGGCATAAACCGGGTTGGCGAAAAGCTCACTCATAATTTTCGGTGCGGCGTTCAAATCGGCAACCGTTTCGAACAAGGGAACAATATCAATCCGTCCAAATAATTCCGCGTCGTGAGCCAGCAACAACACCTCCAGAAGATTACTAACGCCCTCGGTCATGCTGATGATATAGGTTTTTATGGCATCCGGCCCCATCTCTTCTTGGGCACAACGAATCAAGCGAAACAGCACCAGTAATTGATTCGTTTCCTGGCTAAAACCAAATCCTCCATCTGCCACTTTTCCGCCACTCCAAGACCGCGGGTTTTGCAATTCATCGGTTAACACCGTGACCTTTTCCGTTTCCGTTAACGATTGATAATTCGCCACGGTTTCATTGCGCGAAAAGATTTCGTTGGCGGCCTGTCGATGCCAGCGAGCGTGCTGCCGAATATCGAGGGTGGCCATATGAAAACCAAAGACTTCCACCGCCCGGATAAACCTGGAAAATTGGCCTCGCACGAGACGTTGCCCTTTATTTTCCAACAAGCTGTCACGAATTAAATACAGATCCGCTTTGAAGTCTTCCACCGTGGGATAAGCCCGCGGATTAGTACCTTGCCCCCATGCCGCGCGATTATTCTCAAGATTCGCCAACAAACGACGGTACATCATGACTAATTTTTGGCGATATGGTTCCTGCTGGAACCGCGAAAGCACTTCGAATTCATCCTCGGGCACGAAGCGTTCGTCATTCTTCAGACTCTCCAAGAAATCCGCATTGAAATGGGCTCGTGTAATCGACGGCGAAAGTAGCTCGTACATGGACGAAACTTCCCGACAATAGAAAGCCAACACTGTTTCGCGATGCAGCTTTAACGTCTCTTCAGTTACCAGCGGAGTGACGAAGGGGTTGCCATCGCGATCACCACCAATCCAAGACCCGTAATTCAGGAATGGTGGAATTTCAAAATCCTGCTCTGGAAAGTTTAGTTTTAATGCGCCTTCCAATTCCTCGTAAATGCGCGGTACCAAATCGAACAGCGTGTTTTCGAAAAAGTAAACACCCGTGTTACGGACTTCATCCATGACCGTCGGCTGGCGATTGCGTGTTTCGTCCGTTTGCCACAACAACACAATATGGTCATGCAGGATCTCTTGGACCTCTAGCCTTTCGTGTTCCAACAATTCCGAGTTTTGATATTTCCGCAGCAGTTCGGAAACCGTGCTCAAAATTTGCCGAATCATCCGTCGCTTAGATTCCGTCGGATGTGCCGTAAAAACCAGAGTCACCACCATGCGGTTCAGTATTTCTTGCAATCGTTCCGAGGTAACTCCCTCACGTTTCAATGTCGTCAGAGCTTCGCCGATAGTCTCATCCATCGGCAATTCAGCCTGGAATGCCGCTTCGCTGCGTTGACGAAGCACGCGTACGCGTTCCTGCTCCTCACAAAGATTAACGAGTTGAAAATAAGTCGAGAACGCTTTTAGGTTGGCGCTGGTCAAAGGTAAATCATTGACCAACAAAGGAATGATCTCCTCCAGTTTTTTGCGCGCCGCCTCGTCCCCCGATCGCCATGCTTTGGATAAACTGCGTATTCCCTCTTCGCTTTCAAAGACGAAACTGCCCTCCTGATCGATAATCGTCTGGCCAAGCAAGCTGCCCAACAATCGGATCGAAGAACTTAATTCACTCTGAGTCGTATTCATTAACGGTGCTTCCATGACGCTCGAGGGGACTGATTGATCGATCAGTCTAACGAATTACGCCAGCGTTGTCCTACGTGCCGCCAGCAAATTGATCTGTCGCGCATCAGGCGCTCCAAGCCAACTCACGGTGAGCCAGTAAAAAATAACACTAATTCGGTGGCAGCGTCTTGAGATTGGCGGAACATTTGGATCCGTGCAAATCCTCCGGAACCGATGCAGGTTTTCGCTGCTTCCGTTAAATCGAACCGGTTACTCAAGAGGGCACGTTTATTTAGGATTAGCTTTTTCCTTTAACGCGATCCAACCGCCAGAGTATTCTAAACTCATGAGCCTTTTCACATGGCTGAGCCTGATACCGATTTGCTTGCTCGGAGCCATGTCTCCGGGGCCGAGCCTAGCTGTGGTGGTTCGACACACCCTAGGAGGTAGTCGCGGTAAAGGAATCCTCTGCGCTTGGGCGCACTCGCTTGGCATCGGCTTCTACGCACTTATAACCATACTGGGATTGGCCATCCTGATCCAAGAGGCGCCGCTAGTGTTTCAAGCTATCTCCATTGGCGGAGCGCTATTTCTTGCTTGGCTTGGGCTCAAGGCACTGCGATCAAAGGAAGGTATTTCTGAAAAATTAGCTGAGGGCAAAAGCAGCAGCGCGATTCAAGCATTTCGAGATGGGCTAGCAATCTCTTTGCTAAACCCCAAGATTCTAATTTTCTTTTTAGCCCTGTTCAGTCAGTTTGTGCCTGAGGTAACGAAGCCCTCAGAGCAAGTTGCCATTGTGCTTACACCGCTAGTCATCGATGGCACATGGTACACGCTCGTAGCCCTAATGCTGTCTCACCCCTTCGTGCTGCCACGCCTAAAGTCTCATGCCGCGTTGATCGACAAGCTGACCGGAGTCGCGCTGATCCTATTGGCAATCCGCGTGTTCGTAAAACTATATTGGTAACGACCCAGCCGATCATCCCCCGCCGACCGAAACATTCGGTCGGCGTTGGACGCTTAAAGCCTTCGACTTATCGTGCTCGCCGACGTCGGACCCCCAAGGCCAAGAGACTGGTGATACCTAAGATTGCCAGGCTGCCTGGCTCGGGAACAGCAAACCCGTTCCCGTTGGTACCGCCTAAATAGTTGTAGGTCGTTTGCACATCGATAATTTCAAAATAGCCACTGCCATCTTGCTGACCGCCGAGCCCCTGCAGCATGACATATTCGGCGAGCCCCTCCCCCAGAAAATGTCCGTCCGGCCCGACCTCGCTCCAGTAAGCATCCCATTCTTCATTGTCCGCATTTTGATAGTACCAGTCATAGGTAAATCCGATTCCAGTCCAAGGAAAATTACCCTTTGGATCGTTGTTCCCCCACCAATCTTTGTAGAAATCCGAATAGCTATCGTATTGACTCCCATCCTCCTTAAACTGCCCGCCAATTAAATCGGCTTCCCAATCCTGTTGCCATGTGGGATCGGGCTCCCACCCCGCCTCGCCCGCCTGGCCATCTGGCACGAACGGCGCAGAGGCGGCATCGGTCTGCTCCACCGACTGAAAAGCATTCGGTCGAAAAAATGCTTTTTCGTCAATCCACATGGTCACAACATAATTGTTGGAGTATTTGTTGGGATTGTCCCCCGTTGCACCGCTAGGGAAATCATCAATTTGGTTCGGGTTATAACTCATACCCAGTGCAGCGGCAGCACGACGGAAGGGATTTAATTGATTGTCACTGGTTGCTCCATAATCCAAACTCCATTGATCGCGTCGCGCATCCATGTAGCTGAACAACGCGTCATCCTGCTTCGTTGCACCGGCCTTGGTTAACCAAGGCGTGTTTGTAGAGTTGAATCCCGTGCCACTTCCATTGGGGTTTCCAAAACCCTGAGAACCTTCCCTCACCACGCCATCGGCCACCCAATCACTCTTTACCGAATAGAGGTTTTGGTTACCTGAATAACTAGTGGGATCCAATAATTCATGGCTTCCACCAATGCCAAACTGTAAATCGCCATGCCCAAATGAGTAGTTCATTTTCACTTGACGCCTGCCCGTTACCGTGTCAACTCTCCATTCACCCGCAGCTGAACCCGGCCGCGACAACTGCATCCCTGATGTGAGTGGATTGGCTGTGGTCGCCATCTGGTTAAAGTGTTGGTAGATATTCTTTGCAGTAGCGGAGTAATTATCGTAAGTGAACCCTCCAAAACCGTCCTGAGCATGGAGCCCACTGACCTGGATAACCAGCGATGCAATCGACAAGGAAACCGTAAAAAAGAACGCACGCCGAACATTGCGAATTGACATTTTGAAACTTCCTTTCCCCCCCGGGAAGATATGTGTGGTAAGCCAACATAAAGCGACCGGCTAAAAGAAAAAGCATAAACTCAATGGGTCTGCTCGTGCGATTTTTTAACCACCGATCACATAGGTAACTGACCATCACTTGTAAGAGACTGATCTGATTACAAGGCGTAGACTTTAACCTCGCACCGAACCAATGCAATACGAGACTTTTTTTTCAAGAAATATTCGCCGGTTAAAACATTAGTTTGATGTGCAGATGACCCTAACAAAGGGAACGCCAACTACATTCCGTTATTGACGAAGACGTAGGTGAAATAACATCTAACAAACAAGAATCATTGCATCTACCCTTGGGTGTTTGCATTTCCGGACAGAAAAGGTTCTTCAAGGCACGTTGCAAAAAATAAACAACTGACATGAACAAGCGTTTAAGTTTGCGCGATAACTTTTTACGAGCAGCCGCC
>CAJQPP010000016.1 GCA_905480235.1 uncultured Pirellulaceae bacterium
GCGGGTAAAAAAAACCAACAACGCCGCGCCGGGATCTACGGGTACCCCGGCGAGCAGTTCCTGCTTGAGGGATCGCCATTCGTCATTACTGATTTAAGGCTTGAAATTTTAAGTAACATGACGGAAGCAGACGCAAAAAGCGAAGGTTATCCGACTCTGGAATTTTACAAGAATTTGATCATTAAAATGCATCCCGGCATGGAGTGGGACGAAAACCAGGAGGTATGGGTCCACGAATTCGAGAAGATTGAAGTCGAGTAAAAAGCCTTGCTTTCGCTCCTTAATAATGAACAAAACACTCGGCCATTGTGGATTACCATCGCTATCAGCGAGTCGTGAACTGGCGCACGCTGCATTGGATAATTACCCGAAAACCGAAACGGCTTGCAAGTCCATCTGGTAGCTGAAGGAACGGCTCTGACTTTATGCAGCAGTTCCTTAACTTTTTTGAAAAAAGAAAAGGTGTCAGGAACCGAATTGCCAGTGCGGGAACGGTTGAGCAACCAAGCCTACGAAATCGATCCATTGGAATGTCCTGAATGTGGCGGCGCGATGAAGATCATCCGTTTCATCGAACGTCGACAAGCCGATGTCATTCAGCGAATCCTACTAAACTGTCGGCTGTGGCTAGATTTCATTCGCACCCATGCATCCCCGCGAGCGCCTCCATCGGCCGAACAACCACTGCCGACACCACCGAACGAATTCGACGCATCCAAAACGGTCCCTGACACCTTTTATCCTAAATGCCTCTGGCATGAAGGCCTTCATACGACTGGGCGTTTTGATCAACCTTCGATGCCAACATCGGATTTATATTGTTCGTACACTTCGCGGAATAACTGAACATCATCCTCAAATGTTTCTGGAAGTAGAGGGCCAAACGAGAAACGGAAGAAACGCTCATAGGGAGTAACATAACGCGGGTCTTTCGAGTGAGGACGTGCCATATCACAATCCGCTGCGCACAAGATAGCAGCACCGCGTTTGAACAATCGCTTGTTGAGTTCATCGCTAGTCATACCCTCAGGTAATTCTAACCAGTGGTAGAACCCACCGTTGCCAGTGTAGACACCAAGTCCCATTTCCTTAAAGGCGTTGCCGTACCGTTCACGTTGCCATTTGTAATGCTCCTCGACGGCGTTGCGAGCTTGCTTAACCCGAGATGGTTCGAGCAGTTTGACCGCATATTGCTGCGAGGGATGGCTGACACCACCCATTCCGAAGCTGGAGTAGTTGGCCATGGTCTCAACATTGCGTTTGCTGGCAATCATCCATCCAATCCGGATGCCTGGCGATTGGAGTCCCTTCGTGCAGGCACCGGCGATGAACACGTTGCTGTTGTCTAAATCTTGCACGAACTCAATGCCGCTGACCGAAGGGGAGTGGAACATTTCGTATGCCTCATCAAGCAAAATTCCGTTGTCGGATTCCTCTGCCATTTCAATCAATTCTCGAAGCTCTTCACCTGAACGCGTCTGACCTGAAGGATTCTGTGGATTGGAGATAACAGGCAGCAGCCCAACACCAGCATCTAGTCCGGACCGATCGAAATATTCGGCATTGCTTGGGTGGAAGTTGTTCTCTTTGGTGAATGGAACAATCTCATACTCGGTTTCAGTTTGTGTCAAGATATCAAGATAGGCAGGCCATTCAATATTGCCAATTCGGACTTTGATATGCTTCTTCAAAAATGCCATCACGGTGTAAATTCCAGGGCGACCGCCAGCAAAAATCATCACATTCTCTGGCGTAATCGATGATCCGTATTGTGAGTTGTAGTAGGCGGCAAGGGCCTCCCGCAGGGCTGGATGTCCCCAGGCTTTGGGATAGAAGCGATCTTCCCAAGTCACCTCGACGCTGTCTGGCAAAGCAGGCCCGCCGAATTTCTCCAAGGGCGTTGTCAGCGGGAATCCTTGAGACCAAGGGTGGGTCCCTTCTGTTCCCATAAATTGACCAAAGGTGTCGTTGAATGCGTAGAGTGTCTCGTAGATTCCCATCGGCGGACAATTGTCGGAGAGAAATGATGCCACTCGGTCTTCCATGGACTGCTCACATTCATTTCGCACTTGAGGTTCTCGCTCACTCATTTTTAACACCAAAGACCACTTGAAACTGCTTTGAAGCCATACGCACAAGCGTAGGTATCTTCGACCCATTACGATCTGTCATTCACTTCACATGAATGTAAATTTTTTTGCTCGTTTGCGAAAGGTTCCTTTTGAGTTCAGGCCGAGGGAAATCACAGTTTCCCTAGGTATTCGTTAATAAATGGTAGCGGGTTGTTTTTTGGGCGAGGTTGATCGAGCGAGCCTACCAAATCGATCCGCTGGAATGTCCTGACGGTGGCGGCGCGATGAAGATCATCCGTTTCATCGAACGTCGACGAACGGATGTCATCCAGCGAATCCACCGCCACTGCGGGCTATGGCAAGGTTGCATCCGCACGCATGCCGCCGGCGGCCAAATAACCGCTGCCGAACGCGCCAAGCGAATTGGTGTTCGTTCCTGATAGTGAGCTTCTTAAAGCTCCGTTTCGCGAGACGCTGGCGGAGGCAGCGCTCCGGCTCCAGTGCGTGCTCG
>CAJQPP010000017.1 GCA_905480235.1 uncultured Pirellulaceae bacterium
CCGACTGCTATACCCATCCAGCCGCTTTGCGCGACACCCTTCAGAATGAACTTGGCACCTTCCCGCTGTTTCGATTCTGGGGACCCATGGCAGATATCACAAGTAGCCAGTGGATCGCCGATGCTAGCCGTAAAGCATGGGACCTCCATCAACCGTCTCTCAGCTTCATCTATTTGCCACACCTCGATTACGATTTGCAAAAATTTGGTCCGCAGAGTGAGCAGGCTGCGACGGCTTACGCGGAGATCGACGCCGTGGCGACGCGATTGGTGGAACAAGCTCGCGAACTGGGGCGATCGGTGATGGTCCTTTCCGAGTATGGCATTACGGAGGTGTCGAAGCCCGTCTATTTGAATCGGTGTCTGCGGGAGGCCGGTTGGATTCGGGTACAACGAGCCGAAAATGGTGAGCTGCTGGAGGGCGCGGACTCAGAGGCTTTTGCACTTTGCAGTCACCAAATTGCTCACGTTCATGTGCGGCACGAGAAAAATTTATCGGAAGTGAAACGCAAACTGGAGACGCTACCCGGGGTGGAGCGTGTTTTGGATGCACGGGCAATGCAGGAAGCAGGGTTAGCACACGATCGTGCCGGTCAGTTGTTTGCCATCGCTGAACAGAACGCTTGGTTCGCTTACCCCTATTGGTTAGACGATGCCGAAGCGCCCGATTTCGCGCGGTGCGTTGCCATTCACGATAAACCCGGGCACGATCCTTTGGAGATGTTCCTCGGGACTCGCGGTAGATCCCATGTGATCAAGCGAATCCTCCAATCTAAACTAGGGTTTCGTGTTCCCTTCGACGTCATCAGTCAAGACGGTAATCTGATCCGTGGCTCTCATGGCCGAGCCCCTGATTCGATCGAGGAAGGTCCTTTGCTGCTGACCGATATTGACTGTGGCCTGCCCACGCAAAGTTCAATGGTGGCAATCAAAGGCCAAATGCTGCAGCACCTTAAAAGCTAAACAAAATCGCGGTCCTGGAATCGACTTATCTAAAGGGTCGTGCAGCCATTAAAAAAGGTCGCCCGTGAGGAGCGACCTAGTGGTTTTTAAGCGAAAACTAAGCTTAGTTGTTCGATTCTCGTCGACGTCGCAGACCAACGGCTCCCAGCGCCAAAAGGGCCAGACCGGCTGAACCTGGCTCAGGGATTGCCGATCCTGCACCGACAATCACGGATTCACCATTGTTTCCAAACTGCGCACTATCGTAAGAGATACTCGATCCGAAACCTGTGGTACCGAGGTTCACGCTGAACCACCCTACTCCACCGCCACTGTTTTTAAAACCTACATAGAAAGTACCTGTTTGAGAGACAGATGCACCTATGGAGTCTGTCGCCCCTACAAACGTCGAAGAGTTCAGTTCTTGGCCGGCGGAGGCAACAGCCCATCCCGCCATATCACCGCCAAAGAAAACCATTGATTTACCGATCGAGTCGTTATATTGGCCAAAGGACCCTAAAGCTGCGCCTCCAGCATCGGTAGCCATCAGCACGGTAGCAGCGGTTGAGAAGGTAGTGAAAGCTACCGTTGATGGATTGAAATTAATTCCTACGACATCGGCCGATAGTTCGGGTGCCCGCGTAGATAGAGGCAACGGCCGCACCAAATCCGACGGCTGCGACCTTACCTAATGTTTGCTTTTTAACCATTTGATAGGTTTCCTGACTTCTCAAATAAATACTTAATGGAGCTTCTTTCTGTGAAGCTTCCCCCGCCGAAATTTTCATATGCGAGGTCTGGGAAAGCAAGGTGGGCAATGGCTTTCTCGCGAATTTTACTAAACGACCTAAACTGCAACCAGAGGATGTTGCAAAAAAGCAACATCTAACAATAAAGGCGCTCATTTCCCCCCTTTGGGAAAGAATCCCGAGTTGATACCGCAACAAATCAAAAAACAGTCGGAAATCGTGTCGTTAAAGTGAGCTCGGCTCGTCAGCAACGGCATTTTTTTCACGGTACAGGCTGGGATCAACGACCCGGGCCATTGCGGTTTCGTCAAGTTGCAGCCCCAAGAACTGGTTAATGGCGGAGGCGGTTTCCAATGGATCTTCCACCACGTCAGAATAAGCGAGCCGCAGCACAGGATTCTCATGCAGCGACAGGAGACTGACAGCCGAGTGGGCCTGCTGTCGCATGATATAGCCCATCTGCTTGTCATCGATGTTCTCGTGCTCCTCTCCCAATCTATCCAGTATTCGAGATTGAGAGCGTATGACTTCCGAAATGGGTCGTCGCATGTAAATCACCTTGTAATCAATGGCTTGCGGCAGGAATTGCACGAGGGGAGCGACGACTTTGACCACTTGACCGTCGCAATGCTGCAACCACTTATTTTTCTTGGACAAACCTTTTACGAGTTCGGCTTCAAAATAACCCTTGGGGTTACTTTCATCCGCGGTGCGATTTCCATCGGTGTAAATTGGGAGGCCTCCGGCCGCCAACATCTGCATCATCATCGAAGTGCCCGACCGCGGTAAACCAGATACTAAAATAACTTCGGTGCGTTTTACAGCGGTTGGTGGATTTTGCTCGTCTTTCGTTTCAAACTGCTTGGGTTGATTCAAAGCTGACTCAAAATCGGGATTCCCTTGGCGATTTAATATCGAAGGAAGATGCTCTGAAATCTCTGCCAGTGATTTTGCGTCAAAGTCTATGAGTTTTTGATTCTCTTTCGCCAATCGGTTTTCCTCGGCCAGCTCTTTTGCCAGATTTCGATGCTCGATCGCTCGCTCTTCATCGACAAGGGCACGCCCATAAATTTCCGCCAAGGCGATATGTGCTTCTTCGAAATTCGGATTTTGCCGAAGTGCGACATTCAATGAATCGACAGCCCCTGCAAAATCACCCAGTCTTTGTTGAGCCTTGCCATAATAAAAATGGGCCAGCGGAAAATGGTACTGCAAGCCGATCGCTTCCTGACCATTTTCAAGCGATTTTTGATTTCGCCCCATGGCGAGATAACATCGACTCAGTCCCATCAGGCATTTCGGATGGAATTCATCGATCGCAAGTCCCTGCAGCATGCTGGCTTCCGCATCGTCCAGTCGATTCAGTGCGATGTAGACATTTCCCATTTGAAAATGAAAGGCGGGTTCTTGAGAATTGCTAAGGCCGGCTCGCTCCATTAGCTGCAAAGCGCCCTCGAAATCCTCTTCACCAATTGCTACGGTGGCTGCCAGGAAATCGAGTGACTGGGGATTCCCGCGGGCGATGGAACGCAATTTGCGGATCAATAAATTTTCATTTTCGTCAAATAGAATAGGCTTACCTTTTCGATCCACTCGCGCGAGCCTTGGCATGGCCTCATCAGTTTCAGCCTCTTCCAGTTTTTTTAGCTCTTTCCAGTGTTTGCGGCGATCGCGAGCCACGCTTGCGTATTCTTTTATTCGCGTTTTGGCAATGTCGGATCCTTTTCGCCATCGATCGTTTAGATCAGCGATCAACAACTTCAAATTATCGTCCTCACCGAGGACGCGAAAACAGGTGGCCAATTGGATACCAAACCGAAATTCAAGGGGGAACCGTTGATAAAGTCTAACCAACAAGGGGACGGCCTCTCCATACAAGTCAGCATCCATATAGGCGCGAGCCAAGTTGCAGTCCAATTCACGAACGCAGTTTTCGACTGCAAGGGTTGAATCATCTTCGGGAGGGTCGATGTATCCAAGTGCCACCAACTGATCGAGGGCCGCTTTGGATTCTTCGGCTGAAATGGTAAATCCGGCCGGGTGTTCTCCGGTGTTGCCGTCGACTTGTTCCCAACTTTCGATGGTTTCAATCGTCGGTTCTTCCACAAAAATATCGGTTAAGGGACGGCCATCCATATCTTCCCCTACAGGTAATCCCCAGGCCGCCAGAATGGTGGGAGTGATATCCAAAAGGTTCGCTCCATGGATGATATGATCTTTTTTGATGTTCGGACCCATTGCGACAAAAATGCCGAAGTCTCGGTGCTCTTTGGCTGGACCAGCCGGTTCGTTGGGAATCTTAGCGGGGCGCAGGTGATCGGGATGGAACCCATGATCCGATATCAAAATGACTGTGGTTTCATCGTCAGTCGATTCCAACAACCGTCCCAACATCATGTCGTGATAGATGTAACCCATATCGACGACGTTGCGGTACATCTTAAAGTCGTGATCGTTAATGTGTTTCTGTTGAGGGGCGCGATACCTCATGAACCCATGGCTGTAATGGTCAATTGCATCGTAATAAACGGCAGCGAAATCCCAAGGCTCTGTGGCCAGCAGATGGGTTGCCGCCGCGTGAATGGACGTGCACTCGGCCGTGACTTTCATCACCGCTGCCAATCGCTTGTCGTTGGATTGGTCAATTTCTGCGCCCTCGGGCACAAAGGACAAAATGTCCTCGGCAGTTAACTCGAGGGGGTGAACACGCAGTGGACCGATTTCGGCTAATTTTTCTGCAGGATGAACGCAATTCGCACGAAGTGGCCATGCATCATTCGGTTTCTTGGGAGATTTGTGGAACATGTCCGAGACCATGACACCGTCGATGGGTTCAGCCGGGTGACTTGGCCACCACCAACGATTTTTGGTCTTGCTGATTAAGAATATTCCAGATCGCTTTGCATGATCGCGATAGATTCGTCATCGGTTGCACGCCATCGTTATTTACGTTTGGCTCCGTGAACCCATAAATCCCGTGCTTAAAAGGACGTTTTCCCGTCGCAATAGAGGTCCACAGCATCGGCGAGAGGGGCGGGTTCAAGGTGCGGAGGTTCCCCATGGTTCCCTCGTCTACCATCCGTTGCACTGTCGGCATTTTGCCGGCGTCCATGAGCTCGTGAATCACTTTCCAATCTGCGGCGTCCCAACCGATCAGCAAGACTTTGTTTTTCATCAGGCAATAACTCAATATTTATTCGTGGAAATCGGCCCTTCGCAACCCGAAGGGTATCTCGGGGGGCCGCGGTGATTAAATGTCAACTCAGATATTCAAAGGGGGGCTCACAATAAAAGGGCGTTGTGAGGTTTAGAAGCATGCCCGTTTTCACAACCAAATCCAGCTCAGCTCACGCTTGAACTGCTAAGCCAATGAAAATTATTAGGCCAAGAAAATTCATAGTACCGAACATTCTGCCGGCGTTGGCCGCGTTGTGGGTCTAGCGACAGACCAACTCTTGTGTCAACGACTTCCCTCAGAAGTAAGCACCAACAGTTTAACTGTGTGAGCGGGGATTTCTTCCCTTAAAGTTGCAAAACCCGATGCGAAAATTAAAATCTTGCAAGTTCTAAGCTTGGGACTCAGTCGCGACAGTGTGGTATTTAAGCCACGTCTGGGATCTCCCCTAACAGCACCGAAGCCTGCTTACCGGCATGCTCGGAAAAGGGTCGCGATTGAAAGTTTTGACGGTGCCGTTCGGCAAAACGTTTTTGGTCCCCCTCAAACCGATGCGAGATGTCAATTTAGAAATCCAGGTGGCATGCGATGCGAAGATGTGTCCCGAGCTCGGGGGATCGATCTGGCGGGCATGTGGGCGAGGTCGATAACGATGGGGCTACCGATTTTTGGCGGGGATGGGGACCCAATTTCAAATACAAGGCCACGCCCGAGATACTGACCGTCTTGTTCCGAAGTGATTTTGAGGGGAAGGTCACAACCGAATTGTTGCGGCTAATGACGAGGAGGGTGTCTGCTGATCCTGCCGTGGTTAAAGTTGTTCCCGTTCTGTCATGCCGATAGTGCGGGAGAAGTTACTGACCTGTCATGAATTTGCAACTTCCGATCTGTTCAATATTTTTACCGATGAACGGAGCGCAGCATTGGGTGGCTGGGATCTTGATTATTGAAACATGGAAGGTCGGGTCTCATGCCGTTGTGTGTCCCTGCTGAGATTGGCCCAAGCCAACGCACGGTTTGGCTGCCAATTCGTGGATGTTGCTACCGATGGATATCCACGCTGCAGAACTTTTATTGCGGGCAACGAGAATTCGGCTATCTGGATGGTGTGGGGTAAGCCTGCGACTAAAGGGCGCCGGAGCCGGTG
>CAJQPP010000018.1 GCA_905480235.1 uncultured Pirellulaceae bacterium
CCGACTTTGCGAGTTGGCAAAAAACTACTTGTAGGTTTTAATGCGGAAGCCTACGCTGAAGTTTTCGGGGTTTGACCTGCCCCACCCATGAGGCTTAAATCGGACGGGCTTCGAACCCTTTTCCGATTGGCTCCGAAGCTAACCGAATGGTTCAGCATCGATTCGCACGGTCGCTTTTTTTAATAGCAAAGCTCCTGCCGAACCCAAACAAAGAAACAACCAAGGAAGAGAAAAATCGTGTCTGATATTGAAAGCATTTCCAAAGACGGGATACGAGTCGCTCGCATTTGCGTTTCCCAAATTGTTGGCGAGGAATATGTTCATCGCACGGGTATCGAGCTAAACAAGATTCTCAGCGAGATGGAAGAACCTGCCTTGGTACTTGATTTAGGCGCGGTGAAGATGATGGCCTCTGCCATGATCGGCAAAATGGTTTTTATTAATGGCCAGTGCAAACAGAAGAAGATTGGTTTCTCGGTTTGCTCGCTTGGCAAAGAAGTTGCAGAAGCCATCCAGCTGACACAAATAGACAAGATTCTGCCAATCTATGACGGTCAAGAAGAAGCCATCGCGGCCGCTAATTCCTGAACGGCTTAATGGCATCTCGCTGGAGGTACCATCGCACCCCCGAAATAACCCATTGAGTTATTTCAGGATGGCCCCAGGATCAACGTTTCCCGCAGCGGTTGTTTTATGAACCGTCAATGTGATTTGCCGCATGACGATCCAACATGAATTGCACGGATTGCTCCATCTCTCGTGTAATTTCGGCAGGCGACTTGCCTTTTTTGCGATCGCCAGAAATTCGCAGCGGCTCACCAAAATAAACATGGCACTCGCGCTCACCTCGAATACTTGCGGTTGGACGCATCAAAGCATCCTCTTCGAACTTATCAATGGTCTCAGCAATTCGTTCGATCGTCGGAGACTCGGCAACATAGTTACCGGGGTAACTGAATAGTTGCCCGACAAAAAAAGTATCGTCCAATTGCCGGAACAACTCTTCCCTACGGTTTTCATCCACGGGATTTTTTTCGTCGCATAATTCTTTAACGCATCGTGTTTTGATTCCTTTGATGCGTTCGGGGATCGATTTGGAACCGTGGTCTAAATCACGTTGTTTTTCGTGAATCGCCAAGACGTAGTCAGCTAACGTATTTACCCGCTCAGTGAGTGGGCCGGTGCTGGTTTGTCCCATAAATTCCAGTTCTTTTAGGGAGAGTACCGCTTCCGAAAAATAGTAGATACGTTCGGTCAAAGATTTTTCAGTGCGGGGCCGCCAAAACACGCTTTGCTCCAACTCCTGCATCACCTCCAGTAATCGTTCGGTGGGGTCTACCACATACTGGTACTTAATTGCGCAAGGCACGATGACAATTTCTCGGTCACTTTTCCTGGCCGCCGTGGCAGCGATCGTAGCCGGCCCAACCAAGAAAGGAGTTACACGATCATTACAATGATAAATCTCGCCTTCCGGGAAAATTACCAGAGGTGATTTTTCCTTTTGCAAGATGCGAATGGACTCTTTGAAAGCCGTCATGTCGGCACCGTCACGATCGACACTGAACGTGCCGATCTTTTGGAACATCCATTGCAGAATGCGGCTTTTGCCATAAAAGACATGCCAGGTTGCCATCAGGAAAAGTGGCGTCGGCACGCGATCCGCTGCGTCGTAGATAACATGCGGATCGCAATGCGAAGGGTGATTGGGAGTGATCATCACGCCCTGCCCTGCAGCAATTGCATCCTCCAGCACTTTTTGATTGTGAACGTGAACTTTGTTCACGCGATGCAATCGTCTCATCATCCAAAAACGAAGGCCCGCCGACATGCGTACCAAGCGAGGGGAGAGTTTCGGATTCCACCACTTAGGTGGGACTCCAATTCGATAATGATTCATGGTTCATCGCCAAGACATAGGGTTCGACAAATAACCGTCGCCTGAAAGACTGGTTCGTAAAGGTGTCTTCCAGCAGCATGGGTCAGTAAACGAATCCAAAATAGCGATTATTGGCGGTGGCTAAAATCCAAAAACCAACGCCAATCCGTAATTAAGATCGTTTCCGTTAAAGCCCGCTCCAGGATTACTATCGTACTGATCAAATACAAAAGCCCGAAGCCTCATATCCAGTGCTTCGTCTAACAAAGTTTCGAAACCCGATCGCAAATTGACTCGGTAATCGCTTAATTCTTCGAGGTTTGGGAACAAATCGAAATTAGTGTAGAGCCTGGTTCGCTCCGTTAAATTCCGTTCCCAGTCAAAACCAAATTGCAACTCTGGAATCCACTCATCCATCGGCCCACCGAATTCACGGGAGGTACCAGCACCCGCCCGAGTTCGCAAAGATCGATCGTCAAATTCGTAAAGCAATGCACCCAGACCACTATGAAGCGACACACGATAATCAAAATCTCGGAACCGATCTCGATCATAAGCCCCGGAATAATACCAGCTTAAGTTGGGATTCGCCAATTTCCGGTCCTGCCGCGCTTGGGCAAATAAACGGTCCGCATTGGTAGTACCTTCGTCCCGTCCATAAAAGTAATTACACACCAAATCGGTAATCACTCGCTCAGTTTCGCAGTTCATCGCGAATTCCAAATTAATGTTCACATTCTCGCTGTTGCCGGTTTTGCCATTTAACCCAAAGGCAAAAGAACCGTCCCATGCTTCGCTCGGCGAAATCATGCCGTCAAAGTAACCATCACCCACCCATTGCGCGTGGGCTGAACCGGCAAGGAAAAAGGAAAACAAGCATATAAAAAAAGACAGGCGTTTCATTATAAATCCCCGAAAAGACGGAAAGGGAAGCTCCCATATCTCCATACTGACGACACAAATCTAAAAACAATTTGCCGGTCTGAGATGAGAGAATTCAAGAATTAAAAGAAACCCTCGCTTGAGGCAATTGAAATTCTTTCAAACTTAAACGCCAGCTTGCTGTAATTCACAAATCAAGCTTTGCCGG
Organism: uncultured Pirellulaceae bacterium; assembly: GCA_905480235.1. GTDB lineage: Bacteria > Planctomycetota > Planctomycetia > Pirellulales > Pirellulaceae > CAJQPP01. Next base: position 2,970 of record CAJQPP010000018.1, read on the forward strand.
CGATTCGAAAATCCACAAAACGATTGGTTTTCAAAATCGCGGGCCGAGGATTTAGAGATTTAGCCGATCCTAAAAGTACCATGCAAGCCTCTCCTCCGCTCCGCTGTGATGCTATCGGTTAGCCGTCCGAGGCACGTAAAAACTACCCTGCGTAATTCCGGCTGGACTGATGGTCTGCAGATGTCGGTGAAGCGCAGCCCAAGTCATTTGGCCATGGAAGGCTGCCTGAAAACCGTCCGCCACTTCTTTCACTTGCTTTGCCGTCTCATGTACGAACTCGATTCTAAAGTCTGCCAAACCGGCCGCTTGCCAGTGCGGCATCGCTTCGGTTGACACCTGTGCCTCAGCACCAAAAACCGTATTTCGGCAGCCGACATCCGCCATCACGGGATGCTCGCGACCTGTTTTATCACGCAATGCAACGAGGTGTTTCTCACAGGGATGCCCGCAATTTGTATGATCGGTACCCTCCGACATAAAGCGGCAAAAAACGCAATGTTCCGTATGAAACACCGGCAGGTGTCCGTAGGAAATGACCTCCATACATGCCGGTTCAATCCAACGACCGAGTTCGGTTATCTGGGCCCCGTTCAAATCGTAGGTGGGAGTGATGGTCGCTAAGCCCATCTGCAAAAACGTCTCCGCAGATATGGCATTCGCGACATTCAAACTGAAATCGCCAATCAACGTTGGTAATTCTTCGCGGGTTGTTTTCAGCAAGTCGTAAAGTAAACCGTTCGACCGCACCAACAGGGAACACTCCAATGACAAAAGAAAGCGAATGATTCTTTGCTCCGCCGGTTTTAATATTCTCGGACTTGCGACCCGAGGGATCAGATCGGCCGCTCGAATTTTCTCCACCGAAGGCCGCAAACCATACAACTCCAAATAGTCCAAGGTAATGGTATGGGGCCGCCACGCGATGGCAGCTTCCAGTTGTGCGGGACTGCGAACTAACAAGTGCAAGCGAGCGGCCGGTGACTCCCCAGTTTCCGCACCACCCCGTTTTCCCCGTAAACCTTCCACCACATTGGTAGAAATTTGGCGTTGGGCATGAACAGAGCGTCGATTTTGCAGGAGCGACGAAACAAGATCCCGTCGCATCTCATTCAGTTGGCTTACCGGTAGAAACAGGGACTGGTTTTGCGGATTCAAGAACTCCAACTCACCCAAATGAAATGGTGTTTCGCCGAGCCTGCCAAATTGGGATTCAAGCTTGGCCTGATCCAAACCGTGTTTATTGGCAATTTGCAAAGGCGTTTCGCTTTTCACCTCCGCAGAAATTCCGTCATCGGTTTTAGCTAAAACTTTGAGGAAACGACCAGGCTCCAAGGTGATGCACAAATCAAGAGGGCGCGTATGCCGCACGACTTTCGCTTTTGACAAAGGCTTGAGCTGGACCAGCAACTGCGGGTCGTTAGTTCTCCAAACAAGGTCCCCTCGTTTAACCCTTGCAAATTCGATGGCTTCGCTGGCAAACCTCAATTCCAGCAGATCGCCCTGCTTGATGACTTGATAGACATTGCCACCTTCTTCTGGTTCATCCGGGGAGCGCCAATCCGCTGCGTCAAAAACGATGCCATCGCCAGGCCGTAGGGTTTCCAGAGGTTCGATCGTGATTGATTGTTGGCCGACTTGGCTGACACGCCCCACGTTGACACCTCGATGCCTCGGGGCGCGTGGATTAACAACGGTTTGATGATTGACACCCGACATAAAATGTGGGCCTAATCCCCGCGAATAAACCTGAGCCAATTGGTTTTGCGTTATCTCACCAAAATCCATGTTCGCGGAAGGACTTTGCTGAGCATCCTGATTCCGTTTGGCAACCGCCGCATCAATCGCTTGCCGATACGCCAAGGTGGTCAGCGCGACATAATTTTCGTCTTTGTACCGCCCCTCAATCTTCAAACAGGACACGCCGATGCGAACCAGTTCGGGAATTTGTGAAATCGCGTGCAAATCTCCAGGACTCAATAAATATCGATCCGCACCCAAATCCCGATGCTGACCATCGACGATCAGCTCGTACGCAAGCCTACATGCCTGGGCACATTTCCCGCGATTGGCGCTCCTGCCACCCCAAGCTTCGCTGCTAAAGCATTGGCCTGAATAGGAAACGCACAGGGCGCCATGCACAAAAACTTCCAGCTCGATATCCGTGGCGTCCGCGATCCTTTGGATATCTTTGGTGGAAAGCTCGCGCCCCAAAACCACACGACTACAACCCTGATCTCGCGCAAATTCCGCCCCTTCCGCGCTCGTGATCGACATTTGCGTGCTGCCATGAATCTCTAGCTCGGGTGCCACTTTTTGTGCTAATTGGGCAATCCCAATATCCTGCACGATAATCGCATCCGCTTGAGATTTTGCGATATTCGCAATCGCGGTTTCGGCACGCGACATTTCGTTATCGAACACCAAAGTATTGAAAGTAACGAATCCTTTAACGCCCCGCTCATGCAGCGCTGCCATGACCTCGGATAATTCGTCGACCTCAAAGCCGACTTTCGCTCGCGCAGAGAAATGCTTCAAACCGAAATAAACAGCATCAGCGCCTGCCTCGATCGCAGCGAGAAGCTGGGGCCAGTAACCGGCCGGGCTCATCAACTCCGGCGTGTTATACGCCGCCATTTTTTGCGAACTAAGACTTGATTCAGTTTCAGACAATTTAGTGATCCATTTCCATAGCGTTGTCTTTTTCGAGGGCTGATGTTGCCAGATTTCAAAATCACAGACTCCTGATGGATCTGCAGCCGAAGAACTGTGCGACCAAATTACTCTTTCTGAACCCTAATGTCGCCGGAAAAATGTCAGCAAGGAAGCCGAAAAGAAGCCTAGAACGATAAATCGGTCGATACAACCCATTCCCTAACGCATTCGCATTAACAACCGCTCAATGGAGGCACAGCGACACGCAACGCTATTTTGATAATGCGGGAAACTAGACGCCTTCACGAGTGGCGACCATGCGGGTAACGGAAACTACTTCCAGGCTGGTAACGCATGGAAAACCTATCGTCCGCTTCGACCCGCCTCAGAGAAATTCTCGCGAGACGCGTGAGCAGGTTGCCACAGTTGGAAATGGCAAGCGGGTTAAGTAAGCCAAAGCATTAACGCACGCCACGCTGGAGTTAGAGCCAGTTTCCGGCTTGGGACGCCGGTAGATTCTTTGCAGCGGCCCTTGAAACAACGAAGGGCAAAAATGCCGAGGCGGTGAAAGGATGTTTCCATCGCTTTTTCCGCTTAGGCAACCGTGGCTATTTCGCGATGCCTTCGAGTCTCTGACTAATCTTATCTCGGTATTCGTCGGACAACTCAGGATTAACCTGATTGACCGCTGAGCGAACCAACTCGCGCCGTGCTGCAGCATCTTGCCAACGAGCCTGTGCGTCAGGGTTCAAGCGATGGATGGGATCGAAGTACAAGAACAGTTCGTTGGGTTTGACTTCCGGAGCCTGCCAAACAGAAATACCATTTTCTTGATCATAATACTCGGCTGAGGCAACGTGGCGTTTACCACCCCCGGCAGGGGCATCGCAAACAAACGTCGGGACGTTGAAGCCAGCAGTTGTTCCGCGTACGTGTTTTTCAATCTCAATTCCCTCGCCAATGGTGGTTCGCAAGTGCTCACAACCGGGAACCATATCATGAATGTAGACATAGTAGGGCTGAATGTTCATGTAAGAAATTTGTTTCGTCATGCGAATCATGATTTCCGCATCGTTGTTCACGCCGTCTTGTAACACCGCTTGATTCCGCACGGTCACGCCTTCGGAAAACAACCGATTCATGGCCTTTTGACTCCACTCCGTGATTTCACGGGGAGACGAAAAGTGGGTATGAATGACAACTTGCTTACCGAGTTCCCGTCCTTTTTTATGAACGGTTGTCAGAGCATTAACCCATGCGTCGTCGGTGAGGATTTTCTGTGGGAGAACTGCAATACCTTTTGTCGCGTAACGCAAACGCTTGATATGGGGTATCTCCAACAGCGTTTCCCCGATTACCTGGATGTACTTCGGGGGAAGGTTGTAAGCGTCGCCACCCGAGATGACAACATCCTCTATCTGGGGCGTCTTTCGCAAATACTCAAAAGCGGCTTCCCAATTTTTCGGATTCGGTCCGTAAGTATCTTTCTCTACGGATTCTGTGGAACCGCCGATGATCCGACTCCGTGTGCAATAGGCACAATACACGGGGCAGGTGGTGAGTGGTAAAAACAAAACCTTATCTGGATACCGGTGCGTCAACATCGGTACGGGCGAGTCGACGTCTTCGTACAACGAGTCCGCCAAATAGTAGGGGTGATCTGGCAACATCTGAGACGCGATGGGCAGGAACTGTTTCCGCAGCGGGTCATCAGCAGGATTGTTCCAATCGATCAAAGAAAATACGTACGGAGTTATCCGCACATTCATCGGAGCGATTCGAAACGCAGCTCCAATGTCGTCAATGAAACTATCGTCTACCCGTGCCCCCAAAACCTCTTTCACCTGAGCCAATTTACGAATCGAATTTTTCGCCTGCCATAAATGGCTACCAAAATCCTCTCGTGAGACATTTTTCCATTCAGGAATCTCACGCCAGAATTCATCATTGCGGAAATCACGGTGTGACGTACTGTTTGTGGCTGATTGGCGATCGAGCATAACGATGTCCTGAAAAGAAAGGTCTCTGATCCACGACGATTGGATCGATGCAACTTGTCATACAGCGTCGCAGTTGCTTACGACTCTACTTTGGCAAATCCCGCCCCCCGTAGGCGAATGGTCCAATATAATATCAATCGGCACGCATTGGGGCTACACAGAATCGAGTCAACAAATTAAGGGCAAATAAAAACGTGCTTGTCCGATGCCAACCGACAGGACAACCGCCCACTCCACATGGACACTACTTTGGCAAGTGCCCGATTTGCGTTATTCCGCGTAAATCGGAATCTCAATATCGTTCCTATAATTGGCACCCTGATAAATGCGTTGCACGAATATTCCCGGTAAATGAACGTCTTCTGGGACGATCCCCCCCAATTCGACCAATTCCTCAACCTCCACAACCGTGGTCTTTCCGGCCATTGCCATCATGGGTGAGAAATTCCTGGCCGTTTCCTTAAACCAAAGGTTACCGAAAGTATCGCCTCGCTGGGCTTTGATGATGGCAAAATCAGCTTCCAGGGGCAGCTCCAGAACACAGGGGCAATCAAATTCACGGGTCTCTTTCCCCTCCGCCACCAAAGTGCCGTACCCAGTAGGTGTGTAGAAACCACGAATCCCCATCCCCGCCGCTCGGATACGTTCAGAAAATGTCCCCTGAGGCACCAGTTCCACGTCGACTTCCCCGGCCAACATTTGCGTTTCTAAATCGGGGTTGCCGCCGACGTAACTACAAACCGCTTGATCGATTTGACGATTTTTCAACAAGATCGCCAGGCCCCTACCGGAGTTACCAATATTGTTCGAAATCGCTTTAATATTTTTGATTCCCTGCCTGGCTATTTCATCGATGCTATTTTCGGGGATTCCACATAAACCGAACCCACCACTCATCAACGAAATTCCATCGTGCAAGTCGTGCAGTGCCGCCGAGGCGTTCTCAAAAACTTTCGAGTGACTCAATGCGAGAGTTCCTTTATACAATGCTGTTTTTCGTAAGGCATTCGCGGAGCATCAAACCTGCTCAAGCATAACGAAGACCGCTGTCTTTCAAGAGCGTCGACACAGGGGATGATACACCATTACCCGATCGAAATCTCGTCCACCCGGTACTTGCTCCCACTCATTCCAATGAGTCTTTGACAACCTTGCTGAGAGCTTGAAATGCTTCAGCCAAGCGTGCGGAAGTAGAAATAAATGGGGGAGCCAAAATCAACATGTGATCCCGTAAGACCACATATAACCCGGCGTCCAAAAATGCCTGCCAGGCTGGCGGGGAGCGATCGAAATCGATGGCCGCTAAAAGCCCACGATTGCGAAACCCTTTAACACATTGATGTTGCTCAACCAACTCACCCAACAGACCGCAAAAACGTGTTTCCAGCGTTTGCTTTTTAACGCAAAATTCAGGGTCTCTTAAGAGCGAGAGTACGCCGGCCAACGCAGCAAGCCCCAACGGATGCCCATAATTGGTCAAACCGCAAGCCAACACGTCGTCGTTATACTGTTCGCCAATTCGATCACTCACCCAGACCGCCCCAAACGGGACGTAGCCGCCGGTAATCCCCTTGGACATACAAACCAAATCCGGGTGCAAATCAAAATGTTGAAATGCAAAAGCCGGCCCTGTCCGCCCAAACCCGCTCAAGACCTCGTCGCATATCAATAAAATCCGGTGTTCGCGACAGAGTTTGCCAATCGCCTCCCACCAACTTAGCGGGGGAATCGCCACGCCATTTACGCCACTGATCGTCTCGACAATGATCGCTGCAATTTTTTCACCCCCCGTCTCTCGAATGATGTCTGCCGTAGCCAAACCCAAAGGGTCATCATGCGGTTCGGGAATTCTCACAGTGCCGGCTGAAAAATTAACATGAGGATCACTACGCCAGTCACCCGACACACTCATCGCGCCGAGCGAGGCGCCGTGGTAGCTTGCTTTTCTTGCCAAAACGATTTGGCGACCCGTGAAATGCCGCGCAATTTTCAGGGCGTTTTCAACCGCTTCGCTGCCGCTGACAGTATAGAAAATCTTCCCCCGCCCGCCCTCTACCTGCGGCAAGTCCAACACATCCAAAAGGTCACTGGAAACCTGTTGCTTCAATCCAAAAATGGCTTTCGGTGAAGCGATGGGCATGGCATCGAGTTGCTGGTGAATACGACTGCGAATGGGTTCGCATGTATGACCAAAACTGGTTTGAAAACTGGTCGAGGTGAAATCGTAAACCCGTTTTCCATTCTCTAAAACAAACTCATCCCCCTCGGCACCCGCCACCGCCATCGTGACCGCCCCGACCTGCTGGTTCCAGGTGAGAAAATATTCTTCAGGCACCATGCCCATCTCCCAAATTGAATTCGTGGCTGACAAACGTGTCGTCATATTGTTCGTCCCCCCGCCACATGACGATTTTCCCAGTCTTAAGCTCACCCACCGCACCCCCACAAGTCACCGATGGATCTTGGGTATCGGTTTGGAAATTGGAACAAATGGACTTGGGATAATTTTCATGATCGTTCATCAAGCCATACATTTGATCGAGCGTTTTTACCGTGCCGATTTTTTTCTGCAGCAATTCATAGCGGATATAGGTCGTGGAGTTTTTGCCGATGGTGGATTCTCGCAACTTTGCCTGGGTACCAAGGCAGTGGTTGGTGTGGAACAAAAACCCATTTTCTTCAACATCCATTCGCGCGACGCGTTCCGCAAGTCCTGGTAACACCTCCCAAAACTCACCTGCCTCAGGGGAGGCTAATAAATAGGCATGTCCTGAAGTCACCGGCGCCGTTTCCAATTGCTGGTCCATCGCCTGATGCGAAGACTCCATCAATAGACTACGAATCAAGGCCGGCCATATTAGACCGGCATCGGTTTTGTCGGTGTTGATATTGTTGACACCCACCATGCGACCATCCGGGTGAAACCCCATCATTCCCAAACAACCTACGAGTGAGAAAAATACGGCCGGTGAATCATACCCGGCACAGGGCACCTCCAAACAACAAACAAACCGTTTTGCCGACCCGTGCATGTCCCATGTTTGCCCGACCACCGGGTTACGATCGTAACTTACATAAGCGACGGAACACCCTTCATCGGGCATGGGTATGTCTCGAAAATCTGTGTAGTTATTCAGTATCACCAGATCTTCCGTCGAAACTTTTGCCCCTTCCACCAAGCCCCGAAATTCTTCGCCAAGCTCAGGATAACGATCCACGGTGACATCAAACTGCCGCATGGCAAGTCGTTGAATGGCGTCTGCGGATAGATCGGGATTTTTCTCCGACATTAAATTCTTGCGGATTTCGATGAGCTCTTGAATCGCATCTCGAAATTGCTCGCCATGCGTGCGCCCCCATTCTCGGTGGCCATTTTGTTTGGCGTATTTGATAATGGGGAAACCACAATCAACCATCTTCTTGCTCCTCAAGCCATGCTAAAAACTTCGTCATACCGGTGATACTGGGGCAGCTGATGAAACGCCCAGCCTTATTCTTCCGAAACATGCTCGCCGTCGTTTCATCAACAGTTCCCTCAAACCACCCCGACGATCCCGTTAAAGACATCTTCGTGACACCGTGCTTTTGAAGATGACCCCGTAGACCAATTTGGTAACGCTCGACCAATCGAGGGATGTTCTGTTTGCTCGCGGTTGCCAAGGCGTGCTCAAATTGAGACAGAGAAAACAAATCACCATCCCAGGTACTGATGAACATCAGCGGGGTTTCCTCGAAGAGCCCTTCCCGCATAAAGCAGACAGCCATCTGGCCGCCTAAATACAACAAACCAGCGTCCGGCCGAAAAGAATCCAGCGCTGCCGGCAGAAAGGAATCGGTATGATACCGATGAAACATCCCCGCTGAATCGTTCGTCACCAACGGCGTACCGTAATCGCGACAACAGGCCTGGATTCGTTCCAGCTTTTGTAAATCGATGCGTTCGCCATCCTCCCATTGCAACGGTTCAATAAATACCCCCAACACATCGTCCTTGGTCAATTCTACTTTGAGACGACCCAATAACTGTTCATCATTTGCCAGGCTGGTGCAGGGAAAGAGCGGGTCTGGACTCCCGGATAACGATCGAGCCAGGAAACTGCCGTGACCGAAAAAGGGGTCTCCAATTCGCAGCATACGGTTACGAGGCTGGCGTTGCAGCCAGAGTGTTTTCACAAGTTTATCGACGCATTCGCTCATTCCGCTGGCAGAATATCCGTGTCGCAAGCGGTTTGGCAATAAGCCAAAAACACGTTCCAGTTGCTGCAAATAATCGGCCGTAACGAAATTGGACAACGTTAATTTATTGGGGAGGGAAGGCAAATTGCTTTGGCAAAAACCCTCATTCAGATCGATCGCCTCCAATGGACGTTCCACGCCGGTAGACAATGAAATCGGCTCATCTTGCCAGACCAATCCACAGCGATACATCAGGCAATCCCGAAAGGGCTGCTCGTCCAAATAATCGTCCCGCAGAATATCGGTACCAAAGGCACCCAAGGAGAGATTGATCGCCCACATCCCGCGAGCAATTCTGTCCCGATTGCGACCTTGCACCGCATGCCTTCCCCGCGCTTGTGCGGCGAGGCACAGCGTCTGCTTCATCAATCGTCCCAGTTTACCTTGATATTTTGGGATAACGGTTAGATCCAACATATAAAGGGTTTCGGGATCCTCAAAAAAACGATCCTCCGACAGGCCTCGCTCTTTGGGAAAATTAATCGGTGGCGCGGCAAATGCCATGGCGATGATCTGCTGATCTTTGAGCAAGAGAAACGCGAGGGAGTTCTCCGCTTCCATCAGTTGATCAAATTTACCGATCTCTGTTTGCCGCAAAGGTTCATAGATCACAGCCTGCA